>JBEKCK010000006.1:0-68104 GCA_050014915.1 Acidimicrobiales bacterium | reverse complement strand
GAGGAGTCGCGGTTCGGGTACCGAGAAGTTCGCGAGCGACTTCAGTGCGGTGTCGGTCCCGTAGTACTCGACCATCAGGTTCTCGATGAGCGCCGGGGAGGCGCGACCCGTGCGCACGGTGGAGAACTCGACCTTGGCGTGCTCGATCACTTTCGCCATGCGCTCACGAGTGTCCTGCATCACCAGCTCGACGAGTTCGTTTTCCATTACCTCACCAGAGTACCGACGGCCTGACCGTCGAGCGCGCGACCCAAGTTTCCATCAGCCATCAGGTCAAAGACCCGGATCGGCAGGTGATTGTCCTTGCAGAACGTGATCGCGGTCATGTCCATGACCCGTAGGTCGCGCGAAATGACCTCGTCGAAGGAGAGCTCGTCGAACTTCGTCGCCCCGGGGTTGACCCGCGGGTCCTCGGAGTAGACCCCGTCGACCCCGCCGTGGGTGCCCTTGAGGACGATGTCGGCCTCGATCTCGGCGGCGCGCTGGGCGGCCGGCGTGTCGGTCGTGAAGTACGGGTTACCCATGCCGGCGGCGAAGATCACGACGCGGCCCTTTTCGAGGTGGCGCACCGCGCGTCGGCGGATGTACGGTTCGGCCACCTGGTCCATGCCGATCGCCGAGAGCACGCGCGTCGGTCGGCCGTGGTTCTCGATGGCGTCCTGCAACGCCAACGCGTTGATCACGGTGCCGAGCATGCCCATCAGGTCCGAGTTGGCCCGGTTCATGCCGGCCATCGCGCCGGTCGCACCGCGCCAGATGTTGCCACCACCCACGACGACGGCGAGCTCGAGGTTGCCCCGCGCCATCGCGCCGGCGATCTCGGCGGCGAGGAAGTCGACGGTCGTCGCGTCGATGGTCTCGTCGCTCGCGGCCGAGGCGAGGGCCTCACCCGACAGCTTCAAGACGACGCGGCGCACGGTGATGACCTATCCCCCGATGACCACTTGAGCGAACGCCGTGATCGACGCGCTGCCCAGGAATTGGGCGATGGTCTGCTTCTCGTCCTTGACGTAGCTCTGCTCGGTGAGGACGCGGTCCTTGAACCAGCCGTTCATGCGGCCCTCGATGATCTTGGGCAGCGCCGCCTCGGGCTTGCCCTCGTTGCGCGAGATCTCCTCGACGGTCTTGCGCTCCTTGTCGATCTCACTCTGTGGCACGTCGTCACGGTTCAGGTACAGCGGCTTGGTGAAGGCCGCGTGCACCGCGATCTCGTGGGCGACCTCTTCGGACGCCCCCTTCACGACGATGATGACGCCGTTGACGCCCCGTCCGGCCTGTTGGTGCATGTAGGTGTCGACGACCTCACCCTCGCCGGCCTCGAGTCGGTAGACCCGTCCGATGGAGATGTTCTCTTTCAGGGTCACGAGCAACTTCTCGATCTGATCGTCGAACTGGTGGACGGCGTCGGTGCCCTCGGCGCAGACCCGCGCGGCGATCTCGTCGACCAGGGAGACGAACTCGTCGGACTTCGCGACGAAGTCGGTCTCGCAACGCATCTCGACCATGGCCGCGACGTTGCCGTTTCGCACGACGGCGACGGCGCCCTCACCGGCCTCGCGGTCGGCGCGCTTGGCGGCCGAGGCCTTGCCCTGGACGCGCAGCCACTTCGTCGCCTCTTCCATGTTGCCGTCGTTGGCTTCGAGGGCCTGCTTGGCGTCGAGGATCCCGACGCCGGTCGCTTGACGCAGCGTCTGTATGTCTTTCGCGGTGATCGCCACCTGGTTCTCCTTGATTCTCTGCTAACGAAATTTAGGCGTTGGTCGTGGCGTCGGACTCCGTCGCCGGTTCAGTCTCCGGGGCTTCGTCGACGACGGGCTCGGCCGCGACGGGCTCGGCCACGACGACCGGCTCGGGTTCTGCGACGGGTTCGGTTTCGACGACGGGCTCGGGCGTGCTCACTTCGACGAGTTCGGGTGCGTCGTCGGGGGCGACGACCGGCGCGACGTCGGCCAGCACGTCCTCCGGTGTCTCGGGGGCCGCGGCGCCTTCGAAACTGGCCGGTTCCTCGATGAGGGCCGCGCGATTTGCCGGCGCGGACGACTGCTTCGAGATGACCGGACGATTCTGACGGATGTAGCGACCTTCGGTGACGGCGTCGGCCATCAAGCGACAGAGCAGCGCGCCGGAGCGGATCGCGTCGTCGTTGCCGGGGATGACGTAGTCGATGACGTCGGGGTCACAGTTGGTGTCGACGACGGCGACGACCGGCAGGCCCAGCTTGCGCGCCTCGGTCACGGCGATGTGCTCCTTCTTCGTGTCGATCACGAAGATGGCGTCGGGGACGCGGTCGAGGTTGGCGATGCCCGAGAGGTTGCGGTCGAGCTTCTCGAGTTCGCGGCTGTGGCGCAGCGCCTCTCGCTTGGGCATGTTGTCGAAGTCACCGGCGCGCTCCATCGAGCGCAGTTCCACCATTCGCTTCACTCGTCCGGCGACGGTGGCGAAGTTGGTGAGCATGCCGCCCAGCCAGCGCTGGTTCACGAAGGGCATGCCGCAGGCCTTGGCGTAGTCCTCGATGGGACCCTGGGTCTGCTTCTTGGTGCCCACGAAGAGGATGACGCCCCCGTCGGCGACGAGGTCGCGCACGTAGGCGTAACTCGTCTCGATGCCGAGGAGGGTCTTGCGCAGGTCGATCAGGTAAATGCCGTTGCGCTCGCCGAGGATGAATCGGCGCATCTTGGGGTTCCAACGGCGGGTCTGGTGCCCGAAGTGCACCCCCGAGTCCAGTAGTTCTTGCAGGGTGACCAGTGCCACGTGTCTTTCCTTCCGTTCGGTTGCTCGATCACCGTGGTGCACCCGAGGGCGACCGTACGAAACCACGGTGACATTTCCAGGACTCCCCCGCGTTGAGAGAGCCGGTACATCCTAGCCGCTGGCCTTCCTTAGCCCCTCGGGTGGGTGTCGTGGTGCACCTTCTGCAGGCGCGACTTGGAGACGTGGGTGTAGATCTGGGTGGTCGTGAGGCTCTCGTGTCCCAGGAGCTCTTGCACCACGCGCAGGTCCGCGCCGCCCTCCAAGAGGTGCGTCGCGTAGGTGTGGCGAAGGGCGTGGGGGTGGACGTGTCCGCGCGCGACCCGGTTGTCGAGGATTCGACGCACGTCGCGCGGACCGAGTCGATTGCCCCGTCGGTTGAAGAACAGCGCCTCGGACGGTGAGTCCGGTCGCCTCACGTCGTCGCGCGCGTCCTCGATCCAGATCGCGACCGCGTCGAGTCCGCGGCGGTGCAGGGGCACGATGCGCTCCTTGCGGCCCTTGCCCATCACGCGCAGCAGTCCCTGACGAAAGTCGACCGAGCGCACGTTGAGACCGCACAGTTCACTGACGCGCAGCCCGGCACCGTAGAGGACCTCACAGACCGCGCGGTCCGACGTCGACCACACGTCGTCGCCCCAGTCCTCGTCGAGCAGGTTGTCGAGCTGTTCGCGCACCACGATCTTGGGCAGTCGGTGATTGGGCCGCGGGGCCGACAGTCGCGCGGCCGGACTCTCCTCGAGGTGCCCGCGCTGGACCATCCACGAGAAATAGCCGCGCAGCGAGGCGCGCCGGCGGATGATCGACGTGCGCTCATCACCGCGTTCGGTCATGAACGCAAGGTAGTCGCGCAGTACGCGCATCGTCACGTCACTCGGTCGCACGACCGCTCGTTCACTCGCCCACGCGATGAAGGCCTCGACGTCGCTGAGATAGGCCGTCTGGGTCGCCGCGGCCCGGTCCGTCGCGCGCAGCGTGATGACGTAGTCCTTCAGGTACCACTGCCCCGCGGCCCGACCGCCTCGTTGATGAGCCATAGTCATACGTTAATGACGACCGAGGCGGTGCTTCGTGACATCGTAAGGTGGACGGGGTATCAGAGGGGGTACACGTGTCGCGCATCTTGATCGTCGAAGACGACGACCACATCCGCACCGCGCTTCGATTGATGTTCGAGGGCGAGGGTTTCGTGGTCGACGACGCTCCGACCGGCGAAGTCGGCATCGCCATGTTCAATCGCATGGCGTCGGACATGGCCATCGTCGACATCATGTTGCCGGGCATGTCCGGCTTCGAGACCTGCCTCGCGCTGCGCAGCGCCAGCGACCTGCCGATCGTCATTGTCTCGGCGCGTGACGACACCGCCGACGTCGTGCTCGGACTGGAGTCGGGCGCCGACGACTACGTCACCAAGCCCTTCGTGCCCGAAGAGCTACTCGCTCGCGTACGCGCGCACCTGCGCCGTCGACCGGAGAAGAGCACCGGCGCCTTCCAGCTCGGCAACCTCCACGTGATCCCCGACGAGGGCGTCGTGCGCGAGGCCGACGGGAACGAACTGCACCTCACGTCGACGGAGTTCCGTCTCTTGACCGACCTCGCCTCGAACAACGGCAAGGCCCTCTCGCGTGAGGACCTGCTCGAGCGCGTGTGGGGCTACGACTACTTCGGCGACTCGCGACTGGTGGACGTGCACATCCGACGACTGCGCATGAAGATCGAGCCCGATCCGGCCAACCCGATCTTCCTCGTCACGGTACGTGGCACCGGGTACAAGCTGGTCATCTAATGCGCCGACGGAGTCTCCGACTTCGCCTCCTCGTCACCTTCGGACTGGGCGCCTTCGTCCTCAGCTCACTGTTCGCCTCGCTCACCTTCATCGGGGTCAAGCGAATCTTGATCTCGAACCAACAACAGACCGACCTCAAACAGAGCTACGTGAACGCCGCGTTGGTGCGCAGCACCCTCTACTCCTCGCCCACCGAACTCTCGAACCTCCTGAACTCGATCCAGAAGGCGACCGCGTCGAACGTGTTGGTCCAGACCCACGGCCAGTGGCTGGCACGCTCCAACCGGGCCTCCACCCTGGACGTCTCGTCCACGACCGTGAGTACGGTGGCGGCAGGACACGCCACGGAACAGACCCTCAACGCCGACGGCCGGATCATCTTCGTCGTCGGCGTACCCATTCCCTCGGTCGAGACCCAGGTCTTCGAGGTCTTCCAACTCCACAGCCTGGAGAACACGCTGCAGGTCCTCGCGCTCGTGCTCGGTCTCGGCGCGATCTTCACGACGATCGTGGGCATGAGCGGCGGCATCTGGGTGACCCGCCGGACGGTGCGACCGCTCGAGGAGGTCTCCTACGCGGCCGCGCTGATCGCCGACGGTGCCCTCACGACCCGCCTGCAGGTCAACCGCGCGGACCGCGAGGTCCAGCAACTCACGGAGTCCTTCAACCAGATGGTCAGTCAGCTCGTCCAGCGCCTCGAGCGCGACGCCCGCTTCGCCAGTGACGTGAGTCACGAACTTCGCTCGCCGCTCACGACGCTGGCCACGACCGCGTCGGTCCTGCAACAGCACCGCGAAGACCTGACCTCGGCCGGACAGGAGAGCCTGGACCTGTTGGTCGCCGACCTCTCGATCTTCCAGTCACTCGTCGAGGACCTCCTGGAGATCTCACGCAGTGACGCCGGCGCCGTGCCACTCGTGATGGAGACCCTGTCGGCGACCGAACTGGTGCACCAGTCGGTGCGCTCGGCCGCGCGACGTCACGGGATCGACGAGCCGCCCGTCGAGATCGCCGAGGGTATCGGCGACCCCCTCGTGCTCGTCGACCGCCGGCGCTTCGAGCGCGTCATCACGAACCTGATCGACAACGCGCACCGCTACGCCGAAGGCGCGATCGCGTTGCGCATAGAAGTGCAGGGCTCCCAGCTCGCGGTCAACGTGGACGACGCCGGATCGGGCGTCCCCCACGACGAGCACGAACAGGTCTTCGAACGGTTCTTCCGCGGACGCGCGGCCCACGACCGCGGCATCGCGCGCGGCACCGGTCTCGGCCTCGCCCTCGTGCGCGACCACGTGCGCGCCTTCGGCGGGACGATCACCGTCTCGGAGAGTCCCGACGGCGGTGCGCGCTTCCAGATCCTGTTGCCCATCGTCCAGAGCGAACAGCCGTGAGGCGGGTCCGGGTCCTGCTGGGGCTGTTGCTCGGCGCCGTGGCGCTGTCCGGGTGCTCGCTGATCCCGACCGCGACGTCACCGCAGGCGATCAAGAAGGTCCCCTTCTGTCTGCTCTGCAAGACCATCCCGGGCACGCACAACGTACGGGTGCGCTTCATCTCCCAACCGGTCTTCATCGTGGACGTCACGGGACACCTCTCCTCGTCGAGTCGGATCGTGCCCGCTCCCCCGGTACTCGAATCGGTACTGCGTCAACTGATCATCGGACCGACGAAGATCGAATCGTTCGCCGGCTACACCTCGGCGCTACCGAAGAACCTCGTGCTGCTCTCGGCGAGCTTCCGCAGCGGCATCGCGTACATCGACCTCGCGTCGACGCTGTCGCATTTGCCTCGCAGTCAGGAGATACTCGCCGTGGGGCAATTGGTGTTGACCGCGAAGGACGTGGGTATCACGCTCGGCATCCAGTTGAAGGGCATCGAGATCACGGTGGCCGGTGCGACCCAGCGCCTGCCGTTGCCCAACGGTCACGAATCGACCTTCGTGACGCCGCAGGACTTTCAGGGACTCTCGAACACCTAGGCGATGGTCGCCGGACGTACCGCCGGCGCGGCGTTCCAGAGGTGCTCGAGGTCGTAGTACTCGCGCGCGGCCTCGTCGAAGACGTGCACGATGACGTCGCCGTAGTCGAGCGCGATCCACTCCGCGCCGCTCCACCCCTCGACGTGGATTGGCTTGACGTCGAGTGCGATCGCGACCAGTCGCTCGACCTCTTCGGCGATGGCGCGCACCTGTCGATCGTTGCGACCGGACGCGACGACGAGGGCGTCGAAGGAGTCGACCAACGCGCGCAGGTCCAGCACGACGGTGTCACGACCGAGCTTGTCCTCGGCCGCCATCACCGCGGCGTTGACGAGCGCGGCCACGAATCCCGAGAAGGGGCCGCGAGCGTTCTCGCCGTTCGTTACCAAGTGACTACCGGGACACTCAGTGGGACACCCCGAGTACGACGAGCGCGGCGGCAAAGGGGACGGCAAGTGATGCCACGCCGATGATTGCGTATCGATGCTTCAGGCGACGAACCTCTCTTCGACTCTTCGGCGCCGATTCCAAACCACGTAGCCTCGTCGGCTGGGGTTCGGTCACGTCGAAGAGTCGGACTGCCATGCCCCGACTTTAGCCTCGAGCGCTCGTGAAGATCGGAATAACTGCCTCGGGGAGAAATTGGCGAAGGTCGCTCGACGTCGGCTCGAGACCTCGCACGTAGGAACTCGAGAGATCGACGGGGTCCATCGCAACCTCGTAGCTCACCCATCCATCAGGTACAACGCTCAACGCGCCGGGTCGCGGCACCACGCCGACGCGAACCAACGTTCGCAGTTCCTCGGCCTCGTGCCAACCGTCCAGTTGTTCGGCCAGGTCGGCCCCGACGATGAGGTCGACGGCGTCGTACTCCTTCAGGAGTTCGCGAACGGTGTCGATCGTGTAGGACGGACCGTCTCGCCGGATCTCGCGGTCCGAGACCTCCACGAGGTCCAGGTCGCCGAACGCGGCCCTCGCCATCGCGAGTCGAATCGCGGCGTCACGCACGTTGCCCTCGAGACGTTTCCGATAGGGATCGCCCGCCACGGCGACCTCGATCAGGTCGTAGCGACCGCTGGCGGCTGCGGCGCGCAGCGCGGCGACGTGACCGAAATGGGGCGGATCGAAGGTCCCACCGAAGAGACCAATTCGCCGGACGTTCACGCCGCAACCTTAGGACGTGATTGTCCACCAGTTCTTAGAACCTCTACGCTTTACGGATGGAGAAGTCCACTCTCGACTGGAACCCGCACACGTGGCGCACGCGCGACATCGCCCAGGGGGTGACCTGGCCCGACGAGGTACACCTCGCGCGCGTCGAGGCCGATCTGGCGTCGAAGCCGCCGCTGGTCTTCGCCGGTGAGGCCCGACGACTCCTCGACCACCTCGCGCTCGTCGCCCACGGCGAGTCATTCCTCCTGCAGGCCGGGGACTGCGCGGAGTCCTTCGACGAGGGCTCGGCCGACTCGATCCGCGACAAGCTCAAGGTCATCTTGCAGATGGCGGTGGCGCTCACCTACGCCGCCGGCGTGCCGGTCATCAAGGTCGGGCGCATCGCCGGCCAGTTCGCCAAGCCCCGCACCGACGAGTACGAGGAGCGCGACGGCCGGCGATTGCTGGCCTTTCGGGGTCACATCGTCAACGGCGAGGAGTTCGAGGAGTCGGCGCGCCGGCCCGACCCCGAGCGACTGCTCGCCGCCTACCATCAGAGCGTCGCGACGCTGAACCTGCTGCGGGCCTTCACGACCGGCGGCTTCGCCGCGCTCTCGCGCGTGCACGCCTGGAACCAGGAGTTCGTCGCGAACTCCCTCGAGGGCAAGCGCTACGAGGTGGTGGCCGACGAGATCGAACGGGCCCTGCAGTTCATGAAGGCCTGCGGCATCGACCTGCACGACGACGGCGCCCTGCAGGGCGTCGACTTCTACACCAGTCACGAGGCGCTCATCCTCCCCTACGAACAGGCCCTCACGCGCCGCGACTCACTCACCGGCGACTGGTACGACTGCTCGGCGCACATGCTCTGGATCGGGGACCGCACCCGTCAGATCGACGGCGCGCACGTCGAGTTCCTGCGCGGCGTCTCGAACCCCCTCGGCCTGAAGGTCGGTCCGACCATGGGCGTCGACGAACTACTGCGTCTGGTCGACGTGCTCAATCCGACGAACCGCGCCGGGCGCCTCACGCTGATCTCGCGCATGGGCGATCACCTGGTCGAAGAGAAGCTCCCGCCGCTCGTCGAGTCGCTGCGCGCCGAGGGCCGCGAGGTCGTGTGGGCCTGTGACCCGATGCACGGCAACACGTTCGTCGCCTCGGGCGGCCAGAAGACGCGGCGCTTCGACGACGTGCTGTCAGAGACCTCGAAGTTCTTCGAATCGCTCTCGAGCATCGGCACCTGGCCGGGCGGACTCCACATCGAGTTGACCGGCGACAACGTCACCGAGTGTCTCGGCGGCGGCTCGCGCCTCGACGAGGGCGACCTGGAGCTGAACTACACGTCGATCTGTGACCCCCGGCTCAACGCGACCCAGAGCCTCGACATGGCCTTTCACGTCGCGGAGTTCTTGCAGCGCTACTCGGCCGGCAACGGCGCGCGGTCGTTGTAGCGCAACAGGCGTCGCCAACCCTCGCGGAACTCGATCTCGGTCATCGAGCAGTTCTCGATGCGCGGACGTAGCCGCACCTCGGGTGCGACGCCCTGGTAGACCTTCATGGCCTGCTCGATGACGCCGCCGTGACACACGATGACGACCAGCTCTTTCGGATGGGCCGCGACGGTGCGTTCGATCGCCTCGCGACAGCGCTCGTGGAAGCCCAGGAGCGACTCACCGCCCGGCGCCGTCAAGGCGTCCGGCTCGAGGTCCCAGTCCGGGGCACCGTAGCGCTCGACGTACTCGGCCCACGCCAACCCGTCGCCCTCTCCGACGCTGATCTCGTTGAAGGACGCGTCGACGACCGGTTCGAGCTTCGGCAGCACCACGCGCAGCATCTGCCCGGTCTCGATCGCGCGCGGCAGCGCCGAGGTGTAGAACGCGCCCGCCTTCGACAGCTCGGCGCTCATCGACAACCGGTCGACCAGGGCTTGGACCTGACGGCGCCCGAGCGGGGTCAGTCCCCCGTCGCCGAGCGGCCCGCCGGCGAGTCCGTCGGCGTTGGCGTAGCTCTCGCCGTGACGGATGAACATCAGCCTGGTGCCCGAGGGTTTGGGTCCGCGCTGGCGAAAGCCGGCGGGCGGCAGTCGTCGGTCCTCGGCGTCGCTCACGCGAGCTCCCCGACGAAGCGCTCGAGCTGGCGCAGCGTCCGGCACTCGATGACCTTCTCGCAGTACGGCGCGTACTGACTGACGATCGAGTCGCCGCTGTTCCAATAGGCCGTCGGCTCGGGGTTCAACCAGTAGACCGCCTTGGCGCGGTACTTGAGGTCGGCGATGACCTCGGCGTGGGCCTGGTGGTAGTTGTTGCGCGCGTCGCCGAGGATCAGGATCGTCGAGCGCCGCGTGATGTCCTTCGCGAAGCGGTCGTGGAAGCTCAGCAGCGCCCGACCGTAGTCGGAGTGGCCGTCGAAGGCGATGACGTCGGCCTCGGCGTTGATCTTGGCGACGGTCTCGGCCGGGTCGTCGACGCCCTCGAACAGTTGCGTGACCTCGTCGAGTCCGTCGACGAACACGAAGCTGCGCACCTTGGAGAACTGCGAACTGATCGCGTGCACCAGGTGCAGCGTGAAGCGCGCGAAGGACGCGACCGACCCCGAGATGTCGGCGATCACGAAGATCTCGGGTTTGGCGGGGTGCGGGGGCTTGAAGCGCAGGTCGATCGGTACGCCGCCGGTCGAGAGGCTGCGGCGCACGGTGTGGCGCAGGTCGACCGGCCCGCGACGTCGTCGGCGGCGCCGTCGCGCGAGGCGAACGGCCAGCTTGCGACTCAGCGGTCGCAGGGCGCGCTCGAGTTGGGCCATCTCGTCGCGATTGGCGTGCATGACGTCGAGGTCCTCGGGCAGGGGTTTGCGCACCGACTTGGCGAGGGCCGCCGATCCGCGGTCCTCGACCAGACGCTCGCGGATCACCCGTTCGATCTCGGCCTTCAGCGCCTCGATGCGCGAGCGGGCCTCTTCGCGCGCGAGGCGCTGGGCCAGTTGATCGTCGCCGTCGGTGCCCACGGTGAGGCGGCGCTCCAGGTTCTCGAGGTCGAGGTTGCGCAGCGTCCGGTACAGGTAGTACGTCCCGCCGACCGGGCGGCCCGGCTCCATGCCGGCGTAGCGCGTGACCGACTCACCGGCCGCCAGACGCAACGCCTCGCGGTCCATGTCGCGCAGCGCCCGGTAGAGCAGCTCGGCGAGCTCTTGGGCGCTGAGCGAGCTCGACGCGCCGCCCCCCTCGCCGCGCGACTGGCCCGGACCGGTCGCGCCGGCCGCGCCCTCGCGCTGCATCTCGTCGGTGTCGACGTCGTCCATCATCTCGGCGGCGCTCCCCCACGAGCGCGTCGAGAAGAAGACCTCGAAGGCGGTGTTGAACACCGGCAGGTGGTCACCGTCCTTCACGAGCGTCGCGGCGAGCGAGTTCTTCACCAGCGAGCGGTCCGAGAGGTCGATCACCTCCATGGCCTTGGCCGAGTCGACGTGCTCGCTCATCGAGATCGGGATACCCGCGGCGCGTAGTTCGCCGATGAAGTCACCGAGCAGGTTAAGCAACGGTCTTGGGCCGAGCGAGGAGTTCCTTCGTGGCCCGTTCGATGTCGGTCTGGTACTTCAACAAGATGTGGAGCGTCTCGGCCGCGTCCTCGTCGCCGATCTCCGAGCGACCCAGGACGACCAGCGTGCGCGCCCAGTCGAGCGTCTCGGCCACCGACGGCGCCTTCTTGAGGTCCAGCGTGCGCAGCGACCGCACGACCTGGGCGATCTGTTCGGCCAGCGTGCTCGTGATGCCGGGCACGCGCGAGACGATGATGTCGCGCTCTCGTTCGACGCTCGGATACCCGATGTAGAGGTAGAGGCAACGGCGCTTGAGGGCCTCGGACAGTTCGCGGGTGTTGTTCGAGGTGAGAAAGACCATCGGGATCTGCTTGGCGCGTACGGTGCCGAGTTCGGGGATCGACACCTGGTACTCCGAGAGGACCTCGAGCAGCAGTGCCTCGGTCTCGAGTTCGACGCGGTCGACCTCGTCGATCAACAACACGACCGGGTCGGTCGCCGAGATCGCCTCGAGCAGCGGCCGCGTGAGGAGGAACTCCTCGCCGAAGATGTCCTCCTCGAGCTGTTCCCAGTCCTCGGTGCCCTCGCCCTCCGGTCGACCGGCCTGGATGCGCAGGAGCTGCTTGCGGTAGTTCCACTCGTAGAGCGCCTTGGAGTCGTCCAGTCCCTCGTAGCACTGGAGCCGGATCAGCCGCGCGCCGATGCTGTCGGCGACGGCGCGCGCCAGCGCGGTCTTGCCGGTGCCGGCCGGGCCTTCGACGAGGACGGGCTTGGCCAGTCGGTCGGCGAGGAAACAGACCGACGCGATGGCGTCGTCGGCTAGGTAGTCGTTGTCGGCGAGTCGCTGCAGGACGTCCTTGGCGGTGTCGAAGCGCACCGGCGGCACCTCGTCGAGCCCGAGACGTTTGGCGAGCTCCTCGCGCGGGTCCAGTGCGGTCATCGAATCTGTCCCTCTCCTCGTAGGACCCACTTGAGACAGGTCAACTCCCGTAGTCCCATCGGACCCCGGGCGTGCAACTTCTGGGTCGAGATGCCGACCTCGCCACCCAGGCCCAACTCACCGCCGTCGACGAAGCGCGTCGAGGCGTTCACGACGACCGCGGCGGCGTCCACTCGCTTGACCCACGCCTCGGCGTTCGCCATGTCTCGCGTGAGGATCGCCTCGCTGTGGCCCGTGCCGTAGCGCGCGACGTGCGCGATGGCCTCGTCGAGTGAGTCGACGACCTTGACGGCGAGGATCAGGTCGAGGAACTCGCGTTCGTAGTCCTCCTCGGTGGCCGGCGTCGCCGTCACGTACGACCGCGTCGCGTCGTCGCCGCGCAGTTCCACTTCGGGCACGGCCAGAACCAGCTCCGGCAAGAACGCCGCGGCGACGGCCCGGTGCACGAGGACCGTTTCGGCGGCGTTGCACACGCCCGGTCGCGAGGTCTTGGCGTTGCGCACGATCGCGACGGCGTTCTCCAGGTCGGCCGATTCGTCGACGAAGATATGGCAGTTGCCATCACCGTCGAGCACGTACGGGACGCGCGCGTGTTCGCGCATCGCGGCGATCAGGCTCGGCCCGCCCCGAGGGATGAGACAGTCCAGGACGTCTGTCATCTGCATGAACGCCGTCGCGGTCTCGTGCGAGGAGTCCTGCACCAGCGAGACGCCGGCCTCGGGCAGACCCTCCTTCTCGAGGGCCTCGTGCCAGAGCGACACGATGAACTGATTGGTGGCGAAGGCCGTGGACGACCCGCGCAGGTAGGCGGCGTTGCCGCTGCGCACGCAGAGTCCCGCGACGTCGCTGGTGACGTTCGGTCGGTTCTCGTAGACGACGCCGATGACGCCGAGCGGCACGCGCAGCCGTTCGACGCGCAGTCCGTTCGGCCGCACGCTCACGTCGACGCGCTCGAAGAGCGGGTCCGGGTGGTTCGCGATCTCGCGCAGCGCGTCGGCCATGGCGTCGACGCGCGCGCTCGTGAGCGTGAGTCGGTCGACGCCGGCGCCGGGTTCGTCGTAGGCCGCGACGTCCTTCGCGTTGATCGCCAACAGCTCGTCACGCGACTCCTGGAGACGATCGGCCACGTGCAGCAGTACCGCACAACGCGCCTCGTCGGAGGCCTGGGCGAGGACCGCCGCGGCCTCGCGCACGGCACGGCCCTGCGTGGCGAGCGCACCTATTGACATGGAGCAATCGTAACGGGTGTCATCACGAACGCCGAAGGAGCACGAGGTCATCGCGATGCACGACGACGTCATCGCTGTCGTGAAACGACTCCGCGCTCACGCGCACCAGGCCCTTGGCCACGACCTGACCCTCCGGTCCCTTGATCTCGACCGCGTCGCCCTCGGCGAAGTTCCCGGAGTGCGACTCCACGCCGACGCGAAGGAGGCTTCGACCATGGTGTTCGAGGGCCTGCAGCGCACCTTGATTGATGTGCAGTGCGCCGCGACTGGCGACCGCGAAGGCGATCCACGACTTGCGTGCCGACAGTCGTTCCGGTCGTGGATGGAAGGTCGTGCCGAATCCCGGCTCGTTGCTCAGCGCGTGCACGAGGGCGTTGGGCGCGTGGGCCGGAGCGATCACCGTGGTGATGCCCGACCACGTCGCCATGCGCGCCGCGGCGAGCTTCGAGGCCATGCCGCCGCTGCCGACCCCGGAGCGACTGGCCCCGGCGACGTCGACCAACTCGGTGTCGAAGGCCGCCACCTCTTCAATCAGTGTCGCCGTCGGATCGAGTCGAGGGTCGGCGGTCAACAGACCGGCGGTGTCGGTCAAGAGCACGAGGTGCGAGGCGCCGACGAGGTTCGCGACCAACGCGGCGAGGCGGTCGTTGTCACCGAAGCGGATCTCTTCGTCGGCCACGGCGTCGTTCTCGTTCACGATCGGCACGACGTTGAGGAAGTGCAGCGCCTCGAGCGTGCCGCGCGCGTGCAGGTACTGCCCGCGGTGACTGAAATCGAGCGGCGCGAGCAGGACCTGGCCAACACTCGCACCCTCCACGGCGAAGGCGTCACGCCACGCGTGCATCAAGAGCGGTTGACCGACGGCCGAGACGGCCTGCAACGACACGCTGTCCGAGGGACGCGGACGGCCCTTGCCCACTTCGGACCACCCCGCGGTGATGGCGCCGGAGGTGACGACGACAACGGTCCAGCCCTGGGTGCGAAGCTCCACCACGTCGCGGGCCACGTGCGCCAGTGCGTCGAAGGCGACGCCGCCGGTGTCGTCGGTCACCGAGGTCGTGCCGATCTTGACGACGACGCTACGAGTCGCCATCACCATCGCCCAGGTCGAGGCGGCCGTGTCGCGCCAAGCGCTCGCGCCTCGACGCGCGGTGGTGGTCGCCGCGGTCCAGTCCCGCGCTCACCTCGTCGCGCCACCACTCGAAGGACAGCGGACCGATGGTGACGACGTCGCCGTCACGGACGCCCGCGCGCGTCAGCATCCGGTCGACACCGAGGTCGCGTAGTCGTCGCACGATCTCCGCGAGCGCCTCGTCGTCCGTGAGGTCCTGGAAGCGCACGGCCCGTACCGCCGGACGACCGGCCACGACCCAGCCGTTCGCTCCCACGCGCTCGACGGTGATCTCATCCGGGAGCGGTCTGTGGACGACGACCTCGTGCTCGATCCGATCGATCTCCTCTCGCCGGACCTGAACGACGAGCGCGGCCAACTGGCCGACGAGCTGGTCGATGCCCTCGCCGGTGATCGAGGAGATCGTGAGGACGTCGGGCATCTCGTAGGCCGCGACGTCGCCCTTGGATCCCACGATCACCCGCGGACGTTCCAACAGGTCACTTTGGTAGTCACCGAGTTCACGTAACAAGACGTCCAGTTGATCGCTCGGTGACATCGGGGCGAACTCCGAGAGGTCGAGGAGCACGCACAGCACACGCGCGCGTTCCACGTGACGCAAGAAGTCGTGTCCCAATCCGCGCCCCTCGGCGGCGCCCTCGATCAGGCCGGGAATGTCCGCCATGACGAACTCGGTGGCGTCATTGGGTCGACCGGTGCGCTCGCCGACTCGAACGACGCCGAGATTGGGCACCAGCGTGGTGAAGGGATAGTCGGCGATCTTCGGTCGCGCCGCCGAGACCCGTGCGATCAGTGTCGACTTACCGACATTGGGAAAACCGATCAACGCGACGTCGGCCTGCAACTTCAGCTCGAGGTTGAACCAGTTCTCCTCTCCGCTCTCACCCTGCTCGGCGAAGGCCGGCGCCCGGCGGCTGTTGGAAAGGAAGCGGTTGTTGCCCTGGCCCCCGAGTCCGCCCTCGGCGGCGAGCCAGCGGTCGCCCGGACCGTTGAGGTCGACAAGAAGTTCGCCCTCACGGCTGTAGACCATGGTGCCGACGGGCACGATGACGATCTGATCCTTGCCCCGCGACCCGTGCTGGCGCTTCGAGGTGCCGTGTTGGCCGTCGGTCGCCCGGCGAAAGGGGTGGTCTTGAAAGCCCAGCAGGGAGGCCTGATTGTGGTCCGCGACGATCCACACGTCCCCACCCTTGCCGCCGTCACCGCCGTCGGGTCCGCCCTTGGCGACGTGGGCTTCACGGCGAAAACTGACGCAGCCGGCCCCGCCGTCGCCCGCTTTGGCGTGCAATTGGGCGAAATCGACGAAGGTGGACACCACCACATCCTACGGCCCGGTATTTCGAACCCTTTGGGTATCCATCCTTCGCGGAGCGGGTTGAGGTGTCGTGAACCCGGCTAGGAGCGTGCGAGCGGCATCAGGCAGTCGATCACGTCACGCGCGCGATAGAACTCGATGCCGGGTCGTGTGGGATCTGACGTCGCCTCAGTTTCCATGACGTGGAACGCGGGCCCGATGCGTTCGTAAACGAGCGGCGGTTCACCGCGCAGGCGGGTACGAAGGTACTGGCCGCCGGGCAGGGCTCCTACTTCCAGGCCGAGCGCCGTGGCGTCCAGGTCCGGTGTTGCCTCGACGCAGACCCAGTACTCATTGCGCAACTCGAAGAACGCGCCGTAAAAACGACGGCCCCGCAAACCAACCAGTCCTTCCAAACGCTCCCACAGCGGTGCAAATGTCGCGACATCGTCGACGGTTCGCAGGAAAAGTACTGGTGTCTCCTCTCGCGAGACCAATCTCATCTGGAGCGAACGCGTGGTCACGTTTCAATTGTGTCCCGGCACCGACACGGGATGCTTGACTGGCACACGATGGAGACCCGGCTGATTCTTACCTGTGGGCTGCCCGGCGCGGGAAAGACCACGCTCGCCAAGCAGATGGCCGCCAGCCGGGGTGCGGTACGCCTCACGACGGACGAATGGATCGTCGCCCTGGGCTCCAACCCCTGGGACCAGTCGACCAGGATGAGGCTCGAACGCGAACTCTGGCGCCTAGCCCAAGAGATCTTGCGACTCGGTCCCAGCGTGGTCCTCGATTACGGGCTCTGGGCACGTTCCGAACGTGATGAGTTCAGGGCGGTGGCTCGCGCCCTTGGCGTCCAGGTGGAACTGCACTACCTCGAGGTGCCGACCGAGGAACTCTGGCGACGCATCGAGGCGAGAAATGCAGCTCCCCCTTGGAACGGCTACCCGATCAGCCGCGTCCATCTCGAGGAGTGGACCGCGTCCTTCCAAGCACCCGATGCCGCCGAAGTGGCCCTGTTCGATCCACCACCGACGCAGGACTGACCCGCTGCACTCGCCGGCCGCTCATCTACTTCCAGTTCGAAACGCCTGACTTCGCGAACTCAGTGGCCTCACCGCGCGTCTCGTAACCCCGTATCTCGGTCACGAGATCGTCTTCGACGGTGAGGACCTGCCAGCGCACCGAGGTGCGTGCCTTCTTCTTGTCGTTGGGGTTCGGGAGGATCTTGAGACCGATGACGATGTGGTTGCCCACGATCGCGACGTCGGTGACATCGGCGCGTACGCCGTTGTCACGCGCCAGTTCGTACCACGAAAGGATCTGCTGCGCGTTTCGACAGGTCGGCACGTCCTGTTCCGGTGCACCCCATCGCGCGTCGGGCGAGAGGAGTTCACCCATCTGTTGCAGATCGACCGCCTCCATCGCGTAACGAACGCGCGAGGCGATCGTCTCCATCAACTGTTCGGACGTCGTCACGTTGCCAATCTATGTTTGTGCGCGATCGAATGAAAACGCGCCAGCGCACCGTCTCGTCAACCCGACCTAAATCCTGATGATTTGGCTTGATTTAAGCCCTTTTGGGGCTCCCACGAGGTTTCGAAGGTTACGATTCCTTTACGTCGGACTTCTCGAAACGTACTTTGACCAGTGATTATGGACTTGAGAATCGATCCCGAAACGCGAAATCTCACGCGAAATCCCAATATTTACCTAGTTTTGCGTAAAGATGGCTCCGGTTGCTGGGAACACTCCCAGTCCGTTTTAACGAAGAGTAAGGAGTCGACCGGTGAACAAGGCCGAGTTGGTAGATGCGATTGTTGCCGAAAGCGGCGCAAACAAGAACACGGTAGCTGAGGTCCTCAAGGCCCTAGAAGACGTAGTCGTAGCGAATGTTTCAAAGGGTGAGAAGATCGTTCTGTCGGGCTTCCTTTCATTCGAGCGTGTTGCGCGCAAGGCACGCACGGCACGTAATCCCCAGACTGGCGAAGCCATTCAGGTGAAGGCTTCGAACGCTCCAAAGGTTTCAATTGGCTCCACCTTCAAGAAGGCAGTCAAAAGCGCGTAGTTCTCGTTTCAAACAAGAAACCCCCGGGCTGAGCCCGGGGGTTTCTTGTTTTAGGAGGAAAACTCAGCCGACGAGTACGTCAACCAGTTTTCGGCCGCCTCGGTAGCCGAATTTCACGGTTCCCTCAGCGAGCGCGAACAGGGTGTCATCTTTGCCGATGCCGACATTGCGCCCGGGGTGGAACTGGGTTCCGCGCTGGCGCATGATGATGCTCCCCGTCTTTACAGCAGTTCCGTCGAAGGTCTTCACGCCCAGGCGCTGGGCGTTGGAATCGCGGCCGTTCCTGGTGGAACCGCCACCTTTGGTCTTAGACATGTGACTCTCCTAGGCCTTCGGTGAGATCTTGGTGATCTCGACGCTCGTGTAGTGCTGACGATGTCCCCAGCGCCGACGCTGGATCGACTTCGCCTTGTAGGTCAGGGCCCGGATCTTGGGACCCTTCTCCTCGCCGAGGATCGTGCCCGTGACGGACGCGCCCCTCAGGGCCGGACCGGCGACCACCGAGTCGCCGTCGACCAAAAGGACGGGTTCGAACTGGATCTCGGCACCGTTCTCTTCGGGGCGCAGGTCAACGCGGACGACTTGGCCCTCGGTGACGCGCTCTTGAGATGTGCCTACACGGATAACGGCGTACATAGGGATTCAATAGTAGCCGATGGCGCGAACCGCTCGTGCCCTAGAGGCCGGTCTCGACGACGAAACCGCGGCCGTCACAGACCGTGCAGATGTTCGACACGGACTCTAAGAGCCCTTCGTTGACGCGCTTTCGCGTCATCTCGACGAGTCCGAGTTCCGAGATGTCAAAGACCTGCGTGCGGGTCTTGTCGCGCGACAGCGCCTGGCGCAACGCCGAGGCGACGGCCTCGCGGTTCACCTTGGACTCCATGTCAATGAAGTCGATCACGATGATGCCGCCGATGTCGCGCAGGCGCAGCTGTCGGGCCACCTCTTCGGCCGCTTCGAGGTTGTTGCGAAAGACCGTCTCTTCTAGGTTCGTGGTCCCGACGTTCTTCCCAGTGTTCACGTCGACGACCGTGAGGGCTTCGGTGCGTTCGATGATCAACGATCCACCCGAGGGCAAGAAGACCTTGCGGTCGAGGGCGCGGTGCAGCTGCTCGTGCACGAAGTAGCGCTCGAAGAGCGGGAGCTCCTCGGTCGAACGGTCGTAGTACTCGATGCGGTCGGCCAACTCGGGGTTGACCGCCAGCACGTACTCGCGAACCTTCTCGTAGAGCACCTCGTCGTCGATCAACACACCGCGGTAGTCGTCGTTGAGCTCCTCGCGCAAGACGCGCACCGCGAGGTCGAGGTCGCGGTAGACCAGGCGCGGTTGGTTGGACTTGGCGACCTCGGCTTCGATCGCGGCCCACTTGTCGGCCAGTGAGCTGACGTCGCGGGCGAGGTCGTCGGCGGTGACACCTTCAGCGGCGGTACGGATGATGATGCCGTGTCGCTCGGGCTTCACGTCGTCGATGATCTTGCGAAGTCGACGTCGTTCGCCGTCGGGCAGGCGCTTGGAGATCCCGATGGTGCTCGAGTTGGGCACGAGGACCGCGAAACGACCGGGCAGCGAGACCTCCTGGGTGAGACGCGCGCCCTTGGCGCCGATGGCGTTCTTCGTGACCTGACAGATGATGGTCTGTCCGGACTTGATCATCTGTTCGATGCGCTTGTCGTTCGATGACGTACCTTCGACGTCGTCCATGTCAAAGGAGATGTCGCCGCGGTAGAGCACCGCGTTCTTCGGGATGCCGATGTCGACGAAGGCCAACTCCATCCCCGGCAGCACGTTCTGAATCCGTCCGACGTAGATGTTCCCGTCGATCTGGTTCGTCTCGTCGGCCGCCTTGGCAACCGTGTACTCGACCATCGTGCGGCCTTCGAGCGTCGCGATGTGCGTCGCCTCGGCCGACGTGTGCACGCACATGAGATAACGACCCTGGAGTCGCGTGCGACGCTCGTTCCCGCGACGCCGCTTGTTCTTGCCGCGACCGACCGCGCTCTCTTCTCCGGCCGCCTCGGGCGCCGACGCCTCGACGGGCGAGTCGAAGGTGCGGTTCGGGTTCCGCGTCTGGCCACCCTGGCCGCCACGACCACGGCCGCCGCGACGGCGGCGGTTGCCACCGCCTTGACCTTGACCTTGTTGTCCTTGTCGCGGTGGCGCCTGACCGTTGGACGCGCTCGACCCGTTCGCTGGTCGGGTGTCGCCTATCTGAGGTGCCGGTCGGGTGTCGCCTATGCGAGGGCTAGGTGGTGCTGCGGGTTGAGTGTTGGTTTCGTCGCTCACGACGGGTACTCCTTGAGTTCTTAGGTATGGGGGCGCTCAGCGCCGCGCTTACGGGGGTGGATACGCGCCACGATCGGGCGACGTAGGTGTTGGGAGATGTGGCGTGACGGGTCAACAGGAGTGCGACTATCAGGGATAGAAATAGGGTCACTTCACCGACGTGTACCACGTGTAGTCCTCAATGCCTGCAGGAACGGAGTGCGACTGCACCGCGCAACTGCTGCGTTCTTAACGCGCTCTGCACATTTTGCACAGAAACGCCCAACGCCATCAGGTTACTCGCCGCGGCGACCCGCTTGACGATTTTGACCTATTTGATGGTCGTCGTGGTGCCCGCGACGGTCGTGGTGGTCGTGGTCGAGTGGGGCGTGGTCGTGGTCGTGGTCGGCGCCGTCAGCTGCCGCTTGAAGTGGACCGGGCCGATCGGGTGGGCCACGAGATAGTTGAAGGTCCGGGCCACGACCGGCGCGGCCGCGTCGGCGCCGTAGCCGCCCTCGTCGATGACACACAGCACGACGTACTTCGGGTGGTTGGCCGGTCCAAAGCCAACGAACCACGAGTTCGGTTCGATGCCGATGCCGCCGTTGGTCGCCGTGCCGGTCTTACCCGCGATGGGGAACGTCGACAGCGAGAAGTTGATGTTCTGCTTGAACGGCAGGTACGCCGTACCCTCGGGCGACATCACGACGCCCTCGAGACCCTGGAGTATCGGGGCGCGCACCCGCGCCGGGAGGCTGACGTGACCGAGCACGCGCGGACCGTAACGGATCACCGTCTGGCCGTGGGCGTTGATGATGCCCGCCGCGACCTCCGGCGCGTAGCGCTTACCGCCGTTGGCGAAGGTGGCGTAGGCGTTGGCCAGGGCGATCGGCGTGAGGGCGGTGGTCCCCTGACCGAAGGCCATCTCGATGTTGTCCCCGGTGTACCAACTCACGGTAGGAAAGGCCTTCGGCGCTTCGGCGTGGAGTATCTTGCGTACCTCGGGCGAGTCGACACGACCCTCCACCTCGTCGGGGAGGTCGATGTCGGTGTAGTTGTCGAGTCCGTACTCGCTGGCCACGTTCTGGATCGGCGTCTGACCGTACTTGGCCTGCTGGGACCAGAAGAGATAGCCGAGGTTGTAGAAGTAGTAGTCGGAGGACTTCGTCAGCGCGAGGGGCAGGTTGACGTAGCCGTTACCAGTCGTCTCGTCGTCGTGGAAGACGCAACCCCTGGGGTTCGAGTGACAGCCTGGCACCTTGAAACTCCCCGTGTCGTCGATCGATACGCTCGGCGAGAGAATGCCGGTCTGCATCATCGCCGTCGCCGTGATCAGCTTGAACGTGCTGCCCGGGGTGTAGAGGCCCTGGATCGCGTAGTTGTTGAAGGCGCCCTCGTGGATCAGGTGCTTGTACTCCGCCTCGGAGAGACCGTTCACGAACGACGACAGGTTGTAGGAGGGATAGCTCGACATCGCGAGGACCGCGCCGTTGTTGACGTCCAATACGACCGCCGCACCGTTGATCGCTTGAGGTAACAATCCCGAACGTGGATCGGGCACCGTTCGGTCGTGCAGGATGTCGCTCGCCAGGATGCCGTCAAGTGCCTTCTGGAGACCGGCGTCGATGTTCAACACGACCGAATCGCCGACCTTCGGTTGGGTCGTCTTCAGCGTGCTGATCACGTTGCCCAGGGCGCCGACTTCGATCGTGCTGGTGCCGTTGTGGCCCCGCAGGTACTTCTCGTAGAACGCCTCGATACCGGTCTTGCCGGCCTCGTTCTCGCTGATCGGCCCGACGTAGCCCAGCACCTGCGACCCGACGTTGCCCCCGAGCGGATAGGAGCGCTGCGAGACGTTCAACACCGAGACCCCCGGGAACTCCTTGGCGTGCAGCTTGATGAACTGGACGATGTTGGCCGGGGCGTTCTGGAGGATCGGCGCCGGTTGGTACGGGTCGTACGCCTTGTTCGAGAGGTCCCCGGCGATCTGGGCCACGGTCTGATTCGTGAGCGACGCCAGCGTCCCTTCGATCGCCGGATCCAGCGTCGCCTCGGCGCGTGACAGACGGATCTCGATGGTCGTCACGTTGTTCACGAGCGGGGTGCCGTTGCGGTCCAGGATCAGTCCGCGCGACGCCGGGATCGACGCCTTGCGCAGCGAATTTTCCGCGACCTGCTTCACGGACTGTTCGTGGTCCTTGATCTGCAAGACGTAGAGGCGTCCGACCAGTAGGAGGAACAACAAGAAGAAGAATCCGCCGATCACGTACCAACGGCGCTCGGGACGGAGCTTGACGTCGCCCGGCGCGGCCACGAGGTCGCGAATGCCGACCGGCTTGGGCTCGTTGATCGAGCGGCCCTGACCCCGGAAGGGGTGCAGCGAGGACCACGGACGCCACAGTCGTGAGAACCGCGATCCCGAAGGGCGATCGCGCCAAGAACCTTTCACCGGTGCACCCGCACCCCGACGCGCCCGACGCGCCCGACGCGGACCGCGAGACGCGAGACCGGTCGCGCCAGCACGAAGAACGCGATCGCGTTCACCACGACCGAGTTCACCAGGCTCCCGTGCCAGAGCGAGAAGTTCAAGACACCGATGCCGCCCACGGTGTAGATCACCGGCGCCGCGGCGCCCGCGCCGGCCGCCAGTATCGGCGTCACCCACCAGGCCGCGGAGTCGAGGTCGCCGACGCCTTCCTTACCGAGCCGCGACGCGCCGTAGGCGAGGACGACGCCCACCATCGCCGTGAGTCCGAAGGGTGTGGTGGCGTGCGTGTCGAAGAAGACGCCGCCCACCAACGCCGCCCAGATGGAGAGCGTGGTGAAGCCCGCGAGTCCCAGCGTGAAGGGCCAGAGCCACACCAGCATGAACACGACGCCGGCGAAACGCAAGGACGAGAAGACCGAGAGCTGCGCGCCGACCATGAACATCGTGACCACCGTGACCGGGATCAACGCGCGGGTCACGTCGAGGGCTCCCACAGCACGACGTCGAGGTACTCGAGGTCACGCAGGTTCGCCAGCGGGTGCAGCGAGAGGTTGTAGGTCGCCGCGCCCGGCGTGAGGGTCACCTTGGACACCTTGGCGACCGGCAGGCCCGGCGGGAAGAGGCCGCCGTCGAGACCGTTGGTCGACAGGACCGTGCCGGCGCGCACCGATGACGTGAGGGGCACCGCCGTGGCGCCGAGGCCGTTGTTGACGCCCTGGCCACTGATCACGATCGAGGTCTTGCCTGAACCGAAAGTCACTCCGATGAGGGATTTCACGTCGGAGATGAGTTGCACCGTCGCGCCGTGCGGCGTGGTTCGCGTGACGATTCCGACCAGTCCCCCGTTCGCCACGACCGGCATCCCGGCCAGGACTCCACTGTCGCGGCCCTTGGAGATGTCGACCGTGGCCGCGAAGTTCGTAGGCGAGAGCGCCGTCACCTGGACCGCGACCGTGGGCAGCGACCCGACGAAGGGAACGTCGAGCTGCGTGTTCAGCTGCTGGAGCTGTCGGTTCTCGGCCCAGGTCTCATTCGCCTTCAGGTCGGCCTTGCCGAGCTCGTAGCGCAGCTTCTGGTTCTGGGCGACGACGTCGCTGTAGTTGATGGCGCCCGCGAACATGTGACCAATCGGGCGCGCGATCTCATTGACCGTCCAGGTGAAAGGGGCGGTGACGAAGTTCGCTGCCGAGCGCAACCCCGAGACGACGCCGCCGCTGAGGTAGAGCACGACCAGGATGACCGAGACGGTGGCGCCGATTGTCCACGTTCGACGCCTCGTCCGATCCGTGGCCACGGGTTAGCGCGTAGGGCTGGTCTTCAACATGCGCGCGAAGACGTCGAGTTCTTCGAGGCACATGCCGCTTCCTAGAGCCACGCAGTTAAGCGGGTCGTTCGCCACGATGATCGGCATATTCGTCTCGTACTCCAGTCGCTGCGCGATGCCCGCGAGCAAGGCGCCACCACCGGTCAAGACGATGCCCTGTTCCATGAGGTCCGAGGAGAGCTCCGGTGGTGTGCGGTCGAGCGTCACCTTCACGGCGTCGACAATCGCCTGTACCGGCTCTTCCATGGCCTTTCGGATCTGTTCGGTCGAGATAATCACCGTCTTCGGCAGTCCGGTCACGAGGTCACGACCGCGGATCTCGGCGCGCAACTCCTCTTCGAGCGGGTACGCCGAGCCGAGTTGGATCTTGATCTCTTCGGCCGTTCGCTCACCGAGCGCCAACTGGAACTCCTTCTTCACGTAGGCGATCAACGCCTCGTCGAGTTCGTCACCACCGACGCGGATCGACTGACTCGTCACGATGCCGCCGAGCGAGATGACGGCGACCTCGGTCGTACCACCGCCGATGTCCACGACCATGTTACCGGTCGGTTCGTGAATCGGCAGACCGGCGCCGATGGCGGCGGCCATCGGCTCTTCGATGATGTAGGCCTTACGCGCGCCCGCGAACTCAGCTGCCTCCATGACGGCGCGCTGTTCCACACCGGTGATACCCGAGGGCACGCAGATGACCATGCGCGGTTTGGCGAAGCGGCGTTGGTGGACGCGGTGGATGAAGTAGCGCAACATTTTCTCGCAGATCTCGAAGTCGGCGATGACGCCGTCCTTCAGGGGACGCACGGCCTGGATGTTGCTCGGGGTGCGACCGATCATGCGCTTGGCTTCGGCGCCGACGGCGAGTGGTTTGCCGTCCTTCACGTCGATGGCTACCACGGAGGGCTCGTTCAAGACGATGCCGCGGCCCCGGACGTAGACCAAAGTGTTCGCAGTTCCGAGGTCGACCGCCATGTCACGGCCCAAAAGCGAGAAACGACTATCAACCATAAAGACCCTTTAAGTAGTGACGACGAAGCCCTCTTCGTCTACAAGGCTAGGACACCAGGCACCTGCGGGGCCACTAAACCTCATTACTCACGACCAGATGCAACTCGAAGTCAGTCGTATCACGGAAAATCCCTTTTGACGTAGGAAATTCGATTCGGGGAGTACCCGCCCTCGCGACACCTCACTCATTGTCAAGTGCGATGCTCGAAGAGAACGGCAATCAGACACCTCGTCTTGCTGAGTTACATCGATGGTAACGTTCCCCTTAGAAAAATTCGGCTAGCTACTTTGGGCTTGATGATCCCTTCGGGGACACGAGTCCTTAGTCTTCGACATCCGACGTTTCCAATATCGGTCTTAGTCTCAAGGGGTTTAGAAGTGAACACAAGAGAACGAAAAATGTTGGAAATCCTGAAAAAGGGACACCAGGAATATGGCTACCTCTCAGTCAAGGCTGAATTTGAAGCGGAGGGTACTCGCGTAGATGAGCTGCTCCGACTGAATGAATTGACTCGGAGAGCGGACCTGAAGCTTGGATTGAAGATCGGCGGCTGCGAAGCGATCCACGACTTGTTGCAGAGCAAACTATTGGGGGCAGATTACGTGATCGCTCCGATGATCGAAAGTGGATATGCGCTTGGCAAATTCATTGACGCGAAGAACAAGGCCTACTCGGAGGAGGAACAAGAAGACACCGACTTCCTCTTCAACCTTGAAACGATTGCCGGCTACGAATGTCTTGATGAAATGATGAACCTCGCCGCCGCGCCGAACGGCGTAGATGGTGTCGTTTTCGGAAGGGTTGATTTCTCGGGGTCGAACGGCTTGCCGATTGAAGCCACAAATTCTGATGAGGTGACGGAATATTGCGTGAAGGTTGCCGCGGCTTGTAAGAGCAAGGAGTTGGATTATGTGGTCGGTGGCGGAGTGGGAATCGATGCATTGCCGGCGCTGCGCAAAATCCACGACACATACTTGACACGATTCGAGACGCGCAAGATCATCTTTTCTAGTGATTGCCTCAATGGGTCAGACGCGAAGGAAGGGCTTCTTCAGGCAGTTCACTTTGAAATCTTGTGGCTGTTGAACAAGCGCGAATACTACGGAAACATCGAGCGTGAAGACGCAAAACGGATTGACATGCTCGAAAGTCGCTGGAAAGTACTTTCGGACAGTTGATCCCTCGCGGCAGACTTTCCGGGCTCAACATTCCTAAGCAATGATCTCCGAACGATCAGCCAACGTTATTCAGAGCAGTTTTAAAGGCCTCTTCAAGTCGGGGCATCGCTTCACCGGTAAGTGGAAAATCAATAAATACGATCTCGCCAATTGATTTTGGAACGACCAGTTTGAGGACTCCAACTTCTGTTTTTTTGTCCTTAAACAGAAGATCGATTATTCCCGCCAAGTCGATACTCCTAAGAATCGTTCGCGCACCATTGCCTATAAGTTGCGCGCCAACCTTCAGTATTCGATCTCTCTCGGATTGCGAGAGTAACCCGGCTCGGAAGCTGATTTCATTCTCGACTATTAGGCCAATAGTCACCGCTGTTCCATGTGGGATTGCCCAGTTGGTCAAGGCTTCTATCGCGTGGCCTAAGGAGTGACCGTAGTTCATGGATCGACGCAGGTCGAGTTCGAACTCATCGACCTCGATCACGGATTTCTTGATCCCAAGAGCTAAGTGGATGATCCTTTCGAGCGACTTCTGATCTCGTTCAAGAGCCGAAGGCAGCAGATTTTCAAATTGAGAGAGCGAGTCGACGCCACCAATAATTGATAGACGAAAGGCTTCGCCTAGCCCAGAGTCGATTTCTGACCGCGGGAGCGTACGAAGATAGTTTGCATTTATTGTTACCCTTCGCGGAGCCGAGAACATTCCGATCAGATTCTTCGCACCCTGATAGTTCAGAGCACTTTTTGAGCCAATACAACTATCTGTTTGAGCGAGCAACGTCGTAGGCACGAAGACCCAAGGCACTCCCCTCTTGAACACTCCGCAGGCGAAAGCCCCCACGTCCTGGACTATTCCTCCACCGATGACTACCACCGTGGAACCTCGTCCTACGCGCTGGGTACTCATGAAGTCGAGCACAACGAAAACGCCATCAATACACTTGAAGTTTTCGGATGCGTCGACCAACAACGTGGGATATTGATTGATGACCGATGACGCTTCGAGATGAGAGTTAAATACGCTTCGGTCACAAAGAATTATTGGTTCGGGCAAACCAGAAAGCAACTCTCTCATGTTCTCTTCGACGCTCATCTGACCCGCAAAAAAGACTCCGTAGTCGCGAGGCGACGACTTTATCTGAAGTGTCGAAACCTCCCCCGAGAACTCATAACTGAATTCCGTGCCTTGAACTGAGAAGGTCGACATTGCTAGTTTCTTCCTCCATCGATCGAGAGACCGCCATCAACAATGATGTTCTGACCAGTTATGTATTGATTCGACTCTGAACCAAGAAAATATGTTGCCTCAGCAACATCACTGGGTAGACCAAGTCTTTGAACTGGGATGTTTCTTACGAGCCGACTGATGGTCTCATGATCGTTGTTCTTATGTGTCAACTCGGTTTCTATGTAACCAGGCGAGACAGAGTTAACCAGAACGCCTACGCCACCTAATTCAATGGCGAGCGTCTTGCAGGCACCGAGTAACGCATGTTTCGACGCCGAATAAGGTAGACGGCCGCTTCGCGATAGAAATCCGAATATTGACGAGATGACAACAATGCGGCCGCGACATCGAATCAATTCCGGTAAGAGAATGCGAGTCACTTTGAGAAAGCCTTCGAGATTCACTTCTAAGGATTGTCGTATGTCCTCGTCGGTGGAATCAATGAAGAGTTTTGGATCATTGAATCCGGCCGAATGAATCAAGACCCCCACTTCAAGACGAGGTCGATCAAGCCAGTCTTTGATTGACTGAGAGCTTGACAAATCAAAATCGTTGGTCCCACACGTGAGTACTTGGTGTCCATTGGCCTGGAATTTCAGTGCAATATTGGAGCCAATTTCCCCTGTTCCTCCCAACACAAAGACGCCGGGCTTTGTCGTCATATTTCCGCTCCGATTTGAATAGGCACCAACAGCTTGACTTCGATCCACTTCACTCAACGGACGATAATTGGCCAAGCGACCACCGACCGACACGAATTTTCAACACTTCGCTAAGCAGAGCGGAGATTTGACGACTCAAAGCCTTCCTCACGCTCACTCAGACCTTTACAAACTCAATGGGGATCCGTCGTCGTCAGGATCACTGAGATTGGCTTTTGGCGAAGAATCCGAGAACCCGACAGCCTGGCGAATTATGAAGTTCGGTCGACCCTTCACTTCTTCGTAGATTGATCCAATGTAAAGACTGAGGATACCCATGAACAAGAAGAGGACACTAAACATCAAGAGAATCACTGCGATTATTGATCCAAATCCTGGAAATGGGACGCCGAACAATAACCAATCAATTGAGAAGCCGACGAGTGTAAGCAAAGATCCAGCAAAAATTACGAAACCAATAACAGGTATGAGAACCAACGGAACTTGCGAATGAGCAGTTATCCCCTTAACCGCAAGATGGATTACAGGGAATGTATATGCTTTCGACTCGCCCGCGAACCGCTCTTCGCGTACGAACTCCACACCAATGGAAGAGAATCCAACCCATGCAACGAGACCTCGCACAAATCGGTTTCGTTCCTCAATCTTTCGAACTTCCTCGTACACACGTCGGTCAAGAAGTCTAAAGTCGCTTGCGTTTCGGGGAATGAATTCCCCGGTCAACTTTCCCATAACCCAATAGAAGATATGTGAGTTCATTCGTCGAATTGGACCCGTGCCTCGCCGTCGAGTGACAACGCCGTAGACGTTCTCATAGCCTTGCTCCCATTTCTCTATGAATTCTGGGATGACTTCAGGAGGATCTTGTAGGTCCGCTGTCATCAGGACCAGTGCGTCGCTTTCGACAACGGAGAGACCCGCAGTTATACCGCCGTCCATTCGGAAATTTCTGGCAAGTTGCAGAATTTTGAAGCGAGAATCTTCGTTATTGATTCTCCGCAGTAAGTCAAATGTGCGGTCACTCGAACCGTTTTCGACGAGAATTGCCGTGAACTCGTAGTTCGTAAGTTGGTCAAAGACCTTCTTTAAGCGAGAACATAACTCTTCAACACATTCATCCTCGTTATAGGCAGGAATTACGACCGAAATTGTCTTCTTCACAGATTTGATAGTAATGCACTCATTCGTGATTCTCCCATTCGCGGGATAGCTCCGTCAGGTGTCACCCGAATCAGAGTTGTACGACGTTTCTCAGAAAGTGAGTTCACGTTCGGCCGGACGAGCAACATACCAGCCACTTTCTCAAGGTCATTGACGAGTTCACTAGATGTGCTTCCTAATCGACGATGCGACGTCCATCATTGACAATGACCTTGCTCAACAACAAAATTAATCCGCCCGAAATGAAGCACGGCAAGTTACTTGAGTGGGGCAGACCTCACTCATAAATACGACCATCACGACACAGCCGTTTCGTCGGAGAAGTCTGATCTCCTCAACTGTCAGTCCACACATAAGCGTTGAACGCATTCGACGAGTAGACCTTCTTAAGCTTCAATTCGCCAATTGGTACGAGTTGAACTTGCGCCAAATCCAATTGACCGGCGGCCGTATTTGACGCTTGGAAAGAGACCCACAGAAATGAAGCCTTGTTTCTTTCAGTTCTGGTCCCGGCAATTTTGGGGATCGTGTATAACTCAATAAAGCGCTTCCAAGATGTGGTTAGTGATGGCACCGCATTACTCCCAGCGGCTTCAATGAGGCAAGAAGGAGAAGTGGCTGCTCCTTTACAAAAATCTTGAAAGATACGAGTCTGAAAGGTTGTTGACCCCTCGGTTTGTCTGGCCCAAAATGAAAGGGCCACGGTTCGACCGTTGAATGTCTGTACGGGCCTAACCTTTTGATAGATTTCGTAGTCGTAGCTATCACCATCAATGGTCCAACGCAAATAGAAGTGGGAAGATACGCTGGGAGCGAGAGTTTCTCCTTTAGTGAATCGTTCTCGGTTAACTGTTCCCACGTTGTTCGTGGCCCACAACCAATTATTTGCAATTTCGCCAGGTTGATTGAAGCTGGCGCCGTAACTCCAAAATTTGAAGTCACCATTTACAATCTTGTTTTCTCGTGGGGCAACCTTGTCCACCTGAGACGCCAACGGGACAGTAATCGGTCCAGTCTCCGCTTCTAAACATGTAACAGTCTGGCAGGAGTTACTCGGCACGACGTAGGCCAACGGCCTCGGTGGCACGGAGCGCTCAGTTGTGACACCCACGGCTCTCGACGGTTCTACGTAGTGCACATTCCCTTGCAATATGAACTTTGTAGTGTTCCCTCCGGGAAAGCCAGACATTTGTACGTCGTACTTGTTGAAGAAAGCCTGCTCTTTCGATGTTGCGGGCAGAAACGAATATTGCCTCGACCCAATCCACGAAACTGACCAACCGATGATTGCGAGTAATGCCAGCACTAACATCAGGCTCGCAAATATATGGCTTTTCATCTTGACACTCCGAATTCGAGAGTCGACGTTTCTAAAGGTGATCTTGAGATCACCGATACTCGCAAGGGCGAGGATCGTGAAGCTTGACAAATAGGCAGACATCTTCCAGATCGAGTAATTGTTTGCCCCGGCAGTGCCTCCTTTGTAAACGAGGATCATCAATATCAAGTAGACCAAGAAGCCGGTGATGACGTAATTCCGGATAATTCTCTGTCTTGACCGCGCACAAATGTAAAGAATGATCAGGCTGATGAGAAGCTCTACGATCCCCAAACTAAGACCGCGGGGGATGTTATTGACGCCATTCGATGGCAGCCAATTGAATAGGCCCCAGAAATCAGTGGGGAAAGGAATCCTGCCTTGATCCCAACCGCCGAGGGAACCCGCGCCTTTCACTTCTGCAATAGCGAGTCGTGGAAATGAGGTCCAAAGTGGCCAGCCCGCAATCAGACCAATTGCGACTCCGTACACCGCTCGCGACACCCACTTAGGAACCGCTGTCCGTAAGGCGCGTCTTTGCGTACTCTGCACGATGTAAAAGACCCAAAGAAAAAGCACGGCGGCAAACATGACATCAATGTACGTAGATAGTGCAAAGGCAACAAACAAGAACACTGCAAATGGAAAATACTTCTCACGCCACTCAACCTTCATCGCCGTGACAAGGCAGAACAGCAAGAACGGCGTCGCTATAAGTTGTCCAAAGCCACCCTCCATCGCTACCGAAACGATATTTACGTTCACGGCACAAAGAAAAATGGCAACAATCTTTAGATCCATTCTGAGTGCGACATCCTTCATGATCAATGTCGCGAGGATCGCTACCAAGATCCCCGAAATAGCCATCAGCGCAACAGTGGAGAAATAGAGAGAATTGACTCCCACGATTTTGCAAACGCCAGCTTGCATGGCGGGTATCCCATATCGATGAGCACCAACCAGGAACTCCGCGTCGGCCTGCTCGGTGAATGACGGAATCCTGTCAATAGACGTCAATGGGTATTTGGCCGCGTCCCTAAATGCCAGTAACACGTTAGGGATGCCCAATTGACTACGTATTGAATTTGATAAGTGCGCAATGCTCTGTTTCCCGCAAAGATATTTGGCGGATGATACCCACGAAGCAAGATCAGGCCCCGCTAGAAACGAAAGACGACCTCTTATCAGCTGATCGTTCTGTAAAACTATGTAGCTCGCCCCTGACGCAATGATTGTTGACAGGTAGACAGCGAACTTCTTGATACTTCCAAATTCTTCCCGTAGTCCTATTCGTCCAAGTTTCTGTCCCGTCAGAAATATGTAGGCATACGCAATGGATGCTCCTGTGGCAAGCACCGGGATCAGCCACACTAAATCAATTGACATGGCCGCGAGCCAAGAACCGCAAATAATCGTCATTGCAAGGCCAGTAAGTATTGCAATGAATAGCTTCATTGCATCGATCGTTCCAAGAGCGATTCGAACTACGGGCATTCCGATCGCCAGGAAGAACAGAATCATCCCGAAGGCATAAAGAATGTCAATAATCATGTTCGTCGATCGAAGTTACTAACGGCATTCTTGTGCATGGAATCAGATTGTCCAATCATTACGCGTTACGAATATTCTCAAATCTCATCTTGTTCAATTCAATCAGGTGGATGAACGCGATCTGTCACATGCAGCAACCTCGCCGAGCTCCTTTGCAAAGATCATTAAGTCATGGGACTGCCCAGGAGAGTTGGACACGTGGCCCTCGTCGATGCCTCTTGTACTCGACATCGCGCTGCGCCAATCCTGGCCCGAGACCGACCATTGCCTCTGCGCGCTTCAATCCCCACCCGCGAGAAAGCACGACCCTATTAGAACGCCTGCGAATCCTGTTAGGCGAAGTACGAGGATGGCGCGGTCAGTCGGCAAGTGCTCTCCAAAGACCAACATGCCGACCGCAACCAAGTAGGTGCTGGCCACAACGCTTGATACCGAGCCCATGACGGCGATCCGACTCCGCTGAAGGCCGATCTGAAAGACGAGCAGCGCGAAAACCATTCCCACGGCGGTCACATACGGATAGGCGGAGACGAATATTTTCGGCACGCTGGCGACCAGCCCATAGCGGGTAACGAGCGTAGAGGCGCCCTTCATTCCCAGGGCGGCAATTCCGTACAGCAATCCGGATGCTGTGCCATACAGGAATGCTGTGCTGCCTCCGTGCCGGCGAATCAATACGAAAATGAGAACGACCACCGCCACCGTGGGTACCACGGCGTATAAGAGGTCAATCCACGACCCTCCCAGCCCGACCGAGTTGTCGGATCCGCGGAGTGAAGCGGACACGAACACCACGGCAATTACCACCACCACAAGGCCCACGACGTCGTTGCGCCGCAATGGTTCGTGAAGGTGCAGTCGAGAAACGACCACCATTAAAACGATGCCACTCGAGGCGATGGACTGCGCAACCGCAATCGGAGCGAGAGAGAGCGCCAGCACGAGCAGACCCACTCCCGCGACCGACAGTAATAATCCGAGTAACCACTGCCGCGAGGTAAGCAGACTACGGATCATTCGAGCAGGGTGCCGGGCGTAGATGCTCGGCATACGATTAACGGCGAGTTTCTGCACGACATTGCCCGTACTGGCGCACATGGCGGAAAGGAAGCTGAAGATTACGCCGGCGAGCATCTCAGGTCAACGCTGGGTTGAGAATTTCGTTCACAGTCGCAGGCATTCTGACTCGATACAACTCGGGAAGCGCCACTTCAGCGTGGCGGAACGACAAACTCGTGATACCGCCGTCATCACTTTCTATGCCGCCACATTAAACACGCCGGCAACGGACTCGGAACGCGGCCGTCACTATGGCTTTCTCCGACAATTAAACCCGACAACGGACAGCGCGGTGTCGAACGTGGGGCTATGAGATCTCGCAACGCTTCCGAACTCACCGGAGGCATCCTTCGGCTAGGTACGATTGAAGGGTGAAGAGGAAAGATCGAATCACTGTTGAGACGTTCGATTTCGTGCAAGGTTGTCTTGATCTTCTAATTCTACTTTTGCCACCATTCCTGCGACGAGCTATCTATCGGATCACGTTTAAAGAATTTGGGAGAAACATATACATTGGCCCAAAGTGTTTCTTTAGATATCCGTGGAAGATCCTCATCGGATCAAATTCGAGTATTGGTCGAGGCTGCCAGATATATCCGAGTTTCCAGAATAAGGATGCTTTCGTAACCATTGGCAACGACGTTCTAATCGGTCCTAATTTGTGTATCTATGGAGCAGGACATCCAGTTGAATCGCCAATTGATGAACACGTTGGTGAGAGTGTCATCATTGGAGACAGTGTCTACATTGGCGGAAATGTTTTGATTCGTTATGGGGTGACAATAGGAGCAAATTCGATAGTAGCGATGGGTAGCGTTGTTGTCTCAGATATAGAACCATTCTCCGTCTATGGAGGCAACCCAGCGAAGCTGCTGAAGCGAATCGCGTAGCGTCCCGAGATATGGCTCGCAGACGTCTGATTTCTGAGGAAGAATGACTTCATAGGACAACATGAGATGGGCCAGAGTGTGAATTGAAAGCCGTTATATTGGCTGGAGGTCGAGGAACTCGACTGACCGAAGAAACAACATTTCGGCCAAAGCCGATGGTTGAAGTAGGTGGGCGTCCACTCCTCTGGCATATTTGCAAGACATACGCCGCCTATGGCGTGACCGACTTCATCATTTGCTGTGGGTACAAGGGGTACATGATTAAGGAGTACTTCGCCAACTACTTCCTTCACACTTCTGACATAACGTTCAATCTGAGCGACAACACACTTGAGGTCCACCAAACAGCGACAGAGCCTTGGCGGATCACGCTCGTTGATACGGGAATCGATACTCAGACCGGAGGCCGGCTCAAGAGAGTTACTCGATACATCGGAGATGAAGATTTCTGCCTGACGTACGGTGACGGCATCGCAAACATCGACGTCGCGCGGCTGATCGAATTCCATCGTTCTCAAGGTCGCCTGGCAACCATAACGGCGGTTCAGCCGCCTGGTCGATTCGGCGCGCTGAGACTTGAAGGCAATATGGCATCAGCATTCTTGGAGAAGCCAACTGGCGATGGTGGCTGGATCAACGGCGGCTATTTCGTGATGTCGCCAGAAATACTCGACGGGATTGCGGGCGATGACACAGTTCTCGAACAGGGCCCGCTGGTCGAGTTGGCGAAGAACGGCCAACTATCAGCATATTGTCACGAAGGATTCTTTCAGCCTGTCGATACAATCCGTGAACTTCAGCTACTTGAAGAGATTTGGTCGAGCGGTTCCGCACCTTGGAAGGTCTGGTGATCACGCACAATCAAATTCGGTCGATCGAAATGACCTGCTGCGCTTTGAGTAGGGCGCCAGAACTAGAACTGTTCGTCGTTCACGAGATCAATAATCATGTTGTCCAGCAGTTCCTCTCGAGAGAGGAACGGAGATAAGTCTTCCAATGGTGGAGACACGATGCGTCCATCTGGCAACTGCTTCGATCCAAGTTTGGGAGCAAACACGACATTTTCGTCGAGCATCACTTCGCACACGGCGGGACCATCTATTGCCAATGTCGAGGCGATTACCTCGGCCATAGTCCCATGATGAGAGCAGCGTTGGAACGGAATGCCGAACGCCTCGCTAACGCGTCCATAATCTGGAAATGTAACCCCACTCTTGGGGCCGCCACCGACTTCAACGCCACCAAAAAAGTTGCGGTGGGTCTGGAAGATTGACACATACCCGCCGTTGTTGAGGATGAAGACTTTGATTGGAAGATTATTTCCGGCGATGGTTTCGAGCTCCTGCAGGTTCATCATGATGCTTCCGTCACCAGCCAAGCAGACGACAGGCCCATCTCCGGAAGCCCGGCAAGCACCGATCGCGGCGGGCAGATCGTAACCCATAGTGGCACAGCCAGAGTTTGTCCATAATCGCTGTCCCGGCTTCAGATCTGCGGCCTGGAAGCTCACTACACAAGCCGTCCCGTTTCCCGTGACGATCGTCTGTCCTTCAGGCAACTGTTTGAATAACTCCTGCATGAAGCAATATGGATTTACAAGCGTGTTCTCCCAATACTCCGGAAGGACTACTGGGAAGCGATGTTGTCGCTCTTTGCACCACTTCAGCCACTCCAAATGTTCCTCGGTCGCCCCTGAGTAGTTTTGGGCGACGAGCGAGGGCATCAAATCGGCGAGGTCGGCATGTACCGGCATGTCCGCCGTAACCGTGGGCTTTTTCAACTCAGTTTCGTCAATGTCAACCCATATCTTGTACGCCGAACGAGCAAAGGAGCTCCAGTTGTAGCTGACTTGGCGAATGTTCAGGCGGCTCCCGAGAATGAGAAGAAGGTCGGCATTCTGAACTGCAAAGTTACCGCCGCGATCCCCAATTGTCCCCGGACGCCCCACGTACTGTGGATGTGCGTTCCAAATCACATCGTGGGCGTTCCAACCGGTCACGACCGGTATGCCAAGTTTTTCGACCAACGCAATAAACGTCTCATGCTGGCCACTAAGGCGAACGCCTCCCCCGGCAAATACGATGGGGCGCTTTGCTGAGGCAATCTTTTCCAAAATGACACGGCTTACAGAGTCGAGATCAGTTCGCTTCCAGGGCTCGCTAATTTCTGATGGGTCGAACCCGATCAGAGTGTTCGGATCTATTTGGGCGGCCTGCACGTCGAGTGGTATATCGAGCCAACACGGTCCCGGACGACCCGTAGTTGCAAGATAGAACGCCTTTTCGAGGTGGTATCGAATGGACTCAGGTTCTGTCACCATTACGCAATATTTGGTAATCGGGCCAACCATTTTCTCGATATCAAGTTCTTGGTCGCCGTACTGTCGGAGCGGCAAGCCAGTACTTCGAACCGTGGTCTCCCGTTTCACTTGACCAGACAGAATGACCATTGCGATCGAATCAACAAACGCTCCGTACACTCCGGTGAGAGAGTTAGTGCATCCCGGACCGGAAGTGACATTGACCAAGGGCAGTCTGTTTGTGAGTCGATAGTACGATTCGGCGCCTATGGCGCATGCTTGCTCGTGATGATTGAAGACGCACTCGATTTCTTCGTGCGTGCCAAGGGAGTGGTTGAGGTGCATTGCACCACCACCCGTAACCATGAACACATGCGTTACACCTTGTTCGACTGCCTTCTCCGCCACATAATCCGATAGCTTCACGATTCAGTTTCCATTCCAACCGTTCCAAAGTGCCGTTCTTAGAATCGCATCGTCCAGGGACACGGTTTTGTAAAGCCCGAGTTCCCTGCCAATGCGGTCTGTTTCTGGAACATAACGCCCAGGGTTCCATCCGTCATCTTCTTGACCTAATACGCGGTATTCACCATCGGCCAATAATTGAGCCGTACGCTCCGCCAAACTGCCGATTGATATTGACTCATCAGAGCCAACGTTATAGGGCCGTAGGGGTTCCGATCTCGCGAGCAGATGCAACAGCCAAATAGTGAGATCCGTAGCGTACAGATATGAGCGGCATGGCAATCCGTTGCCCCTGACTATGACCGGTCTGCCTTGAATGGCGTCACGAATGAAATTGCCCGCTGCGAAGTGGATACCTAAATCGAGACGAGGACCGAGCAACGCGAAAATACGCGCCACGCCCACGTGAACACCAAACTGCTTGTTATAGATTGCGCACAACATCTCTGCGGCGCGTTTACCTTCAGCGTAAGCAGTCCGAGGATCTGTGCAGTCAGGTGATCCAATCCAATCTTCCGGTACTCTCTCCAATTCCCACGGCTGCCGACCGTAGACCGCACCAGAGCTTAGGAAGAGCATTCGCTGAATTGATTTCTCGACCGCAACATCAAGAACCCTGCGTGTCCCTTGCACAATCGTTTCGAACATTTGTCGAGGATTCGATTCATTGAGAGACGCGCTTGCATCTGTTGCGCCGTGTATTAAATGAGTAAAGGCCCCGGACGGCGAATCAAAACTGCTTACGTCACCACTGACAAAATCGAAACCGGGATAGTTGGCGAGGTGAGGTAGCTTGCTCTGAAATCTCCGAGGGTCCCTCGTGAGGACCGTTGCATGAATTCCCAAACTCAGGCGTTCATCGGCAAGACGGAGGCTTTCAAGTAGCCAGCTTCCGATGAAGCCCGTCCCCCCAGTGATAAATATCCGGGCACCATTGAGCGTGGGCCAGATATCTGCAGTTTGCGAGAAGATGAATTCGAAATCTTGCTGAATGGACCAATCGGCCGAACTGTATGAGCTTTCGCTCATTCGACTCCCCTCCACACACTCAACAATCTTTCGAGATGTTTGGTGCAATGTTATAGCCGCGTTCGTAATAACCGGTGAGGCAGTTCACAACGATCTCTAATCTGAGGCAGTCTTCGAGGACTTATCGATTCTTCATACCTTCTCAATCTTAAGAAAGTCCCTGTACCAATCCTCCGTTCGAGACAGACCTTCCTTGATCGAATACTCAGGTGTCCAGCCAAGCTTCTCTCGGGCTTTGTTGCTCGACAGATACTGACTTTGAATCTCGTGCGTAGCCGTATTCAACACGTCCGGCTCTACGAACTTGCCTTCTAGCGACTCGCACACTTGTGCGTATATCTCAAGGACGGTCATTGGCTCTTCTCTCGAGAAGTTGAACGCTTCACCCGCTATCCCCGAATCGTCGAGACCTTTCGCCATGCATAGATAGGCAGATACGACGTCTTCCACATAGATATAGTCACGAACTGAAAGTCCGTTGCTCCTGATTTGAGGTCGTTCTCCGAGTAACAGGCTCCGGATCGTGCCCGGGACTATCCGATTCCAATTGAGATCCCCGCCTCCGTAAATGTTCCCACATCGAGCTATAACGAGAGGAACTCCGTACGTTTTTGCATACGTTGTCGACAGCAAATCGGCACACGACTTCGAGACATCGTACGGACTATCGCCCTGAAGAGGCATGCCCTCGTGATACGGCAACGTGTCAACAGAGCCATACGCCTTGTCACTCGAAGCGATCAGTACTTTACTGACGAGTCCTCCAGAAGTCCTGGCCGCCTCCAATACGTTCCAGGTACCTTGAATATTCGACTCAAATGTCTCTACGGGGTCCAAAAGGGCGGTACCTACGATGGTCTGAGCGCCCAAGTGAAAAATTGTCGAGCACCCGTTTTGATAAACCGCTCTCCTAACCGCCGTGAGATCTGAGAGATTGCCAGCAATTATTGAGACTTCGTCGATATCGCCGCTCCTGATCAGTTCACTTCGGGAATCGAAATCAAGGATTAGGCACGTAACATTGGCACCATCTTTCAAGAGCCGTTTGACAAGCCACGACCCGACCAAACCAGTGCCGCCAGTCACGAGAACCGAATTCCCGTACCAGTAGTTACCCGTTGTAACTTTCACGGCGCTCCTGTCTTAGTTAGTTCACGCATTGAATACTGTCGCTGGATTGATTCGCACAATGATACTGATGCGGGGAACGTCGAGAGCAGTCCGTCTACTAAGACTCGAAGATCAATCCTTGAACTACTTCGGGATGGCCGAGATTTGAAACCATCCGCTGCGGATGATCAACGTGCCGCCTTCCAGGAATCGTTCCGGTAGACCAGAAGATTCTTCGTGTTGTCAATACGCGTCAGATCGGTTTGCTTGTTTAGCCAATCGTATTGACCGACATCGAAATTCTTCGCTACAACGACGTACTTGATGTTCAAATGATCCAAATTCACGCCGATGTCGGTCACCGATGGTCCAACGGGAAGGATGTGATTGTTGACATAGAGACTCGTTGGCGTGTTGAACTCAGTGTAGACGCCCGCAATCTGAATGTCGTTACCTTGAATGGTGGGTTTATCAAAGAAGCTCGTGGCTGGATTGTAAATGACATCACTTGTAAAGCTGAAACTCAGATACATGTGCCATGGGAGAAACAGCACCTGAAAGTTTGACTTATCCGAGTCGAGTTGACTGTTAACTGCATACCAATCGGAGGGGTAGTTGGTCGGCTTCAATTGGCCTTCAAAGCCCCACATTTCGATTGGGTTATACACAATTGGTGAAATCATGATGACGAGAGGTAGAAGGATCCCGCCTATTACTTCTCCAGTGCCCCCCCGCAATCGACGTTTCGCGAAGTTCGCGATCCATGACGCCCCGATGGCACCCAGGAAGCAGTACGTCATCACTAAAAGTCCGATGAATACTTCTGATTCGCGGTCTCCCTTGAAGAACGGAACGTGGTTAAAGAGAAAGTAAAAAATATGGGCAAATGGTGGATAAGCAGCACCCACGCCAAGGACGAACGCGACCAACCCCGTTATTGAGAGTATCCAGGTAAAGACACGTCGCCTCTCCGCAACCAAGCCAATGAATGCCAGCACAATGAAGAGAATCGCCAGTATCGGCCATATCCCGACATCGCTCTTCGGAAGAATGTAATGACCGAGTCTGTCTACCCAAAAGCCGTACATTGCGGCGGCGTTAAACAAAAGTCCGTATCGCGGATCACCTACGGTTTCAAAAGCTCGAACCATTTGCGTATTAAAACTTTGAATCCAGGTAGCCGTACTGCTCGTACCAAAAAGTAGGGGAAGAAGCCAGTAACTCGACAGCACGATCCACGCGAGAATCAACGAAGACCCCCACTTCAGTAGTGGACGAATTTCAATTTTCCCTGTCACGATGAAGCCTACGACCGATACGACTGACAACAGTGCCATCACGAAGATCGAATGAAGATCGACGATACTCACGGCTAACGTCCAAAGCAGGAGCCGTGCGGATGAACGTATATCAGGGATGGTAAGAAAATTCCACAATGCTGCAACGAACCACGGAATAAGCGCATACGCCAACAAGATCAAATATTGCCCAGCCAAAAACCTGCTGTAGGCAAATGGGCTGAATAAGTAAAGAATGCCGGCGAAGTAGCATGCCCATGTCTCTGAAGTTCCCCAAGTCTTTACGAGCCGGTGCATTCCACTAGCCGCGAGCCAAAGTATTCCAAACAGCAGAAACTTTTCAATCAACTGACTCGCGACAACGTACTTGATCAAGTGGAGAACAAGAAACAGTAAGAAGTAATTGTTCGTGATTCCCTGCACAGGAATATTTGGTGTCCAGGATAGATCCAAGGCCAAGAGATAACCCGGCCGGAACAGAGGCAGCATGATCGCAACGGCTAAAAGGAAATAGAACGCACCCGAAGTACGCTCCCCGGTTCGAAACCAAGTAAGTAACTTTGCCATAAGTCCAATTTCGTAAATGTCGGAGCGACAGTTGACACGTGCTATCTCTCGGAGTCGATTGAGCTTGAACTCAGATCCTGAGATGACTCAATCAAAACCACCTCTTCTCAGCAGTGGACCCCCTCAAATGAGGGGGTCCACTGCTGAGAAGAGGTACCGAAATTACTTCACTAAGTAATTGACCTTGCAAGACTTCCCGTCTGGCTCCCTGATCGTGAGCGTGTACCAGCCCTTGGGTGAACCGAACGGAATCGTTACCTTCACGATGAGTACATTGCCATAGTCGTGTTCGACGCCAACGGTTGTACCGGGCTCGTTGCTGGTCACCTTGGGGTGCCCGTAGAACCCGCCACCCGTAATAGCGAACCGAACACTCCTGCCCACTATCGCGTATCCATGCGCCTTGCGTCCAAACAGGTGCTTACGCCCAGGCGCGGCTGTCGTCGTTGTCACGGGTGCGGTTGTGGTTGAGGTTGGCGTCGTTGTCGTAGTCGTGCTCGTAGTCGTAGTCGTGGTGGTCGTTCCACCGCCGCCACCGCCGCCACCGCCACCTACAGTCGTCGTCGTCGTCGGAGGACAGACCTGGTATCCGTAGCCGAATCCAAATTGGTGACTCAGGTTGTAGCCGTAGCCGTGTCCAATCCCTGTGCCATAGCCGAAGCCACCACCACTGGCGTTATAACCGTATCCGCAACCCGTGTAGTAGTCAGCGGTCGCATTCGGTGTGGAAACGATGCTAAAAATTAATCCGGAGAGCAGTGCCATCGCGAAGAGTCCCGGAACGAACTTCGCTCGTTGCTTGGAGATCTTCTCCCGGATTTGCTCGACCATAATTCCCCTCCAATGCGAAGATTTCACATTCACTCAACAATCAACCCTACCAGGGTTGCCCTTTGTAACCCTTCGTTCTACCCAGAAACTAACGTCGTGATACGGGCCCGGTTGTTTCCCTTTTGTGAACTTTGCATCTAGGGGTTGTATCTAGCTCTGAGCGGCGAATTCGTAGTGCGAACTGCCTGCTTAAGTCCCTCCCCAAACGTCAATCGGCCAATTGAGGAGGCGCAAGTGGGAATGAACCGAAACGCCAACTGGGACGCCCGCTGAGAAGATTTTCAGTCGAGATGCGGGAAGAAGATCTCAATTTCGCGTTTCGCCGACGACGCTGAGTCCGAACCGTGTACGAGGTTCTCCCGGTGGCCGATCGCGAGATCACCCCGGATCGTCCCCGGCGCAGCGTCCTTTGCGTTCGTGGCACCCATGAGGCCTCGCACGACCTGCCACGTATCCGAAGGGCCCTCGACGATTAGGACCAAAGACGGACCTTGGGTAATGAACTCGACGAGCTGGTCGTAGTAGTCCCGACCCTTGTGTTCGGCGTAGTGGCGCTCGGCCGTCGCGAGATCAATGGTGCGCAGATCCGCCGCCACGACGCGCAACTGTTTGTCTTCGAGGCGACCGATGATCTGGCCGATGAGGCCGCGCGCCACACCGTCGGGCTTCACGATGAAGAGTGTTCTGTCCACGACGAAGCAATCTAACAGCCGTCAGGTCAAGTGCCGAGATCGCACGCGCAGCACCTCACCGCGCACCTCGGCGACGAGGTAGAGGCTACCCGCGACGACGATCAGGTCTTCGTCGGTCGAGCGTTCACGAGCGTGCGCCAGCGCTGACGTCGCGCTCGGGTGCTCGTAGGCGACGCCGCCGTGACGACGCACCGCGTTCGCGACCTCGCCCGCGGGTACCGCCCGCGGTGAGTTCGGCGCACAACAGTGGAACTCGGTGAAGCCGAGCGCGACCAGTGGTTCGACCATGTCGTCGACGTCGCGACCGCTGAGCATGCCGAGCACGCACCTCCGTTCCCCCTCGACGTGAAACGCGCCATCGAGGGTCGCGACGAGCGCCTTCACCCCGGCCGGGTTGTGCGCCCCGTCGATCACGATCATCGGCTTGCGCGAGATGAGTTCCATGCGTCCGGGCATGCGGGCATGGGCCAGCGTCGACGTCACGATCTCGTCGCCGAGCGCTCGACCGAGGAACGCTTCGGACGCGACGATGGCCGTCGCTGCGTTGACGCCCTGGTGGATGCCGTGGAGCGAGACGAGGACCTCCTCGTAGTGCGCGAACGGCGTCCGAAGTGAGATCGCGCGGCCGCCGAGCGCAAGTTCGTTCTGTTCGAGTGTGAACGCGTCGCCCAGCAGCCAGAGGTCGGTGCCCAGTTCGTCGGCCCGGCGTTGGGCGATCTCGACGACGACGGCGTTGGTCGTGGCGACGATGGCCACGGTGTCGGCGCGAAAGATGCCGACCTTGTCGCTCGCGATCGCCGCGATCGTCGTGCCCAGGACCGCGGTGTGATCGAGGTCGACGTTCGTCAGAACAGCGACGCTGCCGTCGATGACGTTGGTCGAATCCCAGGTGCCCCCCATGCCGACTTCGATGACCGCGACGTCGACACCCTCGTCGGAGAAGTGCAGGAACGCCGCAGTGGTCAAGATTTCGAAGCGCGTCAGGGCGATGCCACTGACCGATTCGACGTCGGCCATTCGTTGGAGGAGCGTGATGAACTCCTCATCGTCGATGGGATCAGAGTTGACGGCGATGCGTTCGTTGACGGCGTGCAAGTCCGGACTGGTGAAGGTTCCCACCCGCAGCCCGGTCGCGCCCAGCAGGGCGCTGGTAAGTGTGGTCGTCGTTCCCTTGCCGTTCGTGCCCGTTATGTGAATCGTCGGGTAATCACGTTGCGGTTCGGCGAGCATCGCCAGTGTGTCCACGATGGGCTGCAATGTCGGAACCTCGCGGCGATTCGGAGCGACGCGTTCATAATCAACGTGCGACTCGAGCCACGTCAGCGCTTCGACGTACGACCGAAAGCGCACGCGTTAGCTCGCGCGACGGGTGCGCGTCGCCTTTCGCAATTCGTACTCGGGGGCGACCTTGTCGCGGACCGATTCGGCGGTGACAACGCACCGGACCACGTCGTTTCGTCCAGGGACATCGAACATCGCTTCGAGCAAGACGGCTTCGAGAATCGAACGAAGACCGCGCGCTCCGGTGCCGCGCTCGAGCGCGAGGTCGGCGATCGCTTCGAGCGCGCCCTCGTCGATGACCAGTTCGACGCCGTCCATCGCCAGGACCTGTTGGAACTGTTTGACGAGCGAGTTCTTCGGTTCGGTCAGTACGCGGATCAACATGTCGCGGTCGAGTTGCTGGACCGCGCTCACGATCGGGAGTCGTCCGATGAACTCGGGGATGAGACCGAACTTGACGAGGTCCTCGGGGAGCGCGTGACGGAAGAGTTCGATGTCACCCTTGCGCTTCGACTCGATCGGTTGGTTGAAGCCCATCGACTTGGTGCCGAGACGTCGTTCGATGATCTCCTCGAGTCCGGCGAAGGCGCCGCCGACGACGAACAGGATGTTCGCGGTGTCGATGGTGATGAACTCCTGGTGCGGGTGCTTGCGTCCGCCCTGGGGCGGCACGCTGGCGACGGTTCCTTCGAGGATCTTCAACAGCGCCTGCTGCACGCCCTCGCCCGAGACGTCGCGTGTGATCGACGGGTTCTCGGCCTTGCGCGCGATCTTGTCGATCTCGTCGATGTAGATGATGCCGCGCTCGGCGCGCTTGACGTCGAAGTCGGCCGCCGACAGGAGCTTCAACAGGATGTTCTCGACGTCCTCACCGACGTAACCGGCTTCGGTCAGTGCCGTGGCGTCGGCGATCGCGAACGGGACGTTGAGCATGCGCGCCAGCGTCTGGGCGAGGAAGGTCTTGCCGCAGCCGGTCGGGCCGAGCAGCAACACGTTCGACTTGGCGACCTCCACGTCGTCCTCGTGGAGTGGTCCGGTCTGGATCCGCTTGTAGTGGTTGTAGACCGCGACGGCGAGGATCTTCTTGGCCTCGACCTGACCGATGACGAACTCATCTAAGAAGGCCGAGATCTCGCGCGGCGTCGGAAGATCGTCGAGTACGAACTCGGGGCGGTCACCGAACTCGTCGGCGATGATGTCATTGCAGAGGTCGATGCACTCGTCGCAGATGTACACGCTGGGCCCCGCGATGAGCTTCTTTACCTGTTTTTGACCCTTCGCGCAGAAGCTGCACTTAATAAGGTCGTTGCTTTCGCCAAACTTCGCCACTGAATTCCTCCGACATCACCTCCGCCGCGACCATCCTACGAGGCGGCGCCCTCAAATCCAGGTACTTACGGACGAGCCGTGATTACCTCGTCAATGAGTCCATATTCCACGGCCTCGGCCGCGCTGATGATGAAGTCGCGGTCGGTGTCCTTGGTGATGCGCTCGACCGACTGACCGGTGTCCTGGGCGAGCATGTCGTTCAACATGTCCTTCATGCGCAGAATCTCACGAGCCTGGATCTCGATGTCCGACGCCTGTCCGCCGACGCCGCCCCACGGTTGGTGCAACAGCACGCGCGCGTGCGGCAACGCGAAGCGCTTGCCCTTGGCGCCGGCGCCGAGCAACACCGCGGCGGCCGAGGCGGCCTGACCGAAGCAGAAGGTTGAGACGGCCGGCTTGATGTACTTCATCGTGTCGTAGACCGCGAGGAGTCCCGTGATGTCTCCGCCGGGCGAGTTGATGTAGAGGTTGATGTCCTTGTCAGGGTCCTCGGACTCGAGGAAGAGCATCTGCGCGCAGATCAAGTTCGCGATCGTGTCGTCGATCGGGGTACCGAGGAAGATGATGCGCTCACGGAGAAGTCGGCTGTAGAGGTCGTAGGCTCGCTCGCCGCGGTTCGACGATTCGACGACCGTCGGGACGAGGTAATTCTGGGCTCTGAAGTATTCGTTCACCCGACTACCTTAGGCGTCCTCTTCCGCTGCCTCGGCGCTGACGGCACCCGTGTCGTTGTCGGTTCCGCCGCTGTCGATCTCGTCGTCGTCACCGGACTGGTCGGTGCGCAACATCGCGGCATCGATCTCGGCGCCCTCGGGGTCCACGTAGGTTACGTTCTCGCTCAGCCACTTCGACGCCTTCATCTTGGAGACCTCGGCGCTGAAACTCACGACTCGACCGGAGTTGCGCAGGTTGTCGCGCAGCAGGTCGGCCGTGACGCCCATCGCCTCAGCGGTGCGCTCGAGCTCTTCGTCGATCTCCTCGGGTGTCGCCTCGAGGTGCTCGGCCGTGACCAGGGCGCGCATCGCGAGGTCGACGCGCACCGCGCGCACGGCGTCTTGGCGCAACTGCTCGAGCAAGTCGTCCGGTGTCTGGTTCGTCACCTGCAAGAACATCTCGAGCGTGAGTTTCTGCGCGCCCAGGCGTTCGCCCAAGTCGTGCAGTCGCTCGTTCGTCTCGGAGTTGATCAACACTTCGGGTGCCGCGGACTCGGGGACCAGTTCGCTCAACGCGATCAGCGACGCGTCACGTTGGGACATCTGGGCCTCGACGATCTTGCGTCGGCGCATCTGCACGAGGATTGTCTCGCGCATCTCTTCGACGTTCGCCCACTCGGAGTTCTCGGCGACCCACTCGTCGGTTAGCTCCGGCAGCACGCGCTCTTGGACCTGCTTCAACTTCAACTCGTAGGTGGCGACGACGCCGTCGCCGACCGGCGCGTTCAACTTCAGTTCCTCGCCGGCCCTGAGTCCGAGGATCAGTTCGTCGACTCCCTCGGCGATCGATCCGGTGCCGACGGTGTACATGAAGTCGGTCATGTCGAGCGGCTCGGCCTCGGTGGCGATCTGTTGGACGTGTACGTCCATGGTCACGAGGTCGCCCGTGACGATCGGCCGGTCGACGGGATTGAGCACGGCGTCGGTCTCGAGGTAGCGGTTGATCTGGGCGTCGACCTCGCCGTCGGTGACGACGGGCGACGGTATCGTCACGCGCAGCTCACGCTGGCCCCGGATCGAGATCTCCGGCCGGACCTCGACCTCGGCTTCGAAGGTGAGGAGACCCTCCTCCTCGCCGGCGGTGATGTTGATGTCCGGCTGACCGATGGGGTCGATCAGGGAGTCCGCGACGGCACGCGCGTAGAAGTCGGGTAGGGACTCGCGAATCGCCTCGGAGCGCAGGACCGACGGACCGCCGATATTGGCGATCAGGACGTTCTTGGGTACCTTGCCCTTGCGAAAGCCCTTCACGGTGACCTGTTTGGCCAGGGTCTTGGCGGCGGCGTCGATCGCGTCGTCCATCTCGACGTCGTCGACTTCGACGGTCAGCATGACTTTGTTGTTCTCGAGGAGGGTGGTCGTGGCGCGCATAGGCCCGCCAGCCTACCGGAGTGCCTGGGATCCCTTTAAATCATGATGACCAGCGCGTCCGCGAAGGCGCCGGCCGCGGCGTGGTTGCCGCGGACGTCCGTCGCCGAGGCCGCGAGGAACGCCGCGGCGCTTATGCGTCCGGCCGCCCGTCGCCAGAAGAGCGCGACCGGTGTGGTGATCTCCAACGTCGGCGCGTCGGCGCTCTCACTGAGCGCCACCGCCCGTCCGTCCGCCACGCCGATCAGAATGGACCTCGCGAGACGACCGCTCAGGTTGATCCGCACCAACGTTCCGTCGGGTGATTTCATCCGCTTGCCGATGACGTAGGGCAGACCCGATTCGAATCGATTGACGACGATCTCCTCGCCGGGTCCGTGGTCGTCCTCGGGCTGCAACAGGGCGTCGCGGATGTCCTGCAGATGGATCCAACTGTCGACGACGCGCGTCTCTTGGAACCGGTGGTACGGACGCTCCCCCTCCGGACTCCACCCGACCTTCTCCCACGCGGCGTCGTCGAGCGTGCGTAGCGCCGCGATCGAACGAGCGCACTGATCACGGAGTTCGTCCAACACCTCGAGACCCGGTCGCTCTCGATTGGCTTGCACGAAGGCCTCGTTGAACTCCCCGATCGGGTTATGTACGTAGTTCGGCCATTCGCCGTGGTACTCCGGGACCGGCTCGCCGTGGAGCATCTTCTCGAAACCGACCAGGTGGCTCAGGACGTCTTTCACGCTCCAACCGGGACAGGGCGTCATCGCGTCGTAACTCTCGGGCGGTCGTGGTCGCACCAAACGGTCGATCGATCCCCACGTCGTCTCCAGCGCGTCGGTGATCCACTCGTAGGCCATGTCCGCCTCCATTGGTCCTGCCGCCAGCCTACGAAGTGGCGATGACGGAAGATGAATTCATTGGATGTGTAACGATGGAAGGCACGGGGCGTAGCGCAGCTTGGTTAGCGCGCCTGGTTTGGGACCAGGAGGTCCCGGGTTCGAATCCCGGCGCCCCGACTCGGAGGAACTCCTCGATATCACCTAGTGGTAAAGAATCTGAGGACACGCGATAGGGGTGTATTGCACTCGAACGGAGCATCGTGGGACCAGCACGTCAAGAGATAGTCGTCATCATCAAGAGATCAAGTGACTGGCGCGGCGAGACGCTGTCACGACTTCGCGGCATCGTTCTCAGCGCGAGCCCAGATCTCGTGGAGGAAGTGAAGTGGAAGAAGCCCTCCAAACCGGAGGGGGTACCCGTATGGTCTCTCGACGGCATCGTGTGCATCGGCGAGATGTTGAAGAACGTCGTGCGGCTGACGTTTCCGAAGGGCGCGCAGTTGCGGGACCCGAAGAGACTCTTCAACGCCCGTTTGGACAGCGCAAGTGTGCGCGCCGTCGACTTCGGTGAGGGGGCGAAGGTACCTGAGGCCGCGTTGAGAGAGCTACTTCGTGAGGCCGTAGCGTTGAACTCCGAGAAGTCCCGTTGACCTTCATCACCAAGGCTGCGTCGAGTCTCGCACCGCGAGCGCTCGAGTCGTTCCGTCAAGTGTCGGTGCCACAATGAATAGATGAGCGAGTCGAACCCTCCGATCTTTCGACACGATTCGTTCAAGAACTCCTCCTCCCAAAGTCGACGTGCTTTCCTGCGACGAACGCTGAGCGCCGGCGCGATCGCCGGCGCGGCGATCGCCGGTGGCCTGTACCTGGAAGACCGCGACCACACCACTTCGACGACGACGACCGGACCACCGTCGACCACGACGACGACCTCGGGTCCGGCCACCGCGTCGTCGTGGGCGCAACTGGGTTCGTCGATGTCGGGCACCCTCGTCCTTCCGTCGAATCCGAGATACGTGATCGACCGCTTGCTCTACAATTCGAGGTTCGTCAATCTCCATCCGCGCGCCATCGCCTACTGCGCGACGCCCGAGGACGTGGCGCGCTGCATCGACTTCGCGACCTCACACGACGTCGCGATCGCCGCGCGTTCGGGCGGCCACAGCTACGGGGGTTATTCCAACAGCGACGGCTTGGTCATCGACGTCAGTCGCATGGCGTCGATCGCCGTCGACCAGAGCGCCAACGTCGCGCGCGTCGGCGCCGGCGCCGAGTTGATCGACGTCTACAACGTGATCGGCAACGCCGGACGGCTGCTCCCCGGCGGATCCTGTCCGACCGTCGGGATTGCCGGACTCGCCTTGGGCGGCGGCATCGGCGTCTTCGGTCGCAAGTTCGGGCTCACGAGTGACAACATCCGATCGGTGACGCTGGTCACGTCCGACGCCCGGATCGTCACCGCCGACGAGTCTTCGAACGGTGATCTGCTCTGGGCCAGTCGAGGCGGCGGTGGCGGCAACTTCGGCGTGGCGACGTCCTTTGCGTTCGACGTGCACGTCATGCCCGAGGTGACCTTATTTACCTTGCAGTATCCCTGGGCCGCCGCGTCGGACATGTTGAGCGCCTGGGGACTCTGGATCGCTGGCGCACCGGACGAACTCTGGTCCAACTGCCAGTTGCTCTCCCAGGGGACCTACGGGTACCTGGCCCAGGTCGCCGGCGTGTACTGCGGCTCGACGAGTGAGCTCGCGAGCGTGCTCGCGCCGTTCAAGTCGATGATCGCGACGGCTCCGACGTCGTCGTTCATCGGATCCAACAGCTATCTCAGCGCCATGGAGATCGAAGCGGGCTGTTCCGGTCTCTCGATCGCGGCCTGCCATATGACGACGCAGAACCCGGCCGGTCGGCTCGGACGAGAGGCCTACGCCGCGAAGTCGAGCTACGTGAACGGTCCCATGAGCGACACGGCCGTGGCCGCGTTCGTCGGCGCCGTCGAGAACCTCCACGCGCACGCGCCGACCGTCGGCGGCGGTCTCGCCTTCGACTCCTACGGTGGCGCCATCAACCGGGTAGCGAGCGACGCGACGGCGTTCGTTCACCGCGACAGACTGGCCTGCATTCAGGCGACCTATTCGTGGTCGAGCTACACGTCACCGTCGGTGATCGCGGCGGGCGCCCAGTGGCTCACCTGGCTGGGGAGCAACGTCTTCGATCCCACGACGGGCGCGTACCAGAACTACATCGACCCGACGCTGGCCGACTGGGAGAGTGCCTACTACGGGACGAACCTTCCGAGGTTGGTCACCATCAAACAGAAGTACGACCCCGACGACCTGTTCTCCTTCGCGCAGTCGATTCCACTCCGGCTCTAGCCGACGATCTGCGCCGTCGTTCGAACGTTCGACTCGAACTGAATATCGGCCGAGGACTGTCCCACCCCTATCCCGTAGGTGCCGGGGACCAACGTGAAGGCGCCGTGTTCGTACACCTTTATCCGCGACCACGGAATCGTCATCAACAGCGACTTCGTCTGACCCGGTGCCAGCGCGACCTGGGCGAAGTCGCGGAGCTGTTCCGTTGGCTCGTGGGCCGAGAGAGGGTCTCGGACGTAGACCTGGACGACGTCGCTCCCGCCGCGCGCGCCGACGTCGGTGGCCGAGACCCGAACCTGGACGCCGCCCACGGTCGAGGTCACGTGAGGACCGGACAACGTGAAGTTCGTGTAGTCGAGTCCGTAGCCGAAGGGGAACAGCGGCGTGACGTCGTGTGCCTGGTACCACCGATACCCGATGTCGAGGTCCGAGCCGAAGTTGACGGTGCCGTCCACGCCGGGGAACATCTGCGGCGAATCCTCTGGTGTCTCGGTGTTGCTCGCCGGGAACGTGATCGGAAGACGTCCCGACGGGTCCACGTTTCCGTCGAGCACCGCCGCAATCGCCGCGCCGTCCTCTTCGCCGGGGTACCACGCCTCAAGGACGGCCGCGACGTGCGAGAGCCACGGCATCAGGACCGCCCCTCCCGTGTTGAGCACGACGATCGTGTGCGGATTCACCGCCGCGACCGCTTCGATGAGCGCGTTCTGGTCACCGCTCAGGTCGAGATTCGGACGGTCGGCGCCCTCCGTCGATTCATCTCCGGCGAACACGATCGCCACCTTCGCCCGCTTCGCCGCCGACACGGCCGCGGCGATCTGTGACGTCACGTTGATGATCGAGAACTTCGGCGGTTGGTGGTGGATGACGGCGTACCACCGCGCGCCAAAGGTGTAGAGATGTCCGCGCGTCAAGCGCACCGACGTCGCCATGTCGTCGCGAGCGTGGAGCCCGGGCGACGCGAGGATCTCGTGGCCGTTCATGTAGAGCCAGGTGTCGCCGTACTGCTGGATCGTGAGATCGAAGGTGCCCGTCGATTCGGCACGCGCCTTCATCTTCCACTTCATCCAGAAGTGACCGCGCCGTGGAGCGTCCGCGGTGACGACGTAGGGGGTCACGTTCGGCTCGCTCTCGATGCGCAGGTCGGCCTTGCCCGGTTGCCCGGACACGTGCACCGGCGTGACCAGTTTGAGCGGTCGGCCACTGACGACGTGCAGACCCTGAAGGGCGTCGAGGTCTTCGGTGACGGGTCCGCCCGGCGCGTAGAGGACGCGGCAGCGCGATCCGAGTACGTCCTTGAGTGCCGCGAGAGGCGTGTTGACGTGAGGCGCGAGTACGACGGAACTGCCGCCACCGGCGTCGACCGGGTCGAGGTCGGCGTCCGTCCCGATGACGGCCACCGATGCTTCGCCCTTAGCCAACGGTAGGACGCCGTCGTCCTTCAAGAGCACGATGCTGCTCTCGGCCGCGCGCCGTGCCACCGCGACGTGCGCCGGTGTTGTCGCCGTCGTGAAGATCGAACTCACGTCGCGGCGACCGATGTCGTGGAAGCGGAACATCTCGACTAGTACCGCGCGCACCGCGCGGTTGAGGTCACTGATCGGCAGTTCGCCGTAGTCGACGCTCTGCTGGAGTCGACTCAGCGACGCCGGTTTCACCAGTGAGATGCCGGTGCGAAAGGCCGCGGCGACGCTATGCGCCGCTCGCTGGTCCGAGCGAACGAAGCCGGAGAAGTGCCAGGAGCGGAGCGTGGCGTACAGCTTCGGGTCCGCACAGGTGTCCACACCGTTCAGTCGCCCGTAGGCACACATGAGCCCCGCGACGTGCGCCTGTTCGACGACCGCTCGAAACGGTGCGTCGTAGATCTCCGCGAGAGCCCGGGCCGAGACGACCTGGTTCAGTCGAGCTCGGGCCGTCTCTTGGGTGTAGGCGCCGAAGTGCTTCGCCTCAGCCATGACGCCGGTCGACTGGATGCCGTCCACGTCGGCGACACCGAGCGCGCTCGCGAGATAGGGATCTTCGCCGTAGGTCTCGAAGCCACGTCCGTCGAGGGGCACGCGCAGGAGGTTCAACTCGGGCCCCTGCATCACGGAGATCCCTTTCGTGCGCGCCTCCTGACCAATGGCACGACCCACGGCATATACCAATGAAGGATCGAAACTCGCGGCGAGTCCGAGCTCGGCAGGAAAGGCCGTCACGCCGGTGAGTCCGTTCGCCAGACCCATCGGTCCGTCGGAGAGGGAGAGCGGCGGGATGCACAGTGACGCGATACCGAGGTTCTGATTCTCCAGCGGCGGGTAGGTCGAGAGGACGACGAACGAGACCCGCTCGGCGAGCGACATTCGCGAGAGCACTTCATTGGCCAACGCCTCGGGGTCGGCGCCACGTTCACGCGACTGCGCCACCCACGGACAGGAACTCGAGGTCGAGAAACCGTTGACCGGCGCGCCGAACCTGTAGTCCGACGCCCTCGCCGGCGATGTCGCGACTGCGAGGACGAGCGCCGAGACGAGGGTCGTGGCGACCGCGCATGGTAGCTTCCCCCGACGAATCCGTCGCCCTTTGAGATCCATTACCGTCCCTTGATGTCGTCGGCCATCACCACGGCGAAGGCCCTGGGAAAGGCAATCGACCCGTCGAAGGACCATACTTTTGGATACTGAGCGCCGTCCGTCAACCCGGCGAATGATTAGAACTTTCTTATCCCGATGCGGCCACCGTGGTCACCCCGAGTCCCGGCACCACGTCGGGATTTTTCTCTCCAAGGTCCTTCGGGTGGGCGACCTCTCGCGGACGGTCAATACATGTATTGTCAGGAAATGGGGCCCGCTCTCCTTCTTCTCGTCACTAGGACCGGAAGAGACCTGAGTACCGACTCTCACCGCTCGCCGTACTCGCCGGCTGCTCGAAATTAACTCGACAATGCGAAGTCACGACATCGACCGATTCAACGAAGTCGGTCCTTCCGACGTGGTCGAATCCGAGACTCTCCCGATGGCTCGCTCCGGTTGCGTGAGCGTCCGCCGATCTCGATGGCACGATCCTCTGATAAGGGCCGGACCGACTGCCGCGAGCGTTTACGTCGGTTAACCGACGTGACGATGGGGGGTTTCATGAAGTTGCGAAGGGGTCGATCGCGCCGGATGGCCGCCGCCTTGGCCGTCGTCGTGTGCTGCGCGCCTCTCTTCGTCACAATGTCCGCCGGCGGCGCTACCGCCAAGGTCTCGGGACCGTTTCGCGAGATGATCGTCATCCTGCGCGATCAGAATCCTTCGCTCGCGCCGCGTTCGGCCGCGCGTGACAGCGCGGTGAAAGCGGAGCAAGCTGCGATAGTGGCGTCGCTGCGTGAGAGTGGAGCGACGCACATCACGTCCTTGAGTTTCCTGAACGCCGTCGTCGCAGAGATGTCGCCGTTGGAAGCGCGCGCACTGGCCGCCGATCCCGCGGTCTCGGGAGTGCACGCCAACGCCGTCATTCCCGGTCCCGTTCCCGACGCGCACCCCGAAGTGGGTCTACCGAGCGCCAAGGTCCTTCACAACCCCACGTCGAAACCGAAACTCTCGGACTCTGAGCTTTGCGGTACGGCGAAGAGCCCGCAGTTGAACCCCGAGGCGCTAACCAACATCAACGCCACGCCCGCGCAGTTGGGGAGCGATGACGGATCCGGCGTGACGGTGGCGATCCTCGCCGACGGTCTGGACCCCACCAATCCGGACTTTCAGAGAAACGCGGCCTTCGGAACACCGGGACAACCGGTCGTGAAGCAGTACGACTTCTCGAGCGACGGGACGAACTTCCCGACCCAGGGCGAGGAGGCATTCGGCGACGCCGGCTCGATTGCCGCCCAGGGCAACACGGTGTACGACCTCTCGCAGTTCGTGTCACCCACGCACCCGTTGCCGGTCGGCTGCGACATCAAGATCGTCGGCGTCGCGCCCGGTGCCAACGTTGAAGCGTTGAAGGTCTTCGCGACGAAGAACGACACCACCGAGTCGGGGTTCCTCGAGGCGATCAACTTCGCCATCGCGAGCGGCGCCAAGGTCATCAACGAGTCCTTCGCTTCGACGAACTTCCCCGACACCACACTCGACGTGACGCGCGACGCCAATGACGCCGCCGTCGCCGACGGCGTCACCGTCGTCGTGAGTGCGGGCGACGCGGGAAACAACAGCACCATCGGCTCACCGGCCTCGGACCCCGACGTCATCAGCGTCGGCGCCACGACCACGTTCCGGGCCTACACCCAGTTGACCTACGGCGGAGTGAACGACCCCAACGCGAGCGGAACCTACGTCGACAACAACATCTCGAGCCTCTCCTCGGGCGGCTACACCCAGGCCGGCAACACCGTCGACCTGGTGGCCCCCGGCGACCTCAACTGGGCGTTGTGCAGTCCGAACCTCGCGTTGTTCGCGGACTGCGCCAACGAGAATGACGGTGGCTCGCCGATCGACCTCTTCGGTGGGACGAGCGAATCGGCGCCGTTGACCTCTGGCGCCGCGGCCGACGTGATCCAGGCCTACGCTTCGACGCACGACGGGATCGACCCCACGCCGGCGCTGGTCAAGCAGATCCTTATGAGCACGGCGACCGACATCGGCGCACCCGCGACCGAACAGGGCGCCGGACTCTTGAACGTCCTCGCGGCCGTCAAGGAGGCCAAGTCGATCGACGGCGTTTCGGAGGAGAACTTCTCATCGAGCGCGGGTGGAGGTCTGCTCCTCAGCCCGAGTCAGGTCAACGTGGTCCAAGATCCGGGCGACACCTCCACCCAGTCAGTACTTGTGACCAACACCGGCGCCAACCCGGTAACCGTGAACCTTTCGACCAGGACGCTCGGATCGACACCGGTCGGCTCTGACACCGGCCACTTCTGCATGCAACCGAAGAGCCCCACGCCGGGTTGTCCCGCGAACACGGGGTCGTTTCCGATCTGGGACGGCGTCAACGAGGTCTACCAGGATGAGAGCTTCGAGGTCCCGACGACCACCGGCCTCTCGCGACTCGAGTTCGCCGCCGACTTCACCTTCACCGGTCAGTCCTCGTTGCTCCACTTCGCGCTCCTCGAGCCGAATGGGAGTTACGCCGCCTACTCGATTCCGCAAGGCCTCGGTGACTACGGCGAGGTCGAGGTGACCAACCCGCCACCCGGGAAGTGGACCGCGGTCTTCTTCACCGAAGGCGCCGGCCTCGGCACGGGTGGCACCGTGCAGTGGAGCGCGAATACGTTGACCTACGTCCCGGGTGGCGACATCGTCCCCTCGACGCTCAGCATCGGTCCGGGCCAAACGAGCGTCGCGCACCTTACGCTCGCGAGTACCAACGTCTCGGGTGACGCCAGTCAGTCCGTCGTGGTCTCGAGTCCCTACGGCACGACCACAGTGCCGGTCACGGTGCGCACGACGCTCAACCTCAACCGCCAGGGCGGTACGTTCACCGGCGTGCTGACCGGCGGCAACGGACGCCCCCAGGCCGAGGCCGCCACGAACACCTACCTCTTCACGGTCCCGAGCGGCGAGACCGACCTCGACGTGAGCGTGGGACTAACCAACGACCCGGGTGACGACTTCATCGCCCAGCTGGACGACCCGAGCGGCCAGACGGTCGCCTATTCGACCAACGTCGAAGGGACGAGTAGCCAAGGGATCCCCACTGGGAGCGCGTCGGTCGACCTCTACAAGGTCAACCCCGTCGCCGGGCAGTGGACCCTGATCGTCGAATGGCTCAATCCCGTGACCGGTCTCGAACTCAAGGAGCCCTTCACCGGCACGATCCAGTACGACCAAGTGGACGTCTCGAGCAACCTGCCAAACGGAAGTGCCCTCCTCGCGTCCGGCAGCACGCAGAAGTATTACGTCAACGTCACCAACACCGGCGGCGCGCCCGAGGCGTTCTTCGTCGACCCCCGGTTGGACCAGAACGAGACCATCAACCTGCCGGATCAAAACTTCCCGGCGCTCGAGGCCGATCTGAAACTTCCGCTGGCCGACGGACTCAGTTACCCGTACTACTTCGTTCCTTCCCAGACCAGTCAACTGCAGGCGAGTATCTCCAGCACGGCACCGGTGACCTTCGACCTCGCCTATTTCGAAGGCGACCCCGATATCTCACCCGGCGTGACCAACCAGCCAGGTGCGTCGGGATCGACCAACGAGCTCAGCGCCAACGTGACCTTCAGCGAGCCCGAAGTAAGTCCGGGCTTGTGGCTACTCAACCCCGACGAGATTGGTCCGTTCCCGGCGTCAGGGGCGCCGTCGGTCATGGCCAGTGCCAGTCTGAGCGCGGTCACGCAGGCCTTCGACCCTTGGATGAAGTCCTCCACCGGTGACATGTGGTCGGTGTACAACGGCCTGTCCTCCGGATTCGTACCGGCGGTTCTGCAACCAGGGCAAACGGCCACCATCACCGTGACCGCCGCCCCGACCGGCCCTCCCGGGACCAGGGTGACGGGGACGCTCTTCGTCGACGACTACGCACTGGACTCTGGGTACATCAATGGTCTGGTGGAATCCGACGAACTCGCCGCCATTCCTTACAGCTACACCGTGACGCCATAACTCAATCTGTGCGCTCGAGTGCATCATCGCCACGATGATAAAAACGGAACTTTCGATTCACAAGCCGTCTCCGGGCGACCGAGACCTGTGGCCGACGAACTCTTCGCCCATTGATATCCAGGCTGAAAGCGGGGAGATTCTCAGGTAAGCATGGGGCTCTCGAAGAAATAATCACGGGGCTGAGAGAACTAGAGACCTCTCGTTTGTGCGACTTGGCACGTCGCTCCGGGCCTCGCTACACTCGGTCAGCATCAACCCGAGCGAGTTCGTCGGGGCCACAACGAGGTGGGTGAACGAGTCGCCCGCCTCTTCAATAATGGGGGCATTGAATGGGACGTAGAACAATTCGAGTGCGGACGATCGTTGCGTTTTCCGCAGTGACGTTGGCCTTGTCACCGATACTGGCGTTGTCGGCCAGTGCGAGTGGGCCGGGACCAAACACGTGGACCAGCGTGGGTCAGGGTGTGAATCCCGCGACGATTCCCAACGTCGTGGTCTTTCAGGGAACAAATATTACGCCAACGACACCCGAGACAGTTTCGTTCATCCTTGATGAGAGGAACATTCAGCAACTCGAGGCGCAAACGGAACGAGGATTTAATCACTTCCTTTCCGTGAGTGAGTTTGCTCAGCAGTACGGGCAGAGCCAGTCCAACATCGACGCCCTGACGAGTTACCTCGGCACGTTCGGCATCACTTCGACCGTTATGGCAGACGACGTCGACGTTCAGACGGCTGGTACCGCTGGTGAGTACAACCAGGCTCTGAACGTTACCCAGAACAGCTACGGGGCCCCGGCGGATCCCTCCGGCCAGGGACACCATTCGTTTATGGAGCATTTCCACGGCCCGACCACATCGCCCCAGTTGCCCTATCGTCTCGCACAGTTCGTGCTCGCCGAATTCGGTCTCACCAACTACTCACCGTACGCGAGTGAGACCGCGTCACGGGCTCTGGGTTCGACACCGACGAAGCTGACACCGCCGGCCGCCTCCTCTCCGGCCGCGGCCACCTACACTCCGTCGGAATGCATCGCGGAGACCGGCTTCTCCAGCGACTGCAACCTCCCTCAGGACTTCGCGGCGGACTACGGAATGAGTCAACTCGACCGTCACGCCGATGGATCCGGAGAGACACTCGCCATCGTCACGTTGGCGGCCCTCGACCCGGGCATTCTGCCTGGCGACCAGTGGGCGGCCCAGGACTTCTGGGGACCTTCGCTGGCGAACATCCCGCGCACCGGATCTTTGAACGTGGTGAATGTTGACGGAGGCCCCGGTGCCGCAAGTTTGGCGACCGGTTCGGACGAGACCGATATCGACGTCGAACAGTCCGGTGGCGTGGCGCCCGGTGCGAACGTCATCGTCTATCAAGCACCCAACACGGACGCTGGCTACGCCGACGCGTTCTTCGAAGCGGCCAGTCAAAACATCGCGAGCAGCGTCTCGGCGAGTTGGGGCGAATCCGAGACCTACGTCGCCGAGGCAGTTGCTTCTGGCGAAGAGACGTCGGCTTATCAGTCGGTCTTTGACGAAGCCTTCCTCGAATTGGCGGCGCAAGGTCAGTCGGGATTCGTCGCCGCCGGCGACGACGCGGCGTACGACACGAACAGCGCGAACGAGTACGGCCCGTACGCGACGACGAACCTTTCCGTCGACATCCCCGCCGCCAGCCCGTACATCACGGCCGGTGGCGGAACGACACTTCCCTTGACCGGGACCATCACGGCTCCATCCGCCTCTGGGACTGGAACCACCACGGTGACCCTCAGCAACGCCCAACAACGGGCGTGGGGCTGGGACTACCTGTGGCAGCCGATCGCGACGCTCAACGGTGCGGCACTGGCGCCGACGGCCGAGAGTTTGGTGGTCGGCACCGGTGGAGGATTCAGCGCCAACGAGCCAACGCCGTCCTACCAGTACGGCGTCTCTGGTACCCAGTCTTTCAACGACGTCAAGTACCTGACGCCCACCGACTATCAGAACGTGAACGGGATCTTTGCGCCGACCGAGTGGAACTTCAACGCCACGCCGTCAGTCAGCCGCGGTTTCGGAAATGGGAGGGCGTTGCCAGACATTTCTGCCAACGCTGACCCTGAGTCCGGTTACTTCGCGTGGATTCCGTCCTTCGGCGCCGCAGCAGCACTCGAGATTTTCGGTGGCACCAGCTTTATCGGCCCGCAGATGAACGGCGTCGCGGCGGTCATTGACTCATCTCTCGGTGGACAGCGGATCGGATTCTGGAACCCGCAGATCTATCAGTTCGCGCAGCAGCAGAACTCCCCGTTCACCACACTGCAGCAGGCCGGAACGAACAACGACAACATCTACTACACGGGAAATCCCGGCGCACTCTTCAATGAGGCGACCGGTCTCGGCATTCCGAATATCTCAGCCCTGGCGCGAGACTTTGCCAACGGTTAAGAAGCAATAAGAAGTAAATCAGCCTACTGCACACGACACGGCCCCCAGAGCACACTTGCTCTGGGGGCCGTGTCGTGACCTCGGTCGATCGCGGTGCGTCAGTGCCCCCGGCAGGAGTCGAACCCGCAACCTGACGGGTAGAAACCGTCTGCTCTATCCAGTTGAGCTACAGGGGCGTACCGCAAAGCGTACCGAACGGCCGGCGGATTCTTGGCTCAAGTCATGTGCCCTGTGCAATACTGGTTCCACTTGGTGGGCGTAGCTCAGTTGGTTAGAGCGCCAGGTTGTGGTCCTGGAGGCCGCGGGTTCGACCCCCGTCGCTCACCCCACGCAACACCCGACTCCCCCGTTTCACCCGGGCGTCGGGTGTTTTTCATGTCGCGAGAACCAGTACCGACGTGTAGATTTCGCCTAGGCAGCCTCGCGCGAGGCTCGACGGGAGAGACCAATGACAATCGTTCGTGACTCGTTTTACATCAATGGCGAATGGGTGAAGGCCCGTTCATCCGAGACGCTGGAAGTGACCACGTCGGGAACGGGTGAACTCTTTGCGACCGTGCCCGCCGGCACCGTCGAAGAGGCCAACAACGCTGTGGAAGCGGCCGCTGAGGCCTTCACCGCCTGGGCCAACACGAGCCCCAAGGAGCGTGGCGAGTTCCTGATGCGCATCTCGGAAAAACTGGCCGAGCGCGACGACGAACTGGCGCTGATCATCGCCAATGAGGTAGGCATGCCGTTGATGCTCTCCAAGGGCATCCAGGTCGGACTACCGACAATGGCCTTCGCCGAGAACGCGACGCGTGCGGCCGAGTTCGAGTGGGAAGAGGAGTCCGGCAACTCCACCTACGTCTACGAACCCGTGGGCGTCGTCGCGGCGATCACACCGTGGAACTACCCGCTCTACCAGATCTCCCTCAAGGTGGCGGCGTCACTGGCCGCCGGTTGCACCGTCGTGCTGAAGCCGAGCGAGGTGGCCCCGATCAACGCCTTCATCCTCGCCGACATCATCGACGAAGTGGGACTGCCCAAGGGCGTCTTCAACCTCATCACCGGCCTCGGGCCGGTCGTCGGCGAGGCGATCGTGGCGCACCCGAAGACCGATATGGTCTCGTTCACCGGATCGACGCGCGCCGGCAAGCGCGTGATGCAACTGGCCTCAGAGATGGTGAAGAAGGTGTCGCTGGAACTCGGCGGCAAGTCGGCCAACGTGATCCTCGAGGACGCCGATATCTCCGCCGCGGTGGCCGACGGGATCTTCCAGTGCTACCTGAACTCCGGTCAGACCTGTTCGGCGCTGACCCGCATGGTCGTGCCGCGCTCGAAGTTGGCCGAGGTCGAGGACGTCGCCGTCGCGACGTCGGCCGGCTTCGCCCCGCAAGACCCGATCACCGGAACCAGCCTGCTTGGACCGTTGGTCAGCGCCGTCCAGCAGCAACGCGTGCGCGACTACATCAACAAGGGCATCGACGAAGGTGCGCGGCTCATCACCGGAGGCACCACGCCCCCGGAGGGACTCGAGAAGGGCTTCTACGTGCAGCCGACGATCTTCTCTGACGTCCGCACCGACATGACCATCGCGCAAGAGGAGATCTTCGGACCGGTGCTCTCGATCATCCCCTACGACACCGAAGAAGAGGCGATCGAGATCGCGAACGACTCGGCGTACGGGCTGGCCGGCGGCGTCTGGGCCGCGACGGACGAGAAGGCATTCGAGGTCGCCCGCAAGATCCGCACCGGTCAACTCTCGATCAACGGCGGCGCGTTCAATCCGCTGGCGCCGTTCGGCGGCTACAAGCAGTCGGGCATCGGGCGCGAGCGCGGTCTCTACGGCTTCGAAGAGTTCCTCGAAGTGAAGGCCATCCAACACAACTAGACAATGGGGCACCGGTGTGTGGTTAGACTCGTCTCGCGCCGGTAGCTCAATTGGCAGAGCATTTGACTCTTAATCAACAGGTTCCGGGTTCAAGTCCCGGCCGGCGCACCATAGGAAATTTCTCGCAGCATGATGAGCGAGACGTTGGTCGGCGCTCCGTCGGCGCGCCGTATCGATTGACGAATCATCCGCTATCCAGTGGAGCAAAAGTTCTTGCAGTAGCTTTCGATTACTCCGCTCGAAGAGCGAGCGCGGCCGGTGTGCGAGCCGCGCTGCGACCCGGGAGCGCGGCCACGACGTTGGCGAACACCAGTGATCCGACGGCAACAATTATCACCGACAACACGGGCACGGTCGGGTCGGGCACCGCGTTGATGCTTTGTGCAAACAGCGTCCACAACTCACGACCAATAAGGATCCCGATTGGTATGCCGACCACCGCGCCCACCAGCGCAATCGTCGTGGCTTGCCACGCCACGGCGGCCGATAACTGACGTCGAGTGAAGCCGAAGGTCTTCAGCATCGCCAGGTCTCGTCGGCGACGCCGCACCGAGGAAGTGAGCGTCAAACCCAGTGCGAGAACTGCACCGGCGGCCAATCCGACGGCCAAAATGATTGGCGTCGAACCGACGCTTCGGTAGTTCACGATTTGGACCGGTTGCAGTACGCCCAGCACGGTGACACTGTTGCCAATCGTGTTGTGGTCATGAGCGAAAATTGTGTTGGCGTCTTTCGCGATGCGTTCTAGGTCGGCTCGCCCGGCACGTGGACTCACGCCCGGGCGCATTCTCACGAAAGCGAGTTCAGGACCGTGAAGATTCGGGTCAGCGCCGCTGCTCCCGAAGGCCGCCGGAAAGAACCCCTTGGGCAGTATGGCTCCGGTTCCCATGGATGTGTGTTCGGCGATGAAACTCCAATATCCCACTGTCGGCAATGTGGCGGTCCCGACGATCGTCAGTGTGGTGGGCTTGATGAACGCGGGGGCGTCTTGCTTCGTGCCCAGGCTGACGCTAATGGTCTCGCCGACGCGCTTGTGCAACTCGGCCATCGTGCCAGCCCCCAAAACAATCTGGTGATCGTTTTGCACGTCGTGCCCGCTCAGGATTGGCGGGGCGACTTTGGCCCGCGCACTCTCGACGAGGATCGGAACCTCTCGGCCATCGATTTCCAGGTCGGTGTAGTCGGCGCCACTCCAGGCCGCGATCTTCGGGTCGTGGTTCAGCTGCGCCACCGCTCCGGGCGGAATATTGTTCGTCGGCTGGAGTAAATAGTCCCAGTTCCAACCGTAGAGCGCGGGACGCGACACGAGGTTGCTGAGCCCGCTCGCGAACGTGAGCGTGGTCACGACCAGGGCGACCGCCATCGTGGTACCGAAGAGCACCGAACGGGTTGGCACCGACCTACGACCATCACCCGGCGCCAGTGCGAAGTGCACGCCGATCACGCCGGCCACCGAAAGTCCCGCCGCGTTCGCGCCGCGAAAGACCTTCGAGCGTGGCGCCAACGATTCGCCGGCCGTGCCCATTCGATGCGGGGCCCAACGAAGCGCTTGCGCGACGGCGAACGCTCCGAGGCCAATCACTAACACCATCGCTCCGACACCGAATACCGTCCAGTCAACCCCGAATTTCGCACCGGGGTAGACGGGGCGAACGGGACCGATCGGAGCGAACGGCGAGAGCAAGGTCGCTACTACCAGGGCGAGCACGACGCCCAGGACCACGGCGAACAATGGACCCAGGAGGCTTTCGAGGATCGTCACAGCGGGACTGCTCCCTAGGGCGCGAAGTGTACGCCGTTCATCCACGCCCCTTCGCAACAGGCGGGAGAGAGCCTGGGCGGAAAGTACCAGGCAGACCAATCCCGCGATGGCACCGAAGGCTCCCAGGGCGACCGACTCCGGCTTGATAGCTAGTTGAACTTGATCGACGACCACGGAGGTGACGTGGAACTCGTAGGTGGCACCTCGCGGGACGACGCCAATCAGTTCGTGTTCCACTTTGGAGATCGAGACTTTCGAGTGATCGAACTGTATTCCGTACAGTGAGGGCGTGACGACGCCCGGCTGCAAGCGATTCAATTTTTGCATGAGCGATTGGTCGAGAAACACGGTGCCAAACGTCTGATCAACACCGTCTTGCACCAACTCCGTATTGAGTACGACGATTCCGACCAACCGGGCACGAACGGTCAGTTGCGGAACGAGCTTCGAGGTGCCAAAGGACGGAGTGTTCACTTGGGCGTTCGTGTAAACACCCAACGGCACGATCTGGCCCACGTGAACGCCGAGAATGTGCGCGGCGCTGGACGTCATCACGATTTGACTGTCCCGACGCGGATTGGCCAACCGACCTTGGACCGCCGTGAGGCGGTCCTGGGTCAATGTCATGCCGTCGAGACTGCCGGTGACGGTGACGTTCGACAGGGTGTTCAGCCGGGCGGCGCCGTCCGGCGTGAGCGGCACAACGTTGGGTCCGTCGGCCGTCACGACTCGCTCGACACCATCCAGATCGGCGATGGTTCCCTTCAACGATGTGGGCTTGTTTCCGATGGTGACGACGCCGTACACCGCCATCGTCAAGTCGGACGGATTGGTGCTCGCCAGAAACTGTGGGTACGAGGACTGCGTTCGCCGCGCCCCGGCCAGTGCGGCCATGCCGATACCGCCGATCAACCCAACGAGCAGTACTACCGTGAGATAGCTGGTCAATTGGCGCGCCAAGGTGGCACGGAACCGGTACCACGCAATTCGAAAGTTCTGCCCGCTCACAGAGTCATTCTCCCTTTGGCCCTCGATGAGTCTCTCGTGAAATTCTCTCCAATCGGCTGACGAGGGCCAAGGCGGGCACCCTCCTGCCCTGCGGCGTACTAGCACTACCAGCTCGGTTCGAGCAGAGTCGTTCACCACCCTCTGTGGCGATACCGATCCAATCGTGTTCGACCTGGCCTATCCAAGTTCAAGAGAGCAATGCCGAGACCAACAACGGGGCATTCCGCCGATCAGGACCAACACGTGCTAACTATACGGAAACGAGTTGAGTGCTTCTCACCTCATCTTCTTCGCAGTACTTGAGCGACGATGGGAGCGGATCGCGTAAGCCTCTTATTGGTTCCGTGTTCAAGTCCCGGCCGGCACCAGGATTCATTTCATCTCGATCGTCAATCGCCGCGGCTCCGCAGCAACGCAGTCATCGCGTTTTGGCTAAGTCCGCGACCCCCGTTTAGAGCCACGTCCCACACCTCGTCAGATACTTGCGCCCGAGCGCGAGCGGTGTAATCCTCGATCTCGGCCTCTGAGCGTTTGTCGTTGGGAATCGAGGACTTCAGTCGCAGATCCTCGGCGGCACCGAACAGCCTGGCCGCTCGCTCTCCGTCACCGAGGTCGGTGGAGATGCACGCCGCTAACTCGAGCGTCGTTGCAAAGAACTGCGCGTCTCCGGAACGGGCGAGGTAGTCGAGCATGGACCTCAGCAACTCGTCGGCCCGTTCCGTCCGCCCGAGTCGCAAGTTGGCGGCGGCGAGCGATTGCTGGTCCAGCGCAATGCCGAGCATGTCACCCGTCTCCTGATCGAGCCGGAGCGCCTCCTCCAGGATTTCAAGGGAGCGGGCGTGGTTTCCGGAATAACTCTCGATGTGTCCGAGGTTCGTCAGAGCGGCGGCGAGGCGAGAGGGGTCGCCAATGGAACGGGCGGTATTCGCACTCTCTTCGAGGAGGGATCGTGCGCGTTGCAGGTCGCCCAGTGCGTCGTAGGTAATGCCAAGGCTGTTGAGTTCTCGGGCCTGTCGATCCACGTCTCCGACCTCGCGGGCGATCGCGAGACTGCGCTCGAAAAAGGCGAGCGACTCTTCGGTCTCTCCTTGTTGTTGCATCAAGACTCCCAGCCAGTGAGCGATATTGGCGAGACGGGATCCGGCCTCGTCCGCGGTCATCTCCAGTGCACGAAGAAGCCACTGTCGGCCCTCCGTGGCGTATCCGTGGCGGTACCAGAAGTACGCCAGTTGCTCAACGAGACGCTGCCCGACGTCGAAACCTTCCTCGTGGGTTAAGGACCACTCAAGTGCCGCTCGCATGTTGTCGAGCTCTGCTTCGAGCCTGTCAAGTGCGGCGAGCTGACCTGGGCCGCGCAGTTGCTCCGCCGCCTCTTCTGCGACGTGTTCGAAATGGATGGCGTGTTGGAGGCGTGTGTCGTCGAGTTCGCCTTCTTCGCTCAGACGCTCGAGGGCGTACTGATGTATCGTCTCCAACGTACCTATTCGAGGATTGCCGTCAACGTCCTCCCCGACCGTGATGAGGCTGACGTCGAGTAGTTCCTGTGCGACCTGTAGGGCGTCGATGTCGTCGTCTCGGATGGCAACCGCGGCGAACGCCTCGAGATCGCATCCACCTCCGAATACGCCCATACGTCGCAGAATTTGAGCGGTCCCGATCGACAAGAGTTGGTAGCTCCATTCAATCGTCGCGCGCACCGTCTGCTGGCGCGTCGGGCGCCCGACATCACCGGCGGCGAGCTCGAGACTGTTCGCGAGTCGCGCGAGTAGAGCCTTCGGCGTCAGGAGCCGGACTCGCGCCGCCGCCAGCTCGATCGCCAGGGGCAATCCGTCCACCGAACGACAGATGCTCGCGACGTCGGCAGCATTGTTGGCATCGAGGGTGAAGTTTGGTCGGACCATCCGTGCCTGTTGCACGAACAGGCGCACCGCGCTGCAGGCGGCCACCGCGTCTAGGTCTGCACCTTTCGGGAAATCGAGGGGCGACACCGTGCGCTCATGCTCGCCCATCAGGTGGAGCGGCCCGCGCGAAGTCGCGACCACCACCAAGCCGGGTCCGGCGTCGAGCAGCGTGGAGACGACGGCCGGCGCCGAGTGGATCTGTTCGAGGTTGTCAAGCACGAGCAGCGCCCGACGGTCCGCGACGTGAGCGAGGACGGTGCTCGCTGGCGTTGCTTCGCCAGCGACGTTGATGCTGTCAGCGATCGTTGACCACATCGCCTCATCGTCCTGCACACCGGAGAGTGAGACGAAGTAGACGCCGTCAGGAAAGGCGTTTCTCAGCGACGCCGCCGCCGCCAGAGCAAGCTGTGTCTTGCCCACGCCTCCCGGGCCCGTAAGGGTGACGAGCCTTACACCAGGCGCCTGCACGGTCGTACAGAGTTGATCCACGTCGCTACTTCGTCCCACCAATGGCGTCGCTCGACTGGGAAGGTTGGTCTCTGCGCCGAGGCTCTTCAGCGGTGGGAAGCGCTCCTCGAGCCCGGCCGCCTTGAGCTGATAGATGTGTTCGAGTACCTCCAGGTCCTTCAAACGGTGGAAGCCCAAATCCGTTACCGAAACGTCAACCGGCAGTTGGAGTTCGACGAGGTGACGCGTGGCTTCGGACAAGACGACCTGCCCACCGTGGGCCGCCGCAGCTATACGCGCCGCTCGATGAACGTCGAGACCCACGTACTGGTTTTCGTAGCTCGTCGGCTCTCCGGAATGGAGACCCATGCGAACCCGTACCGCGACATCTTCGGGCCAGGGGTGAGTGGACAGCGATCGCTGCGCCCCGACACAACACTGCACCGCCTTGATGGCCGACTCGAACACGACGTAGAAGCTGTCGCCTTCCGTGCCCATCTCCAGGCCGTCGTTGGCCGCGATGGCCTCACGCACCAAATCGCGCTGGCCGAAGAGCGTCTTGGCGTATTGATCACCGAGACGGTTCAAGAGTTTCGTCGAACCCTCGATGTCACTAAACATCAACGTTACGGTTCCCGTTGGGAGCGGCCGCATTTGCAAAGACTAATCGTCCTCCGAATTCTGATTCAGACACCTGTCTTTCGCGCAAAGAGACTCGACACATTGAGATGTCGAAGACCGAGTCGCGAACGCAATGAGCCGTTTTATTGGTCCGACGTTGTGAATCGTCTGAGACCTCACCTCGCCGCCGATTAATCGGGCAGAACCACCCGTAGGGTGAGATAACTCCTCGATACACGAGGGTTTTCGCAATGGTTCGGACCTCGCTTTCTGCGAAACAAGTAGTCGAAGATATTCGTCAGATCGACGACGTCGCCAACTTTTGGAGGTCAGATAATGGTACGAACCAACTCGCGTTCAGTGGTCCACATGCTTGGCCAATGGCTGCTCCCTCTATTCCTCATGGCATCGGGCCTGGTTCTCGGAGTAGCGGGTCCGGCGAGTGCCGCCGCGGCGAACGGCACCGGAACCATGACGACCAAGACCACCAGTGTCACGTATGGCTCGACCGGCCACGTCATCACCTTTACCTACACCGCCGCCACCGGGGGTGTGTCGGATGGCGGCGTCCACTTGACGGTCCCTGCGGGCTGGTCAACTCCCTCCACGACGGGTACGTCCGCCGGCTACACGACGACGAGCACCGGTACGGTCTCGATCGACGATCAGACCGTCGTGGTGCTGGGCGTGACCTTGGCCGCCGGCGCCACCCTCACAATCAACTACGGCGCCAAGGCCGCCAAGGGGCCTGGCGCGACGGCCACCACTACCGTCGGGGCCGCGACGTGGACCGCGACGGAGAAGTCAACATCGGGCGGCACGGAGACCAACCTCGCCAAGTCACCGGTCATCACGGTGACCGAGACCCTGGCCACACCTGCGGCACCGTCGGTCTCACTCGTTTCACCCTCTGCGATCGTCGTCAACTTCACGCCCAACCCCAGCGCTAAAACGAGCACCGTCACTGTCCGATTGGCGAAGGATGGCACATTCGTGAAGGCCGTCGAAGGCGACACCACCGGTAGTGAGACCGTCTCCGGTCTGACCCCGGGCGACACCTACTACGCGACGATCACGTCGGTGGGCAACGGTACGGACTACTTCACGTCCGCCGCGGGTGCTCACTCGGTCGTCATCACACCCGGCGTGCTCACGATCGCGGCCCGAGCGACCGACGTGACCGTTGGTCACCCCGTTGACGTTGCGGTCGTCGTAAACGGGCTCACGGCCGCCGATAAGGCCATCGTCACCAAGGACACCTTCACCTATACCGGTGTCGCGCCGACGGTGTACGCGGCGTCCACCGTCGCACCATCGGCCGTGGGTACGTATGTCGCAC
>JBEKCK010000005.1:0-120000 GCA_050014915.1 Acidimicrobiales bacterium | reverse complement strand
ACGCGCCTTGGACGATTGGTTGCGCCGTAGGCTTAGTAACGATTTACACGCGGAGCCTCACGCGGACCTTCGCGCGTAAGTCGCGCTCCCGTAGCTCAGGGGATAGAGCATCGGTTTCCTAAACCGTGAGCGCAGGTTCGAATCCTGCCGGGGGCACTTTTAATCACTCGTGGTTGTTGCGTCGAAGACTTTCCAATACCCCTCGGACACCACGTCGACAGTGCCGCCGGACACCTTGATGGCGGTCTCGTCATCAATCGCGTACGTCGGGACGGGCTTATCGGCCGCCCACTTCTCGACATTCGCAATTGTGTGGTCCGCGAAGTTCGGCTCGGGATTGCCAACGTGCACCCACATCGTGAAGTCGACGAGCCCCAACGCTCTGTCGTCCAGAAGCATCATGTCGTTGCCTGGTGGGACGAACCGTCGATTCCACTCGGCGTCGCAGTTGTAGGGCGTCGTCACGATGCTCCCAGCGCTCACCCCCACGTAGACCAAGTTCTCCAGCGACGGCAACAGGTCGGCGAGACCGGACCGGCGCATCCAATGGCACAGGTACGAAACATTCCCGCCCCAAACGAGAAGCGCGTCGGTCTCTTGGAGGGTCGGGACCCAACTCTCTCGTTGGATACTCGGCAGCGCCGTGAGTTCCAACACGCCCAACGACTTCCAACCCAGATTGCACAGCGGGCTCTTCGCTGCGCCCTTGAGTGCCTCCACCGCCATCCGACCGCCGCCCGGGTAGGGGTAGATCGCGGTGGGGACGAAGAGTGCACTGGATTCGGCAATCGGCTTGCCGAGTAAATCGACGAGCGCTCCATTGATGCTTGGGTTGCTGATGCCTGAGGAGGTGAGGAGGAGATCCATTGTCGGCCTTGTCAGTCGTGAAGGACGCAAAGGTTACCAGAGCAACTTTTTCAATGAGTCGTGTGTGACCGTGCCCGTCTGTTGTAGATCACTACGTTGCGAAGGTGAATACTGCCGAGTGCACGTTCGTGAGGAGGGCCAACCTGTTCAGGCCGCGAAACAGCCGGTCTTGGGAGAGCTGGTGCCATCCGAACCGTGCGACGAGGCACCTCTCGCCGGAATGACGCTCAACTGTGTTCCGTTCCAGGTGATTGTGTAGTAGGGCGCACTCTCGGGCCAGACCTGCAGGTAGGGCCCGCCGTTGGTCGCGGCCGTTGCCCACTCGGTCCCGGCTGCGGGCGAAGACCCATTGAGAGTGCGATAGTCGCCAAGTGCCGTTTCGATAGCCGCGTAGTTCAGTTGACAGGACGAGACGGCGGCCACCTGGGCGTCGCTCGCCGGCGTCGCGGGCGCCGTAGTGGTTGCGCCGGGAATCGTGGTCTCACCGGGAGTCGTGGTGGCGGTGACGGTGCCCGACGGTGTGCCGCCCAGGGCGTTGAACATGATCACGGTCATCACGCCCAAGATGAGCACGGTGATTAGCGTCGCGAGTAACGCGACACCATGCTCACGTCGAGAGTCGCGATCTGTGCCACGACTGAGTCTTTTGACGTCCATGGGGGCTAATAGTAACGGCGACGGAACAAGGCTTGGGAGAGTGAAGGTGCAAATCACAACGGCTTCACAATCGCCGGCGCCGTCACGAGCACGAGATATAGGAGAGGGTGAGGTCGGCTACTCACCTCTCGCCGTTGGACTCCATTTGCGAACCAGTATCAAGATGAGCGCAATGAGGACAAGCGCGAGCAGACTGGGCACAACGTAGTTCGACGGTGACGCCGATGATGCAGCGACCGCGGAGGACAGTTCGATGGTGCTCAGTCGGGCGGGGTCGGCCACGCAGCGTACCTTGGCCCCGACTTTCGACAGCGTCGTCTTAGATCCAATGACCTCGTGATAGGTCACGCCGTTGACGCGGTAGGCGCCTCGACACGTGTATCCCGCGCCGTTGCTGCCGCTGCCACCGATGTTCCCGACACAGTTCGCGACTGTCACCACGACCGGTATGCCGTGAGACCGTAGGCGATTGATACGGGCGTTGTCGTTGACGGCGGACACGAAGCTGACGGTCACGATGACAGTGAGGACGGCGATCAAGAGCGCCCCCGCGATGAGCCAGAACCCGCGACCGATCGGTTGGGCCGTGGGTCCGCGCAGTGCCGACACGTCATGAGGGTCAAGAGGGTCGGTCATGGTCACCCATTTCTAGCAACCGGTTCCCAGATCGGCTTCCTCTATTCCGCGCGCAAGAGTATGGCCGGTGAGGTTCTCGCGGCGATTCGAGCCGGGAGCGCGGCGATCACGTTGGCCATCACGAGCGCCACTCCGGCGATGATCAGCAAGGTGACCGTCGGCACGGTGACGCGCGGGACGGCATAAAGCGAATCTGCGAAGAGGAACCACAGGGAGCGACCGACCAAGATACCGACCGGGAGCCCCACCAGTGCTCCCAAGCCCACGGCGATCGTCGACTGCACGGCGATCGTGGCCACGACCTGGCGGCGCGAGAATCCGAGCGCCTTGAGGAGCGCGATGTCTCGGCGGCGTCGTCGCACCGAGGACAGCAACGTCAGACCGAGGGCGACGAGCGCCCCACCGGAGAGGACCGCACCTAGTTCAATCGGTGTGTCGCCGAGCGAGCGATAATCGACGATCTCCGCAGGACGTTCAACACTCTGAATGAGGTTGTTCGGCGCGGTGCTCGGCCCGCCCGGTCCTCCACCGGCGGCGACGACGGCGCGTTGAATGGACTTCTCTCCCGTCGCGGCGCTGACGCCGCGTCGGTATCGAATGAGGATGGCGTTGGGTCCGGGCGGAAGGTCGAAGACGTCTCGTTCGAATAGCGGGATCAAGGTGTAGTTCAAGACCGCGCCGACTCCCATCTCGAGGTGCGAACTCCCGGACTGTCCGTACGCGGGCATCGTCATCGTCCCCACGATCTGGAGCGTCGTGGGCTTCGTCCGGCCGCTCGAGACTGTGACCATGTCACCAACGGACTTGTGGAGATGTTGGAGCGTCGACGTTCCAAGTACGACCTGACCGGAAGTATCGAGGCCGTGTCCCGTCAGCAATGGTGGCTGGATCTTCGCTCCCGGAACCTCGCCCATGACGGGTACCGGCTGACCGTCGATGCGCAGGGTGGCGAAATAGGCGTCGGACGTGACGGCGATGTCAGGGTCTTTGGCGAGTGGCGCGTCGATCGCCTTGGGCAGGTCGCCCACGCCGCCACCGCCGTTCAGCGCCGCGCTCCAATTCCACCCGTAGAGCGTCGGGGTCGACACGAGCGTCCGCAGGCTGGTCGCGAAGGTCGTCGTGGCGCCCACGATGATCAAGGCGATCGCCGCGCCGAATATCGCCGAACGCATCGGCACCGAACGACGCCCGCCTCCGGTCTCGAGGGCGAAGCCGACACCGGTCACCGCCGTGACGGGCAGTCCCGCGCTGCCGGCCACGCGCGTCGGGCTGAGGTTGCTGCGACTGAGGGGACGGATGGTCCTCTTCGCGCGGTGGGGTTGGCTTCGGTACGCGATGGCGAATGCGAGAACGCTCAGCGTTATCACGAACAGCGCGAATCCGGTTCCGAGGACCGTCCAATCGACGTTGACGCTGATACCCAGATAGGGGCGGATCGGCCCGATCGGTGCCAGCGGTGACAGCGCGATGGCGACGCCAACCGCCAGGATCGATCCCGTGAAAATCGCGAGTAGCGCTCCGACCATCGCGTCCACCAACGTCGTCTCGGGGTCGGCGCCCATGGCGCGAAGGATCCTGGAATCGCTGGAGCTCAGTCGAACGATTCGCGCGATCAACTGCGCGGCGATTACGAGTGCGGCCAGCGCCGTGAGCACTCCGAAAACGCCGAGGGCCAGCGCTTCGGGAGTGATCGAGCGTGCGACACGGTTCTCCACACTGATTTCGGTTTGGGGTGGTATGCCCACTTGCGGGAAGAGGCGCTCGAACTCCTTTTGAACCTGGGCGTCGTTGCGATTCCCGCCGCTGACCTTCATTCCGACAAAGGTGTCGTTCGCACAGCACGTCAAGTAGTGGCGTGTCAACGCGGGGGTGAAGACGACGAGTGACAGATCGACATTGTCGACCTGGTCCTGCACGAGGTTCGTCGGCGCGATCGCTCCGGTTCCCACCAGTCGAGCCTTGAACTTCCCGGCGGTCTTCGGGCCGCTGAGACCGGCCGCGACGCCGGCCTTGTTGGTGTAGTACGCGAAGGTCACGGTTTCGTCGAGGTGCCATCCGAATTGGCGAACGGTTCCCGAATCGGCCACGAACTCATTCGCTCGATGAGGGTTCGGTAGTCGGCCCTTCGTGATGATCAGTCGATCCTTTGTCAGGTCGAGACCGCTGAGACTGCCGTCCGGGGAGAATCCACTGTCGCCGGGCAGCGTCTGTCCGTGGGGCCCCAGGGGAAAGGCGTTCAGGCCGACGAGCGGCTCGACCCCTGCCACGTGCGCGAGACGTCGCACCTTCTCGACGTTCGACGCGCTGTAACCAGTGTTGAATCCCGCTTGGGGGTTATAGACCTGGATGGCCGCGTAAAGCTGGGGCGTCTCACTGCGGTCGAGCAGCGTGGTGAAAGACGTCTCGGTCCTTCGAGCGCCGGCGACGGTCGCCATCGCCGCGCCGCCGAGCAACGCGATGAAGAGGGCGAGCGACACGTAGCTGACCCATCGATGGCGCCACGTCGCACGGAATCGGTACCCGCCGATCCGGTAGGGACTCGACCTCACACTCGGGCCTCACTCACGTTGAAAGTTCCCACAGACCCCCAGGACGTCGATCCAAACTCCGTTCCCTAAGAGTCTCGTGGCGACGCCGCGGCGTCACAAGGTTGTTTACCGAAGGACTCGGGTGGTGGCTACACCCCTCCGGAGTGGGTGGCTAACGCCGTTCGTCGTCCACCAGCGACAGGGGCTCAGTGGTCGCTGGGAATTGATCGAACGTCGGAGGTACATTGGCGCAGTGTCCACACTCGAAGAGCAGGCCTCGGCCTATCAGGCATCACATACGAGAATCGACGAACTCGTTCGTCGCCTCAGCGACGAACAGTTGGCGACCGTCGTGACGTGCTGTCCCCTGTGGAACGTCAAGGACCTCATCGGTCATCTCACCGGTGTCCTCGAGGACCGACGGAACGGCAATATGCCGACCGGATCGTTCAACGAATGGACCGCCGCGCAAGTCGCGCGTCACCGTGATGAGTCGATCGAGTCGATCCTCAATACCTGGAATGAGGTGTCGGCCCAGAGTGTCGACGCACCGCCCTCGATGGCCTCGCTGTCATTCGACGCCGTGACCCACGAGTTCGACCTCTATCAGGCGCTCGGCATCGCTGGCGACCGGTCCACGGCCTCCGTGCGCGTCGGTGCCGATCGGGCGCTCGCACGAATGAGCTCCATGCTCACCGAAGGCTCCGCTCCCGGCGTGCTCGTGACGACCGAGGACGGGACGAACCTCGCCGAAGGCGTGGGAGAGCCGCTCGCGCTCGAGACGTCGCGGTACGCCTTCATGAGGATGACCACCGGTCGTATGAGCCGTTCCCAAGCCGAAGGGTTGGGCTGGGACAGCGACCCGGCGCTGGTCCTCGATTCGCTCTACAGCGACGGCTTCTTCGTCCCGCAGCCCGTCGACGTGGTCGAGGTCGACGGGTTCTAAATCGGCGTTGACGTCGTCTTGAAGTTGGGCTGGCGCTTCTCGATGAAGGCCGCGATCGACTCCTGCGCGTCGGGCAGGAGGCTCGCGGCGGCCATCACGTCGGTGGCGTAGACGTACGCGTCGCTCTGGCTCATCGACATCTGCTCGTAGAACGCCCGCTTGCCGATTCCCTTCGAGGTCGCACTGCCGCGTGTGGCGCGACGTAAGAGACGGGCGGTGGCGTCGTCGAGCTCGTTCATCGGCACCACGAGGTTGACCAGTCCCCACGCTTCCGCCGTTCGGGCGTCGATCGCGTCGCCGCTCATCGCCATCTCGAGGGCGCGCTTGCGACCGATGGAGCGACCGACGGCCACCATCGGCGTCGTGCAAAAGAGACCGCCCTTGCCGCCCGGCGTGCAGAACGTCGCTTCCTCGGCGGCGACTGCGAGGTCGGCCGTCGCGACCAACTGGCAACCGCCGCCGGTCGCGAGGGCGTGCACCCGAGCCACGACCGGCTGGGGGATTGATTGGATCGTCTGCATCAGGTTCGTGCAGACTCCAAAGAGGTGGCGAACGGAGTCGAGGTCTTGATCGGCCATCTCCGCGAAGTCGTGCCCGGCGCTGAACAGTCGGCCCTTGGCCGCGAGGATCACTCCCGTCGCGTCGCTCTCCCCGACGTCGATGAACGCCTGAGTCAACTCTTCCATCAGCGCCAGGGTGAGGACGTTCAGACGTTCAGGGTGATTCAACCAGATCGTGGTGGTGTCGCGCTGTCGCTCGCTCAGGACGAACTGGAAAGACTGTGACACGATGTATCCCTTCCCATCAACGACTCCGAGCCTAATTCGGCTGGATCACGATTGACCCAAGCGACGATGCCAGCTCTACTGAGCGCAACACCTAACCGTCGACGGGAGTGTCATCCGTCGAACTGTGCTCGCCCAAATAGTTGTCGATGAGGGAGAGGAGCAATTTCAGGTCGAGCGGTTTGGTGAGGTACTCGTTGGCCCCCGCGTCGCGGAAGCGTCGCACCTGACCCGGCGTCGCGTCCGCTGACAGGACCACGATCGGGATGTTCGCGGTCGCCGCGTCGAGGCGCAGACGCTCGAGGACGTCGAAGCCATTGATGTCGGGCAGATGCACATCGAGCAGGATCAGGTCGGGGTGCCGGGTCTGGGCGATGCCAATGCCCGGGCTGCCCTGAACGGACGTCAACAGTTGGATGTCGGGACGCTGGAGCAAGAGACGTTCGACCAGCTGCACGTTGTAGAGATTGTCTTCGATGTAAAGGATCGTTGACATGAGTCGCTTATCCTCCTCTCAGTCGTCACGCGTCATACTAGTGAGGCCTCCGGGGAGATATCGGCGAGCGGAAGCTCGAACCAGAACGTCGAGCCTTCGTCGACGACGGTTTCGAAGCCCAAAGTGCCACCCATGGCCTCGATGAGGGTCTTGGACAACGTCAGTCCGAGTCCGGTGCCTTCGATCCCGCGCGTCTCCGCGTCCAGTCGATCGAACGCCGTGAAGAGTCGCTCACGCAGATCCGGAGCAATTCCAAAACCGGTGTCCGAGACCGAGAACCGTACGCGGCCCGACCGCTTCTCGCAGTGCAGCGTCACGCTGCCGTGACTGCGGTTGTACTTAATCGCGTTGGACAACAGGTTCAAGACGACCTGCTTAAGTCGAAGGTGGTCGGCCACCACCGGGTAGTCGAATGAGTCGCTGTAGCTGATGCCGACGTCCCGTTCGCTCGCCTGCGGACCGATGATGTCGAGGCATTCGGTCACGAGCTCGTGGAGCAGCACCGGTTCGGGTGAGAGCCCGATATTTCCCGATTCGACGCGCGAGATGTCGAGTACCTCGTTGATCAAGGTCAACAGATGTTGACCCGACTTGAACACGTGGTCGACGAGTTCCAGGTCCTCCTTCGACTTGAGTTCCATTTGAAGGATCTGCGCGAAGCCGAGCACCGAGTTGAGCGGTGTCCGCAGTTCGTGACTCATGCGCGACATGAATTCGCTCTTGGCGGCGTTGGCGCGCTCGGCCTCTTCCTTCGCGGCTGCCAGGGCCTCTTCGAAGGTGACCGAATCGGTTACGTCCCTTGACACGAGCACCGCGCGAGGTGTCTGACCGTCCTCGTCATTCAGCATTCGACCGCGAGTCTCGATGATGAGCCAGCGTCCATCGGCGTGGCGAGCCCGAAAGCGGTAGCTCACCAACTCATCGCTCGCTCGGGCGAACATCCGTTTCAGTTCGCCGGTGATCCTCGGCTGGTCGTCCGGGTGCACGACCGTCAACGAGCTGCGCCCCATTCGCTCTTCCTTTGGAAAGCCATAGATTCGGGCAGTTCCCGGACTCGCTTCGATGATCATGAGGTCTTCGTCGATGACCACGATCGAGTCCGGCGCGGCGTCGAGGATCGCCTGGGTCTTGGCGAAGCTTCGGGCGAGCGCCGCCTCCCAGGCGACTGAGGCCGAGACGTCTCGAGAGATGAAGACCAACCGCGTCGGTGGCCCTACGGAATCGCGAATGGTTCTTCCTCGGACTTCGATCGTCACCAGCCGACCGTCGACGTGGTTCAACCGAGCGCGAAAGGCTACCGCGCCGTTGTTCTCGAACGCGGTGGCAAACGCATTCAGTACGTGGTCGCGGTCATCGGGGTGAATCAATTCGGTCGCGTTGCGCCCGATTCGGTCTTGGGCCTCGACGCCGTGGAGGCTTTGCGTGCCGGGGTTGGCTTCGAGGATCGTGAAGTCTCGATCAATGACGATGATCGAGTCGATCGCGGCGTCGAGAATCGCTCGGGTGGTCTCTCGACTCTCGGCCAACTGCGCTTCGACCGCGATGGTTTCGGTGAGGTCACGGACGTTGAACACGGCTTGAGCCACCGGACCGTCCTTGACGTGCAGCGCGTGACCTCGAGCCTCGACGATCATCCAATGACCGTCGGCGTGTTGGGCGCGGTAACGAACACTCACAATCTCGTCGGGACTCTCGTCAAACACTCGCTTGAGGGCGAGTTCCACGGCCGGCTGGTCGTCGGGATGCATCAACGCGAAGACGCTGGCACCGGAGGCCGCGTCGTCGTCGTAGCCGAAGAAATTCTGCCCGCGCGGGCTGTTCTGGGCGATCACCAGATCGCGGTCGATGATGACGATGAGGTCGGCCGCCGCCGCGAAGATGGCCCTCGTCATCTCCACGTTCGCCTCTAGTACTGCGATGCTCTCTTTACGGGCGGTCACGTCACGACCTGTCGCGTAGATCAGTTTCCCGCGTCGCTGGGACGTCCACTCGATCCAACGGTATGACCCATCGCGGCACCGGAGTCGATTCTCGAATCCGGCGCGAGTGGATGACACCTCGTCCCACTCGGCGACGCCCTCGGCCAACGTGCGTTCGACGTCCTCGGGATGGACGAAGTCGACGATGGGCCGATCGGCCAGGTCCTCGGGACTCCAGCCGAGCACCCTCTCCCACGACGGGTTCGTCAGTCCAAATTTTCCGCCGACCTCGTAGACCGAAAGCAGGTCGACGGAGTTGCGGAAGTACTCGCTCAAATCGGGGCTCGGCATCGGCTTTCTACGGGACATCGTTCGTCGCCATTCCGCCAGCTGGCTCCAATCGTTTGCCGAAGCGCATTCGGGGCAGGTGGTGTAACGCCCCGAACTCAATCATTGTGGGCCACACGTCACAAACTATCGGTTCGCGTCACAAAAAGGCTTCTATTGGCGCACAAGCTTCGCCTAACTCAAGTCGACGACACGAGTTCGCTTCCTTCATCGTTGTGGTCATCGTGCGGAGTTGCCCAACGGGTGGCCAACGGACAAGAGGCCGGTCCGCCGTAGCGGACCGGCCTCTTGTCCGAAACGATTGCGTGAAGCGTCACTGACTCTCGGTGGCGATCAGAACCGACTGAGTTGACGACGAAGTGTTCCAGTGCAACTGGACTCGTAGGTGAAGTCGCTGCGTCAAGTACTTCTCGGCGACTTGCGCGCGCTTGCGGGCGAGTGCGGCGTTTCCCTTGGCGTAGCCGGTGATCGAGACCACGGAGTGGACCGTCAGCTTGCGAATGAGGACGACGATCTGATTTCGGGCTCCGCCAGTTAGCACGATGCTGTTCTTCGCGAACGTCAGTCGTACGGCGCCCGGTATTGCCAGCGTGGCGAAGGTGACCGTCGTGGCCGCCGATGAGGTGACCGCGTACGTCGAGTCGGCGGCCTTGGTCGCCGTGACGATGCAGGTGCCCGCGGTGGTGGACTTCAGAGCGGCGGCACCCGAAAGCACGCAGCCCGTGGCGGTGCCGTTGGCGACCGTGAAGGTAAGTTCTCCGGTACCGGATCCACCGGTCGTGATCAACACGAAGGGGCGTCCGTAGGTGGCGAGGACACTCGTGATCACCAGCGCAGCCTGCGTCTGACCGACATCGATCGATGCCGTGCCCGTGACGGCGAAGGAGTCACCGGTGTACTTCAGCGTGTAGGCGGTTCCCGGAGTTCCGGTCAGCGTGAGGCCACTGAAGGTGGCAACGCCCGCGACGAAGTTGGCGGTCGATCCGGCGCTCAGCGCGCCACCCGCCCCGGTGGCGATCGACGCCGTGACGGCGCCGGTCGTGACGGTGGCGACGACGTTGCCGCCCGTGTCCTCAGCCTTGACGACCGGCTGTTGGGCGAGGACGACACCCGAACCGGTGAACGTGCTGGGGCTGGTCGTCACGACGAGCTGCGACGCGGGGCCGACGGCGAGCGCCACAGACGCCGACGTGGCCGTCGTGAGGGTGCCGTCACTGAAGGTGATCGTGTAGGTGCCAACGAGCGCATTAATTGATAGTCCACTGAAAGTGGCGACACCGTTTGAGGCAACTTTGGTGTTATTTGAGATAGTGGAACCGGCGTTTCCACCGACGAGCGTAGCGGTGACGGTGGATGCGTCGCCCCTCAACACGGCGCCGCTGGCGTCCTCGACCGTGACGACCGGTTGGATTGCGAGTGCCACGCCGCTAGTGGCGGTTATCGATGGGGGGGTCGTGATCACCAATTTGCTCGCGGGACCGGTGATCGAAACGGTCACTGAAGAAAGCGTCGGGAACGACCCATCAGTGAAGTTGAGTACTCCCGTCGTTGAGTCGATCGGTGCGGTGATCACGAAGCCACTGAAGGTCGCGACCCCGGCTACGGCAGCTTTCGTGTTGTTGACCAACGTACTGCTCGCGCCGGTATAGGCGGCAGTCACCGTAGAGGTATCCGTCGGCACGACGTTGCCCCCGGAGTCGACGACGTCGACAACGGGCTGCGGCGTGAGCGCGACACCGCTGACGGCGCCGGCAGCAGGCGCCGTGGCGAAGGCCAACTTCTTCGCCACGCCAACAGTGACGGAAATCGGAGCCGAGATGGTGGTCGTCGGCGAGTCGGTGGGGTCAGAGAAGGTCAACGTATAGGGACCGACAAGCGCATTCAGCGCCAAACCGGCAAAGGTGGCGATGCCGCCGGAGGCGGCGATTGTCGTGGTGCCAGTGAGCGTGGAAGGTAGACCGCTTGTAATGGTCACGGTGACGTTGCCAGCAGCGGTCGTATCGAGCACGTTGCCCGGCGTCGTGAAGAGTTCGACGGTGGGCTGCGCAGCGAGTGCTGCTCCACTGGCGTCCGTTGTCGATGGCAGTCCTGTAATGACTATGTGATCAGTCCCGGCTGCGGACGCGGTCGTGGCGAGACCCACCAGAAAGGTCGATCCCAACAGCGCCGTGGCGACGAGAAAACGCGTTACGACGTGACGGTGTGAACCGATCGTTTTTTGTGTTCGCATGACTAACCCCATTGATTCGCTCGTTACTACCTACAACAACGGTAACGTCCCAAACCTGCGAAGGACTAATGAAAGCGAAGTGACGAAGCAGTATTCACGAGAATGTGCGAGTGCAAATGTCATCGTGCACCCGCAAACCCGTCGTGAGATTCGCCTGTTCCAATATCGATAAAAAGTCGGAACCGACGAAATTCAATACTCGAACGCCTTGAATCGATGGGAAGTTCCGTCGTCCCTAGCTCGCTCGAGCCGTGGGATGTCAATTCACAAGCAGCGCAAGAACTCACGATTTCGCCATCGACGTTCAAGAGGAATTCGCAATATGAAGTTTTTGTTGCGATAGGCGTAATGTCCTCGTTTCGTCGAGGAACCACTCTCGTAACACTTTCTCATCTTCGATGTCGAACGCTACGTCGAGCGATCGCAAACTCCGATCAACGTGACGCGCCGTCGTGCGTTCGCTGCTTAGATCACGACTCTCAGAGCTCACGTTCGGCCGTCCAGTTTTGCGTGATCGAGTGGTTGCGCTTGGCTACAGTCAGTGGTCGTTGATCTATTTGACCAGGAGGACACCATGACCGATTCCAACCGACCACCGCTCACGTTCGCGTTCTTCCCGGACGTCGCCACCTTCGAGGTAACGAGCGACGACGTCGCCGATGGCGCGACGCTGGCGAACGCGCAGGTCGCGAACTTCATGGGTTACAGCGGCGAGAACCTCTCACCGCAACTGTCGTGGAGTGGCTTTCCGGCTGAGACCAAGAGCTTCGCCGTCACCGTGCACGACCCCGACGCACCGACCGGGAGTGGCTTTTGGCACTGGCTCGCGGTGAACATCCCGGCTGACGTGAATGAACTCGCGACCGGCGCCGGGTCCGACGGTTCGAGCGACCTCCCGAGCGGTGTCCTGCAGATGCGCAACGACGCCGGCACGCGCGGCTACGTGGGCGCCGCTCCGCCGCCCGGCGACGTCCCGCACCGTTACGTGCACACGGTGCACGCGCTCGATGTCGAGCGCCTCGACGTCGATGCGGACTCATCCCCGGCCTACGTCGGGTTCAACTTGCGCTTTCACGCGATCGCCCGAGCACAGATCGTGCCGGTCTTCGGCTCCTGAGTCGACGTTGGCGGTACCGTGCTCCGGTGCGAGCAGTTCGCATGCGCGATGCCCGACGGGCTCGCCATTATTGTGAAACGAATCAAGCAATGGACCGGCGTCGCGGCTTTGACGTCGAGAAGTCAGTGACTCGTGACGTACTGGGGATGCAATGGGCGACAATCAAGGCCCGGGCCCGTTGGCCCTGGTTGGTTCGGGTGAATACCTGCCCTCGATGGCCGAGATCGAGGGCGGTCTCATCGCCGGAAGACCGCCGCGCTACGTGCAACTGGCGACCGCGGCGGTGCCCGACGGTCCGCCCGTCGTTGAGCGCTGGCACAACCTGGGTCGCGCGCAAGCTGAACGCCTCGGCGTGGAGGCCGTGATCCTGGACGTCAAGGACCGCGACGACGCCAACGACGCCACGATCGCCGCCCTGATCGACGGGGCCGGTCTGATCTATCTCTCCGGGGGTCATCCGGCGTTTCTGGCCGAGACGTTGCGGGGAACGAAGGTGTGGGACGCGATTGCCGCCGCGTGGCGATCGGGATCGGCGCTGGCCGGATGCAGCGCCGGGGCCATGGCGTTCTCATCGTGGGTGCCGTCGCTTCGCCACCCTCGCGAGGGCGGGACCGAAGGACTCGGCCTGCTGCCGCACCTGCGCGCCATCCCGCACTTCGACGCGTTCATTTCGCGCATCCCGGACATGGTCACGCGATTCCTGTTGCCCCACGACCCGTCAATCGCGGTGATGGGAATCGATGAGGAGACCGCAATGGTCGGTGGACCGAGCGAATGGACGGTGAAGGGTCGTTCCTCGGTGTGGCGCCTCACCGACGACGGTCGTCAACAGTTCGCCAGCGGCACGAGTATCACCACCCCGCAGATGTGATCCTTCGCCTCTAGTTGGACCAGAGGTCCTCGAGTTCACGGCCCTTGGTCTCCGGCAAGGTCCACAGGAGGGCGGTGACCAACATCGCCGGTAGGAACGTGAGGTCGGCCGCCAAGGCGAATCGGTTGCCGATGTCGGCGATCGCACCGAAGACGACCAGTCCCACGACGGCGCCGAGGACGCCGGCGGCGAGGAACCACCCCGACGCCGAGGCCCGAACCGACGTCGGGAATAGTTCGTTCACGAGCGCGCCCACCGCGGGCGCGAAGATCGATCCGAACATGACACCGAGGACGTACCCCGCGACCAAGTCGAAGCGGGGACCGGCGTAGGAGAGGACGCCGAACAGGGCGAGCCCGATCATGCCGAGCGCTGCGGTGATCCGACGACCGAATCGATCGGCCATCCAACGCCCGATCAACAGTCCGGCGAGACCGGTTGCGCCGGCGCCCACGACCATCAGCGCGGTCGTCACCCCTGAGAGATGGTCGATGTTCTGAGCGAAGAGGAAGATGAAGCTGTTGGCGGGACCGGTGATGAACGACAGCGCAAAGGCCAGGACCGACAGCAGGATCAAACGTCGGCGAAAGGCCGGCCCCACGGCGCCGAGGATCGGCACGACGTGGTCCGACTTGGCCTCGGCGATCGTGAATCGATCGGGCTCCGTCGCCCAGCGACTGATCAGTGGCAATAACGCCAGGGGCACGACGGCGAGCAGGAACAGACCGCGAAAGCCCAAGGTCTTGGAGGCGAGGCTGTGGATGATGGCCGTGCAACCGGCCCCGATCCCGTACCCGGCGGCGACAAGTGCGAGGGCTTTGGCCCGGCTCTGCGTGTTGGTCTGTTCGGCGGCGATTACCTCGGAGAGGGCGTTGGTCGCGCTGAGTAGGGGTCGACCACACGCGAAGATCACGACGAACCACCAATAGCCGGGACTCGCTGCCGCGAGCACCGTCGCCACCAGGCCGAGTCCGACGGTCGTGATCAGCATCCGATGGCGACCGAACCGGTCGGCCATCGCCGTGAGCGGAAGCCCACCGAGGGACGCCAATCGAATGATCGCCAGACCGACGCCGAGCTTCGTGCCGGATAGTCCGGCCTGGTCCGCGAGCGTCGCCCCGTGGACGAGGTGACCGAACGTACGCGCCACGCTGCCCAACGCGGTGACAACGCCGAACTGTCCGAATCCTGACGCAAAGGACGCGAGGACGGCACCCAGGACGACGCGGTCGTTCCACTTATGCAGCCGCGGGGCGACGGACGGTGGTTCGGTCACGAGACGTCCAACACTGAGGCGAGAGCGACGTATATATAGGTGATGATGGAGCCGCGCCGGGCCGAACCCACTCGTGGATGGATTCGCAACTCTCCCATTCCAAACGGGTCTAGCAGGGATGTCCGCTAGAGAGTCGGCGATTCGCCAATAGTTTTGAATCGTCGACCGCGCGAAACGCACTCGACAGCTGCGAGCCAGGTGCTGCATTATTGAGTTTGCGAAGTGGGCTGAGAGGATCGCGATGACGACACAACGACCAAGTGATCACGTCGCCATACTCGCTTCGTCCGTTACTTGTGAGAGTGTGACACCACTATGACCGATGAAACGCACACGTCCGAGGACGAGCGACTCGTACTTCGTGACATCAGAGCGCTGCTCGACCAACTTCAGTTGGACCGGGATCATTCGCTCACGATGCAGAGCAAGCTCACCGACGATCTCGGCGTTGACAGCCTCGCTCTCGTCGAGTTGTGTGACCAATTCGAGCGAACCTTCGACGTGACGCTCCCGGACGAAGTCTTTCTCCAGGCCACGACACCGCAACAGTGGCTCGACGCCGTTGTCGCCGCTCGAGGCGGAGAGGCGACGCCCCGCCACTCCGACCAGGTCGACGAGGTGCCAACGATTGATTCCGTCTCGGTGAGCGACCGGCTCCATTCACTATCTCGTCGACTGGTCTCGGCCGCGCGCTCCGCGCGTGATGGTCGTGGTCACTCCGAGCCTGGTTCCTGGCTCTATTCGATCTACGCCTGGATCGTGCTCATTCCGTTCGCCGTTTCGATCTGGTCGCTCGCGGTGCTGCCGCTGTCATTGCCGCGACGCCGAGAGGCCGGGCGCGCGATCGCTCGTGTCACGTGTCGCGCTCTGGGACTTTCGGTCGTGGTTGACGGGGAGCTGCCGGACAGTGCGCGCCCGTACGTGATCGCGGCCAACCATTCGAGCTTCATTGACGGCTTGGTGCTCTACGTCTTCTTAGAGGGTCCCGTGACGTTCGTCTCGAGCACCGATATGGAACACCAGTTTCTGTTGGGCCGGATCATGCGGGGTTTCGGATGTGTCTTCGTGGACCGAGGTCGTGCCGAGCGAAGCGCCGCGTCGGTGGAGATTCTGGTGGACACGATTCGCAGTGGGAAACACCTCCTGATATTCCCGGAAGGGTCCATCAGCGCTCAATCGGGACTGCGCGTCTTCCACCTCGGGGCCTTCGAGACGGCCACCTCGTCGAACTGTCCGATCGTGCCCGTGGGCATTCGGGGATCGCGCAGCGTGCTGAGCCCGGGCAGTTTCCGATCCCGCCCCGGTCATGTGAAGGTGTCGATCGGTGCGCCCGTGATGCCCGCGGGCAACGATTTCAGTGACCGCGTGGCGATGCGCGATCAAGTCCGCGACGCCATCGCCCGCCTGTGTGGTGAGGAGTCCTGAGGCCGGGTGGTCAGGGAACCGATCAATTAGTCCTTTTCGTGGATGCTCTCGGTCGTGAAACCCGAGGTGTGCAACATTCGTCGCAGGTCCACGATCTGCTGGGTGTCGAGGTCCTTGCCCCGTGGCCGGTCGAAGACCTGCGATTCGTCGCCGATGGTGACGGTGAAGCGACCGTTGCTCGCTTCGGTGATCGAGCCGATCTCCGCCACGAGCGCGGCCGCGTCGTGCCATTCGATGTTGTGACTCGCGGGATGGCTGAGGATCTTCTCGGCCGTTACCAGGTGATGCCCCGTGAGTTTGGCGTGTGCCATCTGATGTCCCTCTTCGTCCAGTTGTCGTTCCTAACTTACGGCGCGCGCGCCTCGGCCGGTTTGTGACGACCTCGGGGCGCGTCACCATCGGGGGAGGCCTCGTTATACTTGCTTGAAGTCAAGCAACTAAATAACCCAGAAGTGGACGAATGGCCCCCAAGACGTTGGACGCAGTGCACGGCGACCGCTACAAGTGGATCGCGCTGACCAACACGACGTTGGGCGTCTTCATGGCGACCATCAACTCGTCGATCATCCTGATCTCGCTGCCGGCGATCTTCCGGGGGATCGGGATCAATCCGCTCTCGCCGGGCAACGTCGGCTACCTGTTGTGGCTCCTGCAGGGCTATCTCCTCGTGACCGCGGTCCTCGTCGTGAGCCTGGGCCGACTCGGGGACATCATGGGTCGCGTCCGGATCTACAACCTGGGCTTCGCCGTGTTCTCCTTCGCGTCGGTGCTGCTCGCGCTCGATCCCTACGACGGTGGATCGGGTGCGCTCTGGCTCGTCCTGTGGCGAATCGTCCAAGGGGTGGGTGGCGCGATGCTCTTTGCGAACTCGAGCGCGATCCTCGTCGACGCCTTCCCGTCGGACCAACGCGGGATGGCGATGGGCATCAACCAGGTCGCGGCGATCGGTGGATCGTTCATCGGACTCATCGCCGGCGGTCTGCTGTCCGTCGTGGACTGGCGTCTCGTGTTCTGGGTCTCGGTGCCCTTCGGCATCCTCGGGACCGTCTGGGCCTACCACAGCCTTCGCGACAACGGGAAGCGCGCGTCGGCCACGATCGACTGGTGGGGCAACCTGACCTTCGCGGTCGGGCTGACCTCGATCCTCGTCGGCATCGTCTATGGCATCCAGCCGTACGGGCACGACTCCATGGGGTGGACGTCCCCGCGTGTCGTCGCGGCCTTCGTGATCGGCGTGGCGTTCCTGATCGCGTTCTTCGTCATCGAGAACCGCGTCGAGTCACCGATGTTCAACCTGCGACTCTTCAAGATGCGCGCCTTCTCCACCGGCAGCGCCGCCGGATTCTTGGCGGCGGTCGCGCGCGGCGGCCTGCAGTTCATGCTGATCATCTGGCTCCAGGGCATCTGGTTGCCGCTGCACGGCTACGCCTACTCCGCGACCCCGTTGTGGGCCGGCATCTATCTCTTGCCGCTGACGACCGGCTTCTTGATCGCCGGGCCGGTCTCGGGCTACCTCTCGGACCGCCACGGTGCGCGCATCCTCTCGACGTCGGGCCTCTTGGTGTTCGGCGGGAGCTTCGTGGGACTGCTGCTCGTACCGACCAACTTCCACTACTTCACCTTCGCGGTCCTGGTGCTCTTGAACGGCCTGGGCGGTGGCATGTTCTCGGCTCCCAACGCCGCGGCGATCATGAACAGCGTGCCGGCCGAAGAACGTGGTGGGGCGGCCGGGATCCAGGCGGCCTTTTTGAACACCGGCTTCGTCCTCTCCATCGGCATCTTCTTCTCATTGATGATCGTGGGCCTCACGAACACGCTGCCCAAGGCGATGTTCAAGGGACTGAGTGTGCACGGCGTCGCCGCCGCGCAGGCCCACTCGATCGCGAACCTGCCCCCGGTCGGAGTGCTCTTCTCCGCGTTTCTCGGCAAGAATCCCCTGAAGAACCTTCTCGGATCGCAGGCGACGTCGAACGTCTCTCACTCCGACTGGCTGGTGCTGACGGGCAAGCACTTCTTCCCGGACCTCATCGAGTCGTCGTTCCATCACGGACTGATAATCGTCTTCGGCGCGGCCATCGTGATGTCGGTCGTGGGGGCGTTGGCCTCGGCGCTGCGGGGCAAGCGCTACGTGCGCGATGACCAGTCGATACTCGAACTCGTCGGTGACGCCGCGGCGACCTCGAGTGCGGTGCCCGGCGAGATCGCCCTCGACAGTGAGGTGGTGCAATGAAAGCAACGGCCATTGACTCGCAACGGTCCGTCGAGACGGCCGCGCGCCTACGCCTCGTGATGCTGCGCCTCGCGCGCGCTATTCGTCACCAGGGCAGCACGGTGCTGTCGCCTTCCCAGGTCTCGGCCCTGGCGAGCGTCGATGAGTTCGGACCGCTTCGCATCAGCGCCCTGGCGTCGCTGGAGTCGGTTGGCGCGCCGGTGGCGACGAGGGTCGTGGCGAGCCTCGAGGAACTCGATCTGTTGAAGCGAACCGATGACCCTGAGGACAAGCGCGCCTCGCTCGTCGAACTCTCCGACCACGGTCGCGACGTCCTGGCGACCCTCTGGAGCGAGCGCACCATCGGTCTCAGTTCCCGTCTGGAACGTCTGACGCCGGCCGAGCGCTCTCGGTTGGAACAGGCGTTACCGGCGTTGGAGAAGCTCGCCCGCGACAATTAGGCGCGGCGTGAACTAGGAGACGGGCACGTCGCTCGAGCAGAACTTGCACTTCGTCGCGGCCAGCGGCAGACCCGCGGAGAGACAGCTCGGACAGACCTTGGAGGGCGCCGGCGGGCCGAAGACGGTCGTGCCCTGACGCTGCATGTAGCGGCGGTACGGCACCACGATGACGTAGTACACCACCGCCATGAAGATCACGAAGTAGACGATCGCCGAGATGAAGGCGCCCACGTTGATGCGCTGGCCGTTCAACGTCCACCCGAGACCCTGGCCCGACGATCCACCGCCGGCGAGCGAATTGATCAACGGCGTGATGATGTTGACCGAGAAGGCCGTGATGAGCGCGCTGAAGGCCAGCGCGACCACCAGGCCCACGGCGATCACGATCAGCTCGCCCTGCATCAAGAAATTCCTGAAACCCTTCATGATCACTCCTTCTCCGGGACCGAGCGCACTCGTCCTTTTCTCACCACGATTCATAGCAAACGCATTGACGTGTCGTCGACGCGCGCGTGAAGCGCTCTCACCGCGGCGAATCGCTGATGCTAGAACTGTGACCCGGAGGTCGCATGCCCAACGTCATCGAGGTCAACGGTCTCACCAAACGATTCGGGTCCCTCACCGCCGTGAACGACGTGTCCTTCCATGTCGAGCAGGGGGAGATCTTCGGACTCCTGGGCAAGAACGGCGCGGGTAAGACGACGACGGTGGAGATCCTCGAGGGCTACCAGTCGCCCGACGAAGGTCGCGTCCAGGTGCTCGGGGTCGATCCGAAGAAGGGCGGCGGCGCGTGGAAGGACCGTATCGGATTGGTGTTGCAGGACTCGGACTTCGACCCGAGTCATACCGTCACCGAGACGGTCAAGCTCTTCGCCGGGTTCTTCTCCCATCCCAGGAGCGTCGCCGAGACGCTCGAACTGGTCGGTCTCACCGACAAGGCGAACACGCGGATCGGCCGGCTCTCGGGCGGGCAGCGGCGCCGCGTCGACGTGGCGTTGGGCATCGTCGGGTCGCCGGAGCTGTTGTTCTTGGACGAGCCGACGACCGGCTTTGACCCGTCGGCGCGTCGAGAGTTCTGGACGATGCTCGAAGGCCTGCGCTCGAGTGGCACGTCGATCCTGTTGACGACGCACTACATGGAAGAGGCCCAGCACCTCTGCGATCGCATCGCGATCCTGGCCGCCGGCCGCATCGTCGCCGAAGGCACGTCGACCTCACTCATCGCCTTGGCCGGGGCGACGACGCTGCGATTCGAAGCGGTCGCCGGTCTCGACGTGGCGGCGCTGTCGCGCGGGACCGGGATCGAGTTTCGGCTCGACGGTGACGTTGTGTCGGCCACGCTCGAGCACGCGCAGTCGGCGTTGCTGCGACTCCTGCAGCACCTCGAGTCCGCCGGGCTCGAGGTCGGCGGACTCGAGGTCGTGCGCCCGACCCTCGACGACGTCTTCCTCGACGTGACGGGGGAGCGCTCGTGAGGTTCGTTCGACTCTCGCTCCGTCAGGCTGAGTACAACCTGGTCGCCTACGCCCGAAGCGCGCGCACGGTCATCTTCGGGGTCCTGATGCCGGTCGGATTCCTGGCGCTGTTCAACTCGGTGTTCGGAGGGAAGTTCAAGACCATCCCGGTCGACGGACACAACATCTCGACGATCGCCTTCTACACCGGGGGGCTCACCACCTACGGCGTGATGCTCGGCACCTTCACCGGGATCCTCGTCGCGATCGTCGGCGCCCGCGAGGCGGGGTGGCTCAAACGCTTCCGCGGGACGCCGATGCCCTCGGGCGTCTTCCTCGCCGGCGAGATCCTCTATCTCTTCGTGACATCGATCGGGTTGATCGTCGTGATGATCGCGGTCTCACACTTCGGCTACCACCTGTCGTTGCCGGCCCACGCCTATCTGGCGATCTTCTGCTACACGGTCTTGGGCGTGTTCGCCTTCAGCGCGATGGGACTCGCCCTGACCAGGTTGATCACGACCTCAGAGATGGCCGGGTCGGTCGGCCCCTTCACCGTCGTCATCCTGAGTTTCGTCAGCGGCGTCTTCCTCGCGCCCAACCTGCTGCCCCAGTGGCTGTTGACCTTCTCGTCCTATCTGCCCCTCGAACCGATCGTGAGCGCGATGCAGCACGCGATCGCCTTGCCCGGCGGTTCGGGGCTGCAGCTGCGACCGTTCATCGTGCTCGGCATCTGGGGGGCGGTCAGTTTCGTGATCGCCCAGAGGAACTTCACGTGGGAGCCGCAGCGCCGTTGACCGATTAGCGACGTCGAGGTCCGGTCGCCGCTTAGGCCGCGGGATCCTTGGGTAGTCCGAGGACGCGTTCGCCGATGATGTTGCGCTGCACCGCCGACGTGCCGCCGCCGATCGTCAGGGCCTGCGCGTACAGGAAGCCGAAGGCCCACGCGCCCCCGTCGGCACCGTCGGACCCTCCGGGTCCGCGGCCCGCGAGCATGCCCGCCGAACCGGCGAGACGATTCGCGAGCGTCATGACCTCTTGACCGTGGTCGTCGGCCAGCGCCTTGCGCACGCTGGCCTCGGCGCCCGGCTCGCGTCCGGCCTGGGCCGCCGCGACGAGTCGCAGGCGCAGTAGTCGAAGGATCTCGCCGTGGGACCAGCACTTCACGAGTTCGTCGCGCTCGAGCTCGTCGTGGGCGATTCCTGACGTGCGCACGAGTTCGACGAGGTCGGCCGCGGTCGGTCCGCGTCCCCAGAGGACACCCTCGCCGGAGAGCGAGACCCGTTCATTACCCAGGGTGACCTTGGCGAGACGCCACCCGTCGTTCACCTCGCCGATCAGATAGTCGTCCGGGAGTCGGACCTCGTCGAGGAAGACCTCGTTGAAGGCGTGGTCGCCGGTGATGTCGATGATCGGACGAATCGTGACGCCCGGTGCGTTCATCGGGCAGATGAAGTAGCTGATCCCCTTCTGGGGCGCCGACGTGTTCGACGTGCGCGCGAGCAGGATGCCCCAGGTCGCGAGGTGGGCGTAGCTGGTCCAGACCTTCTGGCCCGAGATGATCCACTCGTCACCGTCGCGCTCGGCGCTCGTCGTGAGTGAGGCGAGGTCACTGCCGGCGTTGGGCTCGCTGAAGAGTTGGCACCAGAACTCCTCACCGCTCAGGAGCTTGGGCAGCCAACGGTTCTGTTGCTCTTGCGTGCCGGCGTACAGGATCGTCGGTCCGGCCCAACCGATGCCGATGGGGTTGATGGGCAGGCGTACGTTCGCGCGTCGAAGTTCGTCGTCGATGATGAGCTGGTGATCGGTGTCGGCGCCCAGTCCCCACGGCTTGGGCAGGTGCGGCGCGACCAGTCCGGCCTCGGCGAGCTGCGGGCCCGTGGGGTTGGGGTGCGCGCTCAGCCATTCGCGCACCGCGAGACGCCGCGGGTCGTCACTGTCGTGACCGTCCTCATCGACAGCCACCGTCATCGGTGCGAGGAGGCCCCGGCCCTCTCCTTCTTCGAGCACCGCCTCCGGCGACTTCTTCATTCCAACCTCCCTCGCAAGGGTACCCCCGCCGACTCGAGCGCTGAACGTCGCGGTGGTTCGACGACGGGGAGGAATCTCGGTCAGAGGGCGGCGATGATGTCGGCCAGGGCGAGCGGTATCTCGGAGGCGCTGGCGTAGACGGGCAAGGCGGCGCCGGCTCGACCGTGCAGGTGCGCACCGAGCGCCGCGGCGTCCAACGGATCATGCCCGCGCGCGATCGTCGCGCCGATCACGCCGGAAAGGACGTCACCGCTACCGGCGGTCGCGAGGGTCGGCGTGCCCGATCGAACGACGCGTACTCGACCACCTTGATCGCTGATCAGGGTGGTCGCGCCCTTCAACAGCACGACGCACTGCGTGTCGCGCGCGAGCGCGCGCACGGCCTCGAGACGATCGGCCGGGAGCGCCTCCCCGGTCAGTCGCACGAACTCTCCTTCGTGCGGGGTGAGTACCCACGGCTGCGCGTTCGCGGTCTTCGTAGGAATCAACGAACGGTCCAGTCCATCGGCGTCGAGCACGACCGGCACCGTCACCTCAGCCAGACGCTCGCGCAGCCAGTCAACGCCGTCGGCGCCGAGACCGGGGCCCGCGACGACGCAGCGACTGCGCGGTTCAATGACCGGGTCGTCACTGCGCACGACCTCGGCCGGCAGGTCGATCGATCCCGCGACGTCACCTCGACTCGAGAGGCGGATCATCGACGCGCCCGCCGCCAACGCGCCGCGTACGACGAGGTCGGCGGCGCCGGGCATCAACGTCGATCCGGCGAGGACCTGGATGGCGTGCGTCCACTTGTGGTCGGTCGTCTCGCGTCGGATGAGCGTCTCGAGGTCGTGGTCTTCGACGAGTCCGTCGTCGAAGTGCTGGACGATGCCGAGACCCGCGAAGCGCAGTTGCCCGCATATCGCGGCCGCCGCTCCCGTGACGTGCGCCGGCTTCAGTGCACCCAGCGCGATCGTGACGCCGGCCGGCATCGGTGAGCCGAGCACCGCGCCGCTGTCGGCGTCGACGCCCGACGGGAGGTCGACGGCGAGCACCAGTGTGTCGCCGGGCACGCTCGGCGCGCGGTAGGGACGCGAGCAGCCGAGACCGAAGGCCGCGTCGACGACCAGGGCGTAGCCAGAGAGTTCGTCGGGTTGGTCGGCCACTTCGATGAGGTCGACCTTGGCCCCCCGCGATCGCAACCACGCGGCCGCGACGCGGCCGTCGGCGCCGTTGAGACCGGGGCCGACCAGTACCGCGACGCGTGACCCGTAGCACGAGCCCAACATCGACTGGGCCTGGAGCGCGACGGCGGTGCCCGCCGCCGCGACGAGAGCGTCGGTCCCGCGGGCCTTCACCGCGAGCGCGTCGGCGTCGCGCATCTGGGCTGAAGAGAGCAGCGGGATCACGATGCGGTCTCGACTGTTCGACCAGGGAGTGACGGACACGGTTCCATGCAAGAACCACCCTAAACGGTCCCAGAACTTCGCCGGTGGGCCGGCCAATGGTGGGTATTCGCTCGCGCGCGTTCGTAGGCTGATGGGGTGGAACCCCTCTCGCAGTTCGACCGTGCCGCCGGCGCACTGTACGGCCTGGCGATCGGTGACGCGCTCGGGATGCCGACGCAGATGATGTCGAGAGAAGAGGTCGTCAGCGTCTTCGGCACGGTGCTGGTCGACTTCGAACCGGCGCCGAGCGACCATCCGATCGCCGAGGGTATGACGGCCGGACGAATCACCGACGACACCGAGCAAGCGGTGTTGCTCGCGACCGAGTTGATCGATGGCAACGGCGAAGTCGATATCCAGAGCTGGGCCGACACATTGATCAACTGGGAAGAGTCGATGAAGGCCAAGGGTTCACTCGATCTCCTCGGACCCTCGACCAAGCGCGCGATCAACGCGCTGATGGCGGGGGGCGATCCCGAAGAGGTCGGTCGTCGCGGCGACACCAACGGGGCGGCGATGCGCGTCACGCCGGTCGCGATCGCGGTTCGGTCGCTCGACGTCGACGAGCTCGTCTCGCGCGTCGCGCAGGCGAGCCGACTGACGCACAACACGAGCGTCGCGCTCGCCGGCGCGGCCGCCGTCGCGGGTGCGGTGAGTGCCGGCGTCGAGGGTCTGACCTTCGACGTCATGATCGACACCGCGTGCGACGCCGCGGTGCGGGGATCGCGACGCGGACATTGGATCGCCGGCGCGGACGTCGCGGTGCGGATCCGCTGGGCCATCGATCTGGTCTACGGACTCGACGCCGAGGGCGTCGTGGACCTTCTGCCCGTTCTGGTCGGGACCAGTCTCGCGACATGGGAGTCGGTGCCGGCGGCCTTCGCCGTCGCCAGTGCCTTCCGAGACGAACCGTGGCTGGCCTGTCGAGTGGCCGCGTCCCTCGGCGGCGACAGTGACACCATCGCGGCGATGACCGGCGCCATCGTCGGCTCGCGCTGCGGGCGTGACGTATTCCCACTCGCGGCGCGAGAGACGGTGTCACGAGTGAACGGTCTGGAACTGGACGAGATGGCACGACGTCTTCTCCGACTGCGAAACGGGCCCGAACAAAGCGCCGCGTGAGCGTCGCGCCACGTCTGATACTCGTCGACAGCGTCGTCGTGGACGTCGTCCTCAACGTCGACGCCTTGCCCCAACGTGGCTCGGACACCCTGGTCGAACGGAGTGACTCCTTCGCCGGCGGAGGGTTCAACGTCATGGCGGCCGCGTCGCGGCTCGGACTGACCTCGGTCTACGGGGGCGTCGTGGGACTCGGACCCTTCGCCACGATCGCCCAGGACGCGATGCGCGAGGAGCACGTCGTCGTGGCCACGACACCGAACGAAGATCTCGACACCGGTTTCGTCGTCGCCATCGTCGAGGACAACGGTGAGCGGACGTTCGTCACGAGCGTCGGCGCGGAAGCGACGCTCTCCACGGCTCAACTCGACGAACTCGACGTGACCGAGAGCGACCTCGTCTACTTCTCCGGCTACGCGCTGTTGCACGAGAGCAACGCGCGTGCGCTGGTCGCCTTCTTGAAGCGGATCCCGGAGGCGACGAGATTCCTGTTTGACCCCGGTCCCATCGTGAACGACATCGACGAGGCGCTGCTCGCGGCGGTCTTCGATCGGGTCGACTGGTTCTCATGCAATGCACGTGAGGCGATGCTCCTCACGGAGTCCTCGGACGCCGCAGCAGCAGCGCGTATCCTTCGCGGTCGGATGAACCACGGGGGCGTGATCGTGCGAACGGGCGCCGAGGGTTGCGTCGTGGCCGGGTTAGCCGTCGAAAGCGACGTCGTTCCGGGATTCGTCGTCGAGAGCGTCGACTCGAATGGCGCGGGGGACTGCCACGTCGGAGCGTTCGCCGCACTGTTGGCGAGTGGACGCACTCCATTGGACGCGGCGCGCTGGGCCAACGCGGCGGCGGCGCTGTCGGTCACGCGGCATGGGCCGGCGACCGGTCCCACGATGCTCGAACTAGAAGAGTTCCTGGGTCAGAAGAAGACCGAGCAGAGCTCGTAGATCTCGCGCGGTACCTGGCGCTGACCACCGATCACCGACGAGAGTGGCGCGAGGACGACGGTGTTGTCGCGCACCACGGGAATGGTCCCGAACTTGCCCGAGGTCACCGCCTCGTAGGCGCCGGCCCCGACCCGCGTCGCCCAGATGCGGTCGTGCGCGGTCGGGCTACCACCTCGTTGCAGGTGCCCGAGGACCGTGGTGCGAACCTCGATGGCCGTGTGCTCTTCGATCTTGGAGGCGACGAACGCCCCGACGCCGCGCGTCGCCAGGCGCACGCCACCGACCCCTTCGGTCGAGAGTTCGCCCTTCTCCGTGCCGCCGAGCGTAGAGAGGTTGATGCCCTCGGCGACGACCACGATCGAGAAGGCCAACCCGGCCTCGACGCGGCGCTCGAGGTGCTTCATGATGTCGTCCATCGTGACCGGGAACTCGGGGATCACGATCATGTCGGCGCCGCCGGCGAGTCCGCCCATCGCCGCGACCCAACCGGTCAGTCGTCCCATGGTCTCGACGACCATCACGCGGTGATGCGACGCCGCGGTCGTGTAGAGCCGGTCGATCGATTCGGCCACGATGCTGATGGCGGTGTCGAAGCCGATGCAGTAGTCCGTGCCGAGCAGGTCGTTGTCGAGCGTCTTTGGTACACCGACGATCGGCGCGCCCTTATCGGCGAGCCACGTCGAGATCCGGTGCGTGCCGTCGCCGCCGATCGATATCAGTCCGTCGAGGTGCTCGTCGATGGCCGCCAAGGCCCGCTCGCGCCCGCCCGGAGGGTCGTCCAGGTTGTAGCGCGCGGTGCCGAGCAGCGTGCCGCCCTGGGCGATGACACCCTGGAGGTCGCTGGCGACGAGGGGACGGCCGGCGTACTCGGCGGCGAGGCCGGCCCAGCCGTTGGCGATGCCGATGACCTCGTGTCCGTCCCGAATAGCCATTTGGCCGATGGCTCGGATGGCCGCGTTGAGACCGGGCGCGTCGCCACCCGCCGTAAGAACACCGATACGCAATGCAACTCCTCTGAACCCAACCGCCCCAATTCTACGCAGGGATTACGTGAGCTTTCGTCGTATCGACTGAGCGAATTCACCTCACCGGACGGTGGCGTGCTCCGGTACGTGTCTTCGATCACGCAGTGAGGTGCGCGGGGGCGAACTCACCTGAGTCGTCGCTGGTTACGAGACTGAAACGGGCGCCGAGTCGACGTCCTCTTGCTGGCGGACCTCACCCTTCGTCAAGGCGACGGTGACCAGGAAGCTCAGCACCAACGCGGCGAAGACGCCCAGATTCGCGTAGGCCCAGTCTCCGGTCTTGCCGCCGAGGTGCAGCGGTCCGAGCAGATAGCCCTGCCAGGTCAGCCACGATGCTCCGGAGTTGGTGACCAGACCCCATCCGATGACGCTCGTGACGATCGTCGTAATCACCGGAATGAATCGGACGTCACCGTAGCGCCCGGAGTTGCGGAACAGGTCGACGTCGGAGTAGTCCTTCTTTCGAAGGGCCAGGTCTCCGAGGAAGACGCCGCACCACGCCGCGATGAGTACCCCGACCGTGATGAGGAAACCCTCGAACTGATCGAGGAAGTTCGCCCTGAAAAAGACGATGTAGATCGTGCCAATCACCATCACGGCTCCGTCGACCCCGGCCGCCGCGAATCGCGGAATCTTGAGACCGGCGGAGAGCAGCGAGAGTCCGGAGGAGTAGATGTCGAGCACCGCTCCTCCCACGAGTCCCAGGACGGCCACGATGACGAAGGGCACGAGGAACCACGTCGGCAACAGACGGGCCAATGCTCCGACGGGGTCGGCGCCGATTGCCGTCTCGAGTTTGGACGACGAGCCGGCCAGGAGAAGGCCGAAGAAGATGAGGACGATCGGTGCGACCGACGATCCGAAGGTGGTCCACCACACGACGCCCCCGGTTGACGCCTTGCGTGGCAGATAGCGCGAATAGTCGGCCGCCGCATTGACCCAACCCAGACCGAATCCCGTCATGATGAACACGAGGGCGCCGATGATGTGTTGCGGTCCGCCACTTTGCACCTGTGACACAACGTGCCAACTGACGTGCTTGAACGTGAGCGCGATGAAGAGAACCGTCAGGATGCCGGTGACCACGGTGATGACGGCCTGCATCCGCATGATCAGGTCAAAGCCCATCACGCCGCCCACGATGATCAGGGCCGCGATGACGATCATCGCCACCACCTTGACTCCGTCGCCACCACCCCAGTGCAGGCGCGTGAAGACCGTCGACGTCGCGAGGACCGCGATGACCGTGAGCACGGTCTCCCACCCGACGCAGAGCAACCACGAGATCCCCGAGGGCAGGCGATTGCCCCTCACGCCGTAGGCGGCGCGACTGAGCACCATGGTGGGTGCCGATCCGCGCTTGCCGGCGGTCGCGATGATGCCGCAGAGTACGAAACTGACGATGATGCCAAAGAGGGAGATGATCAACGCTTGCCAGAACGAGAGACCGAACTCGAGGACGAACGCGCCGTAACTGAGGCCGAGGACCGACACGTTGGCCCCGAACCACGGCCAGAAGAGCTCACGGGGCTGGCCCTTGCGCTCTCCTTCGGTGATGACGTTGATGCCGTTCTCTTCAATGCGCAACGCACCGGTGCTGCCGGTGCCGAGTAGTTCTGAGACTTCGCTCACGCCGCTCCTCTGTGCGACACCGCGCGTCGCTTGCAGAGATTTTAGACAGACGATGAGCGCCGTCGTCGCTAAATAGTTCACATAGAATCCGGACGACGAAGGCGGTCGTTAGGGTCAATGCGTGAGCGTTACGCCCCGACTCTTCTGTCTCGACACCGTCATGATCGACATCGTGCTTCGTATCCCACGGGTGCCCGAAAGTGGGTCCGACGTCCTGGCGTCCGAGCACCTCACGACGACGGGCGGCGGCTACAACGCGATGAGCGCCTGGGCTCGCCAAGGTGTCGTCGCGATTTACGCCGGACGACTCGGTCGCGGTCCCTTCTCGACGATCGCTCGCTCGTCGTTGGCCCACGACGACGTGGAAGATCCGCTCGACGTCGACGAGACCCGAGACGCCGGTTTTTGCGTCGCTCTCATCGACGACGGCGGTGAGCGGACGTTCATCACGTCGCAGGGTTCTGAAGGATCGCTCCGAGCGTCCGACCTGTCGTCGCTGGACGTCCGAAGTGGTGACTACGTACTCGTGAGCGGCTACAACGTGATGTATCGCGGCGCGGCCGAGATCGTCCTCGATTGGTTGGCCACGCTTGGCGACGACGTCGTCGTCGCCTTCGACCCGAGCAACCGGGTGATGGACATTCCCGACGAGAACTTGCGCCGCGTCCTTGAACGCGCGGATTGGACGCTCTGTAATGAGACCGAGGCGTCACTCTTGACCGGCGAGGATTCGCTAATTGACTCAGTGATTGCCCTGGCCAAGCGAACCGGTCGCCGGGGCGTCGTCGTGCGCCACGGCGCCAGTGGCTGCACGGTCCTGGCGAAGCGCGGCCGACCTGAACGCGTCGATGGCTTCAAGGTCGAGGTCGTCGACACCAACGGCGCGGGCGATACGCACTCCGGTGTCTTCTTGGCCGAGTTAGCTCGGGGTACGGATGTGCTCGAAGCGGCCCAGCGAGGCAACGCGGCGGCGGCGGTCGCGATCTCGGTCCTCGGTCCGGCGTCATGTCCCGAACGCGACGTGGTGTCGGCCATGATCGCGCATCCCTAGTCATGCCCGTCGTGAGGTGACCTAGCGTGAACGATTGTCGAAGGGGGAGCGGTGAAGCAGTTCGAACGCTTTGAAGGAACGATCGGCGACACCGTGGCCGAGTCGGTTCCGTGGTGGCCCACCCCGACCCATCCTCGTGAGAACGCGCCCAACATCCTGGTGATCCTCATCGACGACCTCGGATTCTCGCACTTCAACTGTTTCGGTTCGGACCTCGTGACGCCGAACATCGACGAACTGGCCGCCGGCGGACTGCGATTCACCAACTTTCACGTCACGCCGCTGTGCTCACCGACGCGCGCCGCGCTGTTGACGGGTCGGAACCATCACAGCGTGGGCATGCGCGGACTCTCGAACTGGAGCACGGGATTCCCGAGCATGCGCGGTCATATTTCGAATCACGCCGCCACGATGGCCGAAGTGTTGCGTGAGGACGGCTACACCACGTTCGCCGTAGGGAAGTGGCACCTCGTGTCCATGGAGAACTCGTCCTCGGCGGGACCGTTCGACCAGTGGCCGCTGCAACGGGGTTTCGATCGCTACTACGGATTCCTCGACGGCGAGACCGATCAGTTCGCGCCCGACCTCACGTACGACAACCACCGGGTCGAACGTCCGAAGAGCGTCGCCGACGGATATCACCTCAGCGAGGACCTCATCGACCACGCGATCGGCTTCATCCATGACGCGAAGTCCGTCCGCCCCGACCGGCCCTTCTTCACCTACCTGGCGTTCGGCGCCACGCACGCGCCGCATCAGGCCCCGGCGCAGTACCTCGCGCGTCACCGCGGCCGCTACGACGAAGGGTGGGACGTCGCACGCGACCGGTGGTTCGCGCGACAGAAGCAGTTGGGCATCGTCCCGGACTACACCGAGCTCGCTCCGCGCAACGAAGGCGTCGAACCGTGGGACGAGCTGCCCGAGAATCAGAAGAGACTCGCCGCGCGCCTTCAAGAGGCCTACGCCGCGTTCCTAGAACACACCGATGACCAGATCGGTCGACTCGTCGGTGACCTGCGGACGATCGGCGAACTCGACAACACGCTGATCCTCTTGATGAGTGACAACGGCGCGAGCCAGGAGGGCGGGCCCTTCGGTGTGCTGCACGAGATGAAGTACTTCAACATGGTGATGGAGAGTCCCGACGAGGCGGTGCGGCACCTCGAAGACATCGGGGGACCGGCCAGTCACTCCAACTATCCCTGGGGTTGGGCCCAGGCCGGCAACACGCCGTTCAAGTGGTACAAGCAGAACACGCACGAGGGCGGCGTGCACGTGCCCTTCGTGGCGCACTGGCCCTCGGGCATCGCCGCGCGCGGTGAGGTGAGGAGCCAGTTCCACTACGTCACCGACGTCGCGCCGACGGTCCTCGAAGTCGCGGGCGTCGAGATGCCCGTCACCTACCGCGGCCTCGAGCAGATGCCGATGGCCGGAGTCTCGATGGCCTACGCCTTCGACCGACCCGACGAACCGAGTCACAAAACGACCCAATACTTCGAGATGGGCGGGCACCGCGCGATGTACCACGAGGGATGGAAGGCGGTGACTCGTCACGTGTACAGCGTGCCCTTCGACGACGACCGCTGGGAGCTGTACCACGTCGCCGAGGACCCGTCGGAGTGTCGCGACCTCGCCGCGAGCGACCCCGAGAAACTGAAGGAGATGGTCGACCTGTGGTGGCGCGAGGCGAAGGAGTACGGCGTCCTGCCCTTGGACGACCGCGGACTGGCCCTCTTCACGTCACGGGCGCACGACTTCTCGCCGCACCCGACCAGCCGCCACTACACCTACCTCCCGCCGCTGAGTCCCATCTCCCCGTCGGCCGCCGCCGGGATCGGCGGTCGGAGCTGGGATCTGGAGGCGCGCGTCACTCGAAAGCGCGACCGGGGTGGGGTGATTCTCGCCATGGGCACCGAGAACGCCGGTGTCGCCCTCTTCGTCCAGGACAACCGATTGGTTTTCGACTACAACATCTTTATGGACCATCACGTTCTCGAATCGACCGAGGAGGTTCCCGACGGCGCGGCGGTGCTGGGCGCGCGATTCCGGCGCGCACAACGCGACGCCGACGTCACCTTGACCGTTGACGGACGAGACGTCGGAACGATGCACCTCCCGTTCGTGATGCGGATCTTCTCCACGATCGCGATGGGGATCGGTCGCGACCACGGCTCGCCGGTCTCCAAGCGCTACGTCGACGACTTCCCCTTCGAGGGGCGCATCGAACGAGTCGACATCCAGCTGATCTCCCAGGACAGTGGCGACCAGAAGGAAGCGGCGGCCCGCGAGGGCATGGCCCGGCAATGACGATGGAACGGTTGCGCACCCCCGACGAACGCTTCGTGGCGCTTCCCGATTTCGATTTCGCGCCGCACTACGCCGACGTCGTCGATCCGACCGGTGGTGAAGCCCTTCGGATGGCCTATCTGGACGAGGGACCGCGGGACGGACAGATCGTCGTCCTCTTGCACGGGGAACCGTCCTGGTCCTTTCTGTACCGCTTCATGATCCCCGGCCTCGTCGCCGACGGCTACCGCGTCGTGGCCCCCGACCTCATCGGCTTCGGCCGCTCCGACAAACCGAGCGCGCGCAGCGAGTACACCTACGCGCGACACGTCGAGTGGACGAGAGAGCTGCTCTTCGATCACCTGGGACTGAACGACGTCACGCTCTTCGGCCAGGACTGGGGGAGCCTGATCGGTCTGCGCCTCGTGGGCGAGCATCCGGAGCGGTTCGCTCGGGTGGCGATCGGTAACGGCGGACTGCCGACCGGCGACGGGCCCACGAATGAAGCGATCCGGTCGTGGCAGGAGTTCAGTCAGACGACGCCGGAGATGCACATCGGCAACATCGTCTCGGGCGGCTGCGCGCAGCGTCTCAGTGCCGACGTCGTCGCGGCCTACGACGCGCCGTTCCCCGACGAGTCCTACAAAGAGGGCGCGCGGCAGTTCCCGTTGCTGGTGCCGACGTCACCGCAGGACCCGGCGCACGACGCCAACGTGGCGGCGTGGGCCGTGCTGGCGCAGTTCACCAAGCCCTTCTTCTGCTGTTTCAGCAACGACCCCATAACGCACGGCGGCGAGGCGAAGTTCATCGAGGTGGTGCCCGGTGCACGGGGTCAAGCGCATACGACCATCGACAGCACCGCACACTTCTTGCAAGAGGAGAACGGTCCCCAGTTGGCCGGAATCTTGATCGAATTCATAGCCTGGAATCAAAAGTAGTTCTCGCCGAGCTCTTCGCTCCACGACGCCACTCGCAGTTCGCCCTTCGGCACGCTCCAGCGAAAGACCGGCTTGATGTCGAGCACCGGCGTCCCGTCGATGCCGTCGAGCCCGCGCGTGGTGAAAGAGCGTTCCGACAGCTCGCCGATCTCGACCGTGGAGAGCAGTAGGCGATTCGGTCGGTCCTTGTTGCGTTGGGCGAAGACGCCGACGTCGGGCCACTGCGCGTTACCGCGCGGACGACGGTGCCACGGCCCTGGCGGCACGTCCTCGGCCCAGTCGGCGAAGAAGACGAGCTCGACGTGCGAGAACTCCTCGAGACCCCGTAGCGCCTCGCTCGGCACGTCCTGGGCCAGTTCGACCGTGCTCACGACGTCGTCCCAGTTGTCGTCAAGCGCCTCGGCGCGGTCGTTGCGAATGTAGGCGACGGGTCGAACGGTGTACTCCACGCCACCAATCTACCGAGCGGCGAAAACGTTCTCCGAAGGGATGTCTCACCCTCGAGGGACGTCGATGCGGCGGTAACGTTGGTCGTTCGAGTCAACGACGAGAGGCCCATGCCAGAACTGACCTTCACCTACGGAACCATGGCGGCCGGCAAGTCGACGCTGGCGCTACAACTCTGTTGGCAGCTGCGCCAGGGCCGCAGCGACGTCGCCCTGTGGACCTTTGGCGACCGCAGCGACGATGGGATGGTGACGAGCCGGATCGGCATCGAGGCCAGTGCCGAGGCCGTGGCCCCGGGCAGCGATCTCGCCCCGCACATCGACCGGCTGCGTCGAGACGGCATCAACATCCTCGTGATCGACGAGGCCCAGTTCGCGAGCGTCGAACAGATCGACGCGCTCGCCCAGATCGTCGACGAGCTCGGGATCGACGTCCACGCCTTCGGTCTCTCCGCCGATTTCCTGCTCAATCTCTTTCCGGGGTCGGCGCGACTCTTCGCCATCGCGGACTGGGCGCACGAACTCCCGTTGACCTCGACGTGTTGGTGCGGGCAAAAAGGGCGGTGCAACGCTCGAATCGTGGACGGTGTGGTCGCGCGCGAGGGCGACCAGTTCTTCACCGGCGACGTCAACGAGGGCGTCGTGCACTATCAGGTGCTCTGTCGCACCCACTACCGATCGGGTCAACTGCGCGCCGAGGCCTGAGTGGGAGCGCTGACCCGAGTGGGGTCCGGTTTCGCGATCTTGACCGAACTTTCCTCACTATCACCGCAGGCCCACGAGGCAGAAACCACAATGGATGAATGTCCGAGAGCCCCAACAAAAGCGCAAATCAGCCCGTCCCGGTAATCGAGTGCGCGAACCGATTCGCCACGTTCAGTGAGTGCCCCCACTGCGGGGGGTCACTGAGCGCCGAACACGCGCACTACAGGTGCACCTCGTGCGGTTGGCGTGACTCTTGTTGTGATTGATTACGGCGCCATGAATGTTTCCAGAAATCCTTAATTTTTCACCCTGAACGACCCAATCGCTCACACTCTGTTTACTTTCAATTCCTAAGTTTCCTTATGGCAAAACGTTCGAATGTCGATTCGTCGCGTCGCTAATGAATCACTTTCTTTAGGAGGAAAGTTCAGAATGAAGAATCTATTCAGGTCGCTCGCGGCAGTTGCGCTGGCCGTTGCCGGTCTGCTCGCCGTCGTCTCAGCGCCCGCAAGTGCCGGAACCAAGGACAAGTCGGTCGTCTGCTACCGACTCGTCTCCAACAAGGACAAGGCCAAGCGTTTCGAGAACAAGGGCGGTGTCTGCCCCAAGCCCTGGTCGAAGCACAAGCCGAAGCCCAAGTCCACCGGTTCTTCGGGCGGGCTCATGGGCTCTAACAAGCCCGGCGACACGGACCTCGTGGTCCCGAGCAATGTGACCCTCGCAATCAACGGATCGTCCTTCGACGCGCCAATGGTCGGCGCGACGACGAGCGGATCGACGGCCTATTCGGCGGGTGGCAAGGTGAGCTTCAGCTCGTACCCGGCCGCGGGCTCCGGTACCGGTCGCACCTCGATCGTGAACGGCAGTGTCGAGATCGGATTCTCGGACCAGCCCATGACACCATCGGCCGGCACCCTGCCGTCCGGTGCGGTCGAGGCGAACTTCGTCCAGGTCCCCTACATCCTCGGTGGCGCGGTCATTGGTTACAACCTCGGCTCGACCCTCAGCAACATCGAGTTGACGTCCAATGAGATCGCCAAGATCTACGACGGCCAGATCACGCAGTGGTCGAACCTGGCGATTATCAACACCAACGGCGGCCTCTCGTCGACGACCGGCAAGGCCCTCCAGGCGCTCTACACCGGCAAATCGCCGAGTGACACGATCAAGGTCATCTACCGCGGCGCGAGCTCCGGTACGACCTATGCCTTCACGGACTGGCTGCACTCCTCCGGCGGCTCGGTGCACATGGCGACCGACATCAACTCGAACCCCGGTTCGATCGGTTACGTGGAGTACAGCTACCTGCTGATCCCCGGCAACGCGGCGATTCAGACGGCGTCGCTGCAGGACCGTGACGGTCAATGGCTCCAGCCCTCGTTGACGAACATCGCGGCCGCCGCCGCTTCGGCCGGTACCAACATCACGCCCGACAGCTTCTCGATCGTCAACCAGCGCGGCAACGACGTGTGGCCACTGGCGACCTACAGCTGGGCCATCGTGGCGAAGAACCAGACCAACGAGGCCATGGGCGAAGCCGCCGTCAAGTACCTCGACTGGGAGACGCACTACGCCCAGGGCGCGCTGGCCAAGGCCGAGGGCTACGTGCCCCTGCCCGCCGCCATCGCCGCCTACGCCCGTCAGCAACTCGAGACCGTGACCTCGGGCGGGACCGTCCTGCTCAACCAGACGACGTAACCACGCAGCACTAACAGCAAAGGGAGGTAGAGAACAGCGGTGTCAATCGTTACACCTCCGCCTCCCGATTTCAGCCCGCACGAAGAAGAGGTGCCGGAGTTCAACTCCGGCACCCCTTCTCGTACGTGGTACCACTATCTGCTGATCGTCGCGAGCCTCGTCTTCGCGGCCGTGAGCGTCGGGTTCATCGGCACGATCGTGTGGAACTCGCTACCCGACTTCGCGCACCACACCGGCACGCTGCTGGGCGGCAACGGCTGGCAGTCCCCGACCGGACCCTTCGGTGGTCTCGCGATGATCGTCGGCACCGTCGAGACGTCGCTCGTCGCCTTGATCATCGCCGTGGTCATCGGCCTCGGAACTTCGATCTCGATCGTGTTCATCTTGCCGCGCCGGTTCCGCAACATCGTCGCCACGCTCGTCGAACTCCTCGCTGCGGTCCCGAGCGTCGTCTACGGTCTCTGGGGATTCCTGGTCCTCGCGCCGTGGATGCTGAAGACGGTCATCCCGTGGCTCGACAAGTGGCCCTTCTCCCACGAACTCTTTGGCAACCCCGGCCAACAGGACGGCCAATCGCTCCTGTTGGCGTCGATCGTGCTGGCGGTGATGATCCTGCCGACCTTCGTGGCGATCAGCCGTGAGGTCATTTCGGTCGTCCCGCACGACCTGGTCGAGGCCAGTCTCTCGCTCGGCGCCACTCGCTGGCAGGTGATCAGAGGCGTCGTCCTACCGACCGCCAAGATCGGCCTCTTCGGCGCGACGTTCCTCGCACTCGCGCGTGCGACCGGCGAGACGGTCGCGGTGGCGCTGGTGGCCGGCGGCGTCGCCAACGTGCAGTTCCATCTGCTCTATCCGGGGACGTCGATCGCGTCGTGGATCGCCACCGAGTTCGGTGAGGCCCAGGGCAACGAGATCTCGGCGCTGATGGCCCTCGGCGTGCTGTTGATGCTGGTGAACTTCGGCCTCTCGCTGATCAGCCGGGGCCTGGTCTCTCGACAACGAAAGGTCCTGGCCGTCGTATGAGCGAGATCAACCAGCTCGTCGAGACCGAGGAGACCGGCACGAACATGCGCGACGAGATCCGTCAGATCTCGGACCAGTTCCGCGCACGACGACAGGTGCGCTCGAGGATCATGGTCACGCTGTGCGCCATCGCGCTCGGCGCCACGGCCGTCCCGCTACTACTGCTCCTCTACCAGTTGTTCAAGCGCGGTCTGCCGGTCGTGTTGCACTCCGCCTTCTACACGCAGTTGCCCCAGACGCCGACGCTCATCGCGCCGAACGCGACCGGCGGGGTCTCCAACGCGATTCTCGGCACCCTGGTGCTCTCGCTCTACGCCTCGATCATGGCGATCCCCATCGGGGTGCTCGTCGGGGTCTATCTGGCCGAATCCGATTCGAAGCTCGCCGGCGGACTACGGGTCACCGCCCAGACCATGGCCGGCGCGCCTTCGATCCTCATGGGTCTCTTCGCCTTCTCCTTCATCGTGCGCGACCTAAACATCGGCTTCTCGGCGCTGGCCGGCTCCTTCGCACTGGCCGTCTTGATGCTGCCCGTGATCGTGATCTCCTCGGAGATCGCCGTCCGGGGGGTACCCCACACACTGCGCGAGGCCGGGCTGGCTCTCGGGGCCAAGCCCCACAAGGTTTCGATGAAGATCGTGCTGCCGGCGGCCGTCACCGGCATCGTCACCGGCATCATCTTGGCCATCTCTCGAGCGATCGGCGAGACGGCGCCAGTGCTTCTGGTCATCGGCGGCGGCTACATTAACTCGTGGAAGCCGTTGGATCCTGTTTCTGCATTGCCGCTCTCGATCTACGAGAACGCCAAGTCGGAATGGCCCAGTCTGCGTACCGAAGTGTGGGGTATCGCGCTGGTGCTAGTGGTGTTTGTTTTTGTTTTGAGTTTAAGCGCCCGGATTTGGGCATCGAGAAAGCAACAGGCAAGGTAACCAATGGACCAGGAATTCATGGCACAAGTCGAGACGAAGGTCGACACACCGACCCCGGTCACGAGCGAGACAACGAACGAGCCGCTCGCACGCGGGTCGGCGGCGATGCAGCTGAAGAACGTCGCGGTGGCCTTCCACGGTCGCACCGCCGTTCGCGACTGCACGTTCGACGTCACGAAGAACCGAGTCACGAGTCTCATCGGACCGTCGGGCTCGGGCAAGACGACGTTGCTGCGCGCGCTCAATCGCCTGCACGACCTCACGCCGGGGACCAAGGTCTCCGGTCAGATACTGCTCGAGGGCACCGACATCTACCGCGGCGACATCACGGTGACCGAACTGCGCACGCGTGTCGGCATGGTCTTCCAGCGTCCCAATCCCTTCCCGACGATGTCCATCTACGACAACGCGATCTCCGGGCTGCGCTTCAACGGCGTGAAGAAGAAGGCGCTCCTGGATGAAGCGGCCGAGACGTCGCTCAAGTCGGCGGCCCTGTGGGACAGCGTCCAGAACCGGCTGAAGGTCGCCGCGTCGAACCTCTCCGGCGGTGAGCAGCAGCGCCTGTGCATCGCGCGGGCCCTCGCGATGGACCCCGAGGTCCTGTTGATGGACGAGCCGACCTCGGCCCTGGACCCGATCGCGACGCTGAAGATCGAAGAGCTGATGACCGAGTTGAAGAAGCGCGTCACGGTGATCATCGTGACCCACAACATGCAACAGGCCGCTCGCATCTCGGACGACTGCGCGTTCTTGCTGATGGGCGAGGACCGGGCCGGCGAGCTGATCGAGTTCGACACCACCGAAAAGATCTTCAACAACCCCAACGACTCGCGCACGCTGGACTACACGCTCGGTCGCTTCGGCTGATCCGCTCGCGCCGCGGCGTGCCAGACTACCCAGAGAGTTTTCGACCGGGGGGTCTCGTGGCGTCAGAACTGTGGCAGGAGTCGGCGTCCACGCTGGCCGAACTGATTCGAAGCGGCGCCACGTCGTCGCGTGAGGTCGCCGAGGCCCACCTGGAGCGTATCGACGCGGTGAACGGCGCCGTGAACGCCGTGGTCGAAGTGCGGCCCGACGAGGTGCGCGCCGAGGCCGACGCCGCCGACGCGAAGCAGAAGGCGGGCGGCCCGCTCGGCGTGCTGCACGGCGTGCCGTTCACCATCAAGGTCAACCTCGACGTCGCGGGCTACGCCACCAACGAAGGCTGCGTGGCGCTCAAGGACTTCATGGCCGACTCCGACGCACCGCCGGTCGAACGCATGCGCCGGGCCGGTGCGGTCGCACTGGCGCGCACCAACATGCCGGACCTCGGACTGCGGATCAACACCGAGTCCTCGCTCTACGGCGCGACCCACAATCCCTGGAAGCACGGGCGGACGGCTGGCGGCTCCTCCGGCGGGGAAGCGGCGGCCATCGCCTCGGGCATGAGCCCGATCGGGCTCGGCAACGACATCGGGGGGTCACTGCGCAACCCGGCCTACGCCTGCGGGATCGCCTCGATCAAGCCGTCGCGGGGCCGCGTGGCCCAGGGGAATCCGTCTGCGGTACTCGACATGGCGATCAACGACCAGATCATGCTGGTGAACGGTGTGCTGGCGCGCACCGTCGGTGACGTGCGCCTCGGCCTGCGAGCTGTCATGGGCGCGCACCCCGGCGATCCCCAGACCTACGACGCACCGCTCGACGGTCCACCGGTCGCCAAGCGCGTCGCGCTGGTGCCCGAGCCCTCCGGTGGTGTCACCGACGCCGGTGTCGCCGAGGGCGTACGCGTCGCGGGTCGCGCACTCGAGGCGACCGGATATGAGGTCGAAGAGATCGAGCCGCCGATGGTCTTCGAGAGCTACCTGGCCTGGGCCGAGTTGATGTGGACCTGTCTCGCGGTGCGCCAGGAGGTGCATGCGGCGTTCATGGGTCCGGACGCGCAGCGGTTCCTCGAGCTGACGAACATCGAGTACCCGCCGGCGACACTCGAGTCGATGGCGTTGATGCACGAGAGCCGCTACCGGATCGAACAGGCCTGGCGCCGGTTCATGACGGACTACCCGCTCGTGGTCGGACCGGTCTGGACCCAGCCGCCCTTCGAGCACGGTTACGACATCATCGACGTGGACACGGCGATGAAGGTTGTCGAGCTCTTTCGCTTCGTCATGCCGGCGAACCTGATGGGACTGCCGTCGGCCTGTGTGGCGACCGGGGTGACCAACGGACTACCGACCGGCGTCCAGGTCATGGGCACGTTGCTTCGCGAGGACCTCTGCCTCGACGCCGCCGAGGCCATCGAGTCAACGGTCGGCGTGCTGACCCCGATCGACCCACGGGACTAGCCGGCCGTGGCGAAGGTTCGCCCGATGGCCCACGGCGACGTCGCGGCGGCCGTCGAACTGTTGCGCGGCGGATCGATGACGCCGGAGTTCGAGGACGTGACGCGCGTCGACGACTACTGGGCGGCCGTCGCAGGGACCCGACGTCAGCGCGGTGACGTGCTGGTGGCCGAGGTCGACGGCGAGGTCGTCGGGGTCCTTCAGGTCGTCATCTTTCAGCACTTCCAACACGCCGGTGGGTGGTGCTGCGAGATCGAGAGCGTGCACGTGAGAGGTGACATGCGCAGCCGCGGCATCGGCGCGCAGATGCTCGCCGCGGCCGAGGAACTCGCCCGGGAGCGCGGTTGCTACCGGATCCAGTTGACGAGTCGCAACGTGCGCGAGGACGCCCATCGGTTCTACCTCGCCAACGGCTACAGCCAGACCAGCCAGGGCTTCAAGAAGTTCTTTGACTGACCTCGCGCAGGTCGCCGTCGTCGACGTCGAAGACGAAGCCGCGGATCTCGGTCGTGTCGACGAAGGGGCTGGCCCGAAGGGTGTCGAGCGTCATTCGGACGTCCTCTTCGACGTCGGCGAAGGCCCCGAGACGAAACGGTGGACGGACGCCGACGCTCGCCTCGATGTCGCTCGCGAGGGTCTCCTCCTCGAACGATTCGAGGCCGCAGCGGGTGTGGTGGATGACCATCACCGCACTGGTGCCGAGGAGCCGTTGACTGAGGAGCAGGGACCGCACGGCGTCGTCACTGGCGATGCCACCGGCGTTGCGGATGAGGTGCGCTTCGCCGAGGTTGAGCCCGAGGGCGCCGAACAGGTCGAGTCGCGAGTCCATGCAGGTCAGGACCGCCAGGTGGAGTTGCGGTGACGTCGGCATCTCGCGATGTCCGTGTCGATCGACGTAGGCGCGGTTATGTGCGACGAGTTCGTCGATTACGGTCATCGGCAAATGTTAGGAGTCGGTCGAGGACTCGAGAGTCCTAGTCTGAATCGGTGCCGAATCGTCCGGAAGACGCCGCTGGGATCTCGGCCCTGAGGCGTGGGCGTCAACTCGAAGTGGCGACCCTCGGATGGAACGTCGTCGGCGTGGTGATCCTGGCCTACGCCGCCATCGCGGCCCGCTCGGTCGCGCTGGCCGGTTTTGGTTTGGACAGCGTGATCGAGATCGGTGCATCCACGGTCGTCCTCTGGGAGCTCGCGGAGGTCGCACAGATTCGCCGGCGCAGGGCGCTGCGACTGATCGGGTCATCGTTCATCGCGTTGGCCGCCTACCTGGGGGTGCAGAGCACCGTCATTCTGGTCATCGGATTTCGGCCACACCACAGCCCACTCGGCATCGCCTGGACGGCAGTGACCGCGGTGGCGATGTTCGCCCTCGCTTCGGGGAAGAAGAGCGTCGGGCGCTCACTCAACAATCCCGTCATCCTGGCCGAAGGTCACGTCACGCTGATCGACGCAGTACTCGCGAGCGCCGTCATGGTCGGGCTCTTCCTGAACGCCTTCGTCGGTTGGTGGTGGGCCGATCCCGTCACCGGCTACGTGATCCTCTATTACGCCCTTCGCGAGGCCCGAGGATCGCTCAAGAGCTGAGGGTGCGACGTGGCGTCGTCACGGGTCCGTCGAGGCGTTCACGATATTCGGACAGTCCTTCACAACGGGCCGCTGAATCGCGCTAGCGATGCACGTCGCTCTCGTGGTCGACGTGACTCACCGGCTCCAACTGCAAAGTGGAGTGCGTGATATCGAAGTGGCTCGCGAGGCACAGTTGCAGGGCGTCCAAGATCTGCGGGGTGTGACCCGTGTTGAAGCAGCGGTCCTCCACCGTGACGTGGGCTGACAGTGTGACCGAGCCCGACGTCAGCGTCCACGCGTGGAGATCGTGGACGTCGAGCACGTCGTCGACACCGGCGAGGTGCGTGCGAACGTCGTTCAGGTCGAGGTCGCCGGGCGCGGCCTGAAGGAGGATGTGGCCCGAGTCACGGAGGAGGCCCCACGCGGTCCAGAGCATCAGTACGACCACCAACATCGACGCGATCGAGTCGGCTCGCTCCCAGCGCGTCAAGAGTATGACGAGACCGGAAAGCGCGGTCGCCACGAACGCGTAGAGGTCGGTGACGATGTGAGCGAACGCGGCACGCAGATTGAGACTCCGGCGATCCGCGCGAGCCAAGGCGCGAACCGCGCACACGTTGACCACCGCGCCGACGGAGGCGACGGCCAGGACGAGTCCGCCGGTGACGTGCTGCGGACCTATCAGTCGCCGGACCGCCTCGACGCCGATGACGATGGCGATGGCGACGAGCAGCGCGCCGTTCGACGCGGCCGCCAGGATCTCGGCCCGCTTGAACCCGTAGGTCCACCGTTCGCGCGCGGGCCTCTGGGCCATCTTGATCGCCCAGAGGCTCAGCGACAGCGCCGCGACGTCGGTCACCATATGTCCGGCGTCGGCGTAGAGCACCAATGAGTTGCCGATGACGGCAGCCACCACTTCGGCAGTCAGGAATAGGACGATGAGCGCCAGCGCCACGAAGACCAGCCTGATGTCCGTAGCGGGATCCGTCCCCTGAGCGTGACCACCGAGGTCTTTGTCCTCAGTCAATTCGCTCGCGGCACTCCCAAGAAGCGACCTGTCCAAACACGCTCAATGCTCTCACACGAAGGAGCGCGACTTCGTCGGGTGTTCTCCCTAGTCACTACGCTCGACGCCGGAGGTGGTTATGAACAGCATGGATGAGATTCGTGAGGAGCTTCGTCAACCGGCCCAGGATTTGCGTGAGTTGATCCCTGACGTGATGAAGAGCTTCGCCGCGTTGTCGGCCGCATCGAGTGCCGAAGGCGAGCTCTCGCGGCTCACGAAGGAACTCCTGGCCCTGGTGATATCGGCCACCCGAGAGTGTGACGGTTGCATCGTCGCGCACACCCGGGGCGCCCTTCGTGAAGGCGCCACGCGCCAACAGGTCGCCGAAGCCGTCGGCGTGTTGATCGCGCTCAATGGCGGTCCGGGCACGGTGTGGGGCCCGCGGGCCCTCCACGCCTACGACGAAGCGGTGGCCGCGCGCGCCTAGAGCTCGTAGTGCAGGTGCTTGATGCCGTTGATGAAGCTGGACTCGAGTTGTGACGGCGTACCCGTGGAGTGGATGTCGGGGTGGCGAACGAGGAGTTCACGGAACATCACGGTGATCTCGCGTCGCGCGAGGTGTGCCCCGAGGCAGAAGTGCGGTCCGGGTGCACCGAAGCCGTAGTGGTCATTGGGTGTGCGCCCCACGTCGAAGACGTCGGGCCGCACGAAGACGTCCTCGTCGCGGTTGGCCGAGTTGTAGAAGAGCAGCACCTTGTCGCCCTTGGCGAGTTCGAAGTCCGAGAGCGTGTAGTCCTCGGCGAGCGTACGGCGCATCCAGATGACCGGCGACGCCCAGCGCACGATCTCGTCGGTCGCGGTCTTGGCGAGACCCTGATAGTCGGTGAGTAGTCGCGCCTTCTGATCGGGGTGTTCGGTGAGGGCGTGAAGTCCGTGGGCGATCGCCGTGCGGGTCGTCTCGTTCCCGGCCGTCACGAGCAGCACGAAGAACGACGCGAGCTCTTGTTGGGTGAGTTTCTCCGTCTCGATCTCGGCGTTGACCAGCGCGCTCGTGATGTCGTCGATCGGGTTGTCGATCCGGTACCTGCCGAGGTCCTCCATGATCGCCGTCAACGCCGCGCCCGATTCGAGCAACACGAGCACGGGGTCCTGACCCTCGGGGATGAACTCGGGGTCGCCGTTGGAGAGGATGATGTTCGAGTGGTGCAGGACGTTGGCGTACTCACTCGGCGGGACGCCCATCATGTCGCAAATGATCTCGAGTGGGAACGGCGCCGCGATGTCGGTGATGAAGTCACCGGTGCCGTTGGTCTTGGCGCGTTCGATGATCTCGTCGGCCTTGTGTTCGATGGAGTCCTCGACGGCGCGGACGTTGCGGGGATTGAACGCGTTCGACACGATCCGTCGCAGGCGCGCGTGCTTCGGGTCGTCGGTGGAGATCATGCCCGAGAAGTACTCGACCATCTCGCTGGGCAGGTCCATCGTCGACACCGCACCCGGACCGGAGAGGAAGACCTCGGGGTGTCGCGACGCCGTCGCGACGTCGCGGTACTTCGTGATGGCCCAGTAGCCGTTGCCGACCGGGAACTCGATCGCCGTGCCCTCGATCACCGGTTCGTCGTAGTGCGAGATCGGCCGGTCGCGCCGCAGTGTGGCGAAGGCACCCTCGCGTTCGGCCCACGGACGGCGCCAGAACTCCATGTCCGACAGGTTGATCGAATCCACGTCCCAGGCCTCAATTGGTTCCATGTGCCAAATGGTACCCACTGGTCCCGGCGACACGGACCGTGCGTTTCACGGCAGACTGGTCCCGTGGAAGAACTGACCGACCAAGAACGCGCGACGCGGTTGAAGGCGCTGAACGCGCTGTTGGACCTGATGCGTCCGTCGGTGCAGGCCGATGGTGGCGACCTGGTCCTCATCCGCGCCGACGTCGAGACCGGCGTCGTAGAGGTGCAACTCCAGGGCGCGTGCTCGAGCTGCGCGATCTCGGCCGACACGCTGCAGGGCGGTGTCACGAGGATCTTGAAGGACCGCCTGGCCTGGGTGACCGACGTCGTCGGCGGCGTCGACGACGAGATCGACCCGGAGGACTCGATGTCCCTCGGGGTCGGCGGCTACGTGCCGCGCTACCGTCAGCTGTAGGACTGCCGTCTCGGAACAGGGACCTCGTCCTCGTGTAGATTCGGGCCGATCGTCAGGTGGGCGGCGACGGTCAACGCGAAGGGGGCACGATGCCTTTTGGTTACGGTGGACGAAAGGGTCCCAGGACCCTCTCCCAGGAGCAACTGATCAACAATGAGACCGTCGTGCAGGACAAGGTCGACCAGGTGGTGGCCAAGCAGGACGCGCGCTACAACTCCATGACCGAAGAGGAGCGCGAGAAGTACTACATGCATCCGAGCTTGATGACCAAGATCAAGAAAGCGCTCCGCGGACAGTAGCCCGCGGGTACCGAGCTAGGCCTTTTGGGCCTTCGGTTCCTTCGGCAGTCCGAGCGCTCGCTCCCCGACGATGTTGCGCTGAATCTCGGCGGTGCCGCCCCAGATCGTCTCGGAGCGCGAGAAGAAGAACGAACCCTGCAGATCCGAGACCGGGTAGTCAGCTCGCCCTCGACTTCTTCCCGTCACCCAATGCTCACTGACGCCCTTGCCGGTGAGGACCTGCGCCTCCATGCCCAGCACGTCCAGGGCCAGTTCCATGGTCGAGCGGTGGTGCTCGGACCAGAACATCTTGTTGCAGGCACCGAGAAGGGCAGCGTTGTGCGTGCCGTTCAGCGAGTCGGTGAGGGATCGGTAGCCGTTGATCTCCATGATCTTCACCTTCTCCCAGGCCTTGACCAGTCCGTCGCGCACGATTCGGTCGTTGTTCTTGCCGAGTCGCGTGGCCTCTTCCACGATCTCCTCCCACTCCTTGAGGAACCTGCGATACCCGGTCGTGGAACTCGCCCCGCGCTCGAAGCCGAGCGTCGTCATCGCGACCTTCCAGCCGTTGTTGACCCCGCCGACGGCGTTGTTCTTCGAACACCGCGCGTTGGTGAAGAAGACCTCGTTGAAGTCGGCCGAGCCGTCGACCTGGATTATCGGACGGACCTCGACGCCCGGTTGGTGCATCGGGACGAGCAGGTAGCTAATGCCGGCGTGCTGGGGTGCGTCGGGGTCGGTGCGCACCATCAAGAAGACGTAGTCGGCGTGTTGGGCCTGTGACGTCCACACCTTCTGGCCGTTGATGACCCACTCGTCGCCGTCGAGTACCGCGCTGGTCTTGAGACTGGCGAGGTCCGAGCCTGCGTCCGGCTCAGAGAATCCCTGGCACCAGGCGATCTTGCCCTGGAGGATGCCGGGGATGAACTCGCGCTTCTGTTCGTCCGTGCCCCACTGCAGGATCGTCGGCCCGACCAGGGTGTCGCCGAAGAAGTCGGCGCGCATCGGCGCGTTGGCCTTCGCGAACTCCTCGTTCAGGACGACCTGTTGCAAGAGCGTCAGTCCCTTGCCGCCGTACTCAACGGGCCACCCGGCGCAGATCCAGCCGCCGGCGAAGAGCCTCTCGTTCCAGCTCTCGTTAAAGGTACGGCGCTCTTCGGCGCTCATCGTGAAGCCTGGGTCGAACCAGCCCTGAGGCAGGTTCTCCTCGAGCCACGCGCGCACTTCCTTGCGAAACGGTTCAGTCTCTACGGGGTAGTTCAGGTCCATTCGAACAATGTAGTCACGACACAGCCCGTTGGTTTCCCGACATTTGTGCCCCTTTGGCGAATTCGGCGAGAATGGAGGACTCGCGATATCCGAAAGTTGCCCCTTGTCCCGAACCCTGCGCCAGACCATCGACGAGACCAAGGCGTCCTGGGCGCGGTCCAAGACCATCGTGACCCCGGCCCACGTACCGGCGCGACCGCCCGAGCCGGGCAAGTACCGCGTGGCGTTCCTGATCTACCGGGGTAACCCGCGCTGCGGCGGCCAAGGCGTCTATACCCGGCACCTCACGCGCGAGCTCGTGAACCTCGGCCACAGCGTCGAGGTCTTCGCCGGACCACCGTGGCCCGAACTCGACGAGGGCGTCGGCTTCACGGCCGTGCGCGGCCTCGACCTCTACCGCGACCCCGACCCGTTTCGCATCCCGGCCCCGAGTGAGTTCACGTCGGTGGCCGACCTCGCTGAGTTCGGCGTGCTGCTGGGTGGCGGCTTCGGCGAACCGCTCGCGTACTCGCTGCGCATCGAGAAGATCTTGAAGGACCGACGCGGCGACTTCGACATCGTCCACGACAACCAGTGCATGGGACGCTCGATCGCGCTCGACCACGCCGAGACGGCCTGGAAGCGCTACTCGACGCGACGCTGGTTCGGCTTCTTGCGCATGCAGGTGCGCACCGTGAAGCAACTCCCGGCGGTCCTCACGGTCTCGCACAACTCCAAGATCGACATCAACGCCCAGATGCAGGTGCCGCTCGATCGGCTCACCGTCGTGCCGGTGGGCGTCGACCACACCGTCTTTCGCCCGTACGACGACGTCGTCAAGAAGAAGGGCCGCCTGATGGTCACCACCTCGAGCGACGTGCCGATGAAGGGCCTGGTGCCCCTCTTGGAGGCGATCGCGAAACTGCGCGCCGAGCGCGACATCGACCTCATCGTGATCGGTCGGCCCCAGCCGAAGGGTCGCGTCGCCAAGGCCCTCGATCGCCTCGGACTGACCGACATCGTGACGACGATCACGGGCGTGAGCGACGAGGAGTTGGCCAAGCTCTACGGCGAGGCCGAGGTCGCGATCGTCCCCAGCCTCTACGAAGGCTTCTCCCTGCCCGCGATCGAGGCGATGAGCTGCGGCGTGCCGGTCGTGGCGACGACGGGCGGCGCGCTGCCCGAGGTCGTCGGTACGACCGAGGAGACCGGGCTGCTCGTCGAGCCGAACAACCCCGAGGCGCTCGTGGTCGCGATCGGTCGCCTGCTCGACGACGCGGCGCTGCGCGCCCGACTGGGCGCCGCCGGACGACAGCGGGTGATGGAGCGCTTCACCTGGCAGGTGACCGCGCGCGGCACGGCCGCCTGCTACGACGCGATCCTCACGGGAAAGCCGCTACCGGAATCGATGGAGTTCGACTAGTGCTCACCGCTCGCTACGAGCAGTTGGGACTGGAGCGCGGTGACACGATGCTCGACCTCGGTTGCGGCTTCGGCCGTCACGCCTTCGAGGCGGCACGTCGCGGCGCCGACGTGATCGCGCTCGACGCCGGTCGTGACGAGGTCGAGGGCGTCAAGAACATGTTCGCCGCGATGGTCGCGGCCGGTGAACTCGACGGCGCCACGCTGCACACCGCGGCGGTCCAGGGTGACGCGCTCCACCTGCCGTTCCCCGACGCGTCCTTCGACCGGGTGATCTGCTCCGAGGTCCTCGAGCACATCCCGGACGACCTGGGCGCGATGAGCGAACTGGCGCGTGTCCTGAAGCCCGGCGGCACGATGGCCGTGACGGTGCCGCGATTCGGACCGGAGCTGATCAACTGGGCGCTCTCGGATGAGTACCACAACGTGCCGGGCGGTCACATCCGCATCTACCGTCGGCGAATCCTGACCGAGCGACTCCGTTCGGTCGGACTGCGCGACACCGGTCACCACTACGCGCACGGACTGCACAGTCCCTACTGGTGGTTGAAGTGCCTCGTGGGCACGACGAACGACACCAACAAGTTCGTCCAGCTCTACCACCGTCTGCTCGTCTGGGACATCATGAAGGCGCCCTGGCCGACACGAACGGCCGAACGGATCATGGCCCCCTTGATGGGTAAGTCGATCGTCGTCTACCTGGTGAAGCCGTGAGCACGGCTCTCGCCACGGTGTCGGGTGTCCCGGGTCTCTTGAGCGACGCCGAGATCGCCCAGAGCGCCGCGCACCTCGCGTCGTTGCAGCTCGCGAGCGGCGCGCTTCCCTGGTTCGTCGGGGGACACTGCGACCCGTGGAACCACGTCGAGGTCGCGATGGCCTTGACGGTGACCGGCTACGCGGTCGAGGCGAGGGAGGCCTACCGCTGGCTCGCCGACACCCAGCTCGGCGACGGGAGCTGGTTCAACTACTACCTGGGCGATCAGGTGAAGGACGCGCGACTCGACACCAACGTCTGTGCGTACATCGCGGCCGGGCTGTACCACTACCTCGTCGCGACCGACGACGTCGACTTCTGCGTCGAGCTCTGGCCGGTCGTCGAACGCGCCGTCGAGTTCGTGCTGCGCTACCAGGACCGCGACGGCACGATCGCGTGGTCGCTCGACTCGATCGGGCGCCGCGAGAGCTACGCATTGTTGACCGGTTCGTCGTCGATCTTCCACTCGCTGCGCTGCGCCGTCGCGCTCGCCGAACGCGTCGACGTCGCGAAGCCGGCCTGGGAGCTGGCGGCCGGTCGACTCGGTCACGCCGTCGCGCACCACCCCGGCGCCTTCGCGCCCAAGAACGAGTTCGCCATGGACTGGTACTACCCGATCTTCTCCGGGGCGCTCCTCGGCGAGGCCGGCCAGAAACGCGTCGACGACGGCTGGGAGCGCCACGTCATGGACGGCTACGGCGTGCGCTGCGTGTCGACGAGCGACTGGGTCACCGCGGCCGAGACGGCCGAGTGCGTGCTGGCCCTCGACGCCCTCGGGCTGACCACCCAGGCGCTGGACCTGTTCAGCTTCACCCGGCGCCACCGCCGTGGGGACGGTGCGTACTGGACGGGCATCGCGTATCCAAGTGAGGTGACGTTCCCCGATCGCGAGACGACGTCCTATACCGCCGCGGCGATCATCCTCGCGGCCGACGCGCTCACCTCGTCGTCGCCGTCGGCCGGACTCTTCCGACACGACTCGCTGCCGATGCCCCTCGACCTCGCCGAGCCGGGTTGTCCGTTAACGCACGCGCGTTAGCGCCCGCAGCGACCCGCACTCCGAACGCTCGGTGAAGTTCTCACTGTCGAGCGCCGTGCGGTAGATCTCGTACGGCGGCCGACCGCCGTCGGCCGGATCGGGGAAGACGTCGTGGATCAGCAACAGTCCGCCGACGATCAACTTGGGCGTCCAGGACTCGTAGTCGGCCCAGGCGACGTCGTGGCCGTGTCCGCCGTCGATGAAGAGGACGTCGAGCGGCTGATTGAAGTGCGCGGCGACGACCGTGGAGGGACCGACGAGCCCGAGCACCGTCGATTCGAGACCGGCCTCGGCGATGGTGCGCTGCCAGAACGGCAGTGTGTTGAGTCGTCCGTCACGGGGATCGACGAGCGTGGCGTCGAAGTGTTCCCAGCCGGCCTGGTTCTCCTCGCTGCCGTGGTGGTGGTCGAGGGAGTAGAGCACCGAGTTCGTGGCTTCGGCCGCGGCGCCCAGATAGACCGCCGATTTACCGCACCACGCGCCGATCTCGAGCCACGTCCCGCGATGGGACCGCTCCCCGTGGGCGCGCGCGACTTCGAAGAGGGCGAGACCCTCGTCGCGCGGCATGAACCCCTTCACCGTGTCGGCGTAGGCGAGGAGTTCGTCGACGCGGCTCATCCGACCGCCACCGCCAACGAGACGAGGGTCGCGATGCCCAGTCCCGCGAAGATCAGACCGCCGCCGAGACGGATGCGATGCAATGGGACGAGGCGTTGCAGCGCGCGGCCGCTGTAGGCACCGATGAACGACACACAGATCATCGCCAGCGAGGACGCGAGGAAGACCTCAAGTGGTTGGTGGAGCTTGGCCTCGAAGTTCGCCCCCTGGATCTGCGTGAGGTCACCGAACTCGCCGATGAAGACGACGACGAAGGCCGTCGTGATCTCCTTCCAGTGCGTCGCGGCCCTCTCTGGGGCCGCTTCGCGCTCGCCCTTCTCCTCTTCCCGGGATTCGGGAACGAAGAGCAGGTAGGCCGCACCGCCGAGGAAGAGCAGTCCCACGATCAAGTCCTTCCAGTGCACCGGGAACAGTGCGATGAGCGAACCGGCGCCCACCGCGACGCCCATCTGCACGGTCAACGCGAGTGACGAGCCGAACGCGACCATCAAGGGTCGCGCTCGCGTGCTCATGATCACCGTCGCCAAGAACGTCTTGTCGGGCAACTCGAGGACGAACATCAGAGCGAAGACGCCCGAGAACGCCCCAACGTTCATGCGGGCATCAAAACTGTTCGCGCATCGCGGCGGCAAAGGTGAGTCCCACGCGCATACGTTCGACGTTTTGCTGGACCTCCTTCTGTTCGCCGGCGAGGGGGTGCGATTCGTGGAACGCCTCGACCTCGTCGGCGAGGGCCGCGTCGTTGATGAACGTGACGATGCCCCGCGTCGTGTAGGACAGGGTGTTCGGCGGGAACTTCGCCAGCACGTCGTCCCAGCGAGACGCCATGTATCGCCACACGCTCGGGCCGGTCTTGGCGTTGCTCGTCAACAGGCCGAATATCGTCGACCCGTCCTGATTGCGAAACTCGCTGAAGCACCTCTCGGCGGCGTCGAGCGCGGCGCTCTCCACACTGAACCCGGCGAGACCGCGCATGTACCGTTGTTCGTCCTGGGGAGTGTCGGCATTTCGGAAGCGCTCGAGGAAGGTCTCGTAGTCGCCCGGTCGATCCTGCGAGGACACGATGCGCAGGATCGCGTTGGCGAGGTCACCGCTGACTTGATTGGCGTCGAAACGCTTCGAGGCTTCGGCACGTATCTCCTCGTCGCGGCAGACCGTGCCGAGCGTGGAAAGAACCATCGCGCGCAGTTGCGGGGCGAGCGCGCTCTCGCCCGGTCGCGCGGCCCAGCCGAGTCGCGCGAACTGGGGCTCGAAGATCGCGCGAACGCGTTCGACGAATCCGGAGAGTTGCTCGTCCGGGAGGGCGCGCTTGATGTAACCCACGGCGGTCGCGAGCGTGTCCCACGGCGTCGGTTCGTCCAGGTCGCCGAGACCGGCGCCGATCGTGAGGAACTGGTCCGCACTGATCTGACTCGAGAAGAGCAGCGCCCAACTGTCCGACAGCAGCACCGCGCGTTCGATGGCGTCGAGTTCGTCGACGTGATCGGCCAGCGCCGCCGATTCGGCGACGCCGTAGCGCGAGCGGTAGTAGCCCGATCCCCGGGCGTTCAACACGACCGGCGGGTCGTCGCTGATCGCGATCGCGTCGTCTTCGAGCAGGTGGACGCTGACGGCGCCGCCCTTGAGCGAACGCGTCATCACCGGTACCTTCCAGCTCGAGCCGATGGCGCTCTCGCCGGTGGCCGGTCCGTAGGCGAAGGGGACCTGGGAGATGAGGCCGTCTTGCAGGGTGATGAGCGGGTAGCCGCCCTGGAGGATCCAGGTGTTCATCACGTCACGCACCGGCGCGCCCGAGACCTCTTCGATGGCGTCCCAGAGGTCGGTCGTGACCGTGTTGGCGTAGCTGTGCGTGCGCAGGTAGTTGCGTATGCCGTCGCGGTAGGTCTCGGCGCCCAGGTACTGCTCGAGCATGCGCAAGACCGCCGCACCCTTTTCGTACGTGAGACGACCGAACATCCCCTGCGTGTCGGCCGGTGACACGACTTCGTATTCGACGGACCGGGTCGTGTGGAGCCCGTCGATGTCGAGGGCCATGTCGCGATCGGCGCAGAAGGAGGTCCACGTGTCCCACTGCGGACGGAACTTGTCCTGACACAAGACCTGCATGAACGTCGCGAAGGCCTCGTTCAGCCAGATGCCCTGCCACCACTCCATCGTGACCAGGTCACCGAACCACATGTGCGCGAGCTCGTGCAACACGACGAGGGCGACGCGTTCCATCTCGGCCAGTGACGCCGTCGCCGGGTCGATCAGGAGGTCGGACGTCCGGTAGGTGATGCAACCGAGGTTCTCCATCGCGCCCTGCATGAAGTCCGGGATGGCGACCATGTCCATCTTCTCCCCGGGGTAGGGGATGTCGAAGTACTCCGCGAAGAACCGAAGTCCGAACTCGCCGGCTTCGAGGGCGTGTGCCGCGAGGTGCGCGTTGCCGATCGGGAAGACGATGCGCAGCGGCACGCCGTCGACGTCGACCGCCTCGGTCTCTTCGAAGGCTCCGATGATGAAGGCCACGAGGTACGTCGACATCTTCATCGTCGGGGTGAAGCTGACGGTGCGCTGACCGTTGCCGAGGTCGGTGTCCGAGGAGACCGGGTTGTTGGAGTAGGCGGCGAGGTGACTCGGCACCGTGAGGTTGACCTGGTACGTCGCCTTGAAGGCCGGCTCGTCCCAGCACGGGAAGGCGCGTCGGGCGTCGCAGTTCTCGAACTGGGTGGTCGCGATCGTGTGCTTCACGCCCGACGGGTCGGTGAACGTCGAGCGATAGAAACCGTGCAACTGGTCGTTCAAGATCCCGCTGAAGGCGATCTCGAGGACGGCCGCGCCAATCGGCAGAGCCGGGTCGAACGTGTACGTGGCGACCTCGTACTCCTCGTCGAGGCTGAGCTCGATCGACCGGTGCGCGGTGCCGCCGGTCGTCACCGTCGCGGCGCTCAGGTCGAGCTCGATCGCGTTCAGTTTCACGACCTTCGTCGCCGACTCGATGTCGACGTCGATCTCGACGCGACCGACAAAGGTGGCCTCTTCCAGGTTCGGGGTGATGAAGATTCGATAGGCGGAGGGGACGACCGTTCGGTCGAGACGATAGGGGTTGTTTTCAGGGGTCATAGTGAACAACCGTACTTGGCGCCGGTCTATCCTCGCTAAGTGACAGAAAGCCCGACACCGGTTTCGCTGCGCGTGAAGCCCGGTCCGAATCGCCTGGCGGTGACGGGCATCGGCAACGCGATGCTCGACATCATCTCGCAGGATTCGCACGAGGTCTACCGCCAATTGGGACTCGTGAAGGCGGCGATGTCACTGATCCAGGAGGACCAACTCGAGACGTTCTTCAACGCCATGGGTCCGACGATTCAGATGTCCGGCGGCTCGGTGGCGAACTCCATCGCCGGCGTCGCCGCCCTCGGCGGGACCTGCGGCTACATCGGCAAGGTGGCCGACGACGAGTTCGGCAAGCGCTTCACTCACGACCTCACGTCGATGGGCGTGGAGGTGGACCTGGCGATTGCCGCCGCCAACGAGGGCGCGACGGGGCGTTGTCACGTCTTCATCACCGACGACGCCCAGCGCACGATGGCGACGTACCTCGGGGCGTCGAACCAACTGCACGTCTCGGACATCAACGAACGGCTGATCGCGCGCTCCGAGATCACCTACGTCGAGGGCTACCTCTTCGACCTACCCCCGGCCAAGGAGGCCATCCGCAAGGTCGTCAACTTCGCCCACGACTACGACTCCATGGTCGCGCTGTCGCTCTCGGACATGTTCTGCGTCGATCGACACCGCCTGGACTTTCTGGAACTGGTCACGCACGACGTCGACGTCCTGCTCTGCAACGAGACCGAGGTCTGCTCGCTCTTCCAGGTGCAGTCGCTCGATCGAGCCTTCCGCAACCTCGAGGAGCTCGGCATCCTCGCGGTCGTGACGCGCGGACCGCGCGGCGCCGACGTCCTCACCGTCACCGGCGTCGTGAGCGTGCCGGCGAACGAGGTCGAGCACGTCGTCGACCAGAACGGCGCCGGCGACATGTTCGCCTCCGGGTTCCTCTACGGCCTGGCGCTCGGCGCCGATCCGGTCGAGTCGGCCGAACTCGGTTCGCTCTGCGCCGGCGAGATCATCTCGCACCTCGGGGCGCGACCGGAGAACGACCTCGAGGAGCTGGCCATCGAGGCGGGACTGCTGTAGTCAGATCCCTTGCGCGTCGAGGATGGCGTCGAGCTCTCGCGTGTGTATCGTCTCCCACTTCACCCACGCGATCGCGATCGGGATGCAGGCCAACAGCATCAGAGCGTCACCACCGATCCACATGATCGCGCCACCCAGGTGGATGTTGGAGAGGATCCCCGCCTTCGTCGATCCCCGCGGCGCCATGGCGGCGTAGGCGGGGAAGGGCGTGTGCGAGGACATCGCGAGTGCCAGTCCGGTGAACGTGTCGACCGGCACGGCCGCCATGACGAAGACGAGCCGCAACCCGCGGTGGATCGTCGTGCCGCGCTCCAGTCCGAAGGCGACGCGGAAGAAGAGATAGCCCACGACCAAGAAGCCGATCTGCTCGAGGTGGTGGACCCACTCGTGCTCCATCATCAGATTGAACAGACCGGTCAGGTGCGTGACCGGGATGAAGACGAAGTACGCCGCGAAGCCGAAGAGCGGCTGCGTGACGAGCGTCATGAAACGTCCGTCGAGGAACCGTCGAAGTCGCGGGGAACCGGCGTCGTAGGCGAGGTCCAGTGGCGCGCTGAGGGCGAACAGCGGCGCCGCGACCATGATCAACAAGAGGTGTTGGATCATGTGGTCACTGAAGTACTCCATGTCGAACAGGCCGATGACGGATTGGGTCGCGATGAACGTCACGATCAGTCCCGCGAGGAAGGACACTGTTCGCTTTGCGGACCAAGTGCCGACGCGCTGGGCCGCGAACATGTAGAGCATCAGTGCGCAAAACATCATCAACAGCGGCAGCACGCCGAGGTGCCACTGGTTCCAGTCGTGCCACGAGAACTGCGGGCGCGACGATGTCATTGCGGGCACGTGCCAATTGTAAGGTCGATTCAGAGTGCGAAAAGTCGCCCGTTAGTATTGCCACGTGAAATCGAAGTATCTGTCGCGCCGAGCGATCGGTCTCCATATCGCGCTTATCGTGTGGGTGGCGATCTGCCTCGCCGCCGCGTGGTGGCAGGTCGGCGCGGCGATCCTCGGCAACTCGCTCAGCTACCTCTACGCCGTCGAGTGGCCGGCCTTCGCGGTGCTCGGCGTCTTCGGCTGGTACGCGCTGTTGAACGCCGAGAAGGTGACCGAAGACCAGGAGGTTGCTCGTCGGGAGTACGAGGAGAAGATGCGCGCCGAGGCGCAACTGGCGCGCCAGGTCGACGTCGAAGAAGAGGACCCCGTACTGGCGGCCTACAACGACCACCTCGCCCGGATCGCGACCAGACCGAAGAAGAGGCTCTGGGGACACTGATGGACACAGCATTCCGGCGCTACCGGATCATGTCCTTCGTCACGGGATCGACCCTGATCACGCTCTACGTGATGCTGATCCTGCACACCTGGGACCTGACGCTCTGGAAGCACCTGAAGATCCTCGTGGACATCGACGGCATCGCGCACGGCATAGTGATGTATCCGCTCTACATGATCGCGAGTTTCAACATGGTTGTGAAGTTCCGACTGCCGCTCGTCTTGCTCCTGCTCATGTTGCTCGCGGGGTTCTTCCCCGGCGTCGCGTTCTACCTCGAGCACCGGATGCGGCTGCGGCTCTATCCCGACGGGCTGCCCGCCAAGTGAGCAGTGTCTGGCTCGAACGCCGGGTGATCGCCTTCGCGCACCAGGGAGGAAGCTACGAGGGACCGTCCTCGACGCTGGAGGGAATCGCGCGCGCGCTGGCCGAAGGGGCGACCGCGATCGAACTCGACGTGCACGCGACGTCGGACCGCCACATCGTGGTATGCCACGACGAGACGGTCGATCGAACGACGAATCATCACGGCGCGATCGCCGACTTGACGCTCGCGCAGTTGCGCGAGATGGACAACGCCTACTGGTTCATCCCCGGTGAGACGGTCTCTCCCGGACGAGACGCCTCGCAGTACCTCGATCGGGGTAAGGCGCCCGCGAACCGGGACTTCGGCATCGTCACGCTCGAAGAGGTCGCCGAGCGATTCCCCGGCGTGCTGCTCAACCTGGACCTGAAGCGCACCGACCCCGACGTCGAGCCGTACGAGGAGTTGCTCGCTGAGGAGTTGCGACGACTGGAGCGCACGACGTCGGTCATCGTCGGCTCGTTCCACGACACGGCGGTGCAACGATTCCGATCCTTCGCCCCGGGAGTCGCCACGTCGGCCGCGACCGGTGAGGCCGCGACGTTCTACTTCTCGATGCTCGAGGGCGTGCCGAGCGTGCCGCCGATCTGCGCGCTGCAGGTGCCCGCCGTCTACGGCGACGTCCGGGTCGTCGACGAGCGCTTCGTCGAGACGGCCCACGCCGCCGACATCGCGGTGCACGTATGGACGATCAACGATCCGGGTGAGATGCGCGAACTTCTCGACGTTGGCGTGGACGGGTTGATCAGCGACCGACCGACGGCACTGGTCCAGGTCTTGCGGGAACGGGACTGCGCGTGGGACGGCGTGCTGTAGAACGGCTTTAGCCGCGACCGCAGTTCGGCTTCTTACCGTGGTTGGCCTTCTTCTTGGCGCGCATCTTGCGCTTCACGGTTCGCTTTGACATAGGTGACAATGTTAGTGGATAGGGGCGTCGGCGAGCCAAACGAGAGGATGGACGTGGAGAACAGTGAGGTCACCGTGGGTCAACTCGTTCTCGTCGCCACGCCGCTCGGTAACCTCGGCGACATCTCGCGTCGGGCCCTCGAACTGCTCCGCGAAGCCGACGTGATCTACTGCGAGGACACGCGCCGCTCGTCCACGATCTTCAGCGCCCATTCGATCGCCGTGAACGGTCGACTACGCGCTCTGCACGAACATAACGAAGCGTCACTGTGCGATCAGGTCGTCGCGCAGGTCGCGAACGGCCAGACCGTCGTCGTGATCAGCGACGCGGGCACACCGGGCATCAGCGACCCGGGAGCGCGCGTCGTCGCGGCGGTCGCCGCCGCGGGGCTCACCGTGACCACGGCGCCGGGACCGTCGGCGGTCGTGGCGGCGCTGACGATCAGTGGACTCCCGACGGAACGCTTCGCGATGGAGGGTTTCATGCCGCGAAAGGCGGGGGAGCGTGAGGCGCTGTACGCGCAGTGGGTGCACGAACCGCGCACGATCGTCTTCTACGAGTCGCCGCAGCGTCTTGGCACCACGCTGAACGAGATGGTCGGACCGTTGGGGACGCGCCGCGTCGCGATCGCGCGAGAGATCACGAAACTCCATGAGGAGGTCCTTCGCGGCACCGTCGAAGAGATCGCCATGGTCGTGAACGCGCGCGAGGTACTCGGCGAGATCGTGGTCGTCCTCGAAGGGAACCTCGAGGTCGAGGTCATCGACGACGACCTGATTCGCGCGGCGCTGCGTGACCAGGTCGACGCGGGGGCGAGCACGCGCGACGCGGTCTCGTTCGTGGCCGAGTCCCTCGGCGTGGCGCATCGAAGCGTCTATCAATTGGCACTGGAGCTACGAGAGGACGACGGCGGCTAGCGAACGAACGTCCACGGTGTTCGCTTCTCTTCATCCGTTAGTCGGTAAGAATCCTCGCGACGTTGTTCAGGCGTTCGGGCACGACCCGCCACCACATCCACCGTCCTCGTTTCTCTCCCGCGATCAATCCGGCCGCGGCAAGGATCCTCGTGTGGTGGGAGATCGTCGGCTGACTCTTTCCGAGGGGGTCTTCCAGCGCGCAGCTACAGACCTCTTCCTCGGCGGCGATCAACGAAAGCATTCTCAGGCGCGCGGGATCGCTCAGCGCCGAGAAAATCTGAGCGAGATCAGCGGCCTCGACTTCGGAGAGGGGCGATCCCGCCAGTGGGCCGCAGCAGCTCACCACGTCGTCGTCAATAGTGATTGTTTGCCGTGGGGTCATACTCCAACCCTAGTATTGACAGATGTCAATGTATTGACTACTCTTCTCATTGACGAACATCAATCTATTGGGGGGTTAACCGTGTCCCGGCTGCAACTCGCGCTCAACGTGTCGAATCTCGACGAAGCCATCGTGTTCTATTCGAAATTCTTCAAGACCGAACCGGCAAAGATCCGACCGGGTTACGCCAATTTCGCCATACAGGAGCCACCGCTCAAGCTGGTGCTGTTCGAGAACAGTGACGTCGGCGGCACCATCAACCACCTCGGGGTTGAAGTGTTCTCGACCGACGAGGTGGTTGACGCCACGAAGTATCTCGCCTCGCAAGGCTTCATCACTGAGGTCGAAGATGGCACCGTCTGCTGTCACGCGCTCCAGGACAAGGTGTGGGTGGACGGGCCGGACGCCTCTCGCTGGGAGGTCTACACCGTGTTGGCCGATACACATCCGACCGAATTGATGAACGCCGACTCGTCGTGTTGCGAGTCGGACGCGCTCGAAGTTGGTGACGCCCCCTCGTGCTGCTAGCCAGTCGACGGTGAGTTCACTCGATCATCCGCCTCTCGCGCGCCGGGTCTTCGCGGAGTACCTGGGCAGTCTGTTGCTGGCCACCGTCGTCATCGGCTCCGGTATCGCGGCGCAGTCGCTTTCGCCGGGCGCCTTGGGTCTCGAACTCTTGGAGAATGCCGCTGCCACCGGGTTGGGGCTGTACTTCCTGATCCTGGTGTTGGGGCCGGTGTCGGGTGCGCACTTCAATCCGGTGGTGTCGCTGGTCGACGCGCAGACCGGGGGACTGCGTTGGCGCGACGTGCCGTGGTACGTGAGCGCGCAGACTCTCGGTTGCGTTAGTGGGGCGGTCGTGGCCAACCTGATGTTCGCGCGAGCGGCGCTGAGTGTCTCGACGCACCACCGGGCGTCGACCGCGCACGTGTTCGCCGAAGTGGTCGCCACCGCCGGTCTGATCCTCGTGATCTTCACGCTGACCCGGTCCGGTCGTGGACGGCTCTGCGCGTCGGCGGTCGGCTCGTACATCGGCGCGGCGTACTTCTTCACCAGCTCGACGAGTTTCGCCAATCCCGCCATCAGTGTGGGAAGGATGTTCTCGAACAGCTTCGCCGGCATTGCACCGGCCTCCGTGCCGGGATTCATCGCCGCCGAACTCGTCGGCGGAGTCGTTGGCTACTTCGCGGTGGTCGCGTTGTACCCACACGCGCCACACGAACTGCACGAACTCGAGTCGTAGTCAGAAAGGTTCGCCACAATGCCGACAGATCACAAGCCCGAGGTTCTCTTCCTTTGTGTGCACAACGCGGGACGTTCCCAGATGGCCGCGGGATTCGCCCGCGACCTGGGTGAGGGCCGCATCATCGTGCACTCGGCCGGAACGGCGCCAGGCGAGCAGTTGAACCCGGCCGTCGTTGCGGCGATGGCGGAGAAGGGGATCGACATCACGGATCAGATTCCACAGGAGCTCACCGAGGCGATGGGTCTCAGCGCTGACGTGATAATCACCATGGGCTGTGGCGACTCCTGTCCGGTCTATCCCGGCAAGCGCTATCTCGATTGGGACCTGCCCGATCCGGCGGGGAGAACGATGGAAGAGATTCGACCCATCCGCGACGACATCGAACGCCGAGTGGTGAAACTGCTGGACGGGCTGTTCCGGCCGCGCTAGCGGTCCACCTGGAACTGTTGACGAGGCCGATTGAAAACTTCGGTCTCACTATCCTTTACTGATGGCTCGCTTCTACATCACGACGCCCATCTACTACGCGAACGACGCCCCGCACGTCGGGACCGCCTACACGACGGTCAACGCGGACGCCCTGGCGCGTTGGCACCGGTTGATCGGCGACGAGACGAAGTTCCTGACCGGGACGGACGAACACGGTCAAAAGGTGGCCGACGCCGCGGCCAAGAACGGCCAGTCGCCCCAGGAGTGGACCGACCTCAAGTCCGAGCAGTTCCGCCAGGCCTGGGCCGCCCTCGACATCAGCTCCGACGACTTCATTCGCACGACCGAACCGCGCCACTACGAGAGCGTGCAGAAGTTCCTCACCGCGATCTACGACAACGGCTACATCTACAAGGACGTCTACAAGGGCCTCTACTGCGTCAGCTGCGAGGACTACTACACGATCGAGACCAGCGTCAACGGGAACTGTCCCATCCACGGCCGTCCGCTGATCGAGATGGAAGAGGAGAACTGGTTCTTCCGACTGAGCGCGTTCGAAGATCTTCTGATCGAGTACTACGCCGCGCACCCGGGCTTCGTGACGCCGGACACCAAGCGGAACGAAGCGCTGTCGTTCATCAAGGGCGGCCTCCGCGATATCTCGATCACGCGCACGTCGATCTCGTGGGGCGTGCCGGTTCCCTGGGACGAGGCGCACGTCTTCTACGTCTGGTACGACGCACTGATCAACTACTTGACGGCGATCGGTTACGGCCGTGACGACGCCGAGGTCGCGAAGTGGTGGCCGTACTCGCATCACCTCATCGGCAAGGAGATCATTCGTTTCCACTGCGTCTGGTGGCCGGCGATGTGCATGGCCGCAGGCATCGGACCGGTCAGCCACGTGCAGGTGCACGGGTGGCTGTTATTGGGCGGTCAGAAACTCTCCAAGACCATGGCCGCCGAAGGAGCGGTGCGCCTCACCGACATCGCGCCGATCGAACTCACCAACGAGTTCGGCATCGACCCGGTTCGTTACTACCTCTTGCGCGAGACCGCGCTCGGCAACGACGGCGACTTCTCGCACGAGGGGATCCTCGCGCGCTACAACACCGACCTCGCCAACAATCTCGGGAATCTCGTGGCGCGCGTGACGACCATCGTCGCGACCAAGTGCGACGGCGTGGCCCCGACGCCGCGCGCCGACTCGGCGCTTCGCGCGCCGGCCGAACTCGCGGTCACCGACAGCGCAGTCGCCTGGAACGGCTTCGCGCCGCAGAGCGCGCTCGAGGCCACGTGGGGACTGATCAGCGCGACGAACGCGTACCTCGAACAGTTCGCTCCTTGGAAGATGGAGCGCGGCGTGGAGCTCGACGCCGTGATGGGCGACGCGCTCGAGGCGATCCGACTCGTCGCGATCCTCGCCACGCCGGCGATGCCCAAGGTCTGTGAGGAGATATGGCGTCGCATCGGTCTGCGCGGTCTGCCGAGTGACGAGGTGTTCGCCTCGAGCACGACCTGGGGCCAGTATCGCAGCGACGCGACGATCGAGAAGGGCGATCCGCTCTTCCCGCGGATGAAGAGCGACGAGTGAGTCACTGGAGCGACGCGCACTGTCACCTCCAGGAGGAGTTTCTTCGAGACGACCACACCCCAATCACGTTGACCGCCACGCTGGCGCGCGCCTACGAGGGCGGCGTCGACCGGGTCGTCGTGATCGGCACCGACGCCACCACCTCGGCCCAGGCGCTGGAGATCACCGACTTCGAGAGCCCCGTCGAGATCTACGCCACCGTCGGGCTGCACCCGCACGACGCCAAAGAGGACATCGATCCGGTGCTCGATCTCGCCCGGCGGGGCCACCCGAAACTGGTGGGAATCGGGGAGTGCGGGCTCGACTACTACTACGAGCACTCGCCGCGGGCCGACCAACGCCGGGCCTTTTCGACCCAGATCGCCCTGGCCCACGAACTGGACCTGGCGCTCGTCATCCACGCCCGCGACGCCTTCGACGACCTGTTCGACCTGTTGAGGAGCGAGGGCGTACCCGAGCGCACCGTGGTGCACTGTTTCACCGGTACACCCGATGACGCGCAGGCCTGTCTCGAGTTGGGCACGGACATCTCGATCTCCGGGGTCGTCACGTTCAAGAACGCCGAACTCCTGCGCGACGCGGTGCGCACCGTGCCGCTCGAGCGGCTCCACGTCGAGACCGACAGTCCGTTCCTCGCACCCGTGCCGTATCGGGGGAAGGCGAACGAACCGGCCTACGTCACGGTCGTCGGAGAGTACGTGGCCGAACTGCGCGGCGAGAGCTTCGTCGAGGTCCGCGAGGCGACCAGGGCGAACACGGCCCGCCTTTTCCGGTTGCCACCAGGATAAAGCGCCGCCGATCAGGTAGTTGAGGGGACTCGTCGCCGGGAGTTGCCTCGGGCCCCACCCTCTCGTAGCGTTGTGGGCCGGGGGAGTGGCTACATCCCAGTGTCGTGGCGGAGGGTGGAGATCTGAGGGCATCAAACCCGCGGGCGCCGTGGCGTCCGTTGTCGGTACTGATCATCGTCGCACTGGTGGCGTCCGCGGTGATCGTCACGCCCGTGGTGGCGAACGCCTCGACGCACGCCCGACGCCACATGCCCGACCTGATCGGACTGAGCCGCGCCCAGGTCTTCGCCGTCATGCGCCACGACGCGCTCTACTTCGTCACGACCGGACCGGGCAGTTCGAACGGGACGTGGCGAGAGGCCGTGGGCCAGTCGCCCCGGCCCGGCACGGTGGTGCCCTGGCACTTCGAGGCGACCGTGCGCACGTCGCTCGCCAACCCCCACGGGCCGCGCCGGGTTCCCCGGCTCATCGGCCTGTCGCGGGCCAGGACCTTCGCGGTGATGGCCCGGGTCCAACTGTTCTTTAAGACCCGCGGACCAGGTAGTTCGGACGGCAAATGGATCGTCGTCCTGCACCAGTCGCCGGCGGCCGGCACGCGGGTGCGCTGGCACGCGACCATCACGCTCACGGTGAGCACTCGGCGGCCCACGAAGAGGCACCACCGCCGGCCGGTGACGACGACGACAGTGAGAAAGAGGACCAAACCGACCTGTGTCGCGACCACGACGACGGCGCCGCCGACGACCACGACCGAAGTGACGACCACGACGATCGCGGGCGAGACGACGACGACCTTGAATCCGCCGCCGCCGACCACGACGACCACGATCTGCAGGCCGGTCACGACCACGACGGTGAAACACAAGAAGAAGAGACCGCGCAAGTACCGCATCGGCGACGCGACGTGGTATCGCTACATCCCGGGGCGCTGCGCCACGTGGTACCTGCCGCGCGGCACGCGCATCACGATTCGAGACCTCGCCACCGGCAAGGTCGTGCACTGCATCGCGTCGGACCGCGAGGCGGCCCACGGTAATCGGGTGGTCGACCTCGACACGGTGCAGTTCGCCGAGCTGGCCCCATTGGCCAAAGGGGTCGTCGTCGTTAAAGTCTCTTGGTGACCCATACGCGCACCGAACTCCGGGCCCTGTTGGACGAACACGGTCTGAAGCCCTCGCGCGCGCTCGGCCAGAACTTCGTCGTCGACCCCAACACCGTGCGACGGATCGCGCGCCTCGCCGAGGTGGGCGAGGGTGACCTCGTCCTGGAGATCGGCGCCGGTCTGGGATCCCTGACGCTGGCCCTCGTCGAGACCGGCGCGGAGGTCCACGCGATCGAAGTCGACCGCTTCCTCCTCGAGCCGCTGCGCTCGGTCGTCGAACCCCACGGGGTGCGCGTGCACCACGCCGACGCGCTGAGCGCGGACTACGCGAGCATCCTCGAGGGCCGCCCCGCCGTCGTGGTGGCGAATCTTCCCTACAACGTGGCCACGCCGCTCGTGCTGCACCTGCTCGAGAGCGAACCGCTCATCCGCCGGATGCTCGTCATGGTGCAAAAGGAGGTCGGCGAACGCTTCGCCGCCCACGCCGGGGACGACGCCTACGGCGCGGCGTCGCTGCGCGTCCAGTACTTCGCCGACGCCCGGGTCGTGGGCAAGGTGAGCCCGAGCGTCTTCTTGCCCAAGCCCAACGTCGAATCGGCGCTGGTCTCGATCGTGCGTCGAGACCACGTCCGGGTCGATCCGGCACTCGTGAGCGAGGCCGACCTCTTCGAGGTCATCCGCACCTCCTTCGGTCAACGCCGAAAGATGCTGCGCCGCTCGCTCGCCGGGTGGTCGAGCGACGGCGTCTTCGAACGCGCCGACGTCGCCGAGACGAGACGGCCCGAGGAGCTCACGATCGAGGAGTTCGCGAGACTGGCGGCCGCGCGGTGATCGAACTGTTGGCCCACGCCAAGCTCACGTGGAATCTCGAGATCCTCGGACGGCGCGAGGACGGTCTGCACGACCTGCGCAGCGAGATGACCACGATCGGACTCCACGACGTGCTCTTCGTCGACGACAGCGCCGATCACCTCGAGGTCCTCAATCCCTTCACTACCGACGTCGTATCCGGCGAGGACAACCTCATCGTGCGGGCGCTCCGTCTCGTGGGTCGCCGCGCCGGCGTGCGCGTCGAGAAGTCGATCCCGGTCGGCGGCGGACTGGGGGGCGGCAGCGCCGACGCGGCGGCGATCCTTCGTTGGGCCGGCGGAGTGCCCGACGTCGTGGCGGTCACGCTCGGTGGGGACGTGCCGTTCTGCCAGCACGGCGGACGCGCCCTCGTCGAAGGCGTGGGCGAGATGGTCCAAGAACTGCCCTATGAGGAACGACGCCTGACGCTCATCGTGCCGGACTTCGGCGTCTCGACCGCGCAGAGCTACCGCGCCTACGACGAGATGCGCGCCGACGGCTGGTCTCCGTCGGGCACGAACCACCTGGAAGAGCCCGCGGGCCGGGTCGAGCCGCGACTGGCTTCGACCCTCGCGTGGTTGCGCGCCGAGATCGGACCTGACGTACGCCTCGCCGGATCAGGCTCGTCGATGTTCGTCGAGGGCCATTTGGGGGCGACGGAAAGCCGCTGGGACATGACCGGCCCCGAGGGCCCTCTCCAGTTGTCCACTCTCACCACGACGCCCAAATAGGCGCCGAACGAAACTATTTACCGGCGGCGCGACGCTGAAAACGGGTTCGCTTCAGCATCTTCTTGTGCTTCTTCTTGCGCATGCGCTTACGGCGCTTCTTGATTAGTGATCCCATGGCTCGATACAACTTACTCGATACTGCCTGGTCGCCCAGATGGCCTGAGCCACTGATCGGCTAGCGAGGATCGTCCGTGCGCTCGATTCGCAGGGCCTGACGGGGGCATCCGCGCACCGCCAAGCGAGCCGACTCGACGACGGAGCGCTCACTGGTCGGGGTCGGTCGGTCCGAAATGATCGGGTAGCCCCACTCGTCGACGTGCACCAGCTCCGGCGCCAGTTCGTGACAGTGCCCGTATCCGTCACAGAGGATCGGATTCACCTTCAACACGATGTGCTCGACTCGCCGGCTCATTGCCAGATCAACTCCGACTCGTGCTCGACCTCGGGCACGGCCACCCAGTGCCACGGGGCCAACGAGTCACAGGGTCGTCCCGTCACGTGGTCCTCGACGTGGTCGGCGAAGACCCGAAGCGCCGATTCCACGAGTCGCACGACGCCGTCGGGGTGGCGACAGGCGCCGCGACCCTCGATGACCGAACAGCGTCTCTGCAACCGGGCGAGGACGGCGCGGGCGTCCGGCAACCCGCGCAACAAGGAGCCGAGGTCCTCGGCCAGGGCGGGCAGACCGAAGGCGCACGGGCCGCACTGACGAGAACTCTCGTTGGCCATCCATTCGACGACGCGGCGGGTCTCGGCGAGTCCGCAGGCGTCCTGCGGGAGGACGACGAGGATGCCGGCACCGACCGCGGCGCCCAGTGGTCGAAGGGCCTCGTCGCAGTAGGGCACGTCGAGGTGTCGGGCGGAGAGCCACGCGCCCCCGTAGCCGCCGGTGAGGATCGCTTGGGGATCGGCGACCGCGCCGACCTCGCGCAGTAACGCGCGCAGGTTCGAGCCGAGCGGAACCTCGAGCACGGTCGGACGCTCGACGGCGCCGGAGACCGACACCAGAGTGCTCCCGGGACTCGACGACGTGCCCACCTCACGGAACCACGCGGCGCCAAAGTGGCCGATCAGCCCGACGTGGGCGCTGGTCTCGGCGTTCACGACCAACGCCGGCGCTCGGCCCACGTGCAACACGTTGGGGCGCGTTGGCCGGTACTGCGGCATCGTCTCGTTGTCGTTCAGCCAGTGCACGAGCGCCGACTCCTCGCCCGCGACGTAGCGCCACGGTGGCGTGTTCAAGACGAACTCGTGAGCCCCCGGACGACGCGCGCGCTCGCGCAGTGCCCGCTCGACGTGGTGCACGATCGTCGGATCGCCGCGCGACACGCACACTTCGATCCGTCGCGCGCCGATCATCGTCGCTGCGAACTCGGCGCCGTCGAGGACCAGGTGCGGGTTCGCCGAGAGGAGTGTGCGGTCCTTGTGACCGATCGGTTCGCCCTCCATGGCGTTCACCACGACGACCTTGTGCCGAGAGCGTTGGTTCCGGATCAACTCCACCTTGCGCGCCGTCGTGAAGCCGGCACCACCACGCCCGGCGAGCCCCGAGGCCACGAGTTCCTCGAACAGGTCGTCGACGACCAGGGTGGTGAAGGCCACCTCGTGTTCGCGCAGTGAGAGCGGCCGTCCCGATGCTCCGTGCAGCACGCGCGCCAGTGAGAGGGTCATCGTCATCGTCGCGCCCGACTACTCGACTCGTCATGGGTCGCGAGCGGCGACAACGCCGTTCGACCGGACGCGCGAGGCGGCCGTTTGACGTAGCGCCAGAGGGCGGTGACGACCACGGCGAACGCGCAGCTCGTCACCACGGCGAGACCGATGCCCGACCGAGCGTCCGTACCGATCAAGAAACCGTGGACGATCGCCGCGACGAAGGCCAGCCAACTGAACCAGTGCACGAACCGCCACGATCCGTTGGCGATGCGCGACTTCATCAGACTCGACGCCCACACCGCGAGAATCAAGTCGAACGCGACGGCGCCGAGGGCGACGTCGACGCGTTTGTAGGGCGAGGTCAGGGGGACGACGGTCGAGAGCCAGCCGGTCGGCACGTAACTGTCGATGACCGTGGTGACGACGTGCAGAACGAGGAACGCCATCGCCATCATCGATACCGACCGGTGCAGTTCGTTGAGTTCGAAGCGACCGACGCTGCCGCCGCCGACGCGGTTGGAGACGAGGGTGCCGAGACACACGACGATGGTGAACAGGACCAGCGCGACGAGTCCGGTCGCGCGCGTGACGTACCAGAGGTAGGGCGAGGTGAGGGCGATCACCGGGCCGCCTCGTCTTCGGGCCAGCCACCGACGAACTCCAACGTGCGGTCGCGCCGCACGAGACGGGCCGACCATCCGGCCTGGGCGATGTGGTAACTGGCGTCTTCGTTCCACAGCAGCGCGGCGGTCGCGAACGCGTTGGCCAACACGCAGTCACTCGCGCTCACCGTCGCGGTCGTGTACAGGCCCCGGGCGCAGTGCCCCGTGCGAGGATCGACGATGTGGTTGACGGTTCGCTCACCGACGCGCCAGGTGCGCGCCGCCGTGGACGACGTCGCCACTCCGCCGTGGCGCAGTGCGACGCGCGGTTCTTCACCGTCGATGACGAGTGAGTCGCTGACCGCGATGGCCCACGGACCCTGTGGTCCTTGGCCGCGCACCGCGACGTCGCCGCCGAGTTCCACGACCACGCCGCCGGACTGCGCGACGTCATCGGCGACGAGGTCGACGACGAGGGCCTTCGCGCTGGCTCCCAGGTCGAGTTGACACGGCGGGTCGAGCATGACGGTGTGCGCTTCGAGGTCGAGGTGGATGGCTGAGGGTCCCATGGCGGGCACCGCCACGTGCTCGAGGATCGAATCGCCGTTGGCGAGTTCGTCGAAGTCGCGGTCGTAGCCCAGGGCGATCAGGGCCGGGAGCACCGTTGGGTCGACCATGTCACCGGTCGCGTCCGCGGCCCGTAGCGCCGCCACGAGGGCCAGCTCCAGGGTCGAACTGATCGGAGTCGTGGCACCGTGGCCCTCGTTCAGTCGAGAGAGTTCGGAGTCGTCGCGGAACCGATTGCACGCCGCGTCGACGGCGTCGAGCCAGTACCACAGGCGATTCGTCGCGTCATCCATCTGGCTCTCGTGTTCGGTGGCGAGTGAACCACTCAGGCCCCAGATCTCGAACTTCATCACGGACCTAATAACAGATCACCCGACCGGACGGCGTCGACGAGCACACCGTCGTCGTCGTGACCGGCACGGTCGTCGGGGGAGTGTAGGCCGTCGTCGGCGTGACCTTCTTCACGGTCGTGGGTGTCGTGCGCACCGTCGTGGCGCTCGAGGGATCGGTCGTCGTCGTGGTGCGTTCGTGGACCGTGGTCGTCGTTCTCGGCGCCGTGGTCGTCACCTCGCTCGTCGTGGTCGGGTTCGTGGTCACGGGCACGGTCGTCGTGACGTGGGCGGCGTCGGCCGCGTACCCGACGAAGAGCGCCGATGTCGCGCACGATCCCAGGAAGATCGCCTGGGTGACGTGACGGACCCGTGCGAAACGTCGATCGCGCTGTTGGGGGGTGCGTTGAGCGGGGGTCATCGATCTCCTTAGGACAAATCCTCCCATCACCCGTTAAGGAGAAGAAAGTGAAACGTTAAGAACCGCCGCAAAATTGACCCAATGTTGTTCGAGTTCTACGGAATGTCCGCGATCGGCAACGTGATCCTGAAGCGGGCCCCTCCGAGCGTCGGGTCGTGGTCCACCGACACGCTGCCCTGGAGTTCGGCGACGACCTGGGCCACGATCGACAGACCGAGTCCCGAACCGGGCATGGCGCGCGCCGATGCCGATCGCCAGAACCGGTCGAAGATGAACGGCAGGTCGGCCTCGGCGATGCCCGGGCCACTGTCGCTCACCGAAATCGTGCCGTCACGAGAATCGACCACGATGCGACCGCCCTCTGGCGTGAACTTGATCGCGTTGGTGAGCAGGTTCGAGATCGCCCGCTCGAGGCGGTCACGTCGTCCGAGCACACTCGACGCTTCGACGTCGACGTCGATCGTGATCTCTTTGATCCGCGCGTAGGTGCGCGCCGTGTCGAGGCACTCATCCAGACATTCGTCCAATCGCAGGGTCTCGACGGCGCCCTCGCTTCGTTCGCCGCGCGAGAGTTCCCCGAGATCGGTGACCAGTGCCGCCAGTTCATCGACCTGGGTCACCATGTCGTCGGTCAGTTGACGCAGGTCGTCGGGGTTGAGTTCTTGCGCGCGACTCAGCACCTGGGCGTTCGTGCGCAGCGAGGTGAGGGGGGTGCGCAGCTCGTGACTGGCGTCGAGCACTAACTGGCGCTGCAGGACCTGACTGCTCTCCACGGTCGCGAGGAGTCGGTTGAACACGCGTCGCAGTCGTCCCAGTTCGTCGTCGTCGCCCTCGGTGAGGCGATAGCCCAGGTCGTTCGTCTCGGCGACGGTCTCGATCTCGTTGGTGACCTCCTCGAGCGGACGAAGCGCGGTGCGCGCGAGGAACAGTCCGAGTCCTAACGCGAGCAGGAGTCCGCCGGTGGCGACGAGCGTCAACGTGCGGATCAAACCATTGAGCTCGTTCACCTGGCCGTCGATGTCGGTGATCAACAGTTCGGCCGACGTCGTCTTGATTTCGCATTCGACGCCACCGGCGCACGTCATGAGCGAGTCGGCCGCCACGGGCACGATGAGTTCTCGGTAGTTGTGATTCCCGAAGGTGACCGTTCGAAAGATCTGCGCGCTCTTGCCCTTGGCGACGGAGAGGACCGTCGCGTCAACGAGACTGGACGAAGCGGGGATGGTCTGGCCGTTCGGCAGCACGAGGACCGCGTAGGCGGGCAAGAAGTGGTGGTCCGTCACCTGTTCGGCCTCGGCGTGGAGCGACTCGTCCACCGAGTGGATCAACGAGTTGCGCGTCGTGAAGTACGAGGCGAAACAGGCCAGGATGACCGCGATGGCCGCGGCCGCGACCGTCGCGGTGATAACGCGCGAGCGAAATGTCACGTGGTGCGAAGCGCGTAACCCACGCCGCGCACCGTCTGGATGAGCCGCACCTCGTTGGCCTCCTCGAGCTTCCGTCGGAGATAGCCAATGTAGACCGCCAGGGAGTTGGTCCCGGAGTCGAAGTTGTAGCCCCAGACGAGGTCCAGGATCTGGTCACGCGTCAGGACCTGTCGCGGGTGGTGCAAGAAGAGTTCCAGTAGGTCGAACTCGATCTTCGTGAGTTCGATCGAGCGGGTGCCGCGGTGTACCTCTCGGGTCTGGGGGTTCAGGGAGAGGTCCTCGAAGCGCAGGACGGCGCCGTCGCCCTCGATCAGGTTGTGGCGACGCAGCAGCGCGCGCAGCCGCGCCAACAGCTCGGCCAAGTCGAAGGGCTTCACGAGGTAGTCGTCGGCGCCGACGTCCAGACCGGCCACGCGGTCGTTCACGGCGTCGCGCGCGGTGAGCATCAGGATCGGAGTCGCGTCACCAGAGCGACGAATGCGGCGACAGATCTCGAGTCCGTCGATGTCGGGCAGCTGTAGGTCGAGCACGATGGCGTCCGGCGCGCGCAGTTGAATCGACTTGAGGGCGGTGACGCCGTCTTCGAATAGATCGACGTCGTAGTTCTCCATCCGCAGGGCCCGTCCGAGGGCGCTACGAATCGCGGCGTCGTCGTCGACGATCGCGATGTAGGAGTTCGACGATGGTGCGGTGGTCACGAAGTCTTTCTCTGCTCAGTGGTACAGGCTCTAGTGTTGCTGGTTGGTGTTAAGCGTCTCCAGACATTCGCTAAGAATCTCCGAAGATTGTTGATTCATCAGTGGTGGCGGGTAGTTCAATCGGCAGAACGACGGACTTTGAATCCGTAGGTTGGAGGTTCGATCCCTCCCCCGCCAGCTAGGGGACCCCCAAAGCGTGGTGGGCGAGCAGTGCCGCCAGTACCAGTGGCTGATCACCTTGGACCGAGTGGCCGGAGTCCGCGACGTGCACGATCGTCGCGTTCGGCAGTCGTCGCAGCAACTCGGCCTCGTCCTCGTCGTCGACGACCGATCCCGATCCCATCGCGCGGATCAAGGTGACCGGGATCGACAGTTCGGAGAGCTTCTCCCACAGGTCGCCGGCGTCGGGCGCGGTCAGTTCGGACTTGCCGTGTTGTTGGTGTCGCCACACCCAAGACCCGTCGGGACGCTGCACGGCGTTGTGCAAGATACCGCGACGCAGCGACGACTCCGATCGCGTTGGGTTGTGTTCCATCGTTCGCGCGAGCAGCGTGTCGAAGTCGTCGAAGGACGTCGGTCCGTTCACGAAGTCCGTGATGTGGCGGGCCTTCTCGGCGTTGACGCCCGGCGTGATGTCGATGAGCACCAAGGCGCTCACCAGGTCCGGCCGGTCGTGCGCGACCAATAACGCCGTCAGGCCACCCAGCGACATGCCGACCAACGGCTTCGGCGGCGTGATGAGTTGTTCGAGTGCTCGCGCCACGTCGAGGGCGTGACTCGCGATCGCCGACGCCGGATAGATCGAGGGGTCGGAGTGACCGTGACCGGGCAGGTCGAGGGCGATCAGTGAGTGCGGCACCAGTGCCAACGCGACCGTGTCGTAGGTGTGGGCGTTCTGCGCGCCGCCGTGGAGCAGCGTCATCTCCGGGTCGCCGTCGCCCCAGCGCAGTCCACTGAGTTGTCGCAGACCGTCGACGGTGACGAAGAACCGCCGAACGTTCGGCACCTCCGTCTTGAGATTCCATTCGCTCAGGTTCTCGTGGAAATAGGCGAACTCGTCGTACGTGAAATCGCTCATGGTTGGAATCGTAGAAGCAAAATGATAAAGATAATGGTGTGAGTCGCCCAACCTGTGTCGTAGTCCTCGCCGCCGGCGAGGGGACGAGGATGAAGTCGACCCGTCCTAAACCACTGCACCACCTGTGCGGTCGACCGATGGTGCTGTACGTCTTGGACGCCGCCGCGCAAGAGGACGTGCGCGCCACCGTCGTCGTCGTGGGCCACGGCGCCACGTGGGTGGAGAAGGCTTTGACCGAACGGGCGCGCGCGGACGTGAACCTGATGTTCGTCGAGCAGAGCGAACAGCTGGGCACGGGCCACGCGGTCTCAGTGGCGCTGCCGACCATCGACGACGAGCTGGGCACGAGTGACGGCGACGTCCTCATCCTGCCCGGCGACACGCCGCTCCTACGTCCGAGCACGGTGGCCCGACTGCTCGACGTGCATCGCGAGAGTCAGGCGGCGTTGACGGTCTTGACCGCCGAGGTCGACGACCCGTCCGGTTACGGGCGCATCGTGCACGCGAAGAACGGGGCGATCGCGCGAATCGTGGAGGAACGAGACGCGAGCCCCGACGAGCGCCTGATCACCGAGATCAACACGTCGATCATGGTCGTGCGCGCGAGCCTGCTCGGACCGGCGCTGCGCCGCGTCGGTCGACAGAACGCGAAGAACGAGTACTACCTGACCGACCTCATCGCGGTCCTGCACGAAGCCGGTCACGTGACCCAGGCGCTGTTACTGGAGGACTCCAGCGAAGCGGCCGGTGTGAACGACCTGGTCCAATTGGCCGGGGCTGAATCGGTGCTGCGTGGTCGGATCAACGAGAAGTGGCTGCATCGCGGCGTCGTGATCTGGAGCCCGCTCAACACCTACGTCGACGCCGACGTCGAACTGGCCCCGGAGGTCTCGCTGTTGCCCGGCACGGTCCTCAAGGGCCACTGCGTCATCGAGCGCGGCGCGCGCATCGGGCCGAACGCGATCTTGTGCGACGTGTTCGTCGGCGAGTTCGCCCAAGTGGCCACGGTCGAGGCGACGAACGCGCGCATCGGCGCCGAGGCTCGCGTGGAATCCTTCGTCGTGCTCGCACCGGGCGCCGTGATCGCCTCGAGTGAGGTCGTCACGCCCTTCACGTACCGGACCCCCTAGGCGACCGCTCTCTAGCGATTACGCTGGCCGCGTGGAGACACTCGCCAAACGACGCCTCGTGATGGTGACGGGGCGTTGTCACCCGGCCCTCGCGATGGACATCGCGGACAAGTTGGGCGTCACGCTCACCGAGGGCAACCTCCGTGAGTTCGCCGACGGTGAGATCCACTGCCGTTTCGACGAATCGATTCGCGGTGCCCACGTCTTCATCGTCCAGACGCACGCCACGCCGGTGAACGACGCCATCATGGAGCAGCTGATCATGATCGACGCCGCCAAGCGCGCCTCGGCCAAGAGCATTACCGCGGTCATCCCCAACTACGGCTACGCCCGCCAGGATCGCAAGTCGGCCGGTCGCGAGCCGATCACCGCGAAGCTCATCGCCGACATGCTCCAGGCGGCCGGCGCCAGTCGCGTGCTCTCGGTGGACTTCCACTCGGGCCAGATCCAGGGCTTCTTCAACATCCCGGTCGACCACCTGGTCGCCGCGCCGGTCTTCGAGGAGTACCTCATCACCCACGCCGAGAACCCCCACGACCTCGTCGTGGTCGCCCCGGACGCCGGTCGGGTGAAGGTCGCCGAGCGCTACGCGCAGCACCTGGGCTGCGATCTCGCGTTGGTCCACAAGACCCGACCGCGCGGGCAGGCCAACATCGCCGAGGCGCGCCACATCGTCGGTGACGTCAACGGCCGTCACTGCGTCTTGATCGACGACATGATCGACACCGCCGGCACGATCGTCGCGGCCTGTGACCTCCTGAAGGCCCACGGCGCGGAGGAGATCTGGGTGATGGCGACGCACGCCGTCTTCTCGCCGCCGGCCGTCGACCGTCTGTTCAACGCACCGATCAGCCGTGTGATCGTCACCGACACCTTGCCGCTCGGCCCCGAGCGCCGCTTCGAGAACCTCGAGATCCTCTCGATCGCCACCATCGTCGCCAACGCGATATCGGCGATATTCGAGGACGCCTCGGTGTCGGACATCTTCGGCGGCGAGAACCTTCTCTAGCCTTGAGGCCCTCGCGCGCCGCGGGGCTAGACTGTATTTCCTGTGCGCGCCACCGTCGCGCCAGCCACTCATAGGAGTATTGATGTCACACGCCACTTTGAACGCGACCACCACTCGGGCCAAGGGCTCGAGCAACGCCCGTCGCCTGCGTCTGTCCGGATCGATCCCGGCCGTCGTCTACGGCGAAGGCGTGGAGCCGTTGACGATCGCGGTCGAGGCCAAGTCGTTTCGCACCGCCGTCTCCGGCGAACAGGGCATCAACTCACTGATCGAGCTCGACGCCGACGGTAAGAAGTTCCTCGTCATGGCCCGCGACATCCAGCGCCATCCGGTGCGCGGCACCGTGGCCCACGTGGACTTCCAGGTCGTCGACCCCAACCAGCCCGTCGTCGTCGAGGTGCCGCTGCACATCATCGGCGATGCCGTCGAAGTGCGGCACGCCGACTGGGAGGTCGACCAGCAGATGTTCGCCATCGAAGTGCGAACACGACCCGACCAGATCCCCACGCACATCGACGTGGACATCTCGAATCTCAAGGTCGGCGGCACGATTCGCGTCGAAGAGCTCGAACTGCCGAAGGGCGTCGAGCCGGCGGGCGACGCGACGGTGTCCGTCGTGACGTCGCGACCCGGTCGCACCACGGCCCCCGTCGTCAAGGCGGACGCCGAGGTGGTGCCGACCGAAGTCACGGAATAGACCGTCGTGGCGCTTCGGCGCTTTCGCGACCACGACCGACGCGGGAGTGCGAGCACACTGGTCATCGTTGGCCTCGCCAACCCCGGTTCTGAGTTCGAAGGATCACGCCACAACGTCGGCGGTGACGCCGTGCGCCTCCTGGCCGAGCGACGAGGTGTGCAACTCAGGCACGAGAGTCGCCAACGCGCGTTGAGTGCCACCGTTCCCACCGAGCGCGGCCCCGTCACCCTGGCCGTGCCGACCACGTTCATGAACGAGTCCGGGGCCGCACTCGCGCCACTGCTACGCCGGACGTCTCTGGAGGATCTCACCCACCTCGTGATCGCCCACGACGAGTTGGACCTCGAACCGGGACGGTTGCAGTTGAAGTTCGGTGGGGGACTGGCCGGGCACAACGGATTGCGATCGATCGCCAAGACGCTGGGCACCCAGGACTTCTCGAGACTGCGGATCGGTATCGGCAAACCGCCGTCCAAGGAGCAGGGCGCCGACTACGTGCTCCAGCGTCCGACCGGTGCTCGCAAGCTCGCGATGGCCGAGTTCGTCACCGCGGCGGCCGACGCTCTCGAGACACTCCTGGACTATGAGTTCGAGGATGCCCAGCAACGCGTCAACCGATCGTGAGTGACGCAACGGGCCTGCGCCGGGTCCTCGAACGCGTCGCCCCAGCGATCCGGGCCGACAACGCCCGGGGCACCTTCGCACCGAGTTCGTTCGCGACGCCCCTTTCGATCGCCGCGTACGCGCTCGAGAACCCCTTCACGCTCTGCGTCGCGGCCACGTCCAACGAAGCCGAACAACTCCGGGACTCGGTCGCGGCACTGCTCGGTCCCGACGACGAGGTCGCCCTGTGGCCCGGATGGGACACGCACCCACTCGAGCGCGTCAGTCCCGACAATCAGGCGATGGCGACGCGCGCGTTGCTGCGCTGGCGCATCGCCGAAGGCCGCGCTCCGCGGGTCATCGTCGCCTCGGCCCGCTCGATCGCCCAGATCCTCTCGCCCGAACCGGTCGCCGCGCCGCTCATCGTTCGTCGAGGTGGCGAACTGGACCGTGACGATTTCATCGCCGCGCTCGCGAGCAACGGATATCGCCGCGAGAGCCTCGTCGAACACCGCGCCGAGTTCGCGGTGCGCGGGGGCATCGTCGACGTGTGGCCCGCCGACGGGAACGAGCCGATCCGCCTGGACTTCTTCGGTGACGAGATCGAGCGACTGACGACCTTCGACATCGCCAACCAACGATCGCTGCGCGACCTCGACCAGGCGGTTGTCGCGCCGGCGCGCGAATGGCTCTTGAGCGTGGATGCGCGTCAACACGCCGAACGGCTGATCGACGCAATGCCGTGGGGCCGCTCCACGTTCGACCGCCTCGCCACCGGGCAACTCTTCGACGGCATGGAGGGATGGATGCCGCTGTTCGTGGACGAACCCCGAACGCTCCTCGACGAACTCGTCGGCGCGTCGGTGGTCGTGGTCGAACCGGACCGCGTGCAGAGTCGGTTGACGGACTTGCTGGACGAAGAGCGCGAACTGACGGACGCGGTCGCGGCCACGTGGCAGGCGACCTCGGAGATTCCGCTCCTGCACCGGAGTTGGTCGCACGTGCTCGAAGGGCGCCTCGACGTCGCGCTGGACCCGTCACTCGCCGGCGTGAGCGGATCGCTCAATCTCACGTCGCCGCCGATCGTCCAGGGTGACGCCGCGCGCATCGCCGCGCACGTGCGGGGGTGGTCGACGACGCGTCGCGGCGTGGTGCTCACGTCGAACGCCTCGGCGGTCGAGAGAATGGCCGACGCGTTGCGCGGCGAGGGCCTCGAGGTCTCGACCGACGCCACCCGGGTGCTCGACGTGCGCCTCACCGTGATCGAGAGTTCCCTGGCGTCGGGCTTCAGCGTCGATGACCCCGAGATCGTCGTCTGGAGCGAGAGCGACCTCACCGGACGACGGACCGTGCACCGCGCGGCACGCACGCGCACGCGCAACGTCGACGGATTCTTCGACGACCTCGCCGTCGGTTCGTTGGTCGTGCACCGTCAACACGGCGTAGCCCGATTCTCAGGTACGACCACGCGGGCGATCAACGGCACGACACGCGACTACCTGATCCTCGAGTTCAAGGACGGGCGTAGTTACTGGCCGACCGAGATGATCGACGCGCTGACGCCATACTCGGGAGGGGAGCACCCGGCGCTCTCGCGTATGGGGGGTGCCGAATGGCAAAAGACCCGCGCCAAGGCGCGCGCCGCCGCCTTCCTCGTGGCTCAGGAGCTCGTCGACCTCTACCGGCAGCGCACCGTCGCCGTCGGCCACGCGTTCGCTCCCGACACCGAATGGCAGCGCGAGATGGAGGACCTCTTCCCCTACACGCTGACGGCCGATCAGGCCCAGGCCATCGAGGACGTGAAGACCGACATGGAGTTGACCCGACCGATGGACCGCCTGGTGTGCGCCGACGTTGGATTCGGCAAGACCGAGGTCGCGATCCGCGCGGTCTTCAAGGCGGTCCAGGACGGTAAGCAGGCCGCCGTGCTGGTGCCGACGACGCTGTTGGCGAGCCAGCACTTCGCCACGTTCAGTGACCGCTTCGCCGGATTCCCCGTCACGGTGACGATGCTCAGTCGATTCGTCGACGACACCGAGAGCAACGAGACGATTCTCGGACTGAGAGACGGCAGCGTGGACGTGGTCATCGGTACGCACCGGTTGCTCTCGGACAACGTCGCCTTCAAGGACCTCGGACTGCTCGTCGTCGACGAGGAGCAGCGTTTCGGCGTGACGCACAAAGAGGCGATCAAAGCCCGCTCGATTGGTGTCGACGTCTTGACACTGAGCGCCAGCCCGATCCCGCGGACCCTCGAGATGGCCTTCGTCGGCATTCGCGACCTCTCCATGATCACGACGCCACCGGCCGATCGACGGCCGATCCTCACGCACGTCGGAGAGTTCAACGAAGCGGCCGTCGTCGAGGCGATGCGGCGAGAACTGCTGCGCGAAGGTCAGGTCTTCTTCGTGCACAACCGGGTCTCGGACATCGACCAGGTGGCACGCCGGCTCGGTCAGCTGGTGCCCGACGCGCGCGTCGCCATCGCGCACGGCCAGATGGACGAGGGCACCCTCGAGCGCGTGATGGTCGACTTCTGGCAGGGCCGCTTCGACGTGCTCGTGTGTACCACCATCGTGGAGTCGGGCATCGACCTGCCGACGGTCAACACCTTGATCGTGGACCGCGCCGAACGACTCGGTCTCGGTCAGTTGCACCAACTGCGCGGTCGCGTCGGACGAAGTGGCCAGCGCGCCTACGCCTACCTCTTCCACCCGGCCGATCAGGTGCTCTCTGAGACGGCCTACGAGCGACTACGCACCATCGGCGACAACACCGCGCTCGGCAGCGGCTTCAAGATCGCCATGCGTGACCTCGAGATCCGCGGCGCCGGGAACCTGCTCGGTCATGACCAGTCCGGTCCCGTTGCCGCCGTCGGCTACGACCTCTACGTCCAGCTCGTGGCCGAGGCCGTCGCCGACGCCAAGGGATTCGTCGTGCCCGAGGTCGTGCAGGTCACGCTCGACGTTCCCGGCGAGGCGCACCTGCCCAAGGGTTACGTCGAGGCTGACGACGCCCGACTGGAGGCCTATCGCCGTCTGGTCGGCGTCGCGACGATGGACGAGCTGAACGACCTACGCGACGAGTGGCTCGACCGCTACGGGCCACTGCCCGCGCCGGCCCAGGGCCTGCTCGAACTGGGCGAACTGCGCCTCGAGTGTCTCGCGCGCGGGGTGCGATCGGTCGTGGTACTCCCCGCGCGCGTCGGCATCCGCACGAAGCCCGTGGTCAAGGTCGCGCCGCTGGACCTCTCGGTCAGCCAACAGTTGCGTCTGCGCCGGGTCCATGGATCGCGGGCCTACGACGAGGGCACCAAGGAGTTGCGCGTCGAGGTCTCGAACGACCGGGCGACGCCGCGCGCGCTGCTCGAACTACTGCGTTCCCTGGTCGAGGTGGCGGAAGAGGCCAACGCTTGATTCACTAGCATTGCGAGGTGCGCCGTCTCGTAGCCCTGCTGGTCTTCGCCCTGCTCGGCGCGACCCTCTACGGTCTCAGTAACAACTCCTCGGGTATCTCGGTCAACGGTTCGACCGTCTCGGCCGCGACGATGCGCGCCGAGCTGTCGGCGATCTCATCGAACGTCAATCTGGAGTGCTACGTGGAAAAGATCGACCCCACGACCTTCGCCCCCGGCGCGGGCGGGGCGTCGATGACTGCCACGGGCGCCGCGGCCTGGGCCAACCTGCGCGTCGAAGGACTGGCGATCGACGGCTACGCCACCACGACCTTGCACTATCACCCCAACGCCCTCCAGTTGGCGAAGGCCGAGACGTCCTTGGAGGGCGAGTTGAGCTCGGCGTCGGCGGAGTCGAGCTCCCCGTGCCCGGGCACGTCAGAGGAGGCGCTCGCCGCGATGCCGAGCGAGATGCGCACCTTCGAGATCGCCTCGCAGGCCGCCTCGCTCGACGTCGTCGCCAAGCTCAACTCGACGATCCCGCTCACGGTGGCGTCGATGAAGGAGTACTACGCGGCGCACGTGGCCGACTACGACACGATCTGCGTGAGCGTCGCGGTCGTCGAGCCGAGTGCGATCTCGGCGTTCAACGCGGCCCAGCAGGCCGGCATGAGCGTGGCCGACCTGGCGAAGAAGTTCTCGGTGGACTCCTCGAAGACCAAGGGTGGCGCCTACGGATGCTTCGGACCGTCGAGCAGCTCCTTCACCGGCGTGCGCTCGGCGACGATCTCAACCAAGCTGGACACGTTCCCGACCACGCCGGAACAGATCACCTACAACAACGCGACGATGGCGCTGTTCGTCGCGCCAACGTCACGCACGCCGACGCCCTTCGCCAAGGCCGAGGCGACGGTGCTGAGTGACATCCAGAGCGCGAACGCCAGCTCGGCCAACGTCGAGAAGGAGAGCATCCTCTACGCCTCGACGATCGCCGTCGACCCGTCCTTCGGTCGCTGGGGCGCCAACTCGACGAGCGGTCCGGCCGTGTTCGTACCGGCCTTGCCCTCGAGCGCGTCCGTCGGATCAGAGGCCATCGCGGCGCTCGACGTCGGCGCGTCCATCTATAAGTGACGCCGGTCGTCCGCGTCGTCGGACTCGGTCCCGGTGACGCCGAGCTCATGACCCGTCGAACCTTCGACCTAGTGCGCGATGCACCGATCGTGCGCCTGCGCACCCGCGTCCACCCGGCCGCGGCGGCGTTTCCGGACATCGCGAGCTACGACGACCTCTACGAGAGCGCCGACTCCTTCGAGGCGCTCTACGCCGCGATCGTCGCGGACCTCATCGCCCTGGCGCGCAGCGCGCCCGACGGCGAGGTTCTCTACGCCGTGCCCGGTTCGCCGGTCGTGGCCGAACGCACGGTGGAACTGTTGGCAGCCTCGAGTGAGGTCACGACGGTGATCGAGTCGGCGGTCTCGGTCATCGACGTCGCGTGTGCCGCGCTCGGACGAGACCCCATGGCGAGCGGCCTGCGCGTCGTCGACGCCCTCGCCAACGTGGAACCCCTGCGCGGCCCGGGTCCGCTACTGGTGCTGCAGACCTACTCGAGCGAAGTCCTGGCGAGTGTCGCCGACCGTCTCCCCAACTCCACGGTCGTGACGGTCCTGCATCACGTCGGACTCGACGACGAGGTGATCACCGAACTCGCGGCCAGTGAACTGACCTCCTTCGACGACGTCGATCATCTGACCTCGCTCTGGATCGACGGTCTGCGCACGGCCGGTGAGGCGATGGACGACCTCGTGGACTTCATGCGCCGATTGCGAGCCGAATGTCCTTGGGACCAGGAGCAGACACACGCGTCGCTGACCCGTCACCTACTCGAGGAGGCCTACGAGACGCTCGACGCGCTCGAGGCCTTCGTGCGCGACGGCGCCGACGAACGATCCGTGGAGGCGGCGCACGTCGAAGAGGAGCTCGGCGACCTCTTGTTCCAGATCGTCTTCCACGCCGAGCTCGGCGACGAAGAGGACGTCTTCAACCTCGCGACCATCGCCGACGCGGTGCGCGACAAGTTGACCGGTCGACACCCCCACGTCTTCGGTGACGTGCAGGTGAACGACTCCAACGAGGTGGCGCAGCGCTGGGAGGTACTCAAGCGCGACGAGAAGGGGCGCGAGAGCGTCACCGACGGCATCGCGTGGCAGCTGCCGGCGCTCATTTTGTATACGAAACTGCTGCGCAAGGCCGCGTCGCTGGAGATACCTGGCGACGCCGAGCGGTCGCGTGCGAGCGCGCTCGAGGCGATTCGATCGCTGTCGTTGCGACACGACAGCGTGGATGACGCGGAGTCCTCCTCGGACGTCGAAACGTCGTGGGGTGACGCGATCGCGGCGTTGGTCGCGATGGCGCAGTGGGCCGGCGTCGACTTAGAGGGTGTCCTGCGTGCGCGAGCGATGGAGTTGCGCGACGCGATCCGCGAGGTCGAGGCGAGCCATCCAGAGTGACATTCGACGCCTAGTAACCTTGAAGGAAAAACCAAGAGGAGCATCGTCATGAGCGCGATCGAAGTAGTCCTGGGCCGCCAAATCCTTGACTCGAGGGGCAATCCGACCGTCGAAGTCGACGTCCACCTCGAATCGGGCGCGGCCGGGCGCGCCGTGTCGCCGTCGGGCGCCTCGACCGGTATCAACGAGGCCGTGGAACTGCGCGACGGGGGCGAGGCCTGGGGCGGCAAGGGTGTCCAGAACGCCGTCGACTACGTGAACGGCGAGATCAGCGACCTTTTGGAGGGATTCGACGCGGAGGACCAGCGCGCCGTGGACTTCGCCATGATCGATCTCGACGGCACGCCCAATAAGGCCCGCCTCGGCGCGAACGCCATGCTCGCGGTGTCCTTAGCGACCGCGAAAGCGGCCGCCGCCGAGTGCGAACGACCACTGTTCCAGTACCTCGGCGGCGTCAACGCGCACGTGCTGCCGGTACCGATGTTCAACGTGGTGAACGGTGGCGCGCACGCCAAGAACTCCATCGACTTCCAGGAGTACATGGTCATGCCGATCGGCGCCGCGACGTTCTCCGAAGCGTTGCAGTGGGGCTCCGAGACCTATCACGCGTTGAAGAGTCTCCTCACCAAGCGCGGTCTCTCGACGCTCGTCGGCGACGAGGGTGGCTTCGGTCCGGACCTTCCCGACAACGAGACCGCGGTGAAGATCCTCGTCGAGGCGATCGAATCGACCGGTCGCACGCCGGGGCGCGACGTCGCCATCGCGCTCGACCCGGCGTCCTCGGAGTTCTATCGCGATGGCGCGTACCACCTCGACGGCGAAGGACGCGTGCTCTCGAGTGACGAGATGGTCGACTACTGGGCCGACCTCGTCGACCGCTATCCAATCGTCTCGCTGGAAGACGGCATGGCCGAAGAGGACTGGGACGGTTGGGCCTCGTTGACCAAGCGTCTCGGTGCGAAGTTGCAACTCGTCGGTGATGACAACTTCGTGACGAACTCGACATTGTTGCAAAAGGGAATCGAACTCGGTGTCGCCAACTCGATCCTCGTCAAGTTGAATCAGATCGGCACGTTGACCGAAACACTCGACACCGTTCGTTTAGCAATTGAAAATCGTTACAGTGTTGTGATTTCGCACCGCTCCGGTGAGACCGAGGACACCACGATCGCTGACGTCGCGGTCGCGACGAACGCCGGGCAGATAAAAAGTGGCGCCCCGGCACGTACGGACCGAGTGGCGAAGTACAATCAGTTGCTGAGACTTGAGGAACAACTCGGGGATCAGGCCCGTTTTCTTGGTGCAACGTCTTTGTCGGGGGCGGCAGGTGTCAGTTACAAATAACTACGTGAATCGTGACCGCAACCACTGGATGGTGCCCCTCGCCCTGGTGACCGCCGCCGTGATGCTCGTGGGTTGGTTCCCGTTGACCTCGATCTGGCACCAGCAGAGTGAACTCAACGCCACGAGCGCCCAGATCAACGCGATCAAGGACCAGCAGCGAGCGCTCACGTTCGAGGCCAAGTCCATCGATTCCAAGTCCGCGGCGATTCTCCTGGCGCGCGAGCAGTACCAACTCGTCTCGCCGGGCCAGAGTCTGATCCAGGTCCTGCCGGGTGCGGGCCCGGGCAACGTCGATCAGAGCACGGGGGACCCGGGGCTGCAACCCCTCGTGTCACCGTCGTCGGTCTCTTCGTTGGTGGCGGCCTCGTCGACGACAAAGTCGACGCATCGTTCGTCGGCCAAGGCATTCGTTTCGCGCCTCGTGCGCACCCTTGAGTTCTGGCGTTGAGCTTTCACGACGCGTCGCCCGGCGATCTCGCCGTCGTTGAGCGCTACCTCGGTCGGCCCCTCTCGGGGCGCTGCGCCGTCGTCGTGCGCCGCCTCGACGGGCGGCCCGTCGTCATCGAGAACGAGCCGCACCTGCGCGACGGCACGCCGATGCCGACGCTCTTCTGGCTCGTCGACCCCGAGCTGCACGACGCCGTGAGTCGGATCGAAGGCAACGGGGGAGTGCATCGATTCGAGGCGCTCGTCGACGCCGACGCACTGGAACGAAGCCACGAGGAGTACGCCGAGCGCCGTCGACGCGCCACGGTGCGCGCGGACGCGGCGCAGCCCAGCGGCGGCGTCGGTGGTACGCGCGTCGGAGTCAAGTGCCTGCACGCCCACCTCGCCAATTTCCTCGTTGGCGCGCTCGACCCCGTGGGCGAACTCGTCGCGAACGAAGTGGACGTGCCGGAACTAGTGATCGAGGACGTCCGTGGCTGAGATCGTCGCGGCCCTGGACTGCGGCAGCAACTCGACGCGACTGCTGATCGTCGACGAACGCAACGAGACGCTGCGACGAGAGGCGCGCATCACCCGCCTCAGTCAGGGCGTTGACGCGACCAAGACGCTGGTGCCCGAAGCGTTGCAACGCTCCTACGACGTCCTGAGCGAGTATCGACGCTACATGGACGAGGCGGGCGTCGTTCGAGGGCTGCTCGTGGCCACGTCGGCGGTTCGCGACGCGAGCAACGGCGCGGAGTTCTTGGCCGAGGCCCGTCGCCGAAGCGCCGTCGACGTGAAGATCCTCGACGGTCGCGAAGAGGCGACGTTCTCGTACGTCGGGGCGACGTCGGGCCTTGCGACGGACCGCCGTTCGACGATGATCGTCGACGTCGGTGGCGGGTCGACAGAGGTCGCCGTGGAGATCGACGGCGTGCTGAAGAGCTACTCCATGCAGTTGGGCTGCGTGCGGGTGACCGAGCGCGCCCTCGGCAAGGGCGTCGTCAACGCCGAGAGTGACGCCGCGGCCCGCGCGATGATCGAAGCCGAACTCGACCGCGCCTGGGTGGCGGTGCCGGAGTTCGCGACACTCGTCGGCGACGTGCGCCTGGTCGGCCTGGCCGGATCGGTGTCCACCCTGGCCCAACTCGACGCCGGTCTCGCGGTCTATGACCGCGAGGCGGTGCACCACCGTCGACTCTCGTTAGCGACCGTGGAGCTCTGGCGCGATCGACTCTCGAGTGAGTCCCCGGAGGCTCGACTCGCGCGGCCCGGCATGGTGCGCGGACGCGAGGACGTCCTCCACGCCGGGCTCTACATTCTCGTCGCGGTCATGATCCGATTCGGCGCGAGCGAACTGCTCACCTCGGAGAACGACATCCTCGACGGCATCACCGCGTCGCTCTTGAGTGGCTGAAAGTGCGCGTCACCCCGCGACCTGTAACGATGGGTGAGTGAGGACTCGACCACGATGAGTACGAGAACGGCCATTTACTCGCCCATCTCCCTGCACGGTCGCCGGATCGTGCTTCGCACCATGACCGAACAGGATTACGACGGATGGTACGAAGTGCGCACCAGGTGCCGGGAGTGGCTCTTGAAGTGGGAGCCCCGATCGGCGCACTCGTCGCACTTGGCCGACGACCAGCGCAGCTTCGTGAGTCGATGTGCGATCCGAGAACGCGAACGTCAGCTGGGCACGGGCTTCGGCTTCGGCATCTTCCAAGACGGTCGCTTCCTCGGCGAGATCACCCTGTCGTCGATCCAGCGCGGACCGCTGCAGTCGGCCTTCGTCGGTTACTGGATCGACGAGGCCGTCGCCGGCCAGGGCCTGATGCCCGAGGCGGTCGTGGTGCTCTTGCAGTACGCGTTCGAGTCGTTGAAGCTGCACCGCATCGAGGTGAACATCATCCCGCGCAACGCCCCCTCGCGACGCGTCGTCGAGAAGTTGGGCATCCGATTCGAAGGGATCGCCGAGCGCTACCTCGAGATCGACGGCGCGTGGGAGGACCACGCGCGCTACGCCATCACCGCCGAGGAGTGGGGCGACCGGGCCCCGGAGTTGGTCGCGGACTGGCTCTTACCGCGACGCGACTGAGGCGTTTTCTGCGTCGGCTCTCGAGGAGGTGAAGAGAATCATCCGACGACGCGTTTCGCCACGAAGAACCTCGTGAGGTCTCACGTAGGACCGTTGCTAGTGTCACGATGAGCGTCCAATCTGGTACGCACGCGAGGAGTTGGCCATGATCGATTCGCGTGTCACGTCCGTACTACCGACGATGATTCGTCGCTCGTTGCACGGCGGCCGCTCGCTCATGGTGGCCTCGACCACGGTCGCCGTACTCTCGCTATCTCTCCTCTCATTCTCAAGCGCCGGCGCGGTCTCGTACTGGTCGAACGCCATCGAGATGCCCGGACTGACCACGTTGAATCAGACCACCGCTTCCACTGGTCCTATCGTGTGCACGTCGTCGGGCAACTGCGTGAGCGGAGGCGAGTTCACCGACGGTTCGTCCGCGGAGCAGGCGTTCGTCTCTCAAGAGACCAACGGCGTGTGGTCGAGCGCGACCGAAGTCGCCGCGGCGCTCAACGTAGGAGGAATGGCCGCGATACTCGCCATTTCGTGTCCGTCGGCCGGAAGTTGCACCGCGGAAGGTTCCTACACGGACAACGCGCAAAGCGTGCACACGTTCGTCATCAGTCAGACAAGTGGCACGTGGGGGTTCCCTACTGAAGTACCCGATTTCACGACGTTGAAGTCCCAGGACGCCAGTTTCATGACGACGTTGTCGTGCACGTCAAGTACCACCTGCGTGGGCGTCGGTTCCTACGTTGATCACGTCACCCAAACCGCCCAACCGATTGTCTTCACCGAAACGAACGGTGTGTGGGCCGCCCCTTCGCAAGTCCAGGGATCGGCCCAGTTCAACCCGAGTGGCGACGCCTTCGTCGGGGGCCTCGACTGTCCTTCGGTGACGACGTGCGTGGCCGGGGGCGATGTCGAGACCGCAAGTGCGTCGAGCACGACGGTGGTGCCATTTCTCATCAGCGAGAGTGATGGCGCGTGGGGTCCCATGGAAGCCGTGCCCGGAGTTGCGGCGTTGAGCCGTTCCGACGAAGCGTCGTTGACAGCGCTTTCGTGTGGCGCCCCCGGAGACTGCGTCGCCGGCGGCGACTATCTGGACGCGGCGGGTCAATCTCAGGCCTACCTCCTTAACGAAGTTGGCGGGACGTGGGGCAACGCGACACAACTCTTCGCAACGCAACTCCTTGGAAGCGGCCTCAACAACAATCTGGTCGACGTCGACTGTCCGACCGCGGGCAACTGCAGCGGCATCGGTGGATTCGCCGACGCCCAGGGGAACTTTCAACCGTTCGTCGTCAACGAAGTGAATCACGTGTGGAGCCCCGCCTCAGAGGTCCCGGGTATCCGAGGCCTCAACGACAACGACGGCGCCGCCTTCACCACGATTTCGTGCAGTGCGCCCGGCGTGTGTAGTGCGGGCGGAACGTACGCCGACGCCGATAGCAACGCTCAGGCCTTCCTAGTCAACGAGACCTCCAACGTGTGGTCCGTTCCCATCGAGGTTCCCGGTACGTCGAAACTCAACAAGGGAGGATCGGCCACGATCTATGAGGTGTCGTGCAGTGAAGACGGAGGATGCGGCGTCCAGGGTTCCTACACCGACGCGCAGAGCAACGTGCAGCTCTTCGTCGTGAACTCCTCCGCCGTCGCGCCGACGATGGTGTCCTCGGCGCCGCGACACGTCACGGCCACCGATACGAAGGGCGTCATCACCGTGCGCTGGAGCGCCCCGGCCAACGACGGAGGCGCCACGGTCACGTCCTACACCGTCGTGTCGCTGCCCAAAGCGAGGAGCTGCACGACGAGTTCGACCTCGTGCACCTTCAAGGGGCTCAACAAGAAGGTCCACTACTCCTTCGAGGTGCGCGCCACCAACGCCGACGGATCGAGTGCCCTCTCGGCTCGCTCCAACGCCGTACGCGACACCTGACCTACGGTCGGGCCGCTCCGTACAGACCGGCCGTGAAGACCGGCGCCAGGCTCACGTCGGTGCCGGTGTGGGCCGCGGCGATGACGGTGCTCGTGCCCCAGGGACCGCTGCCCACGTACATGACGACGTGGTCGATCTCGTGGTCGCCGTCGAGGTTGTAGTAGAACAAGAGGTCGCCGGGCTGGAGGTCGTTGTAGGCCACGTGGACCAGGGCGGGATACTGGGATTCGGTCGTGCGCGGGATCTGAATACCGGCCTTGGCCCAGGCCCACTGGACGAGCCCCGAGCAGTCGAAGCCCGCGCCGGGCGTCTCACCACCCCAGACGTAGGGCACGCCGATCTGGGATTCGGCGTAGTGCACGGCGGCGAGACCCTGGGCCGAACTGCCGACGTCGACCAGGGTGATCGTCTGGGCCGCCTGTTGGATGGCTTCGGTCACCTGGTTGGCGGCCGTTTGACCGCCGACCGCTGAGGCCGCGGTGATCGCGGTCTCTTCGGCAGCCAGGTTGTGATCCTTCGCGGCGATCACGCCCTGCTGCACTTCGTAAGCGACGATCTCACCCTTCAACGCGACGGTCATCTTGTTCAGGGTGTCGCGCGTCGTGTTGGTGTTGTAGATGTTGAGCGCGAGCAACTGGGACATCGCGTAGGTCTGTCGACCGGCGTCCTTTCGTTGGATGCCGACCAGGCGAATCGTCGAATCGAGCGAGGTCTTCTCCTTCTGGTAGGTGTGCTTCAGCTGGTTGAGGTTCCCGATGACCTCGTTCTCGTAGACGGTGCGCGCGTCGCTCTGGGTCGCGTTCAGGTTGAACAGCGCGAGGATCTGCGCGTCCGAGGCCCCGAGGACGTAGGCGCGCACGATGTCCTTGACGAGCTCCTTCTGGGTCACCTTGATGTCGGCGCGCTTGTTGCGCTCCTTGCCCTGGAGATTCTGGATGTTCTTGGTGATCGTCGCCAACTTCACTTTGTCCGCGTCGTACTGGTTCGAGGTGATCTCACTGGTCTTCTCGAGTCGCGACAGTCGGTTCGTCAGCGCAGCGATCATGGCCTGGGTCTCAGAGATGCTCGACGCGTGCGCTGCGACGGGCGTGACGATTAACGCCGCGACAGAGAACGCCAGCACAATGAGGGGGGTTGATCGAGTCGTGCCCCGACGACGCACGCGAATCATGGGTCAAGCCTAGTTACGGGTATAGCGAAACCAAGGAGTTTAGAAACTCTTTAGATTGAGTTACGGTTACAACGCAACAACGTCTACGGGGGCGTAGCCCAATTGGCAGAGGCAAGGCGCTTAAACCGCCTCCAGTGAGGGTTCGAGTCCCTCCGCCCCTACGAAGTGCATTTTTCGATGTGTGAATCTCAAGTAGCGTTGTCCCCGTGGCTAAAAGCGCAACGGGCAGATGGGTAAGTAGGGTCGGAGCCTCCGGCGGCGGTAAAGCGTACAAGAAGACGCGCCCCGGGAACTTCTACGGAGCCCTCGCCGTCATCGTCATCCTCGGCCTGGTCGCGACGATTTTCGCCCGCTACGAGTATCAGCACCCGGCCAAGCACGCGGCCGGGGTCGCGCCCAAGATCGGCACCACGTGGTACGCCGCACTCTCGATTCAGGCCTGCGGCAAGGACCTGCCCTACCTCTCGACCGACACCTCCGTGAAGGGCGAGGGGATGTACGCGCTACCGGCCGACGTACTGAAGATCAGCCCGGTCTCGGCGGCCGACTCCGGCAACAACGCGACGCTCGCGCAGTTCGGCGACGAGTATCCCGGTCTGATCATCTCGACCAGCCAGATGAACATCCCCAAGAACGCGTCCGGTACCTCTAATCCCGCGACGTCCTACACCAACGGACAGTCCTGTCCCTCGGGCAAGGGCGCGCTCTACCCGGGACAGGCCGGCAAGGTCACCTACGCCTACTGGTCGACCTTCGGACAGAAGAAGCCGACGATCACGACGAACCCGGCGACGATCAAGTTCGCGCCGGAGCTTCGGGTCTCGATGGCCTTCGATCCGTCGGGCGTCGTGCCCAAGCCGCCGCGCGAAGAGACCGACCAGGCGATGGTCGCCGACTCGACGACCGTGACCCCGACCACGACGGTCACGACGCCGCCCGCCACGACGACGACCGTCAAGGGATCGACGACCACGACGACTTCGCCCGCCAAGAGCACCACGACGACGGTCAAGAAGAGCTGACCTTGAAGTCGATCATCCTGGTCGGCGGCAAAGGAACTCGTTTGCGTCCTCTCACCTACGAGACGCCGAAACAGATGTTGCCCCTGGTGGGCGTTCCCATGATCGAGTGCGTGTTCGAGTGGCTGGGCCGCCACGGCGTCACCGACGCGGTGCTCTCGCTGGGCTATCTGCCCGATAGCTTCACCGAGGCCTACCCGAGCAACGTCATCGCCGGCGTGCGCGTCGACTACGCCGTCGAGCCCGAGCCCCTCGACACCGCGGGCGCCATCCGCTTCGCCGCGACGCGTTTCGGCTTCGATGAGACGTTCCTGGTCGTGAACGGCGACGTCCTCACCGACCTCAACATCACGACACTGAAGGCCTTCCATCTCCAACACGAGGGCGCCGCGACCATCGCGCTGCACCCGGTGGACGATCCCTCGCGCTTCGGCGTCGTGCCGACGGCCGAGGACGGGCGGGTGATCAACTTCGTCGAGAAGCCACCGCGCGACGAGGCCCCGACGAACAACATCAACGCCGGGACGTACATCTTCGAACCTCGCGCCCTGGATCACATCGCCCCCGAAGGACGAGTCAGCGTCGAGCGCGACACGTTCCCGGCGCTCGCGCGGGCCGGCGAGCTCTACGCGATGGTCGACAGCGCCTACTGGCTCGACACCGGCACCCCCCAGGCCTACCTGCAGGCGAACGTCGACATCCTCAACGGTCGCCAGGGCATGCACGAGTTCACGGACATCGTGAACTGCTCGTGGCTTCACCACTCCTCTACGGTCGACACCACGGCGACGCTCATCAATTCGGTCGTCGACAGCGACTGCGTGGTCGGCGCCAACGTGCTCCTGGAAGAGACGGTCCTCCTGCCCGGCGCGGTCGTGCGCAGCGACTGCGTCATCCGTTCGTCGATCATCGGTCCCGGCGCGGTCATCGGTCGCGACTCCGAACTCGGCGCGACCTGTGTCGTCGGCGCGAACGAACACGTGGCCCCCGGATCGGAGTTGTCAGGCGAAGTGCGACTCGGCGGAGTCTGATCAGCGAAAGAGGTCTTCGTTCGGTCGACGCAGCGCGCTCTCCTGGATCGATCCCTCGCCGAAGTACGCGTCGTCGAGACCTCGCACGATCGCGAACGGCGTCGCCTCGGCCTTCCCGAGCACGAGATTCGCGGCCCCGGCGATCTCGTCGGCGATCGCGACCTCGGTCACTTCGAGGACCCGACCGGTGGCGTCGGTGGTTCCGCGCAGGTCCAGGATCGGTTTCAGACCGGCCGAACCGATCGCCACGTCGGTGACGCCGACGCGCCACACACGTCCGAACGTGTCGGTGACGATGACCGCGACCTCGACGTCGCAGCGACGTTGGATCTCGGCGCGGAATCGGCGAGCCGAACGGTCGGGGTCCTTCGGTAACAACACGGCGGTGCCGTCGGTGGTGTTGGAGAGGTCGATGCCGGCGTTGGCGTTGATGAAACCGTGGTGCGTCTCGGTGATGCGCAGCGGACCCCGACGTCGCAGCACCCGCGCGGACTCACCCTCGATCAAGGCGACTTTGTGTTCCTCGGTGCCGTCAAAGGCGACGACCTGACCCTCGGACTTCGACACGACCTTGCTGGTCACGATGATGAGGTCGCGCGCTTCGAGCGTCAAACCCGACGAGTCCAACGCGTCCAGGAACATGGCGACGAGGTCGTCACCGTCGTTCACCATCGCGACCGACGCCAGCGGGATGACACGTAGTTCGTTCACGCCAGTACCGCCGCACATAGTCGTCGGGCGTTCTCGCGCTCGGCCATGATCGTGGTGGTGACGATCACGTCGACGTCGCGCCCACGAACGTCGTCCGCCCGATTCTCGTCGGCCACGTCGATGATCCACGTGCCGACCAGCCCCTTGTAGAAATCGACGACGCCGAGGCACGACACGTCGTGACCGAGTTCGGCCAGTAACCGGTCAGCGGGGCCCTTGAGGGCCCGGCCGTCGATGATCGGCGACACCGCGACGACGTCGTCGCGCCGCCGCTCGAGCACGTCGCGCACGCCGGGGACGCGCAGTATCGGATCGATCGAGATGAGCGGATTGGACGGGGCGACGACGATCCGTGAGGCCTCGCGAAGGGCGGTGAGCACTTCTGCTGACGCCGTCGCCTCTTCGGCCCCCACGATGTCGATGGCCGTGACCGCGACGTCGTGGTGGTGTCGAACGAAGTACTCCTGAAAGCTCAACCGTCCCAGTTCGGTGTCGAAGTAGGTGGCGACCACGTCATCGGTGACCGGCAAGAGACGCACCGTCACGCCGAGTCGTCGACAGAGTTCCGCCGTGACCTCGGTCTTCGTCGCGCCCTCGCTGAGTCGTTGGGATCGGTAGAGATGTGTCGCGAGGTCGAGGTCGCCGAGTCGGAACCACGCCTCACCGCCGAGGGCCTCGAGGGACTCCATCACGCGCCAACTCTCACCCGCGAGGCCCCAGCCGAGTTCGGCGTTGTTGCGACCGGCCAGCGTGTACATGATCGTGTCGAGGTCGGGACAGATCGTGAGGCCGTGCATGGTCAGGTCGTCGCCGACGTTCACCACCGCGGTGACCTCGCTCGGATCGACCGCCTCGCTCAACGCGGCCAGTAGTCGCGCCGCGCCCACGCCGCCACTGAGAACCGTTATCACCTTCGAGACTCTAGGGGCGCGTGGGTATCATCGAGTGTTGTGACGAACTCCCTCATCGACGGGTGGCCCGGCGCGCCCGCGGTGATCCTTTTGAAACTCGAAGACGGGCTCGTGCGACGCATTGCGGAGATCGGCGACCTCGACGAGGTCCGTCCATGGGCGTCGGTCTCGAAGATGGCGGTGTCCCTGGCCTTCGGCGTCGAGAGCGATTGGGAGCACCATCGATTCAGCCAGTCGGTCGGACCGCCCGGGTCCACGCTCGCCAACCTCCTCTCCCACAGCAGCGGACTGGGGCTCGAGAAGGACGACCCCGTCGTCGGCGTCGGGACCCAGCGGATCTACTCCAACTACGGCTACGACCTCGCCGTCGAATCGATCCTGGGCGAGAACACCGCGGACAACTGGCTCCAGCAACGTGTCTTTCGACCCTTCGGCATGAGCGCCACCGCGCTGGTGGATCGTCCGTCGAGCGGCGTGGTCGGTTCGACGAACGACCTGGCGAAGATGGCCGTGGCGTGGCTGCGACCTGACGCCATCGTGAAGGCGACGCGCAACCATCTGATCGCCACCTATGCACCGCAGCTCGACGGGTTCGTACCGGGCTTCGGTCGATTCTCGCCCTGTCCCTGGGGGCTCGGGCCGGAGGTGCAGGGTGAGAAGCATCACTGGATGGGGGAGTGGCCGGCCGCGAGCTTCGGTCACTTCGGCAAGAGCGGGGCGTTGATCCTGTTGAACGTCGACGAACAGATCGGACTAGTGGCGACGAGCACCGAAGAGTTCGGAGGGTGGGCCACGAAACTGTGGCCGACCTGGACCAGCGCGATGCGAACGCTCGCCCTTGGTTCGTGAGTCCTTCGAACCTTCGCGTCGGTCTGGACCTGGACGGTTCGCTGGAGTCGCTGGGCAACTCGATGACCGACCTCGCCGACGCGCTCGATCGCACGGGCGAGTGCGACCTCGTGCGGTTTCGCTCGCGAACCTCGGCGCGGTCGAGCGACGAATCGCACCTCGCCCTGCGCGCGCTCTGGTCACCGCTGTGGCGCCGCAGTCTCGGACGTTCCATTGACGGGCTCTTGGCACCGGTCGACGTCGTGCACGTGGCCGGCCTGGCCACGCCGCCGACGCGAGCGATCCCTCTCATCGTCTCGGTCGACGACCTTCGACCGCTGCGCGGCGAGACCCAGACCCACCTGCGAATCAACCAGCTCCGACGTGCGGTCCTGCGCGGCGCGACGCTGGTGGCGTCGAGTCGCAGCGCGAGTCACGAAGTCATCAGCGTCTTGGGCGTGGCGCGCAGTCGTGTCGTCGTCGTTCCGCCGGCGGTACCGCTCGTCGACCTGACGCTCGACGGCACCGACCTCGTCGTCAACATCACGGGTGTCGACGAACTGTTCATCGCGCTGGCGCCGCAGCTGATCGCCTTCGCCGAGGAACACGGCTCACGTGTCGTGGCTCTCGCCAGCACGGCCGCCGGTCAAAAGATCCGCTCGAGCGGCCTGGCGATCACGATTCGTGCTCGTCACGACGCCCGCGACGCTTTGGCGAGGGCGCGCGTCGTGCTCCACCTCTCGGACGGCGCGCGGTTCCCCTCCTTCGCGATCGCCGCGCTCTCGGCCGGCGTGCCGACGCTCGCGCGCGCGACCGAGATCAACCGGGAGCTGCTCGAAGGCGCCGCGGCACTCGTCGTCGATGACCGCGGGGTCCGCGACACCCTGGAAGAGGTGTGGACGAACGGATCACGGCGCTCGATTATGGTCGCGGCCGGACGTGCTCGCGCCGTCGATTTCGCCCCCGACACGGCGGCGCGCGCCTACCTCTCGCTGTATCGCGAGGTCGTGCGAGGCTGGACGGCGTGAAGCGCACGATCACGATCTCGATCGAGCAACTCAACCGTCCCCAACCCGGCGGCATCGCGACCTACGTCCGTGGTCTCGCGGCGGGACTGCACGCCCTCGACGATCCGAACCTCGACGTCGTCGGGCTCGCGCCGCGGGGTGCCGCGACCGACGACGCATTGCCACTGCGCGTGGTGAACGCACCGTGCGGCGTGCGACTCTTGTCGCGCGTCTGGTCACTCTGGCCGCTCGGCGTGCCCGACGACTCAGACGTCGTGCACGCCACGTCGATGGCCGGTCCGTTCGCGGGAGGGTCGAAGGACGCGGTGCACTCGGTCGCGATGCACGACTTGCTGTGGCGCGACGAACCGGGGATCTCGACCCCGGTCGGAATTCGATTCCACGACCGACGCCTCCAGGTGATCGCCGATCGTCGGGACGTTCGCGTCATCGTCACCTCGCCCGGACTGGCCGAGCGGCTCGTCGACGAAGGCATCGACGAGTCGCGGATCCACAGCGCGCGACTCGGGGTTGACGAAGACCTCTCGAACGCGGCGAGCGAATCTACGGTCCGCGAGTACCTCGCCGGGCACGACGTCGTCGGTCCCTTCACCCTGTACGCCGGCACTCGCGAACCGCGAAAGAACATCGAACGCCTGCTGACGGCCCACCGAGCCGCGTACGCGATCAATCCGGACCTCGGTGCGTTGGTCCTCGCCGGTCCGAGTGGCTGGGGCGGCGTCGCGACGAGCGACGCGGTCGTGCTCGGCACGGTCCCTCGCGACATGCTCCTTGGTCTGTATCGCGACGCCTCCGTCTTCGCCTACGTGCCGCGCGCCGAAGGCTGGGGGCTCCCGCCGGTCGAGGCACTGAACGCCGGCGCGCGCGTGGTCGCCAGCACCACGACCCCGAGCGTGGCGAACAACGCCCTCGTCATTCGCGTCGACCCCCTTGACCTGGAGTCGATCGCCGAAGGCCTCCTCGCGGCGCTCAACCAGGGCGTCGACCAGGAGGCGCAGTTGGCGCGACGAGCGTCCGTGGCCGATCTGACGTGGCGTAACGTCGCCCTCGATCACCTGGCGGCGTGGCAGTGAAACTGGCCCTCGACGTCTCGGCCGTACCACCCCGCATGGCCGGGGCCGGTCGTTATATCGGTGAACTGGCCCGGAGAGTGCCGGCGACGGGGATCGACACGACGTTGGTCACGCGACGCAGTGATTCGTCGCGTTGGCGCGAGTGGTCACCGACCGCGCGCGTCTCCTCGATCGTGCCCGATCAACGACCGTCGCGCCTTCTCTACGAGGCGCTCGTCGCGGGGCGGAGTTCGACCGCCCGCGCCGTCGACGTCTGGCACGCTCCGCACTACACGATGCCGCGCCACTGCTCGACACCCACGGTCGTCACAATTTTGGACCTGATGTTCTTCACGAATCCCGAATGGCACGAACGATCGAAGGTCCCATTCTTTCGACGCGCCATTGCGTACGCCGCGACGCACGCCGACGTGCTCGTGGCCATCAGTGAGTTCACGGCGCGCCAGTTGGACGAGTACGTGCCCACCCACGCACCGGTGGTGGTGGCGACGCTCGGCGTCGATCTCGAAACGTTCACGACGGACTCGAGCGACGACGTCGAACTCATGCGCGCGCACGGCTTCGCGGTCGACCGTCCGTACATCTTCTACTTGGGTACGTTCGAGCCGCGAAAGGGAATCGACGTTCTGCTCGACGCGTTCGAAGAGATCGCTCGTCGCGACAGTGTCGTCGAGCTCTGGTTGGCGGGGCAACCCGGCTGGGGTGTGAAGGCCATCGAAACGCGAATCGCGAGTCATGGGGCGCTGTCGAGGATACGTCGACTGGGATTCGTCGACGAGCGCGTACTGCCGTCGCTCATTCGTCAGTCTCGGGTGGTGGCCTACCCCTCGCGCGGCGAAGGATTCGGCATGCCGGTCATCGAAGCACTCGCGTGCGGAGCGATCGTCGAGACGTCAGCGGACACCGTGATGTCAGAGATCGCGGGCGACACGGTACTGCTCGCGCGCGCCGGCGACGCCGATCAGCTCGCTGACGTCCTTACGAGAGGATTGGCGATGAGTGACGATGAACGCGAAGTATTCGCTCGCCGAGGAAGGACACGTGCCGAGATGTTCACCTGGCAGCACACCATCGCACAACACGTGAAGGCCTACGAGATGGCGGCGGGTCGATGAAGGCGCTCGTGACCGGTGGCGACGGTTTCGTCGGTCGCCACTTGCTCAGGCATCTTCGCGCCCAAGGCGACGAGGCCGTAGGAGTCGACCGCGAATGCGACGTGACCGATGCGCCGAGTGTCCTCGCGGTCTTGGACGAAGTACGGCCCGACGCGATCTATCACCTCGCGGCGTTGACCGCGGTCGGCGCGTCGTGGTCGAATGCCGTCGAATACACGCGCGTCAACGTGCTCGGCACGAGGAACGTCCTGGACGCCGCCAGTACCGCCGTCCCCGACGCGAACGTGGTGCTCGTCAGTTCGGCCGACGTCTACGGCGTCGTGCGGCCGGAGGACCTTCCGTTGGTGGAGTCGTTTCGCGTGGCCCCGGCCAATCCCTACGCGTCGAGCAAGGTCGAAGCCGAACACGTGGCCCACGACGCCGTGCGCGAACGGGGCCAGCGCGTCGTCATCGCGCGGCCCTTCAACCACGTGGGGCCGGGCCAGTCGACGAACTTCGTCGTGCCGGCGATCGTCGATCGACTCCTCCAAGCCCTCGATGACGGCGCCGACGAGGTCGTCGTCGGGGATCTGTCCACGCGGCGCGACTTCAGCGACGTGCGTGACGTCGTACGCGCCTATCGTCTGCTCGTCGAACGTGGGGTGAGTGGTGAGGTCTACAACATCGCGTCGGGCGTCGACGTGGGGCTGTTCGACATCGCGCAACGACTCGTCGCGACGATCGCGCCGCACGTTCGCCTCGTGACCGACCAATCGTTGATTCGACCGGTGGAAGTGCCGGTGTCGTGTGGCAGTTACGAAAAGATCCGTCGAGCGACGAAGTGGCACCCGACGATTCCACTCGACACGTCGCTACACGACGTGATCGAAGAAATGCGCCGTCGTCGCGCTGAATCGTAGGAAACGAAGAACTATCGTGACGAGACTCTCGCGAAAGCGGCCGAGGCGACCCTGAGGGGCCAAGTAGCCTTATTGGACTGATGGAATCTCGTGCTCCGGCCGTCGTTGCCGTCATCGTTACCACCGGTTCCGGGCCGGGGTTGGAAGCCGCAGTCGCTTCTCTCGCGGCCCAGAACTACGAGGAACTAAGCCTGCTCGTCGTCGCGAACGGGGAGACCGAACACGTCCCGGCGCGCGTCGCCGCGGTCGCCCCGAACGCCTTCGTCCGTCTGCTCGATGAGAATCGCGGCTTCGGCGCAGCGTGCAACGAAGCGGCGCTCATGGTCGAGGGCTCGGCCTTCTTCCTCTTCTGTCACGACGACGTCCGACTCGAACCGGACGTCGTGCAGATGATGGTCGAAGCGGCCTTTCGCACCAACGCGGGTGTCGTCACCCCAAAGTTCGTCTCCTACAACGACCCGCTGGTCTTGCTGCACGTCGGTCAGACCTGCGACCGCTTCGGGGTCGTGCACGAGCGTATTCAACCGGGGGAGATCGACCACGGTCAACAGGACCTCGAGCGCGACGTCTTCGTCGCACCCGGCGGGGTCACGCTCGTGCGCAGCGACCTCTTCGCCACGTTGCGCGGCTTCGATCCCCTGATCACGGTTCTCGGTGAGGACCTCGACCTCTGTTGGCGCGCGCAGATCGCCGGCGCACGCATCGTGGTGGCGCCGAACGCCAAGGTCGCGCACCGCGAGACCGTCGCGTCCGGGGAGCGTCCGGTCAGCGCGCTCGGCACACGTCGAGCCAGTCGCCAGGATCTGCAGCGCCGCCACCAACTCTTGGTTGTCGCGACCGGTTGGGGCCGGCGATACGCGCTGACGACGCTGTTCGCCCTGTTGGTCATGGACACGATGGAGTTCGGACTCGCGATCGTCGGACGCGACAGCGACCGCGCCGGCGCGATTCTCGGATCGTGGCGTTGGCTCTTCCATCATCGACGTCGGATCCGTGAGCGCCGACGCCAACGCCACGAGTTCCAGGTCCTCTCGGATGAGGAGCTCCGTCGCCTACAGGTCGGGGGGGCGAGCCGACTGAAGCGCTTCTTCGTGACGCTGGTGCGCGAGGGACTCGACCGCGCCCGGGGGATACTCCCGCCGGAGGCCCTGGAAGACCACGAGTTCGACGCCGACGCGGTCGGTTTCGCCGCGGCCTTCTCCGAAGACGAGGAGTTCGACGAGATCCCCGACAGCGCGATGATGGAACTGCGCAGTCGACCGGCGCGGATACTGACGTCGTTTCGCTCACAGGCCACCGTGGTACTCGTCGTCATCGCGCTGTGGCTCATCGGTTCGCGCAATCTCGTGGTGACCCATCTCCCGTTGATCGGGCGGCTCGCGCCGCTCGACTCGTGGTCGCTCATGTGGCGTCACTTCTTCGCGTCGTGGTCACCCAATGGCGTGGGCACCGGTTCGCCAGGCATGCCCGGCTACGCGGTGCTCGCCATCGCGGGCACGTTCGTACTCGGTCGGATGGGCATCCTGCCTCGCGCGACGTTGATCTTCGCGATTCCGATCGGGGCCATCGGTGTCAGTCGTCTCCTGCGCGGTCGAGTCTCGAATCGCGCCCGCGTCATCGCCGCGGTCGCCTACATGGCGCTTCCGCTCGGACTCGACATGATCTCCCAGGGGCGCATCGACGTCCTACTGGTCGTGGCGGGGCTGCCCTTCATCGTCCGTCGTCTCTTCGAGCTGATGGACGTCCCCGGATTTCGGACGCAGCCGTACTCCGATCCGGTTCCGTTCGGTCATCGCGGATGGCGAACCACGCTGTCGGGTCAGCGCATGATCGCCGTGATGCTCATCGCGATCCTCACGGCGATGGCACCGGCGGCGTTGATCGCGGTGACGCTGATCGTCCTGGGCGTGTTCGTGGCGAGACTGTTCGAACCGGACGAGCGCGTCGACGCCGCGAGCCCGGGACGATTCCTCGGTGCGCTGTGGCTCAACGTCGCGATCCTCCTCTTGCCGATGACCGTCGATGTGGGACTGGCCGGCGCGCGCGCCTTCGGCGTCTTCGGACTGGCGCGCGGTCCGTGGTCAGTCCCGTCGTTCCCCGAGTTGTTGCGTGGCGCCGACGGGGGATTCGGACTCTCGTGGGCCGGCTGGCTGCTGCCCGGTGCCGCGCTCGTCGGGCTACTGCTCTGCAAGGGCGAACGGCGCCGCATCGCCACCAAGGCGGCGTCGATCGCGGCGCTGACACTGGTCGTGGCCGAACTCGACGCACGTCACTGGATGGGTTCGTTCGCGCCGGACCTCGATGTCCTGCTGGCGCTCTACATGGTGATGCTCGCGTTGCTGATCGGCCTCGGCGTGAGTGCGCTCGAGAACGACCTGCGTCAGGCGGGCTTTGGCTGGCGTCAAGTCGCCGCCGGACTGACCGTGACCGCACTGGTCGTCGCCGCCGTGCCGTTCGCGGCGATCTTCGCGAGTGGCCGATTCGACCTACCCACGACGAGCGTCGCCGAGTCGTTGAGCACGCTGGCCCCGTCCTCGGCCGGGGGATACCGCGTCCTGTGGCTGGCCGACCCGTCGGTCTTACCCCTCGCGGGATGGTCCGTGGCGCCCGGTCTCGCCGCCGCGACGTCGACGGACGGGCTACCCGGTGGGACGTCGCTCTTCACGACACCCGATTCCGGGACGAGCAACGTCATCTTGAACGCCGTCGAGTCGGCGCTGGAGGGTGAAACGGTGCGACTCGGACAGTTGCTCGCACCGGCCGGGATCTCGACCATCGTCGTGATGAACTCATCCGCCCCGGAGCTGCAGGGAGTCCAGACGGTGCCGCTGCATCCGGTGCCGAGCGTGCTGGAGACCGCCCTCGGCCGCCAGAGTGACCTGGCGCTCGAGTTGCAGACCAAGTCGGTCGAAGTGTTCTCCAACTCGCTCTTCCACGGGATCGTGTCGGAGTATCAGCCCTACTCCAAGGAGGTGCTGCCGATCTTCTCGACCACGTCCAACGCGGGCTTCTTGACACCCAATTCCTTCGTGCACGTGGGTGACGCCCCCGCGAGCGCCTTTGGGCTCGACCTCAACGGTCACTCGCTGCCTCGCACGATCGACGCCACGGGGACGGCGATCTTTCACGTGGGCGGCGGCACGGACACGATATCGACCACCCCGCTCGAGGGAAAGCTCGTGCTTCGCACGCTGCCGCTCAACGCCCTTTTGGCGGCGTTCACCCTGCTGATGTGGCTCCTGTTGTGGCTCGGATTCGGGTGGGTCCAACGACTCGAGTGGCTCTTCACCGGACGGCGCCGGGCGCGCCACGCGAAGGAGCACAGTGAATAGCCTCCGTCGCGTTTCGCTGCTCGTGGTCCTGGCACTCGCGTTGATCGCGGTCGGGATCGTGAGTGCCGTGACCAAGAGCGTCGACCCGTCGCAACTCCCGAGCGCGCTCGCCCTCAACGGCAACGCCGAGTCGACCGCGCTCTACTGCACCGGGTTCTCGAGCGATCAACTCGGTGAGTCCGGGCGCGTCATCTTCTTGAACACGACGGGCCGATCCCACCTGGTCACGATCGAAGACGCCTCGAATACTGGCGACACCTATTCGCGAGAGGTGACCCTGGGCGCCTATCGCCAGTACGGGTTCGACCCCAGCGCCGGACTACACGGCGACTACTTCGGTGTCGGCGCGCAGGTGAGCGGCGGCGGCGTCGTGGGTGTCGAGGTGACCAAAGACCGCACGAGCGAGGCGCCGTGCATCTCGACGGGCATCACCAACTGGTTCGCCGCGGGCTTCGACACCACGGTGGGATCGAGCGCGATGCTGAGCGTCTACAACCCGACCGCGACGCCGGCGGTCTTCAACGTCTCGACGTTCTCCTCCTCGGGCTACGTCGCTCCGGCGAAGTTCCAGGGATACGCCGTCGGCGCCCACTCGCAGGCCGAGCTCAACCTCGGTACCGAGATCGTGGACCTGAGTGACGTCGGGGTGCACGTGCGGGTGCTACGCGGGTCCCTCGACATCGTGGGCCTCCAGCAGTCCGGCCCGACCGTCTCGTACAACACGGGCGTCACCGACGCCACGACCGCGGCGCTCTTCCCGCTCGTCACGACCGCGAACAACGCGACCGCGCAGATCCGTTTCTCCAACCCCGGACCGTCGTCGGCCAACGTCACGCTCGGCGTCACGTTGACGCCGTTCCACGTCCCGAACCAGACGCTGACCGTCCCGCCCTACGGCAGCGCCGTCGCGTCGATCACCCCGAACCCGGCCATCCCGGCGGCGGGCTACGCGAGCGTGACCATGAACTCGAGTCAGCCGGTCATCGCGGCGCTCGCCACCGGTACGGGCAAGGACGTCGCGCTGAGCGCACCGGGAACTCCCGAGCCCGAGTTCTTGGTGGGTGACTTCACCGGTCGAGGTGTGGACGAGGCCACGTTCACCAACACCTCGTCTCGATCGATCGAGGTCGACGTCGCGACCTTGCCGAGCGCCAGCGCCACCAGTGCGAAGTCCACGTACACGGGGTTCCGACTGGACGCGAACACGACCGACACGTTGAAAGACGTCCTGCCGTCGCTCTCGACGCTGCGAGGGGTGCAGATGATCGTGACGGCGTCACGACCGACGTTGGTGGTCACCCTCACGCTGCCGACGAGGCCGCCGGGGATGACGGTGGTGCCGCCCCTAGACGGACGGTAGCGTCGGCGGCTGCCAGCCGGGCGGCGCTGGTGCCGCCGGAGGGGGCGCCGGGCTCTTGCGGGTCGCCGACGTCGCGCCGACCCCGACCAAGGAGCTGACCGTCTTCGCGCCCTCGGGGTGGACCTGCTCTCCGTGCGCCTCGTCGATGATCCGAGCGGCGGTGGCGCCGTCGAGTGTCTCGTGCTCGAGCAGCGAGCGCGCGAGGGCTTCGAGACCACGGCGGTGCAGGGTCAAGACTTCGATGGCGCGTGACTCTTGCTCGCGCAAGATCCGTTCCACCTCGTCGTCGATGACCTGGGAGGTGTGATCCGAATAGTCACGGGTGTGCATGAGGTCCTCGCCCAGGAAGACCTGGTTGTTCGATCCCCAGGCCATCGGGCCGATCTCCTTGGACATGCCCCACTCGCGCACCATGCGAATCGCCAGTTCGGTGTTGCGCTGGAGGTCGTCCGCGGCACCCGTCGAGAGGTCGCCGTAGACGAGGAGTTCGGCGACGCGGCCACCCATGCGCATGCACAGGGAGTCCTCGAGATACTGACGGGCCACGATGTGGCGGTCCTCTTCAGGCAGCGTCATCGTAACGCCGAGCGCCATGCCGCGCGGGATGATCGTGATCTTGTGCAGGGGGTCGGACTTCTCGAGCACGTAGGCGAGGAGCGCGTGTCCACTCTCGTGGTAGGCGACGCGCTCGCGCTCGTCGTCCATCAGGACCATGGTGTCGTGTAACTGGCCCATGATCACCCGGTCGCGGGCCGACTCGAAGTCCTCCATGCCGATCGTCGAGGAGTGTCGACGCACGGCGTGCAGCGCCGACTCGTTCACCAGGTTCGCCAGGTCCGCGCCGCTCATGCCGGGCGTGCCCCGGGCGACCAGCTCGAGCGAGACCGAGGAGTCGAGGGGCTTGTTCTTCGAGTGCACCTGGAGGATCGGCAGGCGCTCGTCCAGGTCCGGCAGTGGCACGACGATCTGGCGGTCGAAGCGGCCCGGTCGAAGGAGTGCCGGGTCAAGGACGTCCGGTCGGTTCGTCGCGGCGATGACCACGACGCCCTCGGACGGTTCGAATCCGTCCATCTCGCTCAATATCTGGTTCAGCGTCTGTTCGCGCTCGTCGTGGCCGCCGCCCAATCCGGCCCCGCGCTTGCGGCCGATCGAGTCGATCTCGTCGACGAAGATGATCGCCGGGGCGTTCTTGCGAGCGGTCTCGAAGAGGTCGCGGACACGGCTGGCGCCGACGCCGACGAACATCTCCATGAAGTCCGATCCCGAGACCGAGAAGAACGGCACGCCCGCCTCACCGGCCACGGCCCGCGCGAGCATCGTCTTACCGGTTCCCGGTGGACCGACGAGCAAGATGCCCTTCGGGATCAGTGCGCCGATCTCCTTGTAGCGACCGGGCGTCTTCAAGAATTCGACGATCTCGGTGATCTCCTGTTTGACGCCGTAGTAGCCGGCGACGTCGTCGAAGGTCGTCTTCGGACGTTCCTGGTTGAACCGTTTGGCTCTCGTGCGTCCGACCGACATCATCCCCTGCATCTGGTTCTTCGCCTGTCGCGAGATGAAGATCATGAAGGCGACGAACAACAAGATGAACACGAGGTACGGCAACAGGGCGCCCAGGAGGCTGGAGGGGCTCGAAAACTTGACGGTAACGCCGTCGGTGGTGCGGAGTTTCGTGATGTCGCTGCCGATGACGGTGGAGGGGCCGTTCGTCGAGTACTTGAGACCGTCACTCAGTGTTCCGGTGATCACGCCGGTTCCGGTGTTGATATTGGCGGTCTTGACCTGGTGATGACTGGCGTCGCGCAACAAGGTGGAGTACGAGAGGGTCTTGACGTCCGTGGTCTTGAAGAGCGAGGGGATGATGAAGATGCCGATGACGAAGACGATGGCGCCGATCGTCAAGAGTCGCCGGCGGGCGTCAGGCGCCATAGGTTTGTCGCCGCCGGGCATGTATTTCTTGTAGCCCGACGGCTCGTCAGGTGTGAGACTCACCAGACCAGACTAGAGGTCAACCCCCACACTCCGACTTGCACCTGTGGAAAACTACGACCTTGTTAGGGTAATTGTTTGTGGATTCATTGATCGACGCCGAAACAGTCGAGCGACCGCGAGCACTAGCAATCGTGATGGCGTGCTTCGTGGGATTCCTCGCCGGACAGATCCTCGGCGCGATTTTCGAACTCGTGGGTGCGTCCCTCGCGCACTATCCGGGAGGTCTGAGCGGCCTCTCGAACGCCTCGTCGCCACCCTGGTGGGCGAACGCCCTCGGACTGCTCGGACTCTGGGTCGGCTTCGGGGGCGCGATCTATTACGCCTACACGAATGGCCATCTACGCGCTCTGCCGCACCAGTGGCGGGTGCGTCCGAGCGACGTCTACTACGTCGCACTCGGCGTGGCCTGTCAGTTCGTGGTCGACCTGGTCTACCTCCCTTTTCACCTACGTCACCTGAACGGCCCGGTGAACCACCTGTTCGGGTCGGTGATCGGCGCGAGTTTCGTCCTGCTGATAGTTATGACGACGTTCCTGGCGCCCATAATGGAGGAGTGGCTCTTCCGTGGCGTGCTCTTTCGAGCGTTGAGTGAAGGGGGGCCGCGGGGCGGTTCTCGCGCCAGCGTCGTGTTCGGTGTCGTACTCAGCGCGGCGCTCTTTGGTCTGGCGCACGGCGAACCGCTGCAGTTCGCCGGTCTGTTCCTCCTCGGCCTCGTGCTGGCGACACTCGTGTGGCGCACGCGGCGTCTCGTGCCGAGCGTCGTGACCCACATGTCCTTTAACGGCGTCGCCGTCGTCGCGCTGATCCACCAACGATCGGTGCACTAGTGCGCGACTGGCTCGATCGACACAACACACCCGGGAACCGCCTCGACGCGCTGGTCATCTTCGCGGTCATCTTCGTCACGCTCTTCGAGTTGCACCCGTCACTGATCTTCTCCAACACCCTGCTCACCGGTGGGGACACCGGTTCGCACCTGGCGGTACCGGCCTACCTGAAATCGGTGGGCAATCCCTTCAACCTGACGCCGTGGTACCCCGGCTGGTTCGCCGGCATGCCGGCCTACACCTACTACTTCGTCCTGCCGGACATCCTGGCGTGGTTCGGGAGCTACATCATCGGCTTCGCGGTGGCCTTCAAGCTCGCGACGATCCTTGGCTCAGTGCTGATGCCCATCACCGCCTACATGATGGGCCGACTCTTCAAGGCGCCGCGCCCGATCCCGGCGGCGCTGGCGGTGGCGACCCTGCCGTTCCTCTTCGACGCCTCGTTCACGATCGACGGCGGGAACCTCTTCTCCTCCATGGCGGGGGAGTACGCGTTCGCGCTCTCCCTCGCGCTCGCCCTCTTGACGATTGGGCTCTTCGCGCGTGGCGTCCGCACCGGCAAGGGCTACTGGCTCGCCGCGATCTCTCTGAGCGCGACGCTGGCGGCGCACATCCTGCCGTGGTTCTGGACGATCGAGGCGGTCATCGTCATCGTGATCTTCGAACTGCTGCAACGTCGCGGCATCGGCGACCCGAACGACGACGAGGTCACGGGCGACTACTCGCGACCGCTGCGTTTCGCGATCGTGGCGGGACTCATCTCGGTCGGACTCTCGGCGTGGTGGTTGACGTCTTTCGTCACGACCCAGAAGTACACGAACTCGATGGGATACACCAACGACTCGGTCAGCACCCTGCACGCGATCTTCACGACGCTGGGCTGGTTCACTTCGGGTGGTGGCGCGGCGGGCGACCGCTGGGTCATCATCCTGGCGATCATCGCCCTGATCGTGGCCTTTTGGGTGCGCGATCGCCTCGGCATGATCCTCACGACGTTGACCGTGCTCTCGATCGGCGCGTTCGTCTTCGACCCGCAGAACGTGATCTGGAACGAGCGCCTCGTGCCGTTCTGGTTCATCACGATCCACCTCAGCGCCGGCTGGCTCTTCGGCTACATCCTCATGCGCTGGGCGCAGCGCTCCAAGAACCGGCTCGGTCGCTTCGTCGTCCAGATCGGCGAGAGCAAGTTCAGCTTCTCGCACGAGCCGGTCGGCGACGCCACGCCAGTGCCCACGCCGGTTCCGGTCGACGCGGCTCGTCACGCCGCTCCCGACGAGGTCTTCGTCGCGTCGTCGTTCCAAGACGAGAACGACGACGTCGAAGACGAGGAGGCGCGATCGAGTCGGCGCGGCCTTCGCGCGACGATCGTGATACTCGTACTCGGTCTGCTCACGACCGTGCCCGGTCTCATTCCGCCGGTCGCGTCGGCCCTGAGCCTCAACACGACCGGTAACCAGGTGACCTCGTGGGCGCAGTGGAACTACTCGGGCTATCAGGCCAAGCCCGCCTGGCCGGAGTACAACGACCTGATGCAGACGATGGCCAAGGTCGGCCGACAGTACGGCTGTGGTCGCGCGATGTGGGAGTACAGCGCGAATCAGAACCGCTTCGGCACACCGGAGGCGTTGATGCTCCTGCCGTACTGGACGAACAACTGCATCGACTCGATGGAAGGTCTCTACTTCGAGTCCTCGGCCACGACGCCGTATCACTTCCTCGACCAGGCGGAGCTGAGCGTCGCCCCGAGCGACCCCATGGTCGGCCTACCCTACGGCGGCGTCGACGTCCCCTTCGGCGTCGAACACCTCCAGATGCTCGGCGTGAGGTACTTCATGGCGTTCTCGCCGTCGATCGTCAAGCAGGCGAGCCTGGACCCCGAACTGACGCTGATCGCCACGACGAAGGCGTGGCCCTCGCCGGGTTACAAGTGGTTCATCTACAAGATCGCCTCGAGTCCGCTGGTCCAGCCGCTGACCAGCCTGCCGAACATCGTGGCCAACACGACGAGCCGCGTTGGGTGGCTCGACGCCAACACGACCTGGTGGCTCAATCCGAGGCTGTGGGGGACCGTCGCGGCGACGACGGGACCGTCGAACTGGCCCAAGGCCAACAGCGTGACGACGATGGACACGCACACGACGCTGCCCAAGACCACGGTGACCGCGCTCAAGGTCGGACTGCAGTCGATCTCGTTCCACGTGAGTCGGATCGGCGTCCCGGTCTTGGTCAAGATCTCGTACTTCCCGCGCTGGCACGCGACGGGCGCCACCGGCCCCTACCGCGTGAGTCCGAACCTGATGGTCGTCATCCCGACCGCCAATGACGTCTCCCTGGTCTACGGCAGCACGCCACTGCTCACGGTGAGCAACTACATCTCTGGTCTCACCGCGTTGGGCGGCCTCGTGGTGCTCTACTTCTACATCCGGCGCCGCGTCGCCACGCGCCGAGCGCGGCGTGAGGACGTCGTCGCGGCGTGACTCGCCGGCGCGACTACGGTTTCTTGGGACGAAGGGAAGGGAAGTAGATGGCGCTCGACAGTTTCTTGCTGGCCCTGTTGGAGGACCCGGTCGATCACGGCGAGTTGCTCTACGTGCCCAGTGAGAACGTCCTCTACAACCCGCGCAAGCGCATCGTCTACGAGGTTCGCGACACCATCGCCGTCCTGTTGCCCGACGAGGCCAGGCCGGTCACCGACGCCGAGCACGACGCCTGGACGAGTGACCCGAGCGTCATCAAGACCGGCCAGTAAGGGCTCACCTCTCAGCGAACCGCATCTCCACGAGTTCGTCGACCAACCGGTAGCCGATCTCTTGATAGATGGCGTTGCTCGTCGGATTCGAGGCGTCGGTGAAGAGCATGACGCGCGCACCCTGCTCCATCAAATGACGGGTCACGTGCGCCGTCACGGCGCTCCCGTAGCCGCGCCGTCGGTACGACGGCGGCGTGTAGACCGGACCGACGCGACCGAGCACCACCGATCCGGTCGTCACGATCGGTGCGTGACCGGCCATAGCGACGATCGCTCCCTCGAGGTCCCAGCAGAAGAGTGATCCGTCCCTGAGCTTCCTCTCGGTGGCGTCGTGGGCCTCGGCGAGTGACAGCGCCTGCACCGCAGCCTCATCGCTGAACTGCACGAGCATTCGCGCCAGTTCTCCCGTCTCTTCTCGTCGCGCCGGACGCCCGTAGCCTTCGACATCCGGTTCGACGAGCTCCTCCAGCTCGTAGAGCAGGTCGCGACGCTGTTCGACGAGGACGCGCGTCGAACCGGGACTCTTCGACGCGGCGTATCCCTCCCGGAAGGCGTCGATGAGGCCTCGTGGTCCGGTGAGGCCCGGGAGAGCGTCGTCGAGGTGCCCCACGGTTCGCCCGAGGACACGCGATGCCTCCGGCGGCATCGACGAGAGGTACAGGTTGAAGGGATTCGTGCGCATCGCGATACCGACGACGCCACCGTCGCCGTTACGCACGATCCACCAGTGGTAGTCGTCGTAGGTTCGGTCGCCCTCGGCGACGGCGAACGACACGCTCCCGATCACGTTCGTTCGCAGTGGGTCGGCCGCGCGAAAGCCGGTCGTCGCCGCGATGAACTCGTCGACCGATTCGATCTGCTCAACTTTCATCGGTCGATTCTGCCACTGTCGTGGCGCGTTCCACTGATCGGCTGGCGGCCCCGAGTTCTGGCGTAGTACTTCGGTTGTAGCGGGCCGACTTGAACGTGTAGGTCGTCGCGGAGTCGCGACGACGACGTCAGTCGAACTCCTTGTAACCGAAGCTCGTACCGTCGTCCAGATTGCGCGGGTTCTCTTCGGTGTCGGCGATGGTCGACGTAGGTTCCAGACGACGGCGAGTGCCGCCGTCCAGTTCGTTCTTCATCGACTGGGCGTGATCGGACCTTCGATTGATCAACTTCCCGAGCGCCACGCAGCCGACGAGGAACAACGCGATGTAGAGGACGATCACGTCAATCGCACCTTGCTACGCGTTGGCTCGCGTGGCCACTGACACGCGTCAGTCCAGTCGCTCGACGATCATCGCCATTCCCTGACCACCTCCGACGCACATCGTCTCCAGTCCGAAGCGCGCGCCGGAGTCCTCCAGTGAGTTCAACAGCGTCGTCATGATGCGAGCGCCGGTCATGCCGAAGGGGTGGCCGAGCGCGATGGCGCCTCCGCGGATGTTGAGCTTGTCAAGGGTGATGCCGAGGTGCTCGGCGCTCGGGATGACCTGAGCGGCGAAGGCCTCGTTGATCTCGACCAGGTCGATGTCGTCGATGGTCATGTCGGCGCGCTTCAGGGCCTGGCGACAGGCGTCGATGGGACCGAGGCCCATGATCTCGGGGTTGAGTCCGCTGACGCCACTGGCCACGATGCGCGCGAGGGGCTTGATACCGAGCTCCTTTGCGCGCGTGTCGCTCATCACCACGACCGCGGCGGCGCCGTCGTTCAAGGGACAGGCGTTGCCGGCGGTGATCGAACCGCCCTCACGGAAGACCGGCTGCAGCGTCGCCAGACGCTCGAGCGTGGTGCCCGCGCGCGGGCCGTCGTCGCGAGTGACTACCGTCCCGTCGGGCAGGGTGACCGGAATGATCTCGCGCTCGAAGAAGCCATTCTCTTGGTGGGCCACGGCGAGTTCTTGACTGCGCACGGCGAACTCGTCCATCTCGAGGCGGCTCACCTTCTCGTACTCCGCGACGTTCTCCGCCGTCTGGCCCATGGCGATGTAGATGTCGGGCAGGCCCGGCTGGGGCGACCACGGTTCTGCGGCGCGCTCGGAGCGCTTGGCCGTTCGCTCCATGGCCTCGGAGAACAGTTCGTTGACCGCCTTGCCGATGTCCGACGCGCCGTTCGCGAAGCGTGACACGGTCTCGACGCCGGCCGCGACGAAGACGTCACCTTCACCGGCGCGAATCGCGTGGGCCGCCATGCGGATCGTCTGCAGACTCGACGAGCAGTAGCGATTGACAGTCACGCCCGGAACGTTGGGGAGACCCGCGAGGAGCGCCGCCACGCGCGCCACGTTGAATCCCGATTCGCCGGCCGGCTGACCGCAACCGACGATGAGGTCCTCGACGCTCTGCGGGTCCAGTTCGGGCAACTTGGCCAGTACCTCTCGAACGACGAGCGCCGTGAGGTCGTCCGGTCGCATATCGACGAGTGAGCCCTTGAAGGCGCGTCCGATCGGGGTTCGTCCGGTGGCGACGATGACAGCTTCGGGCATGATGTCCTCCTAAGTATTACGGCGAGGTAAGTGGAGTGTAACCAAGCGCTGAGGTTCTCGACTACTTAGGACTGCGCGAGCGGTCCGGCGTCCTCGAAGCCCTGACGAACTCCCTGGCCCGCACGACGACGCAGTTGGTCCGGATCGAAGAGCATCCAGTACGCGTTGCGGGCATGTTTGCGCGAGCGGTCGTCGAAGACCTTGGCCATCACCTCCGGGTCGTCCGACTCGTCTTCGTGTACGAAGACCTCGAGGATGGGCGTCGCGGTCATCAGCTGGGCCAGCATGATGCCCTGGGACGCCTCGTGGGCGCACTGCTTGTCGATCGGTGCCGAGCCGGGCATGCCGAGCGCGACGACGATGGCGCAGTCCTCCTGCTCGATGAGGTTCATGGCCGCGACGGCGAGGTCCTTGAACCCGGGCACGGTGCGAGAGACCACGGTGAAGGACTCGCCGAAGCCCGAGCAGCTCTCCAGTTCGGCGCGGGCCGAGGAGCCCATGTCGAAGCGCGCGAACATCGTGTCGACCACGCCGATGCGTAGTGCCTTGACTGGCTTCGGGGTCTGCTTCTTCTTGGCCACGGTGCTCCGATCTGTCCGAACACAGTGTACGGAAGGCCGCCGCAGCCTTCGCCGACCACATTTCGCGCGACGTATGGTTGATGAGAAAGAAGGTGGGGCTATGGCGTGGGACTTTGAGACCGAACCGGAGTTTGAAGAGCAACTGGTCTGGATGCGCGGCTTCGTGCACGAAGAGATCATGCCGATCGAGACACTGGACCTCAGTCACGACCAAGCCCTGACCTTCATCAAGCCCCTGCAGGACCAGGTCCGCGAGCGCGGACTGTGGGCCGCCCACCTGCCGGCTGAGTTGGGCGGCACGGGATTCGGTCAGGTCCGCCTCGGACTGATGCACGAGATCCTCGGCCAGACGCCGTATGGTCCGGTCGTGTTCGGCAACAACGCGCCCGACAGCGGCAACGCCGAACTCTTGGCGGCCGGCATGGAGATGACCGAGGGGGCCCAGGAGTACGTGCGCGAACGTTGGCTCCAGCCGCTGTTGGACGGCACGATTCGTTCGGGCTTCTCGATGACCGAACCCGAGACCGCTGGCAGCGACCCGCGCCTGCTCAAGACGCGCGCGGTCAAGGACGGCGACGAGTGGGTGATCAACGGACACAAGTGGTACACGACGAACGGCTCGGTCGCCGACATCCTCGTGGTGATGGCGGTCACGAATCCCGACATCCATCCGTACCAGGGATCGTCGATGTTCGTGGTGCCCGCCGGCACGCCCGGCGTGAACATCGTCCGCGATGTCGGTTCGATGGACGACCCCGAGAACCACTACGGCCGCTTCGGGAACCACGCGGAGATCCGCTACGTCGACGTGCGGATCCCGGCCGAGAACCTCATCGGTCCGGAGGGTTCGGGATTCCTGCTCGCCCAGGCGCGCCTCGGTCCCGGTCGCATCCATCACTGCATGCGCTGGCTGGGACAGTCCCAGCGCGCCTTCGACATGATGTGCGAGCGCGCGGTCAGTCGCTTCACCCACGGTTCGCTTCTCTCGGAGAAGCAGACCGTGCAGAACTGGATCGCCGACTCCCGTGCCGAGATGCACGCGGCGCGCCTGATGACGCTGCACGCCGCCTGGAAGATGGACCGGGTCGGCGCGTCGGCGTCGCGTGACGAGATCGCGATGATCAAGTACTACGGGGCCACGGTGCTACACAACGTCATCGACCGCGCCCTCCAGACGCACGGCGCCCTCGGGTACTCGACCGACCTACCGCTCGAGCAGATGTACCGTTGGGCGCGCGCCGCGCGGATCTACGACGGCCCCGACGAGGTCCATCGCCAGACCGTCGCGCGGCACGCGCTGAAGAACTACATGCCCCACGAAGTCCCGAGTGAGTTCATCCCCGACCGGACCGAGGCGGCCCGCAAGAAGTTCGCGGGCATGCTCGAGTTCCTAGAGTCCGAGAAGGTCTAGCGCGGCGCCAGTCCCTCGACGGCCTCTTTGAGGTCCACACCGAAGGGGACGATCGCCAGCGTCGGGATCTGGACGCCGGCCTCGATGTAGCGCAGGACGTGCTCGCGACAGGCCTCGTAGGGGCCGTGGATGATCAGTTCGTCGACGACCGCGTCGGGAATCACTTCGTTGGCCAACTTGCGATCGCCCGCGGCCCAGGCGTCCCACATCGGCTGCAACGCGTCGCCGCGTCCGAGCCAGCGGTGGAACTCGGCGTAGGCGTTCACCGTCAGGTACGACGAGATCATGCGTCGGCCGATCATGCGCGCGAGGTCGGCGTCGGCCGTCGGAACGACGAAGAGCCGGGCCGCGATGGTCTTGCCCTCGCCGACTTCGGCGCAACACTGCGCGACGTCGTTCGCGCCCAGCCAGTTGAGGATCGCACCGTCGGCCTCTCGTCCGGCGAGGCGCAGCATGCCCGGCCGCAACGCACCGAGCAGGATCGGCGGTCGTACGAGGACCGGGCGAGCGAGCTTGAAGCCGTGGACCTCGAAGGTCTCGAAGGCGTCGTCGATCTTCTCGCCGTCGAGGGCGCGCTTCACGAAGCGCAGGACGTCTCGCGTGCGCGCGTAGGGCCTCTCGTACTTCACGCCGTTCCAGCGTTGGACGACCGGTTCGCTCGACGCGCCGAGTCCCATGATGAAGCGGCCCTCAGCGACCTCGGCCATCGCGGCGATACTCATCGCCATCAGTCCCGGGCTGCGCGTGAAGACCGGGGTGATCGCCACGCCGAGGCTGAGGCGCGGTTCCCACACCGCGGCCAAGGTGAGCGGCGTGAAGCCGTCGGCCCCGTCGACCTCGGCCGACCAGAGACTGGTGTAGCCGAGGTCGGCGATGCGGTGGTACCACTCCTCGTGGTCGCGTAGCGAGACGCCGTCAAAGGGGATCGTGATTCCGTAGCGAGAGTCCATCCAGTCAGTGTTCCAGATAGACAGCGCGGTCGCCGTCTAGCCCAGGTAGTCGCCGGCGCGCGGCTTGGGCACCTTGAGTCCTCGTCGTTCGAGGTCGTGGATCCAGCGCTCGATCAGCGTCTCGAGGATGGCGACGCGCGCGTAGTGCTTGCTGTCGGCCGGGATCAGGTCCCAGTGGGCGTGGGTCTTATCGGTCATCTCGACCATGTCCTCGAGCGCGTCTAAGTACGCCGCGCGCTTCTCGCGGTTACGCCAGTCGTCGGGGGTGAGCTTCCACTGCTTCAAGGGATCACTCTCGCGGTCCTTGAAACGCTTCAGTTGCTCCTCGTCCGAGATGTGCAGCCAGAACTTCACCAGCGTGGTGTTGTTGTCGGTCAGCAACTGCTCGAACTGCACGATCTCTTGACCGGAACGCTTCGCGGTCGCCTTGTCGATCAGCCCCTCCACACGCTCGACGAGGAGCCGCCCGTACCAGGAACGGTCGTAGACGGTCATGCCCCCGGATCCCGGAATGGTGGGCTGGAATCGCCACAGGAAGACGTGGCGTAGCTCATCGGGCGTCGGCGGCCCGATGGGTACGACGCGCACGTGACGGGGGTCGATGCTGGCGGTCAGGCGCCGGATCGCGCCGCCTTTGCCGGCGGCGTCGAAACCCTCGAAGAGCACGACCAGGCCGGGCGCCACGACGTCGGGTTGGAGTAGTCCGGCGGTGAAGAGGCGAAGTTGGGTCAGGCGATGCTGGGCCGCCGCGACGCGATCAGCGGACTTGGCCTTGTCCAACGAAAGTGAGAGGTCGATCTCATCGACACGACTGGTCATGACGGCTTGGTATTGAATACCAGAATCGCGCCGGTGTAGACCGCGACCCACACTCTTCCGGTCGTCCCGTCGTAGGTGACCCCCACGGGATTGGTGCCGGTCGGCACGACTTGCAGGATCTTCAGATTGCTCGACGCCAACTCGGTCACTGTGTTCGAAAGATAGTTCACGACGTACAGCGCGGTCCCGTCCGTGGAGATCGCCAGTGACCTGCAGTCCGATCCGGTGTGCACTTCGGCCAGGATCTTGCCGGTGAGTCGGTCGATCTTGACGACGTCACCGGGTTGGTTCAGCGAGGCGTAGAGGATGTCGGGGTTCTGGGGGTCGATCACGACGTGGCGTACGTTGTCGACGCCACCGATCTGTCCGACGATCTTGAAGGTCGACAGGCTGATGACGTCGATCACCGTGGAACCCATGATCGCGACGTAGGCCAGGTGCGAGTCGGGCGAGATCGCGATGCCGCGCGGGTAGGCGCCCACCGGGATCGTGGCGACCACGCGATGCGTCGCCTCGTTCACGACGCTGACGGTCCAGGAGCACCAGTTCGAGGCGATCACGTACTTGTCGTTCGGGGTCACCGCGACGAACTTCGGGACCATGCCGACCTCGGCGACGCCGACGACCGACAGGGTCTTGGTGCTGACCTCGTAGAGGAAGCTCGGCGTGTCACCGGCCGCGATCGACGACGCCGGTGTGCAGGTGTCCGAACCCTCGGGGCCCGAACCGGTCCCGTACATCGAGTAGTTCGAGACCCACACGTCCTTCCCGTCCGGTGTCACCGCCGCTTCGACCGGTGCGCCGTGGGTCAGGCCGGGACGACCGTGGACGCCGAAGCGTGACAGCACCACGCCGTCACTGATCGTCTTGAGTAGCGTGCCGGCCGAGTTGTACACCGTCATCGTGTGGCGATACATCATGTTCTGGGCGAAGACCAGCCCGGTGTTCGTCGACATCACGGACTTGGGCGAGATATCGCCGGTGATGTCCTTGTAGAGGACGAGCCGGCGTGAGGACGCCGGTGGGCCGGGTGGCACGATCTTGTTGAGGGCGGTCGGCATCGTCGTCGTTGTGGTGGCTGGTGTCGTGGTCGACGTGGCCGGCAAGGTGGTGGTGGAGTCGGAGTTGCCCTTGCTCGACAGCGTGAAGTTGATCGTCAACGCGATGAGCGCCATGACGACGATCACTCCGACGAGACGGGCGGAGCCCGCTTGTCGCCAACGCCAGGTTGTGCGGGGAGCCGCGTGGCGAGGCTTCGACATGAGCCAATCGTACTTGAGTCCCTGCGAAATTAGGGGGCCTCAGATGTTGGCGCGACTCGATTCGAAGTTCCAGAACGCCTGGGCCACGCGGTCCACGACTTCTTTCCCGTAGGCCTCGCTCGGGTTTGACGCCGTCATGACGACCGCGAGGTAGTACGTCTTGTTGAGGTGCACGTAGCCCGCGGTGTTCACCTGCCAGCCGGTCGTCGTCTCCGGGTACCACCCGTTCTTCACACCGACGGTGGCGTTCGTAGGAACGCCGGTGGGGATTCCGAATCGTTCGTAGTCAACGACGTTCTGCATCAGGTCCTGCTCGTACTCCTGAGATGCCGGAGTGAGGTACTTGTTGGGCAAGAGGATGGTCTTCAACAGTTGGAGCTGGTCGTGGGGTGTCGTGTCGAAGAGTCCCCAGTCCCAACTGGTGATCGACTGCGAGTAGTGGAGGTCCTTGTTGAACTCTGTGACCGTGGGGAGCTGGCCGATGGTCACCCACAACGATTCGGCGGCCTTGTTGTCCGAGTACTCGATCATCTTCGTGGCGAGCGACTCTTCTTGCTCAGTCAGCGCTCTGTGCTCGTTCTGGCTCTCCCAGAGCAGGACCGCGAGGATGTCGATCTTCTCCATGCTCGCGGTCACTTCGTCGATGTCCGGTCGGTAGATGAAGGTCTGATGCGTGTTGACGTTGTAAAGGGCGGCGGTGACGTTGTCCGTCCTCGACTCGAGGTACTTGGCGAGCGAGGCCGAGTGGAACGGGTCTTCGATGCGCGTCGACACCGGGATGGTCGTGGTGACAGCCGTGGTCGTCGTGGTGGACGACGTCGACGACGAGGTTCCTGTCGTCGTCGTAGCGCCGGCGATCGAGGTCGAAGACCGCGGCTGTTGGGCGCTGTAGGAGTCGCGACCGGTCTCGATGGCGAATCCGGCGCACGACGCGAGGATCACTGCGGTGGCGGCGAACCTCTTGAGCCCGGCGTGGTCGGTCCCACGTCCCCGGCGCACAGGTCTCTTTCTCCGATGTTGAGCACGTCCCATGGATCTTGATGGTCCAATCCCTGACCGAACGGCCTTTACGGCGGTCGTCACTCGTTTGGGAGAAGTTTGGCACCGCCGAACGCCCAATACGCGGACCGGGTCAGGTGAGCTGCGAGGCCCTTCGCACCGCGATCAGGCTCCAGACGGCTTCGACGACCCCGAACGGCCAGGCGCCGCTCGCGAAGCCGTAGACACTCGAGAGAACGCAACCGAGCGCGAAGAGCACGACGAAGCGCCGACCGCGCGATTCGAGGGCGTACATCAGCATCATGAAACTGAGCGCGATGACGCCGTAGACGGTGACCGCGTTCACGGGTGCCTAGGGGGAGCGGTCGTGCGCGAAGAAGCGCCGTTCGCGACCCCACACTTCCACGAGGAAGAGCGCCGCGAGTATCGCGAGCAACACCGCGTACTTCTCGTGCGGCGGCAGGAAGCTGTAGGTGACCGTCGAGGTACCCTCGGGAACCTTCACACTCTGGTAGACGCCGTCGACGGTCTTGATGGTGACCGCCTTACCGTTCACGTACGCCTTCCAGCCGGCCATCATCAGTTCGGTCCGAACGACATGCGACGCGCCACTCGGGCAGTCCACGCTCGCCTTGTTGACGCCCTCGGCCGTCACCGTGCACGACGAGGAGTTCGCCGAGATGAACGACCGGGGATGCGGCAGTTCGTAGATGGTGGCCTTGTCGTCGTGGAAGACCTGTGTCACGCCGAGCTGGGTGAGGGCGGGCAGGATGACGAGCGCGTCGGGCATCAATACGTACTTGACCGAGGCCGCTTCGTAGGCCTTGAAGTGAATGACGAGTTCCTTCTCCTGCATGATCATGCCAGTCATTCCGTCGTGGATCACGAACTGATTCGACGGCGTGAGGCCGGGGTAGAGCTGGGTCTCGATCAGCTTGGAGAACTTCTCGGGGAACGGCAGGTCGATCGCATTCAGCGCGTTCAGTCCATACTGCGAGCCCCAGTTCGGCGTCAGGACGGCGAAGTCGAGGTAGCGATAGTGATGCTCGTGCTTCTGGAGATACGTGATCGGTCCCGTGTCGACGTCCACGATCTTGGCCGAACCGCCGCCGGGCACCCCGAACATCAACAACGACTCACCGACCAGCACCAACGCCACGAGCAGCGGCACGATCTTGTGTTTCGTCAGTCGTCCGAGCACGAGGAGCGCGACGATCGCGATGAAGGGGATCGCGTCGAGGAACGCGTAGATGTAGCGCGCCCGGTGACCGTAGACGACGTGGTCGTTCAGCGAGCTGGCGGCCAACACGATCCAGACGAGTCCGAGCAGCATGACCGACGTCGTCACCGTGAAGAGTCGCTTGGCCTTGGCGCTCTCGGCCAGGTCCATCAACCCGAAGGCCGCGAGGATAATGAACGACAGTTCGCAACTCGACATGATGTAGCGGCCGAACGAGACGTTCTCGAGGAGCGGGATCAGGTTCCAGACCTTGCGCAACTCCAAGAAGTTCCAGGCGCCGCACAGTCCGATGACGGTCCAGGTCGCCATGTAGATGCGAAGCGGCCGGTAGCGCTGACCGAAGAGTCCGAGCAGCGCCAGGGCCCCGACGCTCGCCGTGAAGTAGCCACCGATCCCGCCCCACACGCTCGCGACGTTCAGGTTCGTGAAGAGCGTCCCGTGCACATACGGGTCGAAGAACATCTGGATCGCGTGGATCGAGATGTGCGCTGTGCCGTCGATCGCGGCGGTGTGGTGACCGAGGTTGGCGACCTTGGTGAAGTCGGCGAAGGGCACCAGTATCGGAAGCGACAACAAGATCCCTACGCCGCCGGCGATGCCGAGGCGCCCGACGGCGAGTTTGCGCGACTGGCGCGGCACCGAGAACAGGCGTACCGCGGCCCATCCCAAGGCGAACAGTCCGTTGAAGTACGCGACCTCGGGGAACCCGGAGTAGAAGGCCAGGGCGACGGCGATCGCGGCCAGGTACCAGCCCCGGTTGTTCTTCGTCTGGGTCGAATCGAAGATCATCTCGATGCCGAGCAGCAGCATCGGCAAGAAGGCGATCGGGTTGAGAACCGCGTTCCCGACCCAGGCGAAGGTCCCGTTCAAAGCGAAGAGGCAGCCCGCGGCGGTGGCGAAGATCATCGGCACACCGAGGCGCTTGGTCAAGAAGTAGGTCGAGAAGCCCGCGATGATCTCGAGGCTCATGTGGAACCAGAGCAGTCCGCCGGGCAGGGCGAACAACAGGGTCAACGGGAAGAACGACGCAGCCTGCATCTCGCCCGCGAGCGGCTGTCCGAGACCTTCGTAGTAGTTCCACCAGGGTAGGTGACCGTGCAGTATGTCCATCGCCGAGAGGTGACCCAGCGGCTGGGTGATGAAGCCGACGTTGGGGTCGATCATCGGGCGTCCACACGTGATGTGACAGACGACTGTCGAGATGTTCGCCGTCCACCAGATGGGGTTGATGTTCGATTCGCCGACCAAGTACAGGCCGTTGCCGATGATGACGGCCAACAGGATCAGGAGTAGCGCGGTGGTCGAGGGGGGAAGCCGGCGGTAGAAGGTCAGGAACCGATTCCACGCAGACGTCACGACCTCAGGCTACAAGGGCCGATGAAGCATTTCGGGTGTTCAGCGCGGCAGATAGAACATCGTCTCGCCGAGCAAGAGCAGCGCCTCGGGGAAGAAGGGGTCCTTGAAGGTGCCGAAGATATCCCAACGGCGGATGAACCGGTTGCGGTCCTCCAGGGGGTCGAGAGTGCCGCGCGAGGAGCTGACGTGATGGATCAGTTGCACGTCCGGGGTGTAGACGACGTACATCGTGTCGCTCTGGGCGCGTAGACACAGGTCGACGTCGTTCATCGTGACGGCCAGGCGCTCGTCCATCCCGCCGAGCGACTGCCAGAACGCTCGCGGGACCATCTGCACGGCACCCGTGACAGCGGCGACGTCGCGGATGGAACGCGAGAACTGATCGAGGTGCGGATAGTTGGAGTCGGTGCGCAGGTGCTGGGGGTAGGGCGAGATGACGATGCTCTCGTGCTCGCGGTGTCCGTACTGATCCAAGAGGCACGCCCCGACGATGCCGACGTCCGGCAGGGCGGCGAGCGAGACCATCCGTTCGAGCCAGTCCGGGGTCATCAGGATCGTGTCGTTGTTGAGGGTGACGACGAAGTCGGCGCTCGAATGATTGATCCCGCGATTGACGATCTTGGCGTAGTTGAACGGTCCCGGACAGGGCACCACCCGGTACTTCGTCTCGGCGAAGTACTCCAGGGACTCCGGCTCGATCGAGTCGTTGTCGAGCAGGATGATGTCCCAGTTTTCATACGTCGTCTTGTTCTCGAGTGCCTCGATGCAGTTGCGCACGAGGTCGATGCGATCTCGCGTCGGGATGATGACGTCGATCGACGGCTGCGGTGATGGGGCCTCCAGCTTCCAGTGCGCGAGCCCGGGGACCCGTCCGGGCTCGACGGTCCCGTTCCACCCGCGGCGGCGGAGCGCCTGCTCGGCGACCCGACAGGTGTCGGCGTCGATGTGGTCACGTTCGAAGGCGATGTCCGGACGCGCCGCCAAGAGGACCAGGTTGACGTGGAGGAAGACTGCGTTCGACTCGCTCAGGCGGAGATAGGCGTCGTGTTCGAATGCCCAACCGGCGTGCGCATCGAAGCCGCCGATCCGCCGGAGCGTCGAGACGCGAAGGAGCGCGGGGCGTCCCACGACGTTGTAGCTGATCAGCGTGTGGGGCGGTACGGACGGGAACTTGAAGAGTGGCGCGAAGACGTTGGGACCGGCCTCGTCGGCGAAGACGACGTCGGCGTCGTCGGTCACGTGATTGAAGAGCGCGAGCAACGTGGTCGCCCGATGTTCGTCGTTGCTCGTGGTGTCGCACAGAAAGAGCCAGGTGGCGCTCGTCGAGTTCAGTACGTCGTTGGCCGCCTCGACCGCGACCGAGGCTGCCAGGCCTTCGTCGACGGCGACGGTGGCGACGTCGTCGGTCGATACCTCGTAGGAGGCGAGGTTGATGAATCGGATGGAGGTCTTGGGTGAGTAGTTGTACGGGAAGATGGTCGATTCGGGTGTCTTCAACGGCGCGTCGGCGAATTGGGCCGTGGCGAGAGCCGGTTCAGTCTGTTCGCCCGAGGAGCGCACTCGACGTAGCGTCTGGAGAATCGGTCGTCCGACTCGTCGCGCCAGGCGGTAACGACGCGTGTCCTCACCGAGGAGTTGACCGAGGATTCGCTGCCACCATTTGCCCGACATCTTGCGCATGTCGCCGTGGAAGGCGGCCCAGCGGCGCTTCATCTCCTTGTCGGTGACTACCGGCTGGTCGGACTCACCGTCGAGATCGAATCGTTGGAAGGCTGGCACGCAGTAATGCTTTCGCTCGGGTGGACGATCGTCGAAACCTGCGACGTCGACCAAATTTAACGCGCCCCCACCGAACCCTTCGGGCATAGGACGTGACATGTTCGGAACGTTCGAATGCACAACCTGGCAGCTCAGGGATCACGGCGGACGGCATGTTAAGTTGCCTGAAATCAATAAATCAACGAGTTCCGATCTCATGAGAAAGAGGTAGGCATGACCGATGTCGAGGAGCAGAGCGACAGCGCTGCAACCCCGAACCGACTGAACGCGGGGGTCCTCGGGCTTTTCGACTCAGCGATCATGGGCATCGCCGGTTCGGCCCCGGCCTATTCGATCGGCGCGACCACCGGGGCGTTGTTCTTCGCAGTCCGCTACGGCGGCGAAGCCGCGTTGCTGTACTGCGGATTCTTCATGTTCGGCATCGTGTGGGCCTTCAGTTATCTGAGCCGCGATGACTCGCACGCCGGGGCCGCCTACTCGTGGGTTCGTCGAGCGATCCACCCGATACTCGGTTACCTCTCCGGCTGGGCGCTCATCGT
>JBEKCK010000004.1:0-120366 GCA_050014915.1 Acidimicrobiales bacterium | reverse complement strand
GCAGCGACACCGGCGGTTCGATCCGTCAGCCGGCCGCGCTGTGTGGACTCATCGGCGTGAAGCCCTCCTACGGACTCGTCTCTCGTTACGGTCTGATCGCCTTCGCCAGTTCGCTCGACCAGATCGGTCCGCTCACGAAGACCGTCACGGACGCCGCGATGGCGCTCGAGGCGATCGCCGGACACGACCCGTTGGACTCGACGTCGCTCCCCGAGCCCTCACCGTCACTCGTCGCCCACGTCGATGACGGCGTGGCCGGCAGGCGCGTCGGCGTCGTGCGTGAACTGATCGACGGCGCCGACGAAGACGTCGTCGCCTCGGTCGAGCGCGCGGTCGAGGTCCTGCGTGACGCCGGCGCGACGATCGTCGAACTCTCGGTGCCCGAGTTCCGCCTGGGACTGAGCGCGTACTACTTGATCGCCCCGGCCGAGGCCTCCAGCAACCTCGCACGCTTCGACGGTGTTCGCTACGGTCTGCGCGTCGACGCCGGCGACGTGACCGCGATGATGGAGGCGACGCGCACCGCCGGCTTCGGTGAAGAGGTGAAGCGTCGGATCATGCTCGGCACCTACGCGCTCTCGGCCGGCTACTACGACGCGTACTACGGCCAGGCGCTGAAGGTGCGCACCCTCACGATCGACGCCTTTCGGCGCGCGTACCAAGAGGCCGACCTGTTGATCGGCGCCACGACGCCGTCGGTGGCCTTCGAGTTCGGTTCGAAGACCGCCGACCCGATGGCGATGTACCTCTCGGACGTCTTCACCATCCCGAGCAACCTCTCGGGTGAACCGGCGATCTCGGTGCCCTTCGGCACGGGCGAGGCCGGTCTCCCGGTCGGCGTGCAACTGCTCGGTCCGGGTCGCAGCGAGGCGCGGCTCTTCGCCGGCGCGCGGGTCCTCGAGATCGCGGACGGCCGGCCGTGACGCTGGGCGACGGCTGGGAGATGGTCGTCGGGCTCGAGGTCCACACCGAGCTCAAGACGAAGACCAAGATGTTCTGTGGCTGCGCGAACTCCTTCGGCGCCGAGCCGAACACCAATGTCTGTCCGATCTGTCTCGGGCTGCCCGGCTCGTTGCCGGTGCTCAACGTGCGCGCCGTCGAGTTGGCGATGGCGATCGGCACCGCGCTACACAGCACGATCTCGCCGTCGACCTTTCACCGCAAGAACTACTTCTATCCCGACATGCCCAAGGACTTTCAGATCAGTCAGTACGACCTGCCGATCAACGTCGGTGGTTACCTCGACCTGCCCGACGGCTCGCGGGTGTCGATCGAACGAGCCCACCTCGAAGAGGACACCGGCAAGTCGACCCACCTGGGAGGAAGCGGACGAATCCACGGCGCCGACCGCTCGCTGGTCGACTACAACCGCTCCGGCGTGCCGCTGGTCGAGATCGTCTCGGGCCCGGACATCCGAAGTTCGGACCAGGCTCGCGCGTACGCGGCCGAGTTGCGCGGCATCTTGATCGCGACCGGCGCCTCGGACGGACGCATGGAAGAGGGTTCGATGCGAATCGACGCCAACGTCTCGGTGCGCCGTGCCGGCGAGCCCTTCGGCACCCGCTGTGAGATCAAGAACCTGAACTCCCTGCGCAGTCTCGGGCGCGCCATCGAGTTCGAGGCGGCGCGCCAGGTGGAGTTGCTCGAGGGGGGCGGCACCGTCCGCCAGGAGACTCGCCACTGGGACGAGAACGTCGGAACGACCTCGACGTTGCGCGTCAAAGAGGACGCCGACGACTACCGCTACTTCCGCGAGCCCGACCTCGTCGACCTCGTGCCGGACCGGGAATGGCAGGACCGGGTCGCCGCGGGACTGGCGCCGATGCCGGCCGAGCGGCGCGCCGTGCTGACCCAGCGACTCACGGACCCGGCGCCGGCGCTGCTCGACGCGCTCGAAGTGGTGATCGACCTCGGCCTCGACCCCTTCGTCCTCGCCGCCCTCGACGGCGGAGTCGAGTCCGAGCTTGCCATCGCGCGTGCCGCCAACGAGATCGCGGGCGACCTCGACGAACTGTCCAACCTGAGCGTCGAGTCCTACGTGGCCACGCTCTTGATGGAACAGAGCGGTGAGCTGTCGGCGACCCAGGCCAAGACGGTGCTCGCCGAGATACTCGCCCACGGCGGAGATCCGGTGTCGATCGCCAAGAGCAAGGGTTTCGAACGACTCGCGTCGGGCGCCCTCGGCGAAGTGGTGGACGAGCTGATCGAAGAGAACCCGGACGAGTGGTCGCGATACCGGTCTGGCGATGAGAAGCTCGCGCAGTTCTTCGTCGGCCAGGTGATGAAGCTCACCAAGGGTCAGGCGAACGGGAAAGACGTCATCGCCGAACTTCAGGCGCGCCGCTAAGGACGTGCGCCGACGACACGGGCGCGGCGTGACCAACTAGTTTCTCCTCATGCGCCGCTTCCCCCTCGTCGTTGTGGCGGCGCTGGTCGTGATGAGCTGGGCCGCGGTGAGCGTCTCCGCCGACACGACGACCACGACGTCACCGACGACGACCACGACGACGGTTGTGCACCGTCGCGTGGCGGCGCTGACGGGCCTGCCCGACCCGACGGCGGTCACGAAGCGGCGTTCGGCCCTCACCATCAAGATCGACAACACCCCGGAGGCCCATCCCCAGTACGGCATCAACGAAGCCGACGTCGTCTACGAAGAGATCGTCGAGGGCGGGATCACTCGACTGGCGGCCATCTTCAACTCGAACCTGCCGACCAAGGTCGGACCGGTGCGATCGGTCCGGCGCACCGACCGCGAGATCGTCTTTCCCATCGGCGGGATCTTCGCCTTCTCCGGCGGCGCCCAGTACGCGATCAGCAGCATCGAGACCGCGCCGGTCAAACTGATCGACCAGTCGAACGCCGGTGCGGCGATGTTCCGCGACCCCGCGCGCCCGCCACCGCACAACCTCTTCGCGAACGCGGTGCTGCTCATGAAAGAGGGTGGGAAGGTCCACCCGCCGCCCCCGCTCTTCACCTACGTGCCGCGGAGTGCCCCGGCCGTCGGTGCCCCGGTCGGGTCCTTCACCGTGAACTTCGGTTCGGGCTACGCCGCGTCCTATCAGTGGGACGGCCAGACCCACGACTGGCTGCGCTCGATCTTCGGCGCGCCCGACGTGACGGCGACCGGCGTGCGCGTCGCGCCGACCAACGTCATCGTGATGAGCGTGAAGTACTACGGCGGGGTCGGGGTCGAAGGCTCCTACGCCCAACTGGTCGGGTCCGGTCCGGTCGAGATCTTCTCCGACGGACGTCTGCAGAAGGGGACGTGGTTCCGTCGCAACATCCACCTACGCACGGCGTACCGCGCCGCGTCGGGCAAGGTCATCGACCTGCGCCCCGGTCAGACGTGGGTCGAGCTGCTCGCGGTCGGTGAGACCGTCAGCGTTTACGCGCGTCCGTAGTCCACGCGCCACGTCGCGTCGAGCGGATTTCCTAGACTTCCCCCATGACAGTCCACCCCACCCCACGAAGTACTGACGTCACGCTCGGCAAGAGTCGCGCGCCCGCGCGCTCGATGTTGCGCGCCATGGGCCTCACCGACGACGACATGACCAAGCCCCAGATCGGCGTGGCGTCGAGCTGGAACGAGGTCACCCCGTGCAACCTGCCGCTCGACCGACTGGCCAAGCGCACCAAGGTCGCCGTTCGTGACGCCGGCGGTGTGCCCTTCGAGTTCGTGACGATCGCGGTCTCCGACGGTATCTCGATGGGACACGAGGGCATGCGCGCCTCGCTGGTCTCGCGCGAGGTCATCGCCGACTCGGTGGAGTGCGTCATGCACGCCGAGAGCTTCGACGCCATGGTGACGCTCGCCGGTTGCGACAAGTCGCTTCCCGGCATGCTGATGGCGGCGGCGCGACTCAACGTACCGAGCGTCTTCCTCTACGGCGGCACGATCATGCCCGGGGAACTCGACGGGCGGGCGTTGGATATCACGTCGGTGTTCGAGGCCGTGGGCGCGAACGCGGTGGGCGCGATCAGTGACGACGAGCTCACCGCGATCGAGTGCGCGGCCTGCCCCGGCGAGGGGAGTTGTGCCGGGATGTTCACCGCCAACACGATGGCCAGCGTCGGCGAGGGGCTCGGGATGTCACTCCTCGGGAGCGCTTCGGTGCCCTCGATCGACCCCCGTCGCGACCAGTACGCCTACGACTCGGGCTTGGCGGTGCTGAACCTCCTGGACCGCGGCATCGACGCGCGAGCGATCATGACCAAGCCGGCCTTCGAGAACGCGATCGCCGTCGTGATGGCCCTCGGTGGATCGACGAACGCCGTCCTGCATCTGCTCGCCATCGCCCATGAGGCCCGCGTCGATCTCGAACTCGATGACTTCAACAAGGTGGCGGCCCGGGTTCCCCATATCGCCGACATGAAACCACACGGCCGCTTCCACATGAGCGACCTTGACCGCGTCGGGGGCGTGCCGGTCGTCCTCCAGCACCTGCTCGAGCACGGTCTCTTGCACGGTGACGTCTTGACGGTCTCGGGCAAGACGATGGCCGAGAGCCTCGCCGAGTACCACCCGGCCTCACCCGACGGCGAGGTCGTACGAGACCTCAGCCATCCGATCCACGACCGCGGCGGTATCGCCGTGTTGCGCGGGTCGCTCGCCCCCCAGGGCGCCGTCGTGAAGGTCGCCGGCATCGACCAGCTGCAGTTCAGTGGCCGCGCGCGGGTCTTCGACGGCGAGGAGTTCGCGCTCGCGGCGATCCTCGCGGACGAGATCGAGCCCGAGACCGTGCTGGTCATCCGCTACGAAGGTCCCAAGTCCGGTCCCGGCATGCGCGAGATGCTCATGGTCACCGGCGCGATGAAGGGCGTCGGTCGCGGGAGTGACTGCGCACTGATCACCGACGGTCGCTTCAGCGGCGGGACCCACGGATTCTGCGTCGGTCACGTCGCGCCCGAGGCCCTCGACGGCGGCCCCATCGCGCTCGTGCGCGACGGTGATCGGATCACCATCGACGTCGAGACGTTGTCGATCGACCTCGACGTCGACGCCGCCGAACTCGCCGAACGAGCCGAGCACGTCGCTCCGTTCACCCCGCGCTACACGACCGGGGTGCTCGAGAAGTTCGCGCGCATGGCCCAGGGCGCGGAGAAGGGGGCGGTTACCACGAGGTAGCGCCTTGTGCCGTGGTGCCACGTGTGCAAAGATGAAGACGTGACGACCCGTATCGACATTCTGGTGGTAGTAGGCGCGCGGCGCCGGTAGTCACGCTCACACGTACTCCGGAGGCCTCCCAAACAAGGGAGGCCTTTTTGCTTATCTAAGAACAAAGGAACATTGTGCAACTCACAGGAGCGCAGGCACTCATCAGGAGCCTCGAACAAGAGGGCGTGGACACGATCTTCGGCCTGCCCGGCGGCGCCATCCTCCCCGTGTACGACCCGCTCCTCGACTCCTCCATCCGCCACATCCTCGTGCGCCACGAACAGGGCGCCGGCCACATGGCCGAGGGCTACGCGCTGGCGACCGGGCGACCGGGCGTCGCGATGGTCACGAGCGGTCCCGGGGCGACGAACATCGTCACGCCGATCGGTAACGCGCACATGGACTCGACGCCGCTCGTCGTGATCACGGGCCAGGTCGCCACCGCCGCCATCGGCTCCGACGCTTTCCAGGAGTGCGACATCACCGGCATCACGATGGGCATCACGAAGCACAACTTCCTCGTCCAGTCGGCCCAGGAGATCCCACGCTGCGTCGCGGCGGCCTTCCACCTCGCGACGACCGGGCGACCCGGTCCGGTGCTGATCGACGTGCCCAAGGACGTCACCCAGTCGATGATGGACTGGTGGTACCCGGCGAGCGTGGTGGAGTACGACCTGCCCGGCTATCGTCCCGAGGTCGTGCTCGACGAGTACGCCGTCGCGAGTGCGGTGACGCTGATCGGCGAATCGGAGCGACCGGTCCTCTACGTCGGCGGCGGCACGCTCAAGTCGCGCGCCGCACAAGAGCTGCTGGCCTTCGCCGAGCGCACCGGCATCCCGGTCGTCACGACCTTGATGGCCCGAGGCGCGTTCCCGGACTCGCACGATCAGCATCTCGGCATGCCCGGGATGCACGGGATGTACACCGCGGTCACCGCCCTCCAGAAGTGCGACCTCCTGATCTCGCTCGGCGCGCGCTTCGACGACCGGGTGACGGGCAAGATCCCGGCCTTCGCCCCCGGCGCCAAGGTGATCCACGTCGACATCGACCGGGCCGAGTTCAACAAGGTCCGTCGCGCCGACGTCGCGATCCAGAGCAACGTGGGTGCGGCGCTTCGGGCCTTCGAGGCGGCCCAAGCGACGCCGCGCAACCTCGACGTGTGGTGGAAGACCATCAACGACTGGCGCGACCGCTACCCGCTGGTCTACGACGAGCCGACGGCCGAGGGCCCGTTGCGCCCCCAGCACGTCATCGAGGCGATCGCCGCCAAGGCCGCGCCGGGCACGATCGTCGCGGCCGGCGTCGGCCAGCACCAGATGTGGGCGTCGCAACACTGGAAGTTCGACGAGCCCGGTACCTGGATCAACTCCGGGGGAGCCGGGACGATGGGCTTCGGCGTCCCGGCCGCCATCGGCGCCAAGGTCGGTCGACCGGACCGCACGGTCTGGTGCATCGACGGCGACGGCTGTTTCCAGATGACGGCCCAGGAGTTGACCACGGCGCGCTCGGAGGGGATACCGATCAAGGTGGCGATCCTCAACAACGCCTACCTGGGGATGGTGCGCCAGTGGCAAGAGATGTTCTACGAGCAGCGCTACTCCGAGGTCTATCTCAGCGCCGACCTCCCGGACTACGTCAAGTGGGCCGAGGCGATGGGCTGCGTCGGCCTTCGCGCGCGAACGCTCAAAGAGATGCACGAGGTGATCGATGAGGCGAACTCGATCAACGACGTGCCGGTCGTGATCGACTTTCGCACCGACGCCGAAGAGAAGGTCTTTCCCATGGTCGCCTCGGGCGCCAGTAACGACGACATCATCGTCCATCCGCTCCAGCGAGAACGTCGATGAGCCCTCCCGAACCGTACCTCGGCGAAGTGCCGCGCACGCCGGTGCGCCATCACATCCTCTCGGTCCTCGTCGAGAACAAGGCCGGTGTCCTGGCGAGGATCGCCGGGCTGTTCGCGCGTCGCGGCTTCAACATCTACTCCCTGGCGGTCGCCCCGGCCGAGAGCCACGCCCGGTTCTCGCGTGTCACCATCGTCGTGGACGCCGAATCGGCGCCCCTCGAACAGATCGTCCAACAGCTGGACAAGTTGGTGAACGTGGTGGCGATCAGTGACCTCGCGCCGCGCGACGCCGTGGAGCGCGAACTGTTGCTGGCGACATTGCCGCTCGACTACAAGCATCGTCCGGCCATGCTCGACACGATCACCAACGCCGGCGCCTCGATCATCGACGTCGGACCGACGTCGGTGACGGTGATGCTCGCCGGGACCCCGGCCGCGTGTGACGAACTCGAACGGGCCCTGGAGGTCTTCACCGAGGTCGAGCTCCATCGAACCGGTCGCGTGGCACTCCCTAGACTTGGCTGAGCGCAGAGTGACCAACAGACCGACGAAGGACTCCCCATGACCACGATGTACTACGAAGTTGACGCCAAACCCGAACTCTTGATGGCCAAGAAGATCGCGATCCTCGGCTATGGCTCCCAGGGCCACGCGCACGCGCTCAACCTGCACGACAGCGGCTATGACGTGCGCGTGGGACTGCGCACCGACTCCTCGTCGGTCGCCAAGGCCGAGGACTCGGGGCTGCGCGTCCTCTCCATCGCCGACGCCTGCGCCGAAGCCGACGTCATCATGGTGCTCGTGCCCGACACCGAACAGAAGCGCACCTACGACGCCGAGATCGCGCCGCACCTGACGGCCGGTAAGTGTCTGCTCTTCGCGCACGGCTTCAACATCCGCTTCGACCTGATCAAGCCGCCGGCCGACGTCGACGTGGCCATGGTCGCCCCCAAGGGCCCCGGGCACCTCGTGCGACGCACCTACCTCGAGGGCGGCGGCGTGCCGTCACTGGTCGCGGTGGAACAGGACGCGACCGGGCAGGCCCACGACATCGCACTGGCCTACGCGCACGGCATCGGGGCGACCCGCGCCGGTGTGCTCGAGACGACCTTCACCGAAGAGACCGAGACCGACCTGTTCGGCGAGCAGGCGGTGCTGTGCGGTGGGGTGACGGCGCTCGTGCGCGCCGGTTACGAGACGCTCGTCGAGGCGGGCTACCAACCCGAGAGCGCCTACTTCGAGTGCCTGCACGAGTTGAAGCTCATCGTCGACCTGATGTACGAAGAGGGGATCACCGGCATGCGCTTCAGCGTCTCGGACACCGCCGAGTACGGTGACCTGACGCGAGGACCTCGCGTGATAAACGAATCGGTGAAGCGAGAGATGAAGAAGATCTTGACCGAGATTCAAGACGGATCCTTCGCCGCCGAGTGGATCTTGGAGAACGAGATCGGACGACCGCGCTACCGAGAGCTCCGCGACGCGGGGAAGAAGCACCCGATCGAGGAGATCGGCAAGAAGCTCCGCGCGATGATGCCGTTCGTCTCGGCGGGCAAGCAGAAGGTCTCGGACGTGTCGGGCGGCGACACCGACTGAGCGTCTGCGTTACTCACTCAACCAGTGAGGGTGACATCTTCAGGTGATACGCACGCCAACACCCAGGCAGTCGGGCCCACCTCGTCCAGAAACTCGAGATGTTCGTCGCTTCGGATTGGGCGGCGCGTAATCTACTGGAACATCAACCCGTAGTACTCGACGAATCACTGCTTTTTCGAATTTCCGGACGTAGCTCCATCTGGTATGACGAACGCACAATTGACGAGAATCGGACGATCGAATGATGCAAGGATTTCAGCGGGAATCGCGCGCCATTAGGTTCGCTACTCGGCGGCGATCGTCGTTGAAGTGGCGTGTCGTATCGAATATGGTGCGCGGCGAAGTCGCATTTCTCTTCTTCACCGGTGTCTGCATCGCGCTTCACCCCGGATTCGTGTTGAAAGCCAACGAGGGGGGGCTGAGCGACTACGGCGTGCACCTCAAGACCGTCATCCCGTACACGCTCTCCCTGGCGCTGCTCGTGGGGTTCAACCTTCGTGCGGCGTCTCTCGTCTCGGACGGCGACCAACGATCTCGTCGGCTCCGACTGTTGCTCCTGACCTACTGCAGCGTTCTGACGCTCGTCATGCTCAGCACGTACGTCTATACGCTGAACGGCGTACTGAGGGATCTTCATTTCGGCGTTGGCGTTGTGCTGGTCGTCGTCGTCACCGCGGGCTCGCTCTGGCTGTACCGATTGTGGCCGCCATCATTGATCGCGAGCCTCTTTCTCATCGTCCAAATCACTGGTGCCGTCTTGAATCTGGTCACGACGCTTGGCGCACTGCACGTACTGTTCGCCGCCGAGATGCTGTCCAACATCGGCTTCGCGTTGATCCTGATTAGATCAGGCCGAAGGATCGCTCTGGAGAGTGACAACCTTTAGCGCCCGAATTCTCGCTCGAGTACCGTGACGGTGCTCGAGAGCCCATCGAGATCGGCGTAGCAGCCCTGCAGGTGACGCCTGCCACTGCTCGATTCGACAAACGCCGTTCGGGCGTGAAGCAACCGGGTGTTGTCGAAAATGACACAGTCGCCCGCTTCGAGGCGGAACCTCACCATTAGATCCGGACGTTCGAGGATGTCCGCGAAGCAACGATATGCCTCGTAGAAGTCCCTTAGACGCGTGGCGTCCAACCACATCGTCTGCATGGAGCGATTGTTGAACCGGACAGCGCATATTCGACCTAACGAATCCAATTCGATCATGGGTCGTTCAGCGATCAAGACGTTGTTCTGGTCGCTCCACGCGAACGTCACCGGAGTGCGAGTGAGTACGTCAAAGAGTCGAGGATGGTTCTCTCGCAAGATCGCCGCAGCGTGAAAGCCGTCGACCAAACCGGATTCCCCACCCATGACCTGGTTGCCCAGACAGTGGAGCAACTGCATGGTAGGTACGGGATCGCGGTAGGGGTTGTCCGTGTGGGGGGAGATCGCGGCGCCCGTGAAAGCGAGATTGCTCGGATTCGCTTCGACACGAACATCGAAGTACTCGCCATAGTTGGTCTCACGAACGAATCCAAAACTTCGCGCCACGCGTAGAACGGTGAGCTCGTCCGTCGGCGTGTCGTGGAGAATCGCGAATCCAAGTTGATCGATGCCGCGGAGCATCCGTAAGCGGGTCGCCACGTCGCTGCAGTAGGTCGACCACGTTGAATGTTGCGTCGTCGGTTCAAGATCACTAGCGCTCCAGAGGACCTTGTTCTGTTCACTCCGTCCAACGCCGACCGTCGAGCAAGACGCAGACAGAAACCAAGAACGCTCGAATACCGAACGGTGACCGTCCGGTAGAAACGTGAGCACGATCTTGTCTCCGAACTCCTCCACATTCGAGATGGATAGTTCGGGCGACAGATCGGTGACTCGCAAGTACTTTTGTTGGCTGCGGGGGTCGCGACAATCGTCGCAGGAACAGTTGTCGCGGAACCACACCGCGGGGTAAGCCAGCACCTCGCTCCATCGGAATCCGTCTCGCAAGGTTGAACTCACGCTGAGACACTAGATATCGAAAGTTACGACTTTGCATACACACAGCAACGGGTTGGTGTCGGTCGGCCGCCGAAGCCGCATTGACGTAGACGTTTGGTTCAGCCCATGAGTTGGCAGTGGTCGTTGCTGAGGCACACCACTTCGGCGCTCCTCCTGATCCCCGTAGCCACGTATCGCCACGAACGGCCGTTCCACATCAGGCCGTTGACGCCCGAATTCTCGATGGTTTGATCCCCGAAGGCTTCACAGCGTGTCGTCGACGAGCACTCCACGCCGGTGATGTTGAAACCAGGCTTTCCATTGAAGTAGTGGGGGAGCCGAGGCATGGTGACAATGTGCCACGATCGGCCGTTCCACTGCTCGATGAGCGGCCTCCACGCGGCGTTCGATACAGGGTACCCACCGACCGCAATGCAGAAGGTCGTCGAGAGGCATGTGCCACCCGAGAACTCCGAGTCGTATCCGGGAATCGGCGCATTGGGAGCCGTGACCTTGGTCCAACTCCGCCCGTTCCACTCCTCGACGAAGACGCCCATCCAGAATCCGGCCAGCATGCAGAATCGCTTCGAGACGCACGAGATCTGCTGCGGTGACGCGGTGGGATGCTCTCCACCGTCGACCATGCCCGGATCCAATTGAGGGGCGTAGGTACGTGGACTGTCGATAGGCACGATGCGCCAGGTCGACCCGTTCCAGGTCTCTGAGACGAGGAACGTCGCGTCCGAGTAGTTCGGCTTATTGGCGACGTAGGAGCCTACGCCCACGCACCACTGTGACGTCTCACAGCTCACCTTGAATATCGAAAAGTTGCTCGAGCCCTTCACGGCGGGAACGCGCACGGTGGTCCACTGCGTACCGATCAACTCCTCGGCGATCGGTCGGTTCCGATCGTTGGTCCCGGTGACCATGCACCAACTCTTGGTCGTGCACGAGATCGCGGTGATGCCTGGTCCAGATCGGTTGCCCTCGGGTGGCGCCTGCAACCGTGTCCATCCGTCGCCCTGCCACCGCGCCGCCCAGAGGTACGACGTGTTGCCGTGGTGGTTCCAACCCAGGGCCACACAGATCGGTCCCGCGACGCACGAGGACGCTTCGATCAATCCTCCGACGGCGGCGGAAGGTCCGGGCAACGTCTTCGTACCTGTTGTGGTGGCGAGCGCAGAGCCCGACAGCGGTGTCAGAGACACGGCGATGAAGCTCGCGACAGCGATCGCCATCGTCAAGATCACGGAAGGAAGATGCCGCTTCACGAGGTCACTGTACCGGCGGAGGTCGAAGCGACTCGGTGCTCGTAACACCAAAGTAACGAATCGGTTCCGCCGCAAGTCGCACACGCGCGTGGAGCGGTTCTACGGCGGAACCGAGACGAATCAGCCGTGGGGCACCGTGTAGCGCGTGAAGAGGTGAAAACCGACGAACACCCACAGGAGGATGAGGAGTACTCGACCGGATGTCCGTCGTGCCACCATGGACGTGGCTCGACTGAGTGTCGATACGCGAGCGGGGCGAAGTCGACCGAGGACTTCGATGAGCGCACACGCGACGAGCAGTAATAGCCAGATCGTCGACGCGTTCATCGAGAATCCCCGGATCGGGACGATCGCCGCAGTCCAACGAGTGGAGCGATCCCGACGGTCAGCCACGCGAAACAGATGAGGCAACGTTCCCAGTGGAATCGGAGAAGATGGTCGACCGCCGTGCTCAACGTTGGAACGCTGGTCGAACGTCCACCCAGTGAGAGCCCGATGACCTCGAGCACTACGGCGACGATGAGCACGGCGATCCACGGTGCGACGCTCGAGAGTGACGCGTCGTGCGACTGTCGTCGGTAGTGCGCCCTGACGGCATCGCGACGCGGCGACAGACCACCCAGCGCAACGTACGTGAGAACGATCACCGCAGAGGCGATCGACACCAGAACGTACGAGGTCGTGCTGAACGGGGCGGCGCCGGCGGTCGCCCAGGCGTAGCCCGCCACTATCGCTATGCCTACGGTGACTCGCGTCATTTGGCCACAATAACGATGCGATTTCTCATCACCGAAGGGAGGTTGGCCGCGACCGTTTCAGATTTGCACCTTGGACCAGCGCACTCCACCGTCGTTCGTGTAAAGAAGCGTCTCCGAGGGCGGGCCGCCATCTCCTTGGATCAGTACAAAGCCAACGTGTTCGTTCACGAAGCACAGCGTCGTCGAGGCCCGCCCGTTGGGGATAGTGCCGACGACCTCGGGAGGAGTGAATCCGTTCGCAATCCGATAGAGGCGATCCGGATAGTTGCCGTCAACGGCGAAGGCGATCGAACTGGTGACGGGGTCGAATGAACCGTACGCGAACGAGGACAGTATGTAGCCGGGTTGCTTGAGTGACGATTCCCTGATTGACCATTGGTATCCGCCGTCATCCGAATAGGGGATCTGTCCCGCCATCATCCCTTGATTGCAGATGGCCCAGACCACGTCGTACGACATGGCTTCCACACCACAGGCCGTCACGGCGTTCAACACGGGATGCACTGAAACACTGAAGTTCTGACCGAGGTTGTGCGATACGGCGATGTACGAGGGGTACGGCGCGGTGTCTTGGTCCATCGTGCTCAGCCACACGTCGCTGCCGAAGGCGGTGAGGTTCATGACGCTCCCGTACTCGGCGAGGGGGTGTGGGAGTGGAAGGTTGGTCCAACGCATCGTCGTGACCGGGGCTCGTTCGAGACGATAGTGCGAGCACTGGGCGTTGGACGAAGGACACTGTGATGTGATCGCGTACCAGTAGTTGGGAGTGGACGCCAACTCTCTTATTTGGGTCGTCGGTGATATCTCGTCGTCGATCCACGACCTTCCTCCATCGTGCGTTACGTAGAGACGTGACGCCGTGCCCTCGGCCGTCTTGACGCCCGAGAGGACGGCCGCTCCGTCGACCTCATTCGCGAAGAGCAGTTGCTGCACCGAAGGTCCGTCGGGTGCAATCCCTCTCGTCAATGGCAGCGATCCGATCGGCTGAAACTTCTTATCGCCTTCCGTCGATACCTCGATGAGGTTCTGGCCCGGTACCGTTTCGCTTTCGAGCATGGCGTAGACATCGCCGGTCGTACCGGCCCGCACGAGCAACTCGGGCACCATTCGTCCCGAAGTGCTGGAGGCGAAGGCCACCGGTTGAGTGCCGAAGGAAACCATCGACGCAAGGAGGAGGCAAGACGTCGCGATGATAGAGAGTCGAATCGCTGGCGACCGTTCATTCGAACGGTGTAGATGTCGTTTCATTAGGAGGAGGCTACACAGTGAGACGTCTCTACTTTTTCGATGCAACTACCGGGAAAGGACATTGGGAGCCCATCGCGCCCGCCGCCTGACGTCAACTGGCATCAGGGGCCGGACGCAAGCCCAAGGTGACAAACTGCGCGATAATGACACTGTGATGAGCGTGGCGTCGAACCAACTCGAAGGACCGTCGGTCAACATTGTTCGCGACGCGGCCGCGATGATCATCTCGGTCGGCGAAGAGATCACCGAGGTGCTCGGCTGGCTGCCGAACGAATTCGTCGGTCATCCTTCGACCGATTTCGTCCATCCGGAAGACCAGCCAACCGCGGTGACGGCCTGGTTCGAGATGATCGAAGCACCAGGCGAGACGCGATCCTGGCAGGGCCGCTACCGCACTTCGGACGGAGCGTGGAAGTGGGTCGAGTGCGTCAACACCAGCAAACTGAATGATCCGGTCAACCCGGTCGTGATGACCACGATGCGACACGTGGCCGTTGACCAAGTCAGCGTGGCCGAGGAGCTCCGGGCTCGTAAACAACTCCTGAGTCGACTATCCGACGCCATGCCCATCGGAATGTTTGAGATCGATGACGAACGGACCGTCACGTTCGCGAACGAGCGGCTGCACACGATCCTCGGCCATTCGACGTCCGCGACGATCGACGCCCAATTCTCGAACATCGTCGACGATGACCGACCCGCCTTGGATTCGGCGTTGGACACCGTCCTGGCCAATGAGGCAGTCGACGACCTCGAACTTCGGTTTTCCAGGCCCTCGGAGGACGGAACGTCGGAGGAACGCGTATGTGTGCTCAGCATGCGACCGTTGACCGATGAGGCGGGGGACGTGACCGGGGCCGTTGGTTGCGTCAGCGACGTCACGGCGCAAGCGGTCCTTCGTCGCCAACTCGAGAACCGCGTGAACACCGATGAACTGACGATGTGCGTGAGCCGCGTGAGGATCCTCGAAGTCCTCGCAGAGGTCCTCGATGGCCAAGACGACAGCCCCGGGGGAACCGCGGTGATCTTCATCGACCTCAGCGCCTTCAAGTCCGTCAATGACACGCTCGGTCATGCCGCGGGCGACCAAGTTCTGAAGGTCGCGGGCGGCCGTCTACGCTCCGCCATTCGTCAGTACGACGTCGTTGGACGATTCGGGGGCGACGAGTTCCTCATCGTCTGTCCGCGCGTGTTGACAGCATCCCTGTCACTCGAGATCGCGAAACGGATCACCGCGTCATTGACCCAGCCTATGAACATCGCCACCCACGTCATCGAACCGCGCGCCAGTGTTGGAGTGGCCTGGACATCGACGGTCATCGACGCCGACGCCCTCGTCGCCCAGGCCGATGACGCGATGTACGAATCGAAACGCAACGGCTCGTCGTCCGTCGTTCTCTTCGCCGCCACCTAGATCTGAATGGATCCGTCCTCCTGAAGTGTCCAACCAGGGTTGTGCGCGACCTCCCACACATAGCCGTCGGGATCGGCGAAGGCGCCCGACGTGCCGCCCCACTCCGCGATCGCCGAAGGACGCAGAATCGTCGCACCGGCCCGTTCGGCCTCGGCGAGTGTGGTGGCGACGTCCTGCGGTGAACCAACGTTGTACGCCAATTCGACCCCGGGAGCGCCGTGGCCACCGAGTTGGGACCACAGTCCAAACACCATCGACCCGGCTTGGAAGAAACAGACCGTATCGTCGGGCTGTTGCGCGTTCTTCCAACCGATTGCTTCGTAGAATTTCCGAGAGATAGTTAGGTCATCGACGCCGAGGGTAATCAAACTGATTCGTTGATCCATGCGGACAGTATGACATCGGACGTTCGCGCCCGACCTGGCTAATGAGTCCCGCGACCGTTCGACGGCGAAGGATATATCGTGGCCCCATGCGCTTCGCTTTCAAGACCTCGCCACAAAACACCACCTGGGCCGCCATGCTCGCCATGTGGAAGGAGGCTGACGACATCGAGTTGTTCGAGTCGGGCTGGACCTTCGACCACTTCTATCCGATATTTTCGGACAGTTCTGGCCCTTGTATGGAGGGCTGGGTCACGCTGACGGCGCTCGCTCAGGCGACGACCCGCCTACGCCTCGGGACCCTGGTTACCGGCATCCACTACCGCCACCCCGCGATCCTGGCGAATATGGCCAGCACGCTCGACATCGTCTCTGAGGGCCGGCTCGAACTTGGACTCGGTGCCGGTTGGAACGAAGAGGAGTCGGGCGCCTACGGGATCGAACTGGGTACGCCGGGCGAACGCAGTGACCGCTTCGAAGAGGCCTGTGAGGTGATCGTCGGTCTGCTCACTCAAGAGACAACGAACTTCGAGGGCCAGTACTACCAGTTGACGAATGCGCGCAATGAACCGAAGCCGATGCAGCACCCGCATCCGCCACTCTGTATCGGAGGCAGTGGCGAGAAGAGGACTCTGCGTACCGCGGCGCGTTTCGCCCAGCACTGGAACTTCGTCGGTGGCACACCCGAGGAGTTCGCTCGCAAGCGAGACGTCCTGCATCAGCACTGCGAGGACCTCGGACGCGATCCGTCGGAGATCCTCCTCTCCAGTCACGTCATGTTCGCGGGCGACGTGCAGGCCTCCGCCGACCAGGCCGCCGCACTGGGAGAGGTCGGTGCGGGGTTGGGCATCGTCACGATCCGGCCACCCTACGATCCCGGAGTACTCGAGCCGCTGGCCACCGCGTTGAGCTTCCTCTAAGGTCTCGGCGATTCCATTTTGGGGAGGTCGTTCGGTGCATGAGGCCAAACTGAAGGCGCAGAACACCTACAACGCCGCGGCCGATTACTTTGACGATCCCGCCTTGGGGTTTTGGGATCGTTTCGGGAGTGCCACCATCGATCGTCTCCACTTGAGCCCCGGCGCTGCGGTCCTGGACGTGTGCTCGGGCACCGGTGCCTCGGCGCTCCCGGCCGCCGTTCAGGTTGGCCCGGCGGGCAAGGTCGTTGCCGTCGACCTGTCGGAAAACCTCCTGAGGCTCGCTAAACAAAAGGCCCAGCGACTCGGCCTGTCGAACGTGGAGTTCCGACTCGGTGACGTCGATGCGCTTGAGTGTCCGCTCGGACACTTCGATGCGGTCGTGTGCGTGTTCGGTATCTTCTTCCTCCCGGACATGTTGTCGGCAACCACCAGACTGTGGCAGATGCTCAAACCGGGTGGCCAGCTGGCGATCACGACGTGGGGACCGCGCCTGTGGGAGCCGGGCAGTTCGATGTTTTGGGATGCCGTCAATCGGGTCCGACCAGACCTGACTCGTGCGTTCAACCCGTGGGACTCACTGACCGACCCCGACGCCGTGCTCTCGCTCCTACTCGATGCAGGCGCTTCCTATGTCACTGTCGAACCAGTAAGCGGGCTCCACCCGTTGCGTGCTCGTGAGGATTTCTGGACCATCGTGCTCGGCAGCGGCTACCGCGCGACGTACGAAGCGATGACCCCCGCGGAGCGCCGTGCCGTATACGACGATGTCATGGACTCGATCTCGACGCAACTGATCACAGAGGTCGAGACCAATGTCGTATTCGCCGTTGCAAAGAATTCTTGAGACCACTCGTGCTCCGGTCACGGAGTGAATACGAGCACTTTCGCCGATCAAGGAGCGTTTCGTCGTCCGAATAAATCGCATCGCGAGTTCCGCTTGAACGAAAACTTTCGAAATTATGATTGCCAGTGTGGAATCAAGTACGCAGAATCAGCTTCGCGGCAACACGGCGGCGATGCGACCCGTACGAACTGCCGCCTCCGGACCCTGTCGGTGTGGTCGACGAACCTGTTGGCATACGCGCCAATGCAACTCGAATGGAGCCGTTCGAATTATGCGTTTCGACCGATCTGGTGGGGAATCCAACTCCTCAATCGTGCTTTGTCGAGAGTGTGCGGCTCCGACCCAACGCAGTCGCATGTCCTAGGTTTTGGCTGCGCCCCTCGAGGCCTAGAGATATCAGTGTTCGAGGGTCCAGACCAAGCCGCCGTCTCGCGAACCGTACGTAATACGTTTCCCGGGGCCAGTAGATTCGGCGACAGTGACCGTTATCTCTTTACCGGTACTTGACCCGGTCACTCTCGCCACATTGCCTGGCCACACCACCGAATACCATCGGCGTCCCGCTGTTGAAGTGGAATAGAAACCGGTGTTCTGCATCGGAAACCAGGCAACCGCCTCGGTCTTGGTCAACAGCGTCATTCGACTCGCAAAGGCTGCCGCATCCGCCCACGCTCCGGCGAACCAATGACCTCCATTGCGCCACGTTCGTCCATGGTCTGAGGAAATCGCCGGGTACTGAAAAGCTCCCGCGTAACCGAGTGCGAAACAACGTTGGCCCAGGCAGGAGACAGGGTCGGGATTCGGAACGCCAACGGACATCGGCTCAAATTTCATCGGTGTGCCATACGCGATATCGCCGCCGTATCCAGCGGCGTTCGATCGTGCATAGGTAAGAACTACAGCGTGTATGACGGTTGGTGCCGTGGATGCCGACGCTGATGCGGCCCCAGGGAGGGCGATTCCCAGCAACGAGAGCAGAATAACTATCCACTGACCCGAGTACCTGAATCGCTGCGTATTCACATGCCCAAGATACCCATGCTCGCTCTAAGTGTTCGGTCGATGAACCGGAACCAACCACTTCACTTATCAGCGGCGATCTCGGAGGGACTGAAGACAGGCCGACGTCAACACTCTCCGACTGGCGCCTTATGGATCGGTTACGGGGACCCAATCCAAACCAACAGGGTTGCTCAGCGGTGGCAGGAACTATCCATTCGAGGCGGATTCGACCTTGGCCTTGAGCAATTTCATGCGTTTGCGGATGTCCGCTTTGCCGACTAACGGGAAGAGCACCGGCACCAAGATTGCGGCGATTCCTTTCATGGGCGGGAAAACGAGGTTGTAGGTGACCTCTGTTCCTCTGTCGGTGCTCTTCAGGTCATACGAATTCATGAAAGTACCCTGTTCGTCGTCGGCGCGGAGGGCGAAGCGCTGGCCCGGAACAACTTCAGTGAGTACGACTTCCATCGGGTGTTCCTTTTCACCCGGGACCCAACCCACTGAGCGATACGTGCTTCCCACGGTGTCGGGATCTCCCGAAATGAGCTCCACCGTGTACGGCTTCGGGGACCACGTCGCGTGCCTTTCTATCTGACCGATCCACGGCCACACCGCGTCGATTGGAGCGTCAATTTCGATTGATGAGACTGCATGAGTGGTCATACGAAGTCCTCCTCGCGTTTCAACGACACTATATTTCGCGGAGCACCGAGCACAATGGCGCGAATTGCCCATCAACTCTGGGTCCGACGCGAATCAGGACATCCACCGAAATACGAATTGGCAACTGCGCTTATAGGTTCCCGACGACGTAGTTGATGCACGCGCACAGCGATGCAACGTCCTCAGAGTCGACACTGGGAAACATTGCGATCCGCAATTGGTTACGACCGAGTTTGCGATACGGATCGGTGTCGACGATTCCGTTCGCGCGCAGGATACTTGCGATATTTGACGCATCGATCTCTTCGCTGAAGTCAATCGTCCCGACGACGTTGCTACGAAAGGCGGGGTTCTCGACGAACGGTCGGGCGAACGGAGATGCCTCGGCCCAGGTGTAAAGGATCTCCGCCGACGTCCGAGAACGACCCGAGGAGAAGTCCAGTCCACCGTTGTCGTTCATCCACTTGATCTGAGAGGCGAGCAGGTGGATGGTGGCGAGGGCCGGCGTGTTGTAGGTCTGGTTGAGTCGAGAGTTGTCCAGCGCGATCTTCAGGTCGAGCGACGCCGGGGTCCAGCGTCCCGAGGCGGCGAGTGACTCGATGCGTTCGATGGCGGCTGGCGAACAGATGGCGAGCCAGAGACCGCCGTCGGAGGAGAACGACTTCTGGGGCGCGAAGTAGTAGCAGTCGAACTGCGACGCGTCGACCATCAAACCACCCGCGCCCGACGTCGCGTCGACGATGACCAGACCTCTCGCGTCGGTGGGACGCTCGATCGTCATCATCACGCCGGTCGACGTCTCATTGTGTGTCAGTGCGTAGGTGTCGACGCTGTCGTCGGCCATCGCCACCGGGTGTGAGCCCACGTCGCTCTTAATGACCTGCGGGTCTTTCAGGTGCGGCGCTTCGGTGACGCACGTCGCGAACTTTGACGAGAACTCTCCGAAGCTGAGGTGCTGGGACTGATCGGCGATCAATTGAAAGGTGGCAGCGTCCCAGAACGCCGTGGTGCCGCCGTTGCCGAGGAGCACTTCATATCCGTCGGGCAGCGAGAAGAGGGCACGAAGGCCGTCGCGAACTTCGGCGACCTTGTGGCGTACCGTTGATTGACGGTGCGACGTGCCCATGTACGTCGTCCCGTCGGCGACGAGTGCGCTCAACTGTTCGGCGCGAACCTTCGAGGGACCCGATCCAAATCGTCCGTCGCGCGGGAGTAACTCGGCGGGAATCTTTAATATCTCGGAAGAACTCATAGACTTATTCTTACGGATATTGAACGGAGCGTCCGATGAGTTCGAGAGTGAGTCACCTTCTAGGCGGCTTAGCCCCCAGCGCGACGTTGGCCGTGGACGCCAAAGCCAAGGCCCTTAAAGCCGCCGGCGAGCCGGTAATTGGCTTTGGCGTGGGCGAACCGGACTTCGCGACACCGGTGCACATCGTGGAAGCGGCCGCAAAGGCCTGTTACGACCCGGTCAACTACAAGTACACGCCGACGGCCGGACTTTTGGAGTTGCGCGAGGCCATCGTGGCGAAATCCATGCGCGACTCGGGACTCCGCACGACGCCGGGTCAGGTGCTCGTCACGAACGGCGGCAAGCACGCGATCATCACGGCCATGATGACGAAGTTGAACCCGGGCGACGAAGTACTGATACCCGCGCCGTATTGGACGACGTACCCCGAGGCCGTCTACCTGGCCGGCGGCACGCCGGTGCCGGTGATGACGTCTGATTCGAACGGCTTTCGCGTGAGCGTCGACGAACTCGAGCGAACGCGCACCGAGAAGACGACGATGCTGGTCTTCACGTCGCCCTCGAACCCTTCGGGTGCCGTCGTGCGCCCCGACGACGTCGCGGCGATCGGCCGGTGGGCCGCCGAGCACGACATCTGGGTGCTCTGTGACGAGATCTACGAACACCTCGTGTACGGCGACGCCGAATTCGTGTCGATGCCGGTCGTGGCACCCGAGCTCGGTGATCGCTGGATCGTGGTCAACGGCGTCGCGAAGACGTACGCCATGACGGGTTGGCGCGTCGGTTGGATGATCAGCGCGCCGGACGTGATGGACGCCGCCGTCAACTACCAAAGTCAGACGACGTCGAACATCTCGAACATCTCCCAGCGCGCGGCGGTGGCCGCGCTGAACGGAGACCTGAGCGCGGTCTACGAGATGCGCACCGCCTTCGATCGGCGCCGCAAGGTCATGACGTCGATGCTCAACGCCATCGACGGCATCAGTTGCGCCGAGCCTGAGGGTGCCTTCTACTGCTACCCGAACGTTTCGGGACTCCTGGGACGTTCCTTCGGGGGGCGAGTGGCTCACTCGTCAGCGGAACTGGCCGAGATCCTGCTCGAATCGATCAAGATCGCGGTCGTGCCCGGCGAGGCTTTCGGAACGCCCGGCTATTTCCGCCTCAGCTCCGCGCTGGGCGACGCCGACATCGTCGAGGGACTCGAGCGCCTGGCGAACTTCGTCGCCGCAGGCTGAGACCCGTTCATTTTCCCGTAGTCTGAGAAGACTCTACGAAAGGTGACCTGGTGGCTCGTGTATTGGTAACCGAAGAGATCGCCGACTCCGGTCTTCAAGAGTTGCGCGACGCCGGGCACGAGGTGGACATCCGACTCGGTCTTTCGCCGACCGCGTTGATCGATGCGGTCGTCGGTGCACACGCGCTGATCATTCGTTCGGCGACGAAGGTCGACGGCCCGACGCTCGAAGCGGCGAAGGACCTCGTCGTCGTCGGTCGCGCCGGCATCGGACTGGACAACGTCGACGTCGCCAAGGCGACCGAGCTCGGCGTGATGGTCGTCAACGCGCCGGTCTCGAACATCCTCTCCGCGGCCGAACAGACGATGGCTCTCTTATTGGCGCAGGCGCGCAACATCCCCCAAGCCCACAGCGCGTTAAAGGCGGGCAAGTGGGAACGCAGTAAGTGGGAGGGCGTCGAACTGCACGGCAAGACCCTCGGCGTTGTCGGTCTCGGCAAGATCGGTGCGTTGGTCGCCCAGCGTGCCTCGGCCTTCGGCATGCACCTGATCGCCTTCGACCCCTTCATCTCCGAGGAACGAGCGCGACACATGGGCGTCGAACTGGTCGACCTTGACACCCTGCTCGCCCGGAGTGACTTCATCACGATCCACCTGCCCAAGACGAAGGAGACGACGAACCTCCTGGACGCGGCCGCGTTGGCGAAGACCAAGCCGGGCGTGCGTATCATCAACGTCGCTCGTGGCGGCATCGTGAACGAAGCCGACCTGGCCGACGCGATCCGAAACGGCCACGTGCAGGGTGCGGCCCTCGACGTGTTCGAGAAGGAGCCGACCACCGAGTCACCTCTCTTCGAACTACCGTCGGTCGTCGTCGTGCCCCACCTCGGGGCCTCGACCTTCGAAGCCCAGGACAAGGCCGGGATCACGATCGCCGAACAGGTGCAGCTGGCGCTCGCCGGCGACTTCGTCCCCTACGCCGTCAACGTCGCCGCGGGCGAGGTGTCCAACGCCGTTCGACCCTTCATGGGACTGGCCGAGGTCCTCGGCCGATTCATCGGCGGGCTGTTGGACGGGAAGCCGGCCGACCTCGAGGTCAACTACCTCGGCGAGCTCGCCGGCTCGGGGACCAAGATCCTCACGCTCTGTGCGCTGAAGGGTCTGCTCACCGCGACCGGGCACGAGGGCGTCTCATTCGTCAACGCGCCACAGCTCGCCGAGGACCACAACCTCACCTACAGCGAGATATCGACCGTCGAGTCGCCAGAGTACGTTAATCAGATCTCGGTGCGCTCCGGGGACCACGCGGTCTCGGGCACGCTGGTCACGATCGGCACCCGACTCGAGACACGAATCGTGGGCGTCGACGGTCACAGCGTCGAGATCCCGCCGGCCGCCTCAATGCTCGTCGTGCACAACGATGACCGGCCGGGCATGATCGGCATGGTGGGCGTCGCGCTCGGCGAGGCCGGCGTCTCGATCAGTTCAATGGCCGTGGGTCCGGACCTGCGAACGAGGACGGCGCTGATGGTCCTCTCGACCGAGATTCCGACACCGAGTGACGTGATCGCTCGACTCCGCGATGCCGACGGCATCCAAGACATCCACCTGATCACGCTGCGCTAGAACGATGTCCTCAGTCGCCGCAGTTGAGCGAGTAGCCGACGCCGGGCACCGTCGTGATCAGTTCGGCCGACTCGTCGTTCAACTTCTGACGGAGTCGATGCACGTAGGCGTGCACGTACTGGGCTTCGGCGCCGTAGCCGGAGCCCCACACGGCGCCGAGAATCATCTGGTGCGTGCAGGTCTTGCCCGCGTGACGGGCCAAGAAGGCGAGCACTTCAAACTCCTTGGTCGTCAGAGCGACGTTCACTCCGGCGAGCGAGACGTCATGGTGGACGAGGTCGAGGTCCAGGGCGCCACAGGTGAGTGACATTTCCGTGGGGTCACCGCGGTCGAGCCCCCGACCGCGGGTCACGACCCTGATGCGCGCCTCGAGCTCGGGCATGCTGAAGGGCTTGGTGACGTAGTCGTTCGCGCCGGCGTCAAGTGCGGTGACCTTGCGATTCTCCGTGCCGGTCGCCGAGAGGATGATGATCGGGACGTCGCTCCAGCCGCGGATGGTGCGACAGACTTCGATGCCGTCCATGTCGGGCAGACCCATGTCGAGCACGACCACGTCGGGTGCGTTCAGCGCGGTCTGAGTTATGCCGTGTTCGCCGGTGGCGGCCGTGATGACCTCATGCCCGCCGGCCTGGAGACCGACGCGCAACGCTCGATTCAGCGACGAATCATCGTCGATCACGAGAATCTTGGCCACAGTCGTTACCGTAGCGTCGCGGACTCGTCGGCCAACGGGAGCGAGAAGACGAATCGCGCCCCGTGATTCGGGGCGTCCTCGTACCAGATCTCTTCGCCGTGGGCCTCGACGAACGTCTTGGCGATCGTGAGACCGAGACCGGCTCGACCGCCCTTGTCGAGTTGTGCGAAACGCTCGAAGACGACCTGTCGTTGGCTCGGCGAGATGCCCGGTCCCTGGTCGGCAACCGAGAGCACGACGTGCTTCTCGTCACGACGCGCTTCGACGGTGATGACGCCGTCGGTGGGCGAGTGTCGATTGGCGTTATCGAGCAGATTGATCAGCACCTGACCGATCAGCAACGGGTCGACGTTGACTGCCGGAAGGGCCGCGGGCACGATCGAGTCGACCCGGTGCGTACCGAGGGTCGGCTCCATGGTATTTACGGCCTCGCGCACCAACTCCTGGACCGACGTCGGCGTCGCGTTGACGGTGAAGACGCCGGCCTCTATTCGCGTGATGTCCAGGAGGTTCGAAACCAAGCGAGTGAGTCGGTCCGACTCGACCTCGATGAGGTTGTAGAGCTCGCCGAGCTGATCGGCGCTCAGCGACACGGCTCGGTTGGAGAGCGTCGAGGAGGCGACCTTGATCGTCGCGAGCGGTGTTCGCAGGTCGTGGGATACGGCACCCATGAGGCTCTGGCGAAAACGGTCGACCTCTTCGAGGAGTTTCGAGCGCAGCGCCTGCTCGCGCAGTTGCGCGCGTTCCAACGCCAACGCCGCGTCGTTGGCGAAGGTGTTGAGGACCGCCCGGTCGTTCTTCGAGGTCGGCAGACTGCGCAGGGCGAGGATGCCCACCGCGCGACCGGACGCGGACAGCGCGATGGTGCGAAGTTGACCGGACGACGCGGTGTCCGTGCCGACGCTGATCGGTTGACCCGAGCGGGGACCGAGTTGGGCCAGTTCATCTTCCGTGAGTGGCTCGCCGGCCGACGCGACGACCTTCAGGACGCCCTCGTCAAGGACCAGTAATGAGACGCCCGGAATCGCGAAGACCGCGTGGACCGCGGACACGATCGTATCGAGGAGATCGTCGACCGGACGGTCGCCGACCAGGTTCTCGGAGAGTTCCGAGAGGTGGTGCGCCGCTTCGCCGCCACGTTGTGCCTCGATTCGAGAGGAGTCCAGGCTCGCCACGACGCTCGCCACCAGCAGCATCACGATGACGTAGACACCTAGGGCGGCCCAGTTTTGCGGCGTGCCGACGTCCAAAGTCCTGTACGGGGGTATGTAGCCGTAGTCGTAGACGAGGAATCCGGCGACGACGCTCGAGATTCCGGCTTGGAACCCGCCGATGACCGATCCGACGACGACGGGTATGACCATGACCAGCGCCGCGGTCGACACACTGATGTGAGGTCGCAGGGGCAACATCGCGAGTCCCAGCGCGAGAGCACTCGCGACCCCCACGATCGAACCGACGATATGTCTGCGCACGACATCAGTATTGTCCAGAGTACGAATTTCTCAGCCCTCGCGGAAATGAAGCCATTATTAAGACGAGTAAGAACTTTTTAAGACCCTGTTAAGGCCGCTCCCGTGACACTGGAGCAATGGCAGATCTTTATTCAGCACTCGGCATAATCGCTTTCACCCTGGCGATGCTCGGACTCATCTGGGCGTTGGACCGCGTATGAGTCTTTCCCAAATAATCCTTCTGTGTCTCTCCGTGGTGACGTTCCTTTACCTCGGCTACGCGATGTTCAAGCCGGAGAAATTCTAAATGGGCTTCTTTCTCACCATCCTCGCCCTGGTAATCACTCTCGGGCTCGCCTGGCGCTACCTCGGTTCGTACATGGCCGCCGTCTTCGATGGACGCGTGCACTTCCTCGGCTTCATCGAGCGACCGATCTACCGGATGCTCGGCACGAGTCCCGAACAAGAGCAGACCTGGAAGCGCTACGCCGGCGCGATGATCATCTTCACGGCCGTCTCTATCGCCTTTACCTACGTGATCATACGAATTCAGGGCTCGTTGCCCTTGAATCCCCAGCACTTTGGCGCCGTCGGACCGGCGTTGAGTCTCAATACGGCGACGTCATTCGTGACCAACACCAACTGGCAGAACTACGGCGGCGAAACGGCGATGTCGTATTTCTCCCAGATGGGCGCCCTCACCGTACAGCAGTTCGTCAGCCCGGCCGTGGGTATCGCCGCCGCCATCGTGCTGGTACGAGGCTTCTCGCGTCGTAAGTCGGCCACGATTGGCAACTTCTGGGTCGACATGACGCGCTGCATGTTCTACATCTTGTTGCCGATCGCGTTCGTTGCTGGCATCATCATTGTCGGTCAGGGCGCGGTGGATACCTTGGCTGGAACCGTGACCATCCACGACTATCTGAATGGCGTCACGCAGACCCTCGCTCGCGGTCCGGCGGGATTCATGGGCTCCATCATGCAACTGGGAACGAACGGCGGTGGATTCTTCAACGTCGACCTCGCCCACCCATTCGAGAACCCAACTGGACTCACCAACCTGCTCTACATCTGGCTCACCTTGTCCATCCCGTTCGCCCTCACTTACACCTTCGGCAAGATGGTGGGGAGTATCCGTCACGGTGCAGCTCTGCTGGCGGTAATGGTGATCATCTTCGGGGTGTGGGTGGGCTTCACCGCCAACGCCGAGCACCAGAACAATCCGGCCATCGCCGCGGCGCACATCTACTCGCCCGTGGGCAACATGGAAGGCAAAGAGGTCCGCTTCGGCGACACCACCAGCGCCCTGTTCAACGTGGCGATGACCCAGACTTCCGATGGCGCCGTCGATGCGGCGACCGATTCGTTCAACCCGATCGGCGGCATGGGCCCCATGACGGGCATGATGCTCGGTGAAGTGACGCCCGGTGGTACCGGCACCGGGCTCTACACGCTGCTCATCTACGCGATCATCGCCGTATTCATCGGAGGATTGATGATCGGTCGCACGCCGGAGTACCTAGGGAAGAAAATTCAGGCGAGAGAGGTCAAACTCGCGGGTCTCGGCGCGTTAGTAATGCCCATCATCGTGCTGCTCCTGACGGCCATCGCTGTGTCGGTAGCGGCCGGGCGGGCGGGGCCACTCAATGCTGGGCCCCACGGGTTCTCGGAGATCCTTTACGGGTTGACCTCGCAGGCCAACAACAACGGCTCGGCCATGGCTGGCCTTAGTGGCAATACGCCCTTCTACAACATCATCGGTGCGATTGACATGCTGGTGGGTCGCTTCGGCGTCATGATTCCGGCGATTGCGCTGGGAGGGGTCCTGGCCCAGAAGGATGTCGTGCCCCAGAGCCTCGGTACGTTCCGTACCGACAACGGGATGTTCGTCGGTCTCACCATCGGTGTGATCTTGATCATCGGCGGACTCACGTTCTTCCCTGCCGTCTCCCTCGGCCCAATCGTCGAGCAACTTAGCCACGCGAGGTTCTTCTAATGACCACTCTTATGAATCAGTCAACCGCCGAGCCGGGCGCCCATGGTGTTGCCCAGGCCCGGGGACTTTTTGACGGGCCGATCCTGCGCCAAGCGTTGAAGGGCTCCGTCACCAAGCTTGACCCGAGATTGCAGGTCAAGAACCCCGTCATGTTCGTCGTGCTGGTCGGGTCGATTGTCACGCTCTTCGAAGCGGTCGCCCATCCGAGCACCTTCACGTGGTCCATCACGGTATGGCTCTTCCTGACAGTGATCTTCGCCAATTTCGCCGAGGCTATGGCCGAGGGCCGGGGCAAGGCTCAGGCGGAGACTCTTCGAAAGATGCGATCGGAGACCGAGGCGCGCCGCCTTCGCGCGGACGGCACCGAAGAACTGGTTCCTGCCGCGTCCCTCGCGAAAGGTGACCTGGTCGTCTGTGAGGCGAATGACGTCATCCCCTCCGACGGCGAAATAATCGAAGGTATCGCTTCGGTGGACGAGTCAGCGATCACCGGAGAGTCGGCGCCCGTGATTCGCGAGTCCGGTGGCGACCGATCCGCCGTTACTGGGGGTACCAAGGTACTGTCGGACCGCATCGTCGTACGCATCACCGCCGAACGGGGCCACACCTTCATCGATCGCATGATCTCGCTCGTCGAAGGCGCCAACCGTCAAAAGACGCCGAACGAGATCGCCCTCACGATCCTGCTCGCCGTCCTAACCATCGTCTTTATACCGGTCGTAGTCACGTTGGTACCTTTCGCCAACTTTGCCCATGGTTCGGTGTCGGTGGTGGTACTGGTGTCGCTGCTGGTGTGCCTCATTCCCACGACGATCGGCGCGTTGCTCTCGGCGATCGGCATCGCGGGCATGGACCGTCTCGTCCAGCGCAACGTGCTCGCGATGAGTGGGCGAGCTGTCGAGGCGGCCGGCGACGTGCAAACGCTGTTGTTGGACAAGACCGGCACGATTACGTTGGGCAACCGCATGGCGTCCAACTTCTATCCGGTGGGCGGTCACAACGAGCAAGAGGTCGCGGACGTGGCTCAACTCGCGTCGCTGGCGGACGAGACTCCCGAGGGTCGCTCCATCGTGGTGCTCGCGAAGGAGCTCTTCGACATCCGGGGGCGTTCTCTCGAGGCCGACCACGTCTTCGTCCCGTTCACCGCAACGACGCGCATGTCGGGCCTGGACATCGGCGAACGACAAATCCGAAAGGGCGCGGCTGAATCGGTCAAGAGCTGGGTAAGTGAACAGGGTGGCACGACGCCGAGCGATCTTGATGAGATTGTCGAGCGGGTTTCGCGTGCCGGATCGACCCCGCTGGTCGTCGCCGACGGCGCGGTCATCCTGGGCGTCATCGAGTTGAAGGATGTCGTGAAGCAGGGTATCCGCGAAAAGTTCGACGAGATGCGCCAATTGGGTATCCGCACCGTCATGATCACCGGCGACAACCCGCTGACGGCGGCCGCGATCGCGCAGGAGGCCGGCGTGGACGACTTCCTCGCCGAAGCCACGCCCGAAGCCAAGATGGCGCTCATCAGGCAGGAGCAGGAGGGCGGCAAGTTGGTGGCCATGACCGGCGACGGCACCAATGACGCACCGGCGCTGGCCCAGGCCGACGTCGGTGTCGCCATGAACACCGGTACGACGGCCGCCAAAGAGGCGGGCAACATGGTGGACCTGGATTCAAACCCCACCAAGCTGCTCGACATCGTCGAGATTGGCAAGCAGCTGCTCATCACCAGAGGGTCACTGACGACCTTCTCGATCGCCAACGACATCGCCAAGTACTTCGCGATCATTCCGGCGCTCTTCGTCGTGGCCTATCCCCAACTGCGCGCACTTAACATCCTGCGGTTGCACAACCCGCAGACCGCAGTGCTGTCGGCCGTGATCTTCAACGCCCTCGTGATCGTGGCACTCATCCCCTTGGCGCTTCGAGGAGTGAAGTTCCGTCCCGCCAACTCGGCGGCGATTCTCCGGCGCAACGTCTTGATCTACGGGGTGGGCGGCGTCATTCTCCCATTCATCTTCATCAAGCTCATCGATCTCGTGCTCGTCGCGCTGCACGCCTACTAAAAGGATTGGCCATGCTCGTACATCTTCGCCGCTCGCTCGTTCTGGCGGTCGTCTGTCTCGTGTTCTTCGGTTTCGTCTACTCCTTCGCAGGTGTCGGCGTGTCTCAGTTGCTGTTCAAGCACCAGGCCGACGGTTCACTGACGGCCAACGGATCACCGCTCATCGGCCAGAACTGGGCTGCCACAAAATGCCCGGGAAACCCGCTCGGCAGTTGCGTCTTCCACGGTCGCCCCGATGACACCGGACCGTACGCCGCAACCGCCACGAGCTCGGGCGGCGACAATCCGCTCGTCGCGAACGGTCATGACGGTGAGTCCGGCGCTACCAACCTCGGTCCTCGTTCCAAGGTCCTCGTTGCCGACACTAAGGCGCTCGTCGCGTACTGGCACAACCTCGGCGTCGACCCCACGGTGGATCTGGTGACCACTTCAGGCAGTGGCATTGACCCCGATATCTCCGCGATTGACGCGACGGTGCAGATTGGGATGGTGTCCAAGGCCACCGGTATCTCGCCTTCCAAGTTGCGCACACTCATTAGGCAACAGACGCATTCGGCGCTCTTGGGATTCATTGGTTCGACTTACATCGACGTGCTGCAGTTGAATGAGGGCCTCGCGAAGCTGGAGAGGTAATCGACCTCCTCCGTCCCATCCAATTCATCTTCAGCGCTCGTCAGTGAGAGTGTGACATGTCTCGCTAGCGTGTCGATTGAAGAGAGGGGGCAACGATGATCGGACGCATTATTCGTAATCGCACTCGTTTGGCGATCGTCGTCGGGGTGGTCGCACCGATCATCGTCGCCTCGATCCTCGTTCCCTTCCGCGGTACCTTCGCCGGGACCGCAGCCGCGCTGGTCATGGTAATAGTGATCGTCGCGGTCGCCGTGACAGGCAATCGTCTCTCGGGCGTACTCGCGAGCGCGTCGTCCGCACTGTGGTTCGACTTCTTCCTCACTCGGCCCTACGACCGGTTCGCCATCAGTCATCGGCCCGACCTCGAAACCACGATCGCCATTTTCGTGGTTGGGGTCGTGGTCACTGAACTCGCGGCCCGAAGCCGACAACACTGGCAGGCGGCCAACACCTCGACGGCGTACGTGGAGATGATCCACGGGGTCGCCGTTCTCGCGGCCGACTCGGCGCCAATCGGGTCGATGATCGACCAGGCGAATGATTCGTTGGTCACGCTGCTCTCGTTGCGGGCCAGTCGATTCGACCGGGCGCTCGCCGAACCGCCGCTGGCGCGGATTCAGTCCAACGGTGACGTCGCCCTCGTTGGACTGCGTTGGCCCGCCAGGGAGATCGGTCTGCCCGGTCCCGAGGCCGAGATCCTCGCGAAATGGCGCGGTCGAGTCGTCGGACGCTTCGTAGTGACGCCGACACCCGGCGCCGCGGTCACATTGGAGCAGAGAATCGTGGCTGTCGCGCTCGTGGACGTGGTCGCCGCCTACCTGGTCGGCGAACTGCATGGAACGTAGGTCGGACGCAGCACAAAGCGCCGACGCCGAATGACCTTCGGCGATACTGGTTCAATGCAACGAGGGGTCCTGCGGGTCTATTTGGGTTCGGCGCCCGGCGTCGGCAAGACCTATCGCATGCTCGACGAAGGCTGGCGTCGGCGAGAACGCGGCACCGACGTCGTCGTTGCGTACGTGGAGACCCACGGTCGAGCGCTCACCGAGGCCCAACTCCGGGATCTCGAGGTGATTCCACGCGCCACGCACGAATATCGCGGCGCGCTGCTGGAAGAGATGGACCTCGATGCCGTGTTGGCCCGACACCCAGCCGTGGCGCTGGTAGACGAGCTCGCGCACACGAACGTGGCGGGCAGTACGCACGAGAAGCGGTGGCAAGACGTCGACGCGCTGTTGGACGCGGGCATTGATGTAATCACCACCGTGAACATCCAACACCTGGAGTCGGTCAACGACGTGGTGGAGAAGATCACCGGCATCCACCAACAAGAGACCATTCCGGACGCCATCGTTCGTCGCGCCGAACAGATTGAGATCGTCGATCTCACACCCGAGGCGCTGCGTCGACGAATGGCGCACGGCAACATCTACGCCGCCGACAAGATCGACGCGTCGTTGGCGAACTACTTTCGCGTGGGCAACCTCAGCGCGCTTCGAGAGTTGGCGCTGCTGTGGCTGGCCGACCGAGTTGAGGACTCACTGCAGCGCTATCTTGACGAGCACGCGATCGATAAGTCCTGGGAGACCCGCGAACGACTCATCGTCGGGATAACGGGCACGGCCACCGACCTTGACCTGCTTCGTCGGGCCGCGCGCATCGCGTCGAGGACCGGCGCGGAGCTCTTTGCGGTTCACGTCGTAAGAGCCGATGAAATCCGTCACGTTCCGACGGACACGTCCGAAGCGCGCGAACTGGTTGAGGAGTTTGAAGGCAAGTTTCAAGAAATCGTCGACGACGACACCGCGACGGCGCTGGTCACTTTCGCGCGCAGCGAGCGCGGCACCCAAATCGTCCTGGGTTCGAGTCGTCCCCGTCCCTTCTGGCGCCCGGCGAACGGGGTCGTGGAAAAGGTGTTGCGCCACGCGCGCGATCTCGACGTCCACATCATCGCGGTCGGGGGAGTGCGACCACCCCACGTTCATCGTCGGCGACAGACTGAGCACGTGACGTGGGCGCGCAAGATCGCCGCCCTGGCGACGACGATCGTATTAATGCCGATCTTGACCATCGTGATGAGCCAGATTCGATCGAGCCTCTCCCTCTCCACCGTGTTCTTGGTCTACTTGGTGGCGATCCTCGCCCTCACCACGTGGGCCGGCGCGCTGATGGTCGGGCTGGTCGGAGCGGTTTTGGCGTCGGGACTCGAGAACTACTACTTCGTCAGACCGCTTCATACCTTGGAGGTCGCTCGCCCGGACGACGTGGTGGCGATCGTCGCGTACTTGCTCTTCGCGGTATCCGCGAGTGTGATCGTCAGCCGTTTCGCCCAAAGCTCACATCAGGCGGAGCGCGCACGCGCCGAGGCAGAGATCCTCGCTGGGGCCGCCGCGAGTGTCGCCGCCTCCCACGAAGACATTCTTCCGCTCCTTGAATCGCTGCGAGCGGTCTTCGCGGCCACGAGCGTCGCACTGGTGACACAACGCGACGACCAGTGGGTGAGCGACCTGGTGAGCGGTGAGGCGATCAGTGATTTCGACAGTGGAACACGGTTTGACATCGATGAGGATCACCGTCTTTACGTGAATGGCGCGACGTTGGACGATCAAGATACGCAGTTGATTGGCGCGTTCGCCCGCCGGGTCGCTGCCGGTCTACGAAGTCAGATGATCGCTCGTGACGCAAACCAACTGCAAGAGATTGCCGAAGCGGAGTCGCTTCGCCTGGCTCTCTTCCGAACCGCATCGAAGGAACTGCTTGGCCCTCTGGAGCAGATGCAGACCAACATCTCGTTGCTCACGGGAAGCCACGAGCGACGCTCCCTGGACGAACGCAACGCGGTGCTCAGTGGCGTGGAGGTGCAGGTGCGGCAGCTGACGCGCCTCGTTGTCAACCTCATCGATGCCGGTCGCCTGGAAGCCGGCGAAGTGGCAATTCATCCCGAAGCCGTGCGAATCGACTCCGTGATAGCCAAGGCGATCGCCGGTGTCGATACACGAGGGCGCCTGGTCGAATCCGACGTCCCGAACGATTTGCCGGATTTGACCAACGATCCGGTCCTAATCCAACGCGTCATCGGCAATATCGTGAGCAACGCCTGCCGGTTCAGTCCGCTCGACAAACCGGTAAACATCAAGGCCCGGGTCGTCGGAGATTTCATCGAGATGCTGGTGGTCGATCGCGGACCCGGTATGCCCGCGGCACTGCGAGAAGCGGTGGTCGCGCCCTTCCATCGACTGAGCGGAGATCAACTCAACGCGGGTCTCAATCTCACAGTGGCCTCAGGAATCACGCAACTCTTGGGTGGGCGCATCCTCTTTGAGGACACCCCGGGCGGCGGGCTCACGGTCGCCGTAGAGCTCCCGCTAGTGGTGCCGACGTAACGGCCGATGAGTGGGCGCCCTGCGCGAACACTGGCGGGCATCGAGCTAGCGCTCACGATGAACGGACGGCGACCCTGACTTACGCTTCGAGCAATGCTCGGACGTGCGCCTTGGTCGAGTCGATCACTGGGAAGGACTCCTCTTCGCTCATCAGCATCCCGAACTCGGTGCAGCAGAGTCCGACGACGCTCGCTCCGCGCTCAAGACACGATGAAGCGACTTCGCGAAGGTAGGCCCGCGAGCCCTTTGTCACGACGCCCCTCGTCAACTCCGAGAAGATGATGAACTGGAGCCGTTCGGTCTGCTCTTCTGTTGGCTTGATGGACGTCACGCCCAATTCGTGCAGACGGTCCGAGTAGAACTCCGCGTCGATCAGGTACTTTGTCCCGAGTAAACCGATCGTGTGATGGCCGTGCCCGAGCGACTCCTTAGCTACGACGTCGCGCACGTCAACCACGGGTATGGCGACGGCGTCTTGGACGCGGGTGAAGTTGATGTGCATAGTGTTGGCGCCGATGCCCAGCACCGTGGCGCCGGCCCGCTCCAGGCGTCGGGCCGAAGCGGCGAGGATCTCCCCGGTGGCATCCCAGTCACCATCTCGTTGCAACGGCACGATAGTCCCGAAGTCAATCGAGTCGATCAGTAGTTGCGGCTGTGACCATTCGTTGGTCCCGACGAACAGCTCGTTGAAGTATCGATAGTACGACGCCGTCGACTCCCACGAGAGCCCGCCGATGATCCCAATGCGTGACTCGTTCATCGAGATCTAGGAGTTGCTGATGAGGTTGACGCGCTCCATGATCTCGGGCGTGAGCAGGGGCAGTACGTCGAGTGCCGTCATGTTCTCTCGAACCTGTGCGGCGTTCGACGCGCCGGTGATGACCGTCGACACGTGTGGGTTCATCGCGCACCAGGCGAGGGAGAACTGGGCGAGCGTGACGTCCAACTCGTCGGCGATCACCTTGAGGTCGGCCACCTTCTTGTTGCTGGCCGCATCGGTGAGTATCTCCTTCAGCCATTCGTAACCGGGCAGTGACGCGCGAGAACCCTCGGGCACCCCGTTGAGGTACTTGCCGGTGAGGAGACCTGAGGCCAGCGGCGACCAGATGGTCGTCCCGAGCCCGATGTCCTCGTAGAGCCGGGCGTACTCCTTTTCGACCTTGCGCCGATGCAGGATGTTGTACTCCGGCTGTTCCATGACCGGCTTGTGAAGGTGGTGACGATCGGCGATGTCGTAGGCCGCGCGGATCTCGTCGGCGTGCCACTCCGAGGTACCCCAGTAGAGGGCTTTGCCCTGGGAGACCATGTCGCTCATCGCCCAGACGGTCTCCTCGATCGGCGTGTTCGGGTCAGGTCGGTGACAGAACACGAGGTCGACGAAGTCGAGGCCGAAACGCTCGAGTGAACCGTCGATCGCCTGTGAGAGGTACTTGCGATTCAGGGTGAAGCGCATATTGGGTACGTCGAACAGTCCCCAGTAGAGCTTCGTGGAGACGACGTACTCGTGGCGCTTCCAACCCAGTTCGCGAAAGGCTTCGCCCATGACGCGTTCTGATTCGCCCCCGGAGTACGCCTCGGCGTTATCGAAGAAGTTGACGCCCGCTTCCTGGGCGGCACTGAGACACTCGGCCGCCTGCTTAGCGGTTTCGATCTGGTTGGCGTTGGCGAACGTCACCCAACTTCCGAAGGAGAGCAGGCTCACCTTGAGACCGGAACGGCCGAGTCGACGGTATTGCATGTCAGTCATGATTTCTCCTTGCGATCAATTGCTACGGGCTATTCGGATGCGGGATTGCGCGGCACGTCAGGCCATTCGTCAAAGGAGACCGACTCGGTGTCCTTGGGCCGCTTCACCAACATGACGACACCGGCGATGCTCGCCGCGACGACTAGAACGAACAGAACTTTGAGAACTGCTTTGAGTGCGCCCATGACCCATGAGGTTAGCGGTCGCTTTCTCTGGACATTTCCGCCGTCCTGAGTAGAATGACGACATGAGAACCGGCCAAAAGGACCTGCTGCTTCGATAGGGGTGAGCACCTGCTCGCCCCGACCCCCGCTTTGGCGGGGGTTTTTTGTTTCTCGTACGACAGTGATGGAAAGGATCAACCAGGTGAAGGACAATCAGCAGCCCAGCCCCATGGCCTACGCCAAGTACGCACCGACGATTCCGGTCGACCTGCCGGACCGCACCTGGCCGAACCGCCGACTGACCAAGGCGCCCCGATGGTGCAGCGTCGACCTGCGCGACGGCAATCAGGCCCTCATCGACCCGATGGACCTAGAGCGCAAGAATGTCATGTTCGCCCAGCTCGTCGAGATGGGCTTCAAGGAGATCGAGGTCGGGTTCCCCTCGGCGTCCCAACCTGACTTCGACTTCGTGCGACACATCATCGAGAACGACCTGGTCCCGGAGGACGTCACGATCCAGGTCCTCACGCAGTGCCGCGAGGACCTGATCCGGCGCACGTACGAGTCGGTCGTCGGGGCGCGTCGCGCCATCATCCACTTCTACAACTCGGTCTCAACGCTCCAGCGACGGGTCGTCTTCGGCCTCGACAAGGCCGGCATCCAAAAGATCGCGACCGACGCGGCCGCGTTCTGTCGTCGCCTCGAGTCGATGTCGCCGTCGACCGAGTTCTACTACGAGTACTCGCCCGAGAGCTTCACCGGCACCGAATTGGATTACGCGCTGGAGGTCTGCAACGCGGTGATCGACGTCATCGATCCATCGCCCGATCGACCGCTGATCCTGAACCTCCCGGCGACGGTCGAGATGTACACGCCGAACCTCTACGCCGACGCGATCGAATGGTTCCTGCGTCACGTGAACCGTCGCGAGAGCGTCGTGCTCTCGTTGCACCCCCACAACGACCGGGGTACCGGGGTCGCCGCCGCCGAGCTCGGCGTACTCGCCGGTGCGGACCGCGTCGAGGGCACGCTGTTCGGCAACGGGGAGCGCACGGGCAACGTCGACGTCGTCAACCTGGCGCTCAACCTGTTCTCCCAGGGTGTGGACCCCGAACTCGACATCCGCGACATCGACAAGGCGCGCCACGTCGCCGAGTACGCCAATCGGCTGCCGGTGCACATGCGCCACCCCTACGTGGGCGAGCTCGTCTACACCGCCTTTTCCGGTTCCCATCAGGACGCCATCAAGAAGGGAATGCTGGCGATCGGCGACACGTACGACGTCTGGGAGGTGCCGTATCTGCCGATCGATCCCAAGCACACCGGTCGGACCTACGAGGCCATCATCCGCGTGAACTCCCAGTCCGGCAAGGGTGGCGTCGCCTATCTCCTCAGCGCCGAGCACGGACTGGACCTGCCGCGCGCCATGCAGGTCGAGTTCTCCAAGCAGGTCCAGGAGTTGACCGAGGCGACCGGCACCGAGATCTCACCGGCCGAGATCTGGGACGTGTTCACGACGACGTACCAGCCGGACAATCCGACCATCCAACTGCTGTCGAGCGAGGTCTCGGCCGACCAGACCAGCACTCGGATCTTCGCCCAACTGGTGGTGAACGGCCATCACGTCACCGTGAAGGGGGAGGGTAACGGCCCGATTGACGCGTTGATGGACGGCCTGCGCACGGAGATGGACGTGAAGTTCAAGGTCCGCGACTACTCCGAGCACGCTCTCACGTCAGGCTCGGCCGCGTCGGCCGTCGCCTACGTCGAAGCCGAGGGTGATGACGGTACGACGTGGTGGGGAGTCGGGATGAGTTCGTCGATCCTCGACGCGTCACTCGAAGCCGTCATTTCTGCAGCAAATCGCCGTCGATAGAAAAAGCGACCGGTAAACTTGGTCAATGACTTGGCACTCCTTCACGATATCGATGGGGTGGTTGGCTGTGGCGAGTGGCATCGTCGGGACCTCGTACCAGTTACGCCGGGTCCGAACGCTGGGCGTCGAAGGGGTCTCGCTGGCGACGTGGGTGCTCTTTGTCTACATGGGCTGTTTCTGGATCACTTACGGCATCGCGGCCCATTCGGCCGAGGTCATCCTGGGCAGCGTGCTCATCATGCCGATTCAACTGTCGATCGTCTTTCGTCTGGCGCCCTGGCGGCGATGGGCCGTCCCGGCGAGGGCGTTCGGCTACTTCGTTCTCTGCTGCGTCGTGCCGACGCTGCTGTGGGGTTGGGCCGGCGGGCTCTTCGGCACGGGTGTGGCCATGTCGATCAACCGTGCACCACAACTGGTCGAACTCATCCGTCATCCGGACGCCACCGGCGTGTCGGCGACCTCGTGGTTCGTCGGCGCGTTCGGATGCGCGCTCTGGATTCTCTACTACACCGGTGACCACCTCTGGGCCGCTCTCACGGCGACGTCGTTCGCCGGACTGGCGAATCTCGCCATCGCATTGCTCGCCACGTGGCGGCACACCCAGTCACGTCAGAGCATGATCGCGCGCGAGGTCTTCGTCGCCGCGACGTAGGACGGCCTCGATACCCGCTGTTCTTTCGTAGGATTCGCTCAAGTCGGAGAGATACTTCGCACCGAGATGGGATTCGCATGACCAGCGAGCTTCTGGACGACGCGCTCGCCATCAGCGAGGCGTGGTCGTTCGGACTCGACCTGCGCGCACTTATCGACACGCAGTTGCGCGAGTCCGACGTGATCGACCGAGATGTCGACGTCATCGCCATCGGCAAGGCCGCCCGGGAGATGGCCACCGCGACACACGACGTGCTGGGCAACCACGTGTTGCGTCGCCTCGTCATCGTCGACGAGGGACCGGCGTTCTCCTTGGACTCCGACGTCGAGTTCGTCATCGGCGAGCACCCGCTGCCGGGACTGGGCAGTCTGTTGGCCGGCGAGCGACTGGTCGAATTCTTGGCCGGTACGTCGAACGCTGAATGCACCGTCTTCTTGATATCCGGCGGAGCGTCGAGCCTGTGTGCGCTGCCCGAGCCGCCGATGGACCTCGAGGGCCTTCACGAACTCTTCGCGGCGGTCCTCGAGTCCGGTGCGGACATCACGACGCTCAATCAACTGCGCGCGGCGAGTTCGTCCATCGCCGGTGGGGCGATACTGCGTCACGTTCGAACGCCACGCTCGATGTCGCTGATAATGGTCGACAACGTGGTCTCGGGCGATCGTTGGGTGGCGTCAGGACTCACGTTCGAATTCGTGCCGACGCGCGCAGAGATCGAACGACTGCTGCGCGTGGTCGACAGGAGCGACACGCCTCTGGCGTCACGAATTCTCGAGGCGCGCGAACGCCGCGGCGACCTCATGGACAAGGCGGTGACGACCGACCACGTGAACCGGGTCATCGCCGAGCCGGCTCGGGTGCTCGTGGCGGTCGGTGCCGAGGCGTCACGACGCGGGTACCGCGTGGTCGAACTCGGTGCCTCGCTGCACGGCGACGTGCAAGAAATCGTCGACCTGATGAGGGCGAACCTGATGACGGAATCCCTGGTGCAGGGGCCTTTCTGTGTCGTCGGAGTCGGTGAGGCGACGGTGCGACTACGAGGTTCCGGCCTGGGTGGTCGGTGTCAGGAGTTCGCGTGGCGCATGGCCGGGGCGTTCGGTACGAACGAACGTGACGTTGTCGCCGTCGCGCGGGCCACGGATGGGCGAGACTTCGTCCGGGGCATTGCTGGTGGTTGGACGGACGGAGAGACGCTACGTCGCGCTCGCGAACGCGGCATCGACTTCTCGAGCGTGGTTCGCGACCACGACAGTTACTCCGCACTGTTTGAACTCGGACAGTTGATCCCCGGCGGTCGCACCGGCTGGAACCTGTGCGACGTCTATCTCACCCTCGTGGGCGCTCGCAGCTAGGTTCGGATCACCACGTTTAGTGGAACGTCGCCACGACGCAATCGCTCGATCTGTTCGCGGATGAGCCGCGTGATACGCGGCAGGGCGGCCGAACTCATTCCCGCGACGTGCGGTGAGATGAGGACGTTCGACAGACCGAAGAGCGGGTGACCGTCGGGCAGTGGCTCCGGGTCGGTCACGTCGAGGGCCAGGCGGATTCGACCGCTCCGTGCTTCGGCGAGGAGGGCCTCGGTGTCGGCGACGCCGCCGCGCGCGATGTTCACGAACAGGCTGCCGTCGGGCATCAAGGAGAGGAACTCTGCGTCCACGAGGTGATGAGTGCTCTCGTCGAGCAGCACCGCCGCGACCACGATGTCGGCCATCGGCAACAGTTCGTGCAATGCGTCCTGGCCGTAGATGCGACCGCGCTCGTCGGTGCGCTCGTGACGCGCGAGACGCAGGACCGTCACTTCGAAGGGCAGGAGCCTCGCCTCGATGGCGCGTCCGACCCCGCCGTACCCGACGAGGAGCACCGTGCGATCGGCGAGGCTCGGGTGCCACGAGGGCGTCCATTTGCCGGCGTCGGCCGCGCGTACGAAGTCGGGAATGTAACGCTGCGAAGCCAGGATCAACGTCAGCGTCATCTCGGCCGTCGACGTCTCGTGCACCGAGGCGGCGTTCGCGAACACCATGTTCTTGGGTAGGTACTCGGTGACACCGTCGTAACCGAGCGTGAGACACTGCACCAGTCCCACGTCGACACCGTCGAGATTCGCGAGGCCGTCCCACGACTGAAGGTACGGCGGGATCACGATGTCGATGCGCTGCCGCGGTGCCGGAGAGGACATGTCCCACTCCACGACTTCGACGTCACTGGGTATATCGCCCAGCGAGCCGCGCACCAGGCCGTCGGGAATGGTGATGACGAACGGACTCACGGCGCTCACGTGAACAGACTGGCGTAGGCGTTGAGGGCCGGCTGGCCCCCCAAGTGGGCGAAGAGCACGTTGGCGTCCGGTGGGATCTCTCGGTCGCGGACCATGTGGATCAGTCCGGCGAGGGACTTCCCCTCGTAGACCGGGTCGGTGATCATCGCTTCCAGCGACGCCCCCAGTCGCATCGCGTCGAGCGTGCGCTCATCGGGTATCCCGTACGTACCGGCGTGGAAGCGGTCGTCCAGGATGATCTCCTCGTCGGGTATCTCGCGCTCGACACCGATGAGTTTCGCGGTCGCACGTGCGATGCGAGCGACCTGCTCCCAGGTCTCTTCGGGTTTGGCCGAGGCGTCGATGCCGACGACCGTGGGCGAGTCGTCGCCGAGCGCGAAGCCGGCCACCATGCCGGCCTGCGTCCCGCCCGTCACGGAAGAGACGAAGACGTAGTCGAAGACGACACCCAGTTCGGCCTGTTGTGCCTCAACCTCCTTTGCCCATCCGGCGAATCCGAGGCCGCCGAGGGGATGGTCCGAGGCACCCGCCGGAATGGCGTAGGGCTTGCCGCCGCGCTCTTCGATCTCGAGGATCGCCCTCTCCCAGCTCTCTTTGAAACCGATGCCGAAGCCCGCGCGCACGAGACGAACGTCCGCCCCCATCAGTCGGCTGAGCAGGATGTTGCCGACGCGGTCGTAGGTCACGTCGGGCCAATCGACCCAGCTCTCTTGGATGAGGACGCACTTGAGACCAGTCTTGGCCGCCGCCGCGGCTACCTGACGAGTGTGGTTCGATTGCACGCCGCCGATCGACACCAGCGTGTCGCAACCGCTCGCCAATGCGTCGGCGACCAGGTACTCGAGTTTTCGGATCTTGTTGCCGCCAAAAGCGAGCGCGGAGTTCACGTCATCGCGCTTGGCCCAGACTGTCGCTCCCTCGAGGTACTCGGTGAGGCGATCAAGTCGATGAATCGGTGACGGGCCGAACATGAGCGGGTAACGGGGAAACGATTCCAACGACATGGCGCCTCCAGGGTTCATTCGCTCTGTCGAAGATACCGCAGAGGAAACGCGGTGATTCTCGGCGGTGGCGCCTGCGGACATCGCCGGTGGCCCCTCCGTAGAATCGAAGACACGGACATCGAGGTCAGCGACCAGGCGCGCGAGTTCGTCGCGGCGCGCGGCGGCACCTTGTTCTTGCGCGTGCGCCACAACCGATGCTGCTCCGGCGGGCTCACCTTTCTCGACGCCACGACGAGTCCACCTCGAGACGAGGACCGATACGAATCGCTAGGCGCGTCGGAGCCGACCGTGCGACTGTGGCACGCCGGCTCGGTCCTCCCCGACAAGGTGAACGTGGAGGTGCGCGGCATTTTGCGTCCGCACCTCGTGGCGTACTGGGACGGTTGCGCATTCCGATTCTGACCGGCAGCGTTCCCGCTGACTTGGTCAGCGGGAACGACCGCGAGAGCCTCGATGTCGGAGTCTCGGGCGCCTCGGGCCCTCGCCGGGCCGCAAATATCACGAAAATCCCGGTTGACGAGGGCTTCGGCGTTCCCTGCTCCTAAGAAACGGCCCCTGATTCGCAGCCGAGGATGTCCGATTTTCTGTATACGGAGGACTACCGTTGAATTTACGTTGACCCCACGTTGTAACCACAGATAGCTCAGTTTTGCCACGGTTCTTCCGAACGAAGAGTGCCAGGAGGTCGGGAAATGGTCGATGACATCGAGGACGACATCCGCCCGAGCCATTTCCGCTACGCGCGGCGAGTCGATTCGGCCACGGCCGTCGGACCCGCGAAGGACCCGGGGGAGACAGCGGTCTTCTCGTCAAGGGTGCAGGACTTCTCGCCCTACGCGTGGACCGCTTTCAGTGTCCTCGGCCTCATGGTGGTCGCTTATCTAATCTCGCTTCTCCTGCGCCGACCCGACCAGAGTTGGACCTGGCTCGACGGCTGGGTCGTGTGCGGAATCGAAATGACCGCTGCGGTCATCTGTATCATCCGGGGTCTCGACAAGAACCCGGGACGAACCGCCCCACTCGCCCTGGGGCTGGGCCTCCTGTCGTGGTCGCTGGGCGACGTTTTCTTGACCATCGAGTCACTGGGCGGGAAGACACCTGCGGTTCCGTCGATCGCGGACGTCTTCTACATCGGGTTCTACCCGTTGGCCTACGTCGCGACGGTGCAGCTCCTGCGCTCGGCACTCGGCCGGCTCTCACGGCCGAACTGGCTCGACGGCGTCGTCGCGGGACTCGGTGCGGCCGCGGTCTGCGCCGCGTTCGCGTTCCACAGCATCGTGCACGCCGCGGGCGGCAGCGTCGCGACCGCGACCACGAACCTGGCCTATCCGATCGGCGACCTGCTCCTCCTGTCCTTGGTGATCGGCGGCACGGTCCTGCTCTCCGGGCGTTCGACGTTGCCGTGGTTCCTGCTCGCCGCGGGTATCTCACTGAACGTCATCGGCGACACCGCCAACCTCTTCTCGTCCTCGACGATCTTCGCGTCAAGACTCGGGGTCGATTTCAACGCGGTCGCCTGGCCGGCGTCGATCGTCCTGATGTCGATGTCCGTGTGGCTGAAGCCTCGGACACTCGATCCACTGCGCGCCCAGCGCATCGCCGGCGTGGCGTTCCCGAGTCTCGCCGCCGCCGGTGGACTGGCCATACTCTTGATCGGTTACGTCCACACGGTCACCTGGGTCGCCCTGTGGTTGGCGACGGCGACGCTCTTGGCGGCCGGTCTGCGTCTCACGCTGTCGGCCCGTGACCTGCGAATACTGACCGAAGAGCGTCACCGCCAGGCCCAGACCGACGAGCTCACGGGCCTCGGCAATCGTCGCTATCTCTTCCACGTCCTCGAGACGTTCTTCGTCGACTACGCGAATCCGTGGACCACCTCGCGCAACCTGGCCTTCCTCTTCATCGACCTCAACCGATTCAAGGAGATCAACGACTCCGTCGGTCTTCCGTCTCGGGGGTGACGAACTGGCGGTCGTGTTGGTCGACGCCGACGCCGAAACGGCCGAGGCCGTCGCGTCGGACATCCTCGCGGCGATCTGCGAACCGTTCATCCTCCAAAAGATGAAGGCCAGCGTGGGCGCCAGCATCGGTATCGCCCTCGCGCCCTCCGACGCCACCGAAGCCATCGGTCTCACGTGGTGCGCCGATACAGCGATGTACCGCGCCAAGTTGGGCAGCATCCCGTTCGTCTTCTACGACCAGGACATCGATGGCGGCGAGCAGAAACTCAATCTCGCCGAAGAGTTACGCACCGCGGTCGACGAGGGCAACTTCGTCTTGCACTACCAGCCCCAGTTGGACCTGCGCACCGGTGAGATCCTCGCCGTCGAGGCCCTGATCCGCTGGCCGCACGCGACACTCGGACTCGTGCCACCACTGAAGTTCCTGCCGATCGCCGAAGACGCCGGCCTTATGAAGGAGCTGACGGCGTGGGTGCTCTCGGAGTCGCTGGCCCAGTGTGCGGAGTGGCGCAGTACCGGCCGCAACCTGATCATGTCGGTCAACATCACGACGACGAATCTCCTGGAAGACGGGTTCACCGATCTCGTGGCGCGACTGCTGCGCGAGAACGACCTACCGGGCACCGCCCTCGTCATCGAGATCACCGAGACCAGCATCATCACCGATTTCGCCCGCTCCAAGAAGGTCATCGAACTGTTGAAGACCATGGGCATCGTCGTGTCGATCGATGACTTCGGTGCCGGTTTCACGTCGTTGGCCTATCTCAGTTCTCTCGCGGTCGGTGAGTTGAAGCTCGACCGCGAGTTCATCACCGGTTTGAGCGGTGACGGCAAGGAACGTGACCTCGAACTGGTGCGCGCCACGATCCAACTGGGCCACGACATGGAGTTGCGTGTGGTGGCCGAAGGGATCGAGGACGTGGCGACGTTGGAACTGCTGAGTGACCTCGGCTGCGACCTCGCCCAGGGTTACTTCATCAGTCGGCCGATGCCCGCGAACAAGCTGTCCTTCCAGCCGGAGAGTTTGCCGGCCCCCGCTGTCCTCACCCCATAGTCCGTCCGATTGATCATCGTGGGACCTCGCGTCGTTACGTTGGTCCCGTGACGAACGTATCGACGGTGGGCAGACCTTGACCAACACGAAACTCACCGCGCCGGTTCCTCGACGCTTCTTCGAAAGTCGCTCGGACGCGGTGGCCCACGACCTCGTGGGCTCTTGGCTCGTCCTGCACGACGGAGCGCACGAACGGCGCGCGCTCGTCGTCGAGACCGAGGCGTACGGGGGGAGCGACGATCCCGCGTCGCACGCCTTTCGGGGACCGACTAAACGCAGCGAGATCATGTTCGGACCGGCCGGCTTCCTCTACGTCTACCTGATCTACGGAGTGCACTGGTGCATGAACGTCGTGACCGGGCCGAGCGGCACGGCGACCGCGGTACTCCTGCGCGCGGCCGAACTGATCGTCACCACGCCCAATGGTGAGGAGTCCGTGGCCCTGCGCGGACCGGGCAATCTCACCCGGGGGCTCGGGATCACGGGGGCCGACAACGGACTCGACTGTTGCGGTGGCGATGGGCGTCACCTCACGTTTCATCGACCCCGTCGGGGCGAGATCGAGTGGCCGACCGGTCAGTCCACGCGCATCGGGATCACGCGAGAGGTCGATCGTCCTTCGAGGTACTTCCTCGTCGGTCACGAAGCGGTGTCGAAACCGCGCGCGAACGACGCGACGGCGAGGAGTTCGGCGCGGAATCGAAAGTCGTCGCCTTAGCGCAGTTTGCGGACTTGGGTGTAGCGAAAACACGTCGGAGAGTGGTCGTTGACGAGTCCGGCCGCCTGCATGAGCGAATAACACGTCGTGGGACCGACGAATCGAAAGCCGCGCTTCTTCAACTCCTTGCTCATCCGCGTGGCCTCGGGGGTCGAGGCGGGAACGTGGGGATCGTGCTCCCAATCGCGTTGGAGCGGCCGGTCACCGACGAAGGACCACAGCAGTTCGTCGAGGCTCGAGCCGCTCTTTTGGAGGTCGAGCACCGCGCGGGCGTTGATGATCGTTGACTCGATCTTGCCGCGGTGTCGAATGATGTCGACGTTCTCCGACAGGCGATCGACGTCATCGGGCGTGAAGGCCGCGACGGACTTCACGTTGAACCTCTTGAAGGCCTCCACGTAGCCGGGACGGCGCTTGAGGATGGTCAACCAACTGAGCCCGGCCTGGGCTCCTTCGAGGGTGAGCAGTTCGAAGAGCCTCGCGTCGTCGTGCTGGGGAACACCCCACTCTTCGTCGTGGTAGGTGCGCATCTCCTCGACCTCGGCCCACGAACATCGCATGGGAGAACCGTAGCAAGCGACGTCGAATCTGTCGTCGAACGCGTTGTCGATCCTCGAGTGATCAGCGGACGGAACGCGACCACTTCTTGTCGCGTGCGTACAGGCTCGGGAACCGCTCGCGGCGAAGACCGTAGAGTTCCGCGACGTCGGCGTTCGGCGTGAACGCGCGACCACGGGGTCGTAGTTGGGCGACGTCCTCCAGTCGGCATCGTCCCAGGTTGATCGCGGCCAAGAGGGCCGCGCCGCGCAGTTGCGCGACCATCGGTTCGGGGACCTGTTCCACCTCGCGTGCGAGGGCGTCGGCGTAGACCTGGCACCACTCGACGGACTGCGCGCCACCGCCGAGCAGCCGCAGGGGTGACAGCTCTCGCCCGGCGAACCTCTCGACGTAGCCGAGGAGCCACGCGCTGTTGGCGGCGACGCCCTCGAGGACCGCGCGAACGAGGTCGGCGGTCGTCGTGGTGAGCGAGAGGTTGGTGAAGCCACCGCGCAGGTGTTTGTTGCCGATCGGTGAGCGTTCGCCCGCGAGCCACGGCGTGAAGAGCACGCCGCTCGCGCCCGGTGGGGAGGTGGCGGCGAGCGCGGTCATCTCGTCGTAGCGCATGGGAGTGCCCGAACCGGCGAGGAGCGCGCGAAGCCATTCGAGGGACTTCGCCCCGGTCTCTTGATTGTCGATCAGCAGGTACGAGTCGTTGGTGAGTCCAGGGATCGCCGCGATCGAGTGGATGGCGTCCGTCTTCTTCTTGGGAACCGGACAGCTGATCCACGACGTGGTGGACAGCGCGACGTGCGTGTCGTACAGGCCGGTGGCGCCCGAGCCGATCGCCGCCGCGTGCAGGTCCGGGATACCCGTGATCACGACGGTGTCGCTCGAGAGTCCGAGGTCCTCGGCCACGTCGGGTTTCACGGTACCCACAACGCTGCCGATCGCCTGCAACGGTGGCAACACGCGAGGGTCGATTCCGACGATCTTCAACAGTTGCGCGTCGTACTCGTAGCGCGTGAGGTCGCGATTGTCAGTCAACCAACTCGCCAATCGTGAGGCGTGGGTCGCCGACGCGACGCCGGTGAAGCGCATCGTGAGGTAGTCCACGGGCTCCATCATCCAGCGCGTCGCGGCGACGACGTCCGGCTCGCGATTCATCAGGTACAGGATCTGACCGGTCGGGTCGGCGCCGGTCGGCGAGGGACCGCCACCGGTCTTGCGCACGAAGGGGAGTAGCTTTCGCGGGTTGTAGCCCTCGATCGGTCCGCCGAAGGCCCGGCGGGAGAACTCGCGGCCCCGGGTGTCGAGCCACATCGAGCAGGGTCCGGTGGGTACGCCGTTGGCGTCGACCGGCACCGTTGACGCGTACTGACCCGTCACGGCGACGGCCCGCACGCGTTCCTTGGTCACGTCCGGTCGGTTCGTGAGCCGGCGCGTCGCGTCGCCGATCAGCGTCCACCAGAGCTGCGGATCCTGGGTCGCGCCCCCGTCAGCGGTGTAGGACGTCTCGACCGAGTGCAGTTCGTACTCGAGCACCTCGCCGTCGAGGCTCACCAGTCCGACCTTCGGGCCGCCGGTTCCCAGGTCGATACTGAGACAGAGTTCGTCGCTCATGCAGGGGGAATCGAGGCCTGTTGGTCCATCATGTCGGCCATGACCGCGCGGATGAACTCGTCGGCCTCGGCGCTCATCCCGCCGACGACCCCGCCGTAGATGGCGCCCGATTTGGCCGCTTTGTCACGGTGCGCCTGGGCGTACTCGACCGCGTCGGCGAGGTCGAGTGACCAGCGCTCGACGACGCCGGGTTGGGTCTGGGGACGGGTGACCGCCATGTGGATCGCGTTGGGGTACTGCTGGCCGTTCATCCGCCACCCCCTCGTCCGCAAGAAGTCATTCACGAGGTAGATGTCGAACTCGTCGGACGTGAAGGAGAAGAGGAAGCTCGGCGTCCCCATCAGTCGCAGCGATGGGTGGGCCCGGATCGCGCCTTGCATCGCGGCCGAGGTCTCGAATATCTCCTTCGCGTACCGGCGATAGCCCGCGCGACCGAGGCTGATCATCGCGGCCCAGGTGGCCGCGAGCAGTCCGCCGGAGCGCGAGCCGTCCATCCCCGGTGAGCAGTACTTCCCGCCGGACCAGTCGGTCAGGTAGAAGTACTGGGCGTTGCGCAGCGACTGGTCGGCGAAGGCGAGCACGCTCGTGCCCTTTAACGCGTACCCGTACTTGTGCGTGTCGGCCGAGATCGTCGTGACGCCCGGTACCGAGAAGTCGAAGGCCGCGATGTCGTAGCCCAGTTCACGTCCGAAGGGCAGGAGGAACCCGCCGAGACATCCGTCGACGTGGAGCCCGATCTCGTGTTCCAACGCGATCGCGCCGAGTTCGGTGATCGGATCGAGCGTCCCGTAGCCGTAGTTCGGCGCCGAACCGACGAGCGCCACCGTGTTCTGGTCGATGTTCGCGCGCACCCACTCGAGGTCCACCTGCAACGTCGCCGGATCGACCGGCGCGATCTTCATGTCCACCCCGAAGAGGTGACCGGCCTTGGCGAAGGCCGGGTGCGCGGTCTCGGGCTTGATGATGTTCGCGTGCTCGACCTTGGGATTGCCTTCGCGGTAGGCGAGCACGGCGTGGGCGATCGAACCCGATCCGCCCGAGGTCACCAGACCGCCGGGCTTCTTGCCCTCCAGCGAATCGGCACCGAGCAGGTCGAGGGTCATGGCGATGATCTCGGCCTCGAACTTGGTCGCGCTCGGGCACATGTCGCGCTGCAGGGTGTTCACGTACGAGAAGTTCGAGAAGGCATCGTTCAAGAAGTCGTAGTGGTCGTGATCGCCGCAGTACATCGTGCCCGAGCAGTGGCCGTTCTCCCACACGACGTTCTCGCGCGCCGCCATCTCGGACATCATGGCGAGGATCTCGGCGCGCGCGGTGCCCTCTTCGGGCATCGTGCGGTGAACTTCGTACTCGTCGTAGTAGGGGAACTTGCTCACGGCGTCTCCTGTCGGTAGCTTCAAAAAGGGTAGAGGAAATGGTTTTCTCGCCCGCGTGCGTACTCAGCGCACGTGGCCCGCGTCATCGAAGATGCCCTCGAGGTTGGGTGCCTCTTCAGTCGCTTCGAAGGCGGCGATCTCCGGTTCGCGCAATAACGTCAAGCCGATGTCATCCCATCCGTTGAGGAGGCGTTCGCGCGTCAACGGATCGAGTTCGAAGTGGCGTTGGAACCCGGCCTCGGGAACCTCCACACGCTGTCGGTCGACGTCTACGACGACGAGTCGGGCGGGGTCGGCCTTGATGAGCGTGTTCAACTCCTCGATGTCGGTCATCGGGAGCGCGACGATGACGAGACCTTGTTTGGAGGAGTTGTTGACGAAGATGTCACCGAATGAGGGCGCGATGACGGCCTCGAAGCCGTAGTCCATCAGGGCCCAGACCGCGTGTTCGCGCGACGATCCGATACCGAAGCGCGGACCGGCGATCAACACGCTGGCGCCCACGTAGTCCGGCCGATTGAGGACGAATCCGGGATCGTCGCGCCATTCGCTGAAGAGTCCGCGGCCGAAGCCGGTTCGTTCGACGCGCTTCAACCAGTCCGAAGGGATGATCTGATCGGTGTCGACGTCCGATCGCTCAAGTGGCACCGCGCGGCCCTCGATGACGCGAACCGGCTTCACGAGAGCTCCTCGGGCGAAGCGAAGCGGCCGAGCAGCGCGCTCGCCGCGGCGACCGCTGGCGAGACCAGGTGCGTGCGGCCGCCGCGGCCCTGGCGACCTTCGAAGTTGCGGTTCGACGTCGAAGCACAGCGCATCTCGGGACCGAGTTGATCGGGGTTCATGCCGAGGCACATCGAGCAGCCCGGTTCGCGCCACTCGAAGCCGGCGTCGAGGAAGATCTGGTCGAGGCCCTCGGTCTCAGCCTGGCGTTTGACCCGATGCGATCCCGGGACGACGAGCGCGCGGACGCCGTCGGCGACGTGGTGTCCGTGGGCGAGCGCGGCCGCCACGCGCAGATCCTCGATCCGAGAGTTCGTGCACGAGCCGATGAAGACGACGTCGATTGGAATTGACCGCACCGGCGTCCCCGGTGTGAGACCCATATAGGCGAGGGATCGTTCGGTCGTCGACCGCTCATCCGGGTCCGACATCGCCTCGGGAGACGGGATGACCCCGTCGAGGGAGACGACCTGCGCCGGATTTGTGCCCCAGGTGATCGACGGGACGATGTCCTCGCCCCGCAGAACGATCTCGGAGTCGAACGTGGCGTCGGCGTCGCTCACGTACGTTCGCCACCGCTGCGCCGCGACCTCGAAATCGTCGCCCTTGGGCACGCTCGGGCGAGTGCGCAGGTATTCAATGGTGGTGTCGTCAACGGCGACGAGTCCGGCGCGTGCGCCGGCCTCGATGCTCATGTTGCACACCGTCATCCGGCCTTCCATGGAAAGTTCGCGGATCGCGTCGCCGCGATACTCGATCACGTGGCCGGCGCCACCGCCGGTGCCGAGATTCGACACGATCGCGAGTGCGATGTCCTTGGCCGACACGCCGGGACGGACGGTACCTTCGAGCGTGACGGCCATGGACTTGGCCCTTTGCTGCGGGAGTGTCTGTGTCGCGAGTACGTGCTCGACCTCGCTGGTGCCGATGCCAAAGGCCAGGGCGCCGAAGGCGCCGTGCGTCGAGGTGTGGGAGTCACCACAGACGATCGTCATGCCGGGCTGGGTCACACCGAGTTCCGGTCCGATGACGTGGACGATCCCCTGGTTCTCATGTCCCCGCGGGAAGACGGTGATACCGAACTCCTCGCAGTTCTCCTCGAGGGCTTGGAGTTGGCGCCGCGAGACCGGATCGCTCACGGGCGTCGAGATCGGATCGGTCGGCACGTTGTGGTCGGCGGTGGCCAGGGTTCGTTCCGGGCGTCGCACGCCACGACCATTGAGCCGGAGGCTCTCGAAGGCCTGTGGACTGGTCACTTCGTGGACCAGGTGCAGATCGATGTAGAGCAGCGTCTGCTCGCCGGGCGCTTCGATGGCGTGCTCGTCCCAGATCTTCTCGAACAGGGTCCGCGACGCCGCCACTTAGCGGATTCCCACGATCGTGATCCGAAGAACCCCTGACGGCGCTTCGTATTCGACTTCGTCGCCCACCTGGTGTCCGAGCAGTGCACTGCCCAGTGGCGACGTGGGGGAGGCCACGAGGACACCTGCGGGCTTCTCCTCGATCGAACCGATGAAGAACTCCTGGCGGTCGTCGTCGTCGCCCTCGTAGACGATCTGGACGATCGTCGCGTGTTCGACGGTGTTGGAGTTCTCGTCACGTTCGACGATCTCGTGATTACGGATCACGTTGTCGATCTGGCGTATTCGCGACTCCATCTTGCCTTGGCTGTCCTTGGCGGCGTGGTAGTCCCCGTTTTCCGAGAGGTCGCCGAGCAGTCGAGCCGACTCGATGGTGCGAGCGATCTCGGTACGGCCCACGGTCGTGAGCTCGTCGTACTCGGCTTGCAGCTTGTCGAGTGTCTCTTGGGTGATGCGGTGGATTTCGCCGGCCATTGCCTTCTCGATTAGTGGAGAGGCATGAATTCTACCGGCGCGGCTTGGAACGGCCCCCGACTGAGTTTGCGACACCCGGGCGCGGGCGAGCAAAATAGACCAAAGAGGGAGACGGCCCGTGAGCAACGAACGCACCCACCGCGTGGCGGTGATCGGGGGCGACGGCATCGGGCCCGAGGTCACGGCCGCCGCGCTCGACGTCGTTCGCGCGGCCGGGGTCACCTTGGAGACGCATTCCTACGAACTCGGCGCGGCTCGGTACCTACACGACGGATTCGTCCTCGACGACGAAACGCTCGAAGAGCTTCGCGGCTACGACGCCATCATCCTCGGCGCGGTCGGTCCGGCCATCGGCGACACGCGGATCCCGGGGGGCGTACTCGAGCGCGGACTGCTGCTGCGACTTCGCTTCGGGCTCGACCTCTACATCAACTACCGACCGTTCCGGGGCGTCGCCGGTTCGATCGCCGAGGGGTGCGAGTTCGCCATCGTGCGCGAGAACACCGAGGGCCCCTACGCCGGTGAGGGCGGCATCTTACGACGCGGGACGCCGCACGAGGTGGCGACGCAGGGTTCGGTCAACACGCGCTTCGGTGTCGAGCGCTGCGTGCGTTACGCCTTCGAGCGCGCCGCCGCGCTCGATTCTCCCAGGCTCACTCTGGTGCACAAGACCAACGTGCTCACGTTCGCCGGCGACCTCTGGTCGCGCGTCGTCACCGAGGTCGCCGCCGAGCACCCCGGCGTCGTGGTCGACTACAACCACGTGGACGCCGCGTGCATCTACCTGGTCGAGAGCCCCCAGCGCTACGGCGTCATCGTCACCGACAACCTCTTCGGCGACATCCTCTCGGACCTGGCCGGCGCCGTCACCGGTGGCATCGGCTTCGCGGCGAGCGCCAACCTGAACCCGGCGCGCACCGGCGCCTCGCTCTTCGAACCGGTGCACGGCGCCGCCCACGACATCGCGGGTACCGGGACGGCCAATCCCCTGGCGGCCGTATCGTCGGCCGTTCTGATGCTCGAACACTTGGGTGAGGCCGAGGCCGCGCGGCGTATCGCTGGCGCGGTGGCAGACTTTGATGGTGACGTCGCTGCGCTCGGCACGGACGGGGTCACGAAGAATCTAATCGGAAGGTTGTAAATGCCCTTAACGCCCACGAAGAAGATCTGGATGGACGGAGCGATGGTCGACTGGGAGAGCGCCACGACGCACGTCCTCAGTCACACGCTGCACTACGGCATGGGCGCCTTCGAAGGTATTCGCGCCTACAAGACACCCCAGGGCGTGGCCATCTTCCGTCTGCGCGAGCACATCGAGCGACTGCTGCGCAGCTGCAAGATCCTGATGATCGACGTGCCCTACACGCTCGACGAACTCTGTCACGCCACGATCGAGACCGTGCGGGTCAACGAGATGAACGACGGCTGCTACATCCGACCGCTCGTCTACCTCGGCTACGGCGAGATGGGCGTGAACCCGATGGGCGCGCCGACCAACGTCGTGATTGGGGTCTGGCCGTGGGGCGCCTACCTCGGCGCCGACAGCATCGAGAAGGGTGTACGGATGAAGATCTCGTCCTGGGCTCGTCACCACCCGAACTCGATGCCGACAGCCTCGAAGACCGTGGGCGGCTACGTCAACTCGTGCCTGGCCAAGCTCGAGGCGGTGAAAGCTGGCTACGACGAAGCGATCATGCTCGGCACCGACGGACTGATCAGCGAGTGCACCGGCGAGAACCTCTTCATCGTTCGTGACGGGCTCATCATCAGTCCGCCGCCGTCGGAGGCCGGAGCGCTGCGCGGTATCACCCAGGCGAGCATCGTGAAGATCGCCAACGACCTCGGCCACCCGGTGAGTTTCGAGGCGATGCGCCGCGACGACCTCTACCTCGCCGACGAGGCCTTCCTCACCGGCACGGCCGCCGAGGTCGTGCCGATCGACTCTGTCGATGACCGCGTGGTCGGAGCCGGCAAGCCCGGTCCCATCACGATGGAGATCCAGTCGACGTACTTCCAGGCCGTGCGTGGCGCGCGACCGGCCTACGAGAGTTGGCTGACCAAGGTCTAAAGGACCCCAGGGATAGTCTCGTAACGTGACCCAACCAACGTTCTCCCCAGTGTCGGCCACGGGCCAGGTTCGTCCGACGATGGAGACCGGCACCGCTGAGTTCTCCCGCAAACCCAAGGCCGGACTCCTTCGCGCGTTGCCGGCGCCGGGTCAGGTCGGCCGCGGCACGCAGGCGCCGGGTGAGGGCTTCGCGCTGACTATCGCCGCGCGCGAGTGCGCGAAGTTGACCTTCGAACACGCGCACGACCGCGACGACGTGACCCTCGGGGTAGCGCTGGTCGCCGCCAAACGCGCCAGTCTCATCGGTCGGGGCCCGCAGCTCGGCGACGTCAGGGCCGTTCTGAACCTGTTTGGTCTGCTCGACGTGGCCGTCGTCGATCCCAAGTTGAGTGAACCGTTTCGCGGCTTGGCCCACAGCTACGTCCTGCAGCGCCGCTTCGTGGACGCCGTCGACGGCGACGAACTCGTCGCGACCGCCGCCGAACGACCTTATTGACTCTCGCAACGATAAAGGAGTGACATGAGTTACGTCCTCACCGAAGAACAGCGGGCCTTTCGCGACGTGATGCGCAGTTTCGTCGACGAACAGGTGGCGCCCTACGCCGCCGAACACGACCGCGATCAGACCTATCCCCAGGAGAGCTTCGACGCGTGCGTGAAGATGGACTTGCCGGCGATGCAGGTTCCCGCGGCCTACGGCGGCGTCGGGGCGGACATGGTGACCCAGGCGATCATGATCGAGCAACTGGCCCGGGGCTGCGCGTCGACGTCGGTCACGATTCTGATCTCGAAACTCGCGATGCTGCCGATCATGAACTTCGCCTCCGAGGAGATCAAGCACGCCTATCTGCCGCGCATCGCGTCGGGAGAGATCCAGGGCAGCTACTGCCTCTCCGAGACCGACGCCGGGAGTGACGTCGCGGCGATGCGATGTCGCGCGGTCCGCGACGGCGACGACTACGTCTTGAACGGTTCGAAGTACTGGATCACCAACGCCGGGGTCTCGGACACCTACACCGTGTTCGCCTCGACCGACCCGTCGGCCCGCACGCACGGCATCACCTGCTTCCTCGTGGAGAAGGGGCCGGGCGTCGAGTTCCCTAAGCACGAGGACAAGATGGGACTGCGGGCCTCGCCCACGGGCGAGGTGGTCTTCAACGAAGTGCGCGTCCCGAAGTCGCACCGTATTGGCAACGAGGGTGAAGGCTTCCTCATGGCGATGCACACCCTGGACCGCTCGCGGCCGACGATCGGCGCCCAGGCGGTCGGCATCGCCCAGGCGGCGATCGACTTCGCGGGGAACTACATGAAGGGTCGCAAGGCCTTCGGTCGACCGATCGCCGATCTCCAGGGACTGCGCTTCATGCTGGCCGACATGGCGATCCGCACGGAGGCCGCACGTGCCTTGGTCTACCAAGCGTGCGCGACGATTGACGCCGGTGACCCCGACGGGAACCTCTCGTACCTCGGGGCGGCGGCGAAGGCCTTCGCCTCCGATACGGCGATGAGCGTCACCACGGACGCGGTGCAACTCCTCGGTGGCTACGGCTTCACCAAGGAGTTCCCGGTGGAGCGATTCATGCGCGACGCGAAGATCACGCAAATATACGAGGGGACCAACCAGATCCAGCGCGTCGTAATTGCCAAGCATCTGCTCAAGTAGTGGTCCGTGGGACTATTCCCGTCGCCCGGGGACGACGGTTTAGTTTCATCCCCACTATGTCCCTACACTTCGACCTTCGGTCTGGATTGGTCGATCGGAGTCGAGTTACATGGTGGTAATCGAGTCGCGAATTATTCGGTCTAACCCTTAACAGCCGACTGCGTAACTGAGTGCCGTACAGACCCTCTGCATTACCTCATCGTCGACTCGGCCGAGTGGTCCTTTGAGCGAATTTTGATCGATCGTGTGGAGGCCGTCGCAGTTGATGACCGAAGGCTGGTCAATCCCCACGTCATTGTGGTCGAAGTCGACTTCAGCGGCGAGGCCCCGTCTCGAAGTCGAGATTTCGGCAACTGTTACCAGGGCACGTACGTCTAGTACTTCCGTTCGAGTGAGCAGCAAGACCGGACGTCGCTTGCTCCCGACCTCAGCGAGCCAGACTTCACCACGCCTCACGACTCGCCCCATCTCTCAGCGTTCGCCCACGAAGGATCGACGCTCTCGGGAGCTTTCTCGTAAGCCGCTCTGTCTGAACGTTCGAGCGCGACGCGAACGGCGTCCGTCACTCCCTTGCGCGCTGCGGCCGAAATGTTGATTCCGAGCTCGCGAGCCCGCTCAATGAGAGAATCATCAAGAGTGAATGTTGTTCGCGAAGATGCCATATATTTATGCTAGCAGGACGTGCTATCAGGTGACCTAGCCGCCAAACTTCATCTATTGCTCCCAAGGATTCCCGGACACGCATTCGTTCCGGCGCCGGTGGCCGGTCGTCTACTCAGCCCGGTCCGCACCGTAGGTGGCTTGCGCCAGGGTGAACCCGCCGGTTCTCAATTGCGCGATGAGTGCGTTCCTGGAGATTTTGTCGACCTGGAGGCTCTCCTGGGCCGCCTCATACGCCTCCACATTCCAATTGGCCCCGCTGAGCGCCACGCCGTACGACGCTTGAGCGGCGGTGAACTGTTCGATCCTCAGACGTTGAATGAGGTCCTTCGCGGAGAACGCCTTGGTGTGCAGGTTGCTCCGGGCCGAGAGGAGGGCTTCGTGGTTCCAGTTCGCGCCCGAGTGCTCGGCTCCATATGTTGCCGCGACAGAGGAGAAGCCCCCGAAAGTCAATTCAGAGACCAGACCATGAAGTGAGTACGGCTCGGATCTCAGATCGGACCTGGCTTTGGCGACGGCCTGAGCGTCCCCCTTCGCCGCCGCACCGGCGCTACCCGAGGTTAAGAAGAGCACCGCGCAACTCATGCACGTGACGGCGGCAACGCCGACCAGTCCGAACCTCTTCAAGCGCATATCCCAACCTTCTGTAGCGGTCGTGAGGCCTTGCAATTTTGAGCATAGAACGTCATGCGGATGAAGCCGAGTAATGAAGGAACCGGATGATTGAATCGTGTCGCATTCACTATTTCATCCCAACAAGCAGGACGTCATCCAACGCGTGTAGCGATCTCTTGACTCGCGGCGACTTCGGCGTCACTCGCCGTATTAAATCGCCACACACCAAACTGCAACTTTGACGGTGTGACCGGCGGTAATCGTGAACGGTTTTCCGCTGTCGTAGTGGCAGTTGGGGAACCACCCGCGGTCACCACCGAACGCCGTATAGGTCCCCGGTCGCAAGTTAACGCTGAACCGACCAGATCTACCGACTCCGACAACGATCTCTCGGCCGGTTGCGGACCTGAAGACGACACGGCCCGACATCGGCAGTCCCGCCTTCGCGACCGCGACCGTGACGGCCGTTGCCGGAGACAGTCGGAGTGATCCGCGGACGTGCCCGTCGCCCGGCGACGCGCCGGCGGACACTGGGACTCCCGTGACAAGGAGTCCGACAATGACCAAGGAAGTAATCCACCCTTTGACCCCGTCGCGTGCAGTCCTCACGTATTCATCCTGTTACGAAGTCGCACCGAATTACTGTTCACTGAGTGGGTCCGCAAGTGCAGACGATAGTTTGGACCATGTTCTTACGTGATCGGGCCAATGAGTTGTCGGCGCACGGAACCTGCAACCCATCGAAGAAGGACTAGAGATGGCCCCGTCCACGGGATCAGGCGCCGAGACCTCGCGCCGAGCTCTCTTGAAGATCAGCGAGACGACGATTCTGTCAGCCGTTGACGGGCTTGATCTGCGAGGTCACGCGAAGATCAGTCCCGTCGTTGGTTTCCCCCTTCGTAATCTCCAGCAACGACACGACGTCACGACCTTTGCGACGACCGCCCCGATAGCCGCCGTCACCGCGCTCCTCGAGCTGCTCGCGATGGCACCGCTGGAAAAGGTGATCGCGGCGTTGGGCGATCACGCTGACACCCCAAGTTTCGAACAGTTGAGCGCGGCGATCGATGCGGTCAGCTCAGAAGGATCATCCCCCGACGACGTCGTCGCGGTCCTCGCCTTCGCGATCGCCGAAGAGTTCCCGGCGGCGCCGCACTGCCGTCGACTGTTCGACGAACGAGAGGAGTTGGCGTTACCCGAACTGCCCGAGGTGGTAACCGCCTCGACGCTGGTCGCACCGCGAGAGACCGACCCGGAGGTCAAAGAGCAGCGCCGACGTCGTCGCGAGGAAGAGAAGAAGCGCAAGCGCGGTCCTTCCTCTCAGCGCCCGCCCCGACCGAGCAAGGCCACGGCGGCACCGAAGGCGCTCGCGGCGACGCCAACGCCGCGCGCGCTCAACGACGAGGCGAGCGAGCGGCGCCGACCGGTGCTCTTCACGCCGGCCGAACTCGAACGATTCGACCCCGCGCACGTCCTGGCCGGCACGGTCGTGATCGTCGACGTACCCTTCGACGCCACTGATCCGGCGTCACCGGAACAGAAGTCCAAGGAGCGACCGGCCCTGGTCGTGGCCGCGAGCGACGACGCGCTGCTCGTTCGACCGATCTACTCGAGCACATCGGCGACGAGGAACGTCTTTGGCGCGTGGCGCCGACTGGGCCTCGATCACGTCTGCTACGTCGATGACACTCGGGTCGTCGTGAGCGTCGCTACGGAGTCGCTGGAGCGTGTGGGTCGACTAACCGATCAGGAGTGGAACGCCCAGCTCTGAGTTGGTGCACGATCAATATCGTGCCCCCGAGTGCCAAGACGATTCCCGCGATCTGGACGCCGATCGAACCGCTGTGGGACTCTTGACCGAGGAGCAGTCGTTCGTCGAGCGATCGCACCAGGCCCCAGACGATCATCGCCATGCCGCTCAGCACGCCAACGCGTCGGTTGAGTCGAAGGTGCTCGACCGCGAGGAGCGCGAGCCACAGCATCGAATCCTCCGCTCCCTGGATGAGGGGCACGGGGACCCGCTTGCCGGCCTGTCCGGCGTAGTGGATGCCGAACCACTGGTGGGTGAGGTGTCCGCCACCGTTCACCATGAACTGAGGTCCGAGCACACGCCCGAGGGCCCACCCGGCGATCAATGCCGGCACGAGCGCGTCGCAGTAGAGAGCGAGCGAACTGCCCGGCCACCATCGACGTTGCAGGTAGAGACCGACCGGCAGGGCCAGGGCGATGCCCCCGAAGCTCGCGAGTCCGCCCTGCCACACCGCGATCCAGCGCGCCGGGTGATCAGAGTAGTAGCCCCAATTCGTCGCGATGTTGGCGACGCGCGCCCCGAGCAGGCCCGCGCCGATCAGGCAGAACGCGAACTTGCCGAACGGTTGGACGTCGAAACCCCTGCGGGTCAGTCGGCGTCGGGCGTAGAGGAAGCAGACGTAGGCCGCGATCGCCAGGCCGAAGCCGTAGGTGTGGAAGACGAGCGGACCGAGGTGAAACGAAGTGGGGACGCCCGACACGCCTAGGCCCGCGGGCGACCTAGACCAAAGAATCCGTAGCCGAGTCGAACCGGGACGATGTGCACGTCGGTGCCCGTCATCTCGGCTTCGATCATCTTGCCGTCACCGACGTACATCGCGACGTGCTGGTCACCGTCGTAGCCGTAGAAGAGGAGGTCGCCCGGCTCGATGTCGATGAGCGGCACCCGCATCGTGTCTTCGTACATCGCCCCGGAGTAGTGGGGGAAGTCGATGCCGGCGGCGTCGTAGGCGAGCATGATCAGTCCGGAGCAGTCGACGCCGGATCGGCTCGCGCCGCCCCAGACGTACGGGGTGCCGATGTAGGAATACGCGGCGCGGATCGCGATGTCGGCCCGGGAGTCCGGTGGCGGATCGGCGATGCCGTCGGCGAGGCTTTGCGCGTTGAACGAGGTCACTTCTTTCGCGGACGCGGCCGCTTCGGCCTGGGCGATGTAGGTAGCGATGTTGCCCTTCACCTGGGCGAGCGCGTGATTGAGCGACGCCTGGTAGACGTCGGCCGAGTGGAAGGACCGAGCCGCGGCCCTGGTCAGATAGGCCGCGCGGCCGACCTCGCTCGCCAGGACGCTGCGCTCCTGGGTCAGTTCGATCTTGTAGTTCTTCAGGTTCGAGAGGGTCTGGGCGACGTTGCCCTGGGCCAACTGGTTGTACACGTCGGTCGCCCCGATCTTGGAGGCGCTATTTGAGAAGAGGGGGTTGTTGCTCGCGGCGGACCCGTTGGTCACGTAGGCGAACACGGCTTCGGCGCGCAACTGCGCGTCGCCCTTGTGGACGTTCTTCTTGATGATGGCGACGTCGGCCTTGGTGTCGCGGATCTCGTTGGCGATCTTGTCCAGTTTGATCTTGGCCAGGTCGTACTTCTGACCGAGGTAGTCGACGTGGGCGCTGATCCGGTTGATCTGCTTGAGGAGTTGGTTCGCGCGCGCGCGGTCGGTGCCGAGCTGCGAGGCCGACGCGAGATGCGAGGAGAAGGTCACAGTGCCAAGACACACTGCGACCACAGCCAGGATGGAGAGAATCCACCGGAAGCGCCTGAGTTCCCTTGCTGGCCGTAGCGTCGGAGGCGCAAAGCGCACGACGTCAGTCACGGGTCAAGGCTACCGTTTGTGGTGCTTCCCGTGCATCCTCGAATGACGTAGAACCCCTGTTCGACCTGATCAGCACGGGTGTGTCGCGGTGAAGTGGACGGTAATTTTGGCACGTCATCGGACAGTTTGCGCTCCGAGAATAGGCTCGGCGCATGTCGAATCGTTCTCGCGCGTTGCCGCGTCGCTCCTGTCTTTCGACGCCCGGCTCCTCGGAGCGCTTCCTCGCCAAGGCGCCGAGCGCGACGGCCGACTTCTCCTTCCTCGACCTCGAGGACTCGGTCGCGCCGAACGAGAAGGTCGCCGCGCGTGCCAAGGTCGCTCAGGCGATCCGCACCCTCGATTGGGACGACCGCGTGCTGTGCGTGCGCGTCAACGCCTGGGACACGCCCTGGACCTACGGTGACGTCATCGAGGTCGTCACCGACGCCGGCCCCCGCCTGGACGAGGTCATGCTCCCCAAGGTGCAACGCGCGTCCGACGTCGTCGCCCTCGACCTCCTCCTCAGCCAGGTCGAGCAGAACGCTGGTCTCGAGCCGGGCCACATCGGTATCGAGGCCCAGATTGAGACCGCCCGGGGCCTGATCAACGTGGAGGAGATCTGTTCGGCCTCCCCGCGACTGGAGTCGATCGTCTTCGGGCCGGCCGACTTCGCGGCCTCGATCGGCATGCCGGTGACGACGATCGACGAGACCATCCATCACGCCCCGTCGAACCCGTTCAGCTACGTCTTCGCCAAGATCTTGATGGCCGGACGCGCCAACGGACTGCACGTGATCGACGGACCGTTCCTCAAGGTCCGTGACCTCGACGCGCTGCGCTACGCGGCCGCCATCACGGCCTCGTACGGTTTCGACGGCAAGTGGGCGCTCACCCCGGACCAGGCGATCGTCCTCAACGAGGTCTACTCGCCGAGCCAGGAGCTGTTCGACAAGTCCTTCGACATCCTCGACGCCTACCGCTTCGCCACGGAGACGAGAGGCACGGGCGCGGTGATGTTCGGCGACGAGATGATCGACGAGGCCTCGGCCAAAATCGCCAACTCCTTCGTCGCCCGGGGGGAGCGTTCGGGAATGAAGCGCACGCCCAAGTAACGTCCGCAGCCGTTCGTTCACCAAGAATTCAACAAACCCGCTCTATCTTTTGTCACTGCCCGTTGCTAGATTCCTTATTAGGAGAGATTCGCAACAAGGATATTTCGAACACCGGGCGAGTGAAAAAGGAAATCCGAGCGCATGGCAATCATTGAACTAAGGCCACCGCGAAGTCGCGTTGCATCTCTGAGGCGCGCATTCAACGCTCGAGAGTGGCGCACCATCGGTTGGATGTGGGCGACAATCGTGGGGCTCCACGTCGTCGGCTTCGGGATTCTCTTCGGGTTCGTTCTGCCCGGGCACTACAAGGGTTTCGGTGTGGGTCTCGGGATTCTCGCCTACACCCTGGGCCTTCGCCACGCCTTTGACGCCGATCACATCTCGGCGATCGACAACACCACGCGCAAACTCCTCAACGAACGTCACGAGGTCGAGGGGTCGAGCCGCCCACTCAAGCTGGGCTACTACTTCTCGCTCGGTCATTCGACCATCGTGGTGGCGATCGGGTTGGGCATGGTCTTTGCCGAACGGGCCGTGTTTCACGCCGTGTCGAACAGTCACTCCGGTCTGGAACAGTTCGGAGGCGTCTTTGGAACGTTGGTCTCGGCCACGTTCTTGTTCTTGATCGCCGCCATGAATCTCGTCATCCTGGCCGCGATCATGAGGGTCTTTCGCTCGATGCGCGACGGCTCCTACGACGAGGCCGAACTTGAAGCGCAGCTGCAGAACCGCGGACTGATGTACCGCTTCTTCGGAAAGTGGATGCGTTCGATCGACAAGGAGTGGAAGCTCTATCCGGTGGGCGTGGTCTTCGGGATGGGCTTTGACACCGCGACCGAAGTGCTGTTGCTGGCCACGACCGCGGTCCTCGCCGCCCAGCACCTGCCGTGGTACATGATCATGTGCCTGCCGATCCTCTTCACCGCGGGCATGGTCCTCATGGACACCATCGACTGCATGTTCATGAACGTCGCCTACGGCTGGGCCTTCTTCAACCCGGTGCGCAAGATCTTCTACAACCTCGCGATCACCGGTCTGTCGGTGGCGATCTGCTTCTTCATCGGCGCGATCGAGGTCCTTGGCCTCTTGCCCCAGGAGCTCCACTGGAAAGGCGGGTTCTGGCGCCTGATGTCGGGCTTCAACATCAATACCGCCGGGATGATCATCGTGGCGATGTTCGTCGTGACGTGGTTGGGTGCCGTACTGATCTGGCGCTACGGCCACATCGAAGAGAGGTGGGGTTCGAAGCTCCGACCGACCGAGATCTCGATCCTGGACGGTTCCGAGCGATCCCTGAGTGGCGATGGAGCGCACGGCGATATCGTCGGCCCGGCCTTCGGTTTCGCGGCCGACTAGCTCGCCCGAGGTTCCTCGAGCAGACGTCGGGCGATGACCTTGAGGCACAGCGTCTCGTCGGCCCCCTCGAAGATCGACAGCACGCGCGCGTCGACGAAGTATCGGCTCACCGGGTACTCCTCGGCGTAGCCCATCCCGCCGTGGATCTGCATGGCCTCGCGCGTGACCCACTCGGCGGCGCGGCAGACGTAGGCCTTGGCCATCGACGCCTCGAGGGCGCCGCCGCCGCGCGCCATCTCGCGCGCGACCTCGAGTGAGAACTGACGCGAGCACTGGATGATCGCCGCCATCGTGCCGAGTTTCACCCGCGTCAGCTCGTACTCCACGATGGCCTCGCCGAAGACCACGCGGTTCTGCGCGTAGGCCAGGGCCGCCTCGTAGGCGGCCTGCATCACGCCGACGGCGCGCGCCGTGGTCTGCAGTCGTCCGTTCTCGAATCCGACCATCTGGAAGTAGAAGCCCCGGCCGAGCCCCTCGTCACCGCCGACGAGGTCGCCATCCGGTACGAACCAGTGGTCGAAGGCGAGCTCGTAGGAGTGCATGCCGCGGTACCCGATCGTGTCGATGGGCCGTCCCTCGAGGCGGCCCTGGCCGTGGCCCGGACCGACGTGGGCACCCTGGGTGAGTACGAAGCCCTGGCTGTCGCCGCGGTGCTTCTCCACCAGAAACAGGGACAGACCCCGGTGCGTGGCGCCGCGGTCGGCGTCGGTGCGCGCGAGCAGCATCAGGACGTCGGCGCGCGCCGCGAACGTGCACCACGTCTTGGTGCCGTTGATGAGCCAGCCACCCGGTGTCTTGGTCGCGCTCGTCGTGATGGCCGCGACGTCGCTGCCGAAGTCCGGTTCGGTGACCGCGACCGCGGCGAGCACCTCGCCCGACGCCAGTCTCGGCAGCCACCGTTGCTTCTGTTCCGGCGTGCCGCCGTGCACCAGCGCGCGCGTCAGGATCTCCGGCCGCGTGATCAGCGATCCGCCGACGCCGAGGGCGCCCCAGGAGAGTTCCTCGGTCGCCACGACCATGCCGAGGTACTCCGATTCGCCGCCGGTGGCGAAACCGCCGAACTCCTCGGGGACCGAGAGGCCGAAGCCGCCGAGTTCGGCCAGTCCGGCGATCACGGACTCGGGGATGTCGGCGTTCTCCCGGTGGACCTGTTCGGCGTGCGGGCGCACCTGTTCGACGGCGTAGCGGTGAAAGGTGTCGGCGACCATCTCGAAGTCTGGCCCGAGGTGGCGGGGACCGGGGCTCTCGGCGAGGCCGGCGACGAACGCGGGGTCGCGGTAGGTCGTCACGAACTCAGCGAAGGGCCGGTACCAGTCGTCTCGAACCGCCCAGAGGACCTCTCGTCCGAGCACCCGTGTCGCGAGGTCACTGAGGGCGAGGGCGAGGAACGCGGCCACGAGGCGCGACTCGACCTCGCCCATCTCGGCGTAGTGGAGCGACGCGCGCGCCGTGGCGAGCGCGCTCGCGGCGTGCGCCACGTCGTAGGCGAGGCTCTGGTGGGCGTCGACGCCGCCACCGCGCCGCAGCGACGCCACCGCGCCGTCGATCACCGACTGTGCCCGCTCGACCAGCGTGGACGCGTTCTCGAGATCGAGCGTGGGAGTCACATCAGAAATTTAACGGGTGGGGGCGAGGCGACACCGAGACCTAGGCTCTAGGCGTGAATGTGACCATGCTCCTCGCCGATTCGGCCCAAGTGGCCGACGGCAAGCTCTACATCTTGGGTGGCGGATGGTCGGTGACCGGGCCGGAACCGACGCCGTCCGCGGTGGCGATCAAAGTGATGGTCGACTGGCACGAGTTCAACGCCAGTCACCACTGGGAACTCTTCTTGGAAGACGCCGACGGTCAGCCGGTGCGCTTCGACACACCCGACGGTCCGCAGCCCATTGAAGTGCGCGGCGACTTCTCGGCGGCGGCGCCCGATGGCGTGCCCGTCGGCACGCCCGTCGATGTCCCGATCGCCGTCAACTTCGGACCGATTCCCTTGCAAGAGGGATCTCGCTTCACCTGGCGCATGGTGATCGACGGCGACTCGCTGCCCGGGGCGACGGTGGCCTTCACGACGCGCCCAGCCCTGCCGGTCAGCGTCGAAGAGTAGGAACGTGGCCTCGTGCGAGAAGATGGTCCCGTGAGTTCATTCGAACGTCCCTTCGGGCGACACTTCGAGGAGTTCGAGGTCGGCGACGTCTACCGGCACTGGCCCGGCAAGACGATCACCGAAGCCGACGACCACCTCTTCTGCATGATCACGATGAACCACCACCCGCTGCACACCAACGCCTGGTTCGCCGAACACGAGACGGTGCACCACAAGAACGTCGTCGTGGGAAACTTGGTCTACTCGCTGGTCCTCGGAATGAGCGTGCCCGACGTGTCGGGTTCGGCGATCGCCAATCTCGAGGTTGAGTCATTGGTCCACCGCAATCCCACGTTTCACGGCGACACCATCTACGCCGAGACGCACGTCCTCGAAAAGATCGCGTCGACCTCCAAGGACGACCGGGGCATCGTCGTCGTCGAGACCAAGGGCTTCAACCAGGACGGCCTCGAGGTCTGCTACTTCCGTCGCAAGGTGATGGTCTGGAAGCGCGACTTCGCGCCGGATCGACAACGTCCGTACAGTGGCGACGTCTGGTCGTAGCGACCACGTCGCGTTTCGTCGGTCGCTGCGGCGCCACGCCGCGCAGATCGCGCGACCTCTACCGTGGATTGGCCACGCCGACCCCTGGGCGGTGCTGGTGAGTGAGGTCATGCTCCAACAGACCCAGACCTCGCGCGTCATCGGTCCCTGGACGACGTTCCTCAAGGCCTTCCCGACGCCGCGCGCCTGTGCCGACGCACCCCTGTCGGAGGTACTGCGTCTCTGGGGTGGCCTCGGGTACCACCGACGGGCCAAGGCGTTGCACGACGCCGCCACGATGATCCGAGACCGATTCGACGGCGTAGTGCCGAATACGGTCACGGACCTGCGACGACTGCCCGGGGTGGGTGAATACAGCGCGAACGCCGTGAGCTCATTCGCCTTCGGCACTCCCGTCGCCGTCGTGGACACCAACGTCGGTCGCGTCCTCGCGCGCGCGATCGCGAACCGGACCCTCCTTGTAGGTGAGGCACGCGCCCTCGCGGCGGAACTGTTGCCCCGCTCGCGGGCCGCGTCGTTCAACCAGGCGATGCTGGACCTCGGGGCGCAGTTCTGTGTCTCTTCGCCGCGCTGCGAATCGTGTCCGGTCGCTCGCCAGTGTCGGTGGAACGATGAAGGCGGTCCGGACCCCGCGCCGCGAAGTGCCGGCGTGTCACGGCCACAGCCGAAGTTTGCGGGATCGGATCGACAAGCGCGTGGTCGTGTCCTGGCGGCCCTACGGGAGGGTCCCCGTTCAACCACACAACTGATGGCGTGTCTCGACGGTGTCGACGGCGAACGCGGTGCGTCCCTGATCGCCGGTCTGGTCGCCGACGGGCTCGTCGAACGACGAGGGCGTCTCGTGCGCCTGAGCGGTGACTGATCCGTCGCGTAACGCTCCGGGTGCGTTGGATAGTGTCGACGTCGTGAGTTCCATCGACGTCGCGCACTTCAAAGAGGTCCTCGGACACTTCGTCACGGGCGTGGCCGTCGTCACCGCGTCGACGCCGCGTGGACCGGTCGGCTTCACCTGCCAGACCTTCGGCGCGCTCTCGCTCGAACCGACGCTCATCTCCTTTGCGGCGGTGTCGAAGAGTAATTCGTGGCCGAAGGCGCGCGACGTCGGCGTGGTGGGCGTCAACATCCTCTCGTCGGAACAAGAGGCCGTCGCGAGAGTTTTCGGCAGGTCGGGCGACGAGAAGTTCGCCGGTATCGGTTGGTCCACCGGTCCGAACGACACACCGCTCATCGACGGCGCGCTCGCCCACCTGGAGGGTCGAATCGAGTTCGTCACGACCCAGGGCGACCACGACATCGTCGTGGTCGCGGTCGACTACGTGCAGAGCCACCACGGGGCGCCCCTCGTTTTCTACCGCGGCGGGTACGGCGGATTCGACTGAATCGATAGTTCAGTACGCTTCCAAGCGTGATGACTCCCGTCAGTCCCGTTGGTGTTCGAACGCGACGCTGATGGCGCTCGCGATCAAGATCGTCATCCTCGTCGTCGTCGTCCTGGTGATCGGGATCGCGGCCCTGCGGATCCGAAAACTACGTCGCGACGAGATCCGTGAACTGACTCGGCCCGTCGAACGTCGGCTCATGTCACCGCCGCCGTCGCCCTACGCGCCGTCGAAGGGATTCCGCCTGCTCGACGGTCCGCTCGACGCGACCCGACGTCCCGAGCCGCTCCGGCCCCGACTCGAGACCGACCGCGAGTACGTCTTCAGCGAAACGCAGATGCCGGGTGACGTGGAGGTCGTCCCCACCCACTTGCGTCACAGCGAAAAGTGGGCCCTGTCGAAGTCCGCGCGCCGTCCGGCGTCCTTCACCGGACTTCGTGTCGGCATAATCGCGCTGGTCGTCATCGTGATTGTGGGCGCGATCGGCATCTATATCCAGCACCGTGATTCGAAGAACACGACGACCACGACGACGACCACGAGACCGCGCTCGACGACCACGACCACCACCGCGTCGGCACTCCCAGCGACGTTCGTGGCGTCGACGACCAGCGGAGAGACCGCGACGTACTCCGTGCCGTTGCGCACGTACCAGGTCGTCGTACGCGGTGCGCTCGGGGCGACGTGGGCCGTCTACAAGATGGGACCACAGAGCACGCTCGAGTGGCAGGGCACCGTCAAGGTCGGTACCGGCGAGTCCCTGCAGATGGTCGGCGACTCGCAGATCACGATCGGCGCCCCCAAGAGCGCGAGCGTCACCGTGGCCGGAACGCCCGTCGCCTTCCCGTCGCCGCTGCCGACGACGTTGGTGCTGTCCTTCGTCTCGTCATAGCGCAGCGATCTCATTCAACGTCCACGCGAGGACCTGTGCCTCGTCACGCCACGCGTCGTAGCGTCCGGACGGTCCGCCGTGGCCCGCGCCCATCTCGGTCTTGAGGTAGGCGACGTTCGCCTCGTTGGCGTCACGGAGTTTGAGCACCCATTTGGTCGGTTCCCAGAACCCGACGCGCGGGTCATTGAGCCCTCCGGAGGCGAAGAGGTGCGGGTAGACGCGAGGCGTGCCGTCGGCGTTCGCGGCGAGGACGTTGTCGTAGGGGGAGTAGCTCTTCATCGTGCGATACGCGCTCGCGCTCGCGTCGGGGTTGCCCCACTCCTCCCACTCACCGACCGTGAGGGGCAGCGTCGCGTCGAGCATCGTCGTGAGCGCGTCGACGAAGGGCACGTCGGCCACCACGCAGCGAAAGAGCTCCGGCGCCAGGTTCATCACGGCGCCCATCAGGAGTCCACCGGCCGAACCGCCGCGGATCGCGAGTCGTTCGCGCGTCGTCCAGCCGTTCGCGATCAACGCCCTCGCGACCGCGACGAAGTCGCTGAACGTCGTCGGCTTCTGCGCCAGTTTTCCCATCTCGTACCAGGAGCGACCCATCTCGCCTCCGCCCCGGATGTGGGCGATCGCGAAGATGACGCCGCGTTCGAGCAACGACAGTCGCAACGACGAGAACGACGGATCGATCGAGATCTCGTAGCTCCCGTAGCCGTAGAGCAGGAACGGTGACGGTGAGCTCGCTCGAAGTTCGCCGTCGGTACCAACGTCGACGAGGTCCCGGCGCGCCACGACCGAGACCGGGATCCGGACGCCGTCGCTCGCCGTGACCCACAGGCGCCCGGTCACGTACTGCGTCGCGTCGTAGCCACCGAGGACGATCTGTTGCTTGCGCACGAGCATCTCTCGGGTCGCGATCACGACGTCACCCACCAATCGGGGCGTGACGAGCGACGTGACCGACACGCGCAGTTGGGTGGTGTCGAAGTTGGGGTTCGCCGACATCGACACGGTGCTCGGTCTGGCCGGTCCCTCGACCATCCATGAACGATTGAGTAGGTCCTCGCCGAAGGGATCGTCACCGCTCAAGGTGGTGACGACACGAACGGCCGCGCCGCCGTCGTGACGTTCGCTGATCGCCAGGAACGACGCGAAGGCGTCGACGCCGTCGAGGCGCGAGCCGCGGCGCTCGGGGATCACTTCGCGCCACTGGCCGCCGTCGACCTCGCGCGCCAACAGTCGAAAGTCCATCGCCTCTTCGTTGGTGACCTTGAGCCACCACGCGACTCCACGTTCGTCCACGAAGTGCTCGACGCCGTACTCAATACCGTGTCGCCGCGCCTCGAGGAGCGTCAACTCGCCGGTCGGATCGCGCGCGTCGAGGTAGTGCACCTCGGTCGTCATCGACGATCCGAGGTGCACGTAGATGACGGCGTCATCACGACTACGACCGACCGCGAGGTTGAACTGTTCGTCGTCCTCTTGATAGACGAGTTGGTCGGTACCGGTGTCGGACCCGAGTTCGTGGCGCCAGAGTTGGTACGGTCGCTTGGCGTCGTCGACTCGCGTGTAGAAGAAGTGACGGCTGTCCATGGCCCACGCGAAGCCGTAGTGGACGTCGTCGAGGACGTCTTCCACTCCCGCCTGTCCGGCCAACGGTCGCACCGTGACGCGATGGAGTTCGTCGCCGTCGAAGTCGGTACCGACGCAGACCCAGTCGTCGTCGGGACTCACCGCGAGGACCCCGACCGCGAAGTAGTCGCTGTCGCCGGCCTCCTCGTTCTCGTCCAGGATCACCTGTTCGCCCTCGAGCGTGGCCAACGGGTCGATCTCGGGCGGCGTGAGGTCCTCGCCGCTCGCGGGCACCCGACAGCTGAGGGGGTAGTTGAGTCCTTCGCGCGTGCGCTCGAAGTACCACCACGGTCCCTTTCGAACCGGCACCGAGATATCGGTCTCTTCGATACGCGACTTGATCTCCTCGAACAGTTCGTCCTCGAGGGGTTTGAGGTCGGCGAAACTCTCGCTGAGGAACTCGTTCTCGGCGCGCAGGTGGGCGAGGACCGTTTCGTCGTCGCGGTCCATCAGCCAGTAGTAGGGGTCCTCTCGGACGTCGCCGTGACGAGCGATTTCGAAGGGACGTTTCGGGACGCTCGGGGGAGTGGGCACCGCTCCACTTTGCCAGTATTTGTTGACATGTCCCGATGGTGAGTTAGTACTATGGGGATAGGGATTATCCCAAGGGAGCACCATGTCAGTCGACAATCTGGATTTCAGCCGGTACCAACTGGGCTGGTCCGACGACCAGATTCCGGTCTTCAAGCCGAAGAAGGGCATCAACGAGGCCATCGTCCGCGAGATGTCGGGCATCAAGAACGAAGACAAGTGGATGCTCGACTTCCGGCTCAACGCCCTGAAGAAGTTCGAGAAGAAGCCGATGGTGCCGTGGTTCGCCGACCGGATGCCGGACCTCGATTTCAACGACATCTACTACTACATCAAGCCGACCGAGAACCAGGTCGACCGGTGGGAGGATCTGCCCGACGACATCAAGAACACGTACGAACGCCTGGGCATCCCCGAAGCCGAACGCAAGTACCTCGCGGGCGTCACCGCGCAGTACGAGTCCGAGGTGGTCTTCCACCGCAACCGCGAGGACCTGGAGCGCCTCGGCGTCCTGTTCTGTGACATGGACACCGCGGTGCGCGAGTACCCCGAACTGGTCCGCAAGTACTTCGGTACGATCATCCCCCCGAACGACAACAAGTTCGCCGCGCTGAACTCGGCGGTGTGGAGCGGTGGTTCGTTCATCTACGTGCCACCGGGCGTCAACGTCGACCAGCCACTGCAGGCGTACTTCCGCATCAACACCGAGAACATGGGTCAGTTCGAGCGCACGCTCATCATCGCCGACGAGGGATCGCAGGTCCACTACGTGGAGGGATGCTCGGCGCCGGTCTATTCGACCGACTCGCTGCACTCAGCGGTCGTGGAGCTCGTCGCGCTGCCCGGAGCGCGCATCACGTACACGACGATCCAGAACTGGTCGAACAACGTCTACAACCTCGTGACCAAGCGCGCGCGCGCCGAAGCCGAGGCCCACGTGGAGTGGATCGACGGCAACATCGGTTCACGGCTCACGATGAAGTACCCGTCGGTCTACCTGATGGGTCCCAAGGCCTCCGGTGAGGTCCTCTCCGTCGCCTACGCCGGACCGGGTCAGGTGCAAGACGCCGGCGCGAAGATGATCCACTGCGCCCCGGAGACGACCTCGACGATCATCTCGAAGTCGATCTCGAAGGACGGCGGTCAAACGACGTACCGCGGCCTCGTGAAGGTCGAAGAGGGCGCCACCGGCGCGAAGAGTTTCGTTCGCTGTGACGCGTTGATCCTGGACGAGCAGTCCGTGTCCGAGACCAAGCCGTACATGGAAGTCGGTGAGCAGGACGCCTCGATCGGCCACGAAGCGACCGTCTCCAAGATCGGCGACGACCAACTTTTCTACCTCATGAGTCGCGGCCTCACCGAGGCCCAGGCGATGGGCATGATCGTCAACGGGTTCATCGAGCCCGTGACGCGCACGTTGCCCATGGAGTACGCCGTCGAGTGGTCGCGTCTGATCGAACTTCAGATGGAAGGTTCCATCGGCTAACGAGGTGCTCGCCACATCGCGTAAAACGGCGGACCGTCCTTGACCGGCGTCACGGTCTCAACCAGTTCGTAGCCGAATCGTTGGTAGTACGCGACGTTGTCGAGGCGCGGCGTCTCCAGGTGACTGCCGACGCCCTCGCCGTCTACCTGAGCGAAGGCGTGTTCGAGCAGCATCGTACCGACGCCGCTTCGCTGGACCGGCGGATCGGCGCAGAGCACCATCAGGTACCACTGCGGGTCCTTGCGGTGAGCGCGGGCCAACGCCGCGACGTAACGATTGCCGATCGGGAGCGCTCGGGGCCGTCGGTAGAAGGCGCGTAACGACGACGGCATCTGGCGCAGCTGCACTTTGATCGGCAGCGGGTAGCCGCCGGTGGTCAACCACGCGGCGACACCCAACACGTCGTCGGCGTCGTTGCGCACGGTCATGATTCGGCCGCGCGGACCCATGTGCTCGTACACGGAGCGAAAGAAGATCGGCATCCGTGACCGACGCATGGCGTCGCTGGGCAGCAAGTAGGAGAAAAACGGATCGGCGAAGAACGCGCGACTCGATACCGCAATGGCGGCCGACAATTCCTTTTCAACCATTGGTCTTTCGTCGATCCGGCGTTGCGGCACGGGCAATTCTTACCAAATTCGCCGTCTCGACGTGGAAGAATGGCGACATGGGAATGCGCGAGGAGTGCAAGCACTTTCAGAGCCGGACGTACAAGTCCGGGGAGGTCGCGCGCTTCTGCGTGCTTGGCAACGCCCCCGACCAGCCGTGGTCGTGCCCGGAGAACTGCGTCACCTACGAGCGCCGCCTGGCCGACGTCGGCTGGTCCCACGGCTCACTCGTCGACCGACCGGTCGAGAGGGAACCCGAGACGAGCGCGAGTCTGGACGAGCGCCGGGAGATCCTCAACATGGCCAGCGAGATCGTCAACAACGTCGCGCCGGAGATGTACGAGGAGCGGCGCAAGGAACTCGACGAGATGGAGCGCAAGCAGCGCGGCTGGAAGTTCTGGAAGCGCTAGTCGCCGTTGAAGACCGGCGGCCGTTTCTCCACGAAGGCCATCATCGCCTCGCGCAGGTCGTTGCTCTGTAGGTACATCGTGTTCCAGCGCGCGACGAACTCGAGACCCTCGTCGACCGTTCGACCGTCGTTGGCGGCGAGCACGGCCTTCGTCCCCTGAACCGCGAGCGGCGAGTTCTGCGCGATCTCGTGGGCGAGGTGGCGCGCGCCGGCGAGCACCTCGTCACTGTTGCCGAAGACCGCGTTCACGAGACCGATCTCGAGCGCGCGCGTCGCGTCCACGTCCTTACCGGTGTAGGCCAACTCAGCCAGGTGTCCCGCGTTAATGATCTTGGGCAGTCGCTGCAGCGAACCGAGGTCCGCGACGATCGCGACCTTCGTCTCGCGCACCGAGAACTTCGTGTCGCTCGCGCAGTAGCGCACGTCACACGCGCTCACCAGGTCGACGCCCCCGCCGATGCAGTACCCGTGTATCGCCGCGATGACCGGCACGCCGAGTTCGGCGATCGACGTGACGGACGCTTGCATCTCGCGCACCGCCTGATAGGCCCTCGCGTTCGAGGTCGCTGTGGACGATGACGTCGCGGCCGACGCGAAACCGCCGCCGTACTCCTTCAAGTCGAGTCCGACCGAGAAGTGCGGGCCCTTGGCCGCGATGATGAGCGCTCGGATGGTGCGCTCACTGGCGACGGCTGCCGCGGCGAGCGGCAGGTCGCGCCACAGGGCGCTGCCCATGGCGTTGCGCGCTTCGGCTCGATCGAGCCACAGCGTGGCGACGTGACCGTCGACTTCGAGGGTTAAGACTTCCGATGAAAAGTCCATTGCGCTCCTTGTCCGAATCGACTTCAGCCTAGGACTGGACTCGATGGGGAAAGAGGTGCGCCCAGTACACTGCCTTGGTCCCGATATCTATGAAAATCTTCGCTGATTCAGCCTCCGCCTTCATCGCCGACCGACCCGACGCGGCACCTCGGCAACTGGCCTGGGCGGCCTTCGAGCTGGCCGGACTGCCGACCACGAGCGACGAGGTCTGGCGTTACGCCCCGCTGAAGGACTTCGACCTGGACCGATTCGGCGTCGTTGCCGAACCGACGAACCGTGCCGACTCGGCCTTCGCGGCCCAACTCTGTGAGCGCGCGGGCCTCGTGGTGCGCGTGGTCGACGGCTTCTGCGTGAACACCGGCCGGTCCCTCGACGGCGTCAGCGTCGACGTCGTGGAGTCGGCCGAGTCACTCGCCGGCACCTCCTTCGCCGATCGCTACCGCAGCGACACCTTCGCGGTCCTCAACGCGGCGCTCGCCCCGGCGACGACGGTCATCCGTGTCCACGCCGGGGTCAACGTCGAAGAGCCGATCGTCGTCCTGAACGTCTCGAACTCGACGGCGTCGTTCTCGCGCACCCAGATCGAACTCGCGCGTGGCGCGAGTGCGACCATCGTCGAATACTTCGAAGGCGGCGCCGACGCCCTCGTGGTGCCACTCAGTGAGTACTCCCTCGACGACAACGCCGCGCTGCAGTTGATCACGTACCAGCGACTCGACCCGAGCGCCTGGCACGTCGCGCGCACGACGGGCTTCGTGAGTCGCGACGCCCGACTTCGCCAGGCGGTCGTCGGCATCGGCGCGCACTACAACCGATCGCGCAATGACGCCGAGATGCGCGGTGCGGGATCGGAGAACGAGCTGCGCACGACGTTCCTCGGTTCCGGGGACCAGGTGCATGATTTTCGCACCCACCAGATGCACACCGGTGCGCGTTCGCGTTCGACGCTTCTCTCCAAGGGCGCCGTCGCCGACCAATCCCGCTCGGTCTACACCGGACTGATCGAGATCGAGAAGGGTGCCAAGCGTACCGACGCGCGCCAGACGAACCACAACCTCCTGCTCTCACCGGCCGCCCACGCCGACAGCGTGCCCAACCTCGACATCCGTGAGAACGACGTCATGTGCGCCCACGCGTCGAGCGTCGGCCCCCTCGACGAACTCCAGCGCTGGTACTTGGAGTCGCGCGGCGTGAGCCGCGAGGACGCCGAACGGCTGATGATCCAGGGCTTCTTCTACGAGATGCTCGCCAACCTCCCTCCGCAGCTGGCTGAACTGGTCGAGCGTGACGTGACGTCCGTGCTCGCTGCGGTGAACGTGGTGACGCCGTGATCACCGCCGATATCGGACAGTTGAGCGACTACGAGAGCGGCGTGCCGCGTCAGATCCACCTTGAGGGCCGGGTCCTCGTCGTCATTCGCATCGAGGACGACGTGTACGTGTTGGACGACCGGTGCAGTCACGAGGACTTCAGCCTCGCCGAAGGGGAAGTGGACTGCGAGACGGCCGAGATCGAGTGCGCGCGCCACGGGGCGATGTTTCGACTGAAGGACGGCGAGCCGATGTCACTCCCCGCGACGCGACCGGTGGCGCACTACGACGTGCGCAACTTTGACGGCCGCCTGGAGGTGATCCTCCCGTGACCTCCACCTTGACGATCGAGGGGCTGCGCGTCGAAGTCGCCGGCACGGAGGTCCTGAAGGGATTCGACCTCTCCATGAAGACCGGCGAGGTCCACGTCATCATGGGACCGAACGGTTCGGGCAAGTCGACGCTGGCCCACGCCCTCACCGGTCACCCGGGCTACAAGGTCCTGGCCGGGTCGGTCCGCATCGACGACGTGGAGCTGTTGACGATGTCGCCGACCGAACGCGCTCGGCACGGACTCCTCCTCGCGATGCAACAGCCCTTGGAAGTCGCGGGCGTGCGTCCGATCGACCTCCTAGTGGCCGCGGGTGTCGACCCGACGAATCTGCGTGAACGGATGCGCGACGAGGCCGAGCGGGTCGAACTTCGACCCGAGATCCTCGACCGCTTCGTCAACGTCGACCTGTCGGGCGGCGAGCGCAAGCGCGCCGAGATGGTGCAGTTCGGAGTGCTGCGTCCGAAGTTCGCGATTCTCGACGAGATCGATTCCGGTCTCGACGTCGACGCGCTCGGTGCGGTCGCGCGACGTCTCTCGCTCGCCAGCGACGAATGGGAGTGCGGCATCTTGGCGATCACGCACTTCAAGCGACTGTTGCAAGAACTCACGCCGACGACGATCCACGTGTTGAGCGAGGGCCGCGTCGTCGCGACCGGCGGTCCGGAACTCTCCGAGATTCTCGAACGAGACGGCTACGTACCGTTCCGCGCCACGTCGGCGTGACCATGGGATCGAACGACCGAAGGTTAAACTCGACGGATGGCTGACGGGAGCAACGGCGATCCTTCGGGCCGTACAGAGAGATCCTCGGGCGCCAAACGACGCGCCCTCGCCAACGAGGGGCGACTCGCGGCGCTGGGTGACGCCGTCGATCGCCAGTCGGGCAAGGTACCGAAGCGACGTCGCAGGCGACGTCGAGGACGCACGTGGCTGATCGCCGGCGTCGCCGTCATCGTCTTGATCGGCGGAGTGCTGGGTGGTGGCTACCTGTACGCCAACTGGCGCTTCGACGAGATCCCCAAGATCAACGTGAAGAACATCTCCTATCCGGTGCCCGGACAGCCCTTCAACATCCTCGCGATCGGATCGGACTCGCGCGCCGGTCTCACGGGCGCCGTGGCCCGACAGACGGGAGCGAGTAGCGGCTCGGTGAGCGGGCAACGCAGTGACGTCATCAAGATCATCCACATCAATCCCACCGCGGGCACGATCACGATACTCTCCATTCCACGCGACACGGCGGTGACCCTGCTGGCGAATCAGTCGCTTTTCGGAAAGTTCAATCGAATCAACGTCAACTACCAAAACGGGCCGTCGCTGTTGGTCCAGACCATCGAGGCGAACTTCGGCATACCGATCAACCACGTCATCCAGGTGAACTTCAGCGGTCTGATCAACTCCGCGGTCGCCATCGGCGGCGTGTACCTCGATTTCCGCTATCCCGCCCGTGACCCGTACTCCGGTCTCAAGATCACGCACACGGGCTGTCAGCTGGTCGACGGCTTCCAGGCGCTCGCGGTTGCGCGCAGTCGTCACTACTACTACGCCCCGAGCGGCAATCCGCCCTGGCCGAGTGATGCCATGAGCATCATCAACGCCGGCGGGACCCCCGCCGGCTGGGTCTATGACGGTACGAGCGACTTCGGTCGCATCGATCGCCAGACGTCGTTCCTGCGCGCCATGTTCAGTCGCGTGAAGAGCAAGCTGGACGACCCGTTCGCGATCAACGGGTTCCTCTCGAACCTGCCCAAGGGCATCACGCTCGACAGCACGTTCTCGCTGAACGAGATCATCGGCCTGGCGCTCAAGTTCCACGGCTACAACTCCGGGTCGATGCTCACCTACACGTTGCCCGAGGTGCCGGGGGTCGTGAACGGCGCCGACCTCGAGTTCGTCGATCAGCCTTACGCCCAGCAGATGTTGGTCAACATCTTCGGCAACACGTTGAAGACCGTCACCAACCCGCCGCCGAACACCGCGTTGCAGACACCACCGCCGCCGGTCATCACGCCCACGACCACGACCACCGGACCCGCGACGACTTCGAAGCACCACCACGTGCCGACGACGACCACCACGAACCCGACGTTGGCGCTCCCGATCTTCGACCCGGTTCCCTGCACGCCCGGCTGACTCAGACCAGTTCGTCGAGTCCCTGGGTCAGGGTGTTCCACGCCAGGGTGGCGCACTTGATGCGTACCGGGAACTTGATCACGCCCTGGAGGGCGGCCAGTTCACCGAGGGCTCGTAGGTCGACCTTGGGTGGCTCGTCGTCGTGGGCGAGCGTCGCCTCGCGCACCGTCATGAGCTGCTTGAAGGTGGCGACGGTCTCGCGCACCTTTTCGAGCGGCTTGCCTTTCACCGCGGCGCTCATCAGCGAGGCCGACGACTGGGAGATCGAGCAACCGCTCCCGGTCAGTTTGATGTTCTTCAAGACGCCGTCGTCGACCTCCAAGTACACGACGATCTCGTCGCCGCACAAGGGATTGAACCCCTCGACCCGGATCGCCGGCGGCGAGTCGAGCTCACCGCGATTGCGCGGCGAACGGTAGTGATCGAGGATGATCTCGCGATAGAGGTCGTCGAGGTTCGAGCCGAGGTTCGACACGTCACTATCCAAACATCTTCACCGCGTGACCGAGCGCTTCGATCAGCACGTCGGTGTCGCGTGTGTTCGAGTACGGCCCGTACGACGCGCGCACGGTGGCCGCCAGTCCGAATCGGCGCATGAGGGGCTTGGCGCAGTGGTGACCGGGGCGCACGCACACGCCGAACTGGTCGAGCACCTGGGCGACGTCGTGCGGGTGCACGCCCTCAACGTCCAGACTGATGACCCCGCCGCGGTTCGTCATGTCGCCCGGTCCGATGACCCGCACGCGACCGTGGAATTCGAGGGCGAGCCTCGCCAGGACGTCGGCGGCCAGGGCGTGCTCGTGGCGCACGATGTTGGTCATCCCGAGGCCCTCGAGGTACAACACGGCCGCGTTCAGTCCGACCGCTTCGGCGATCGGCGGCGTGCCGGCCTCGAACCTCGTCGGTCCGTTCGCTGGCGTGTAGCCGTCGGTGCGGACGTCGGCGATCATGCCGCCCCCGCCGAGGAACGGTGGCATCGCGTCCAGGATGTCCTCGCGGGTCCAGAAGACCCCGATGCCGGTCGGTCCGAGCATCTTGTGACCCGTGAAGATCAGGAAGTCGACGTCGAGCGCGACGACGTCGGTCGGGCCGTGCGCGACGGACTGCGCGCCGTCGACCGCCATCAACGCGCCGTGGCGATGCGCGAGCGCGGCCAGTTCGTTGATCGGGTTGATCGTGCCGAGGACGTTCGACATGCCGGTGACCGAGAGGAGTTTCACGCCGCGCATCAACTCATCGACGCGCGATAGGTCCAGTCGGTAGTCGTCGGTCGTCGGGATGAAACGGACCTCGATGCCCGTTGATTCGCGCAGTTGGAACCACGGCACGATGTTGGCGTGGTGTTCCATCTCGCTCACGAGGACCACGTCGCCGGCGTTCAGGTTCGCGGCGCCCCAGGACTTGGCGAGCAGGTTGAACGACTCGGTGGCGTTCTTCGTGAAGACGACCTCGCCGGCGCCCCCAGGGGCGTTGATGAATCGCGCCACCGCCTCCCGTGATCCCTCGTACGCGGCGGTCGCTTCGCTGGCCGTCTGGTAGACGGCGCGGTGCACGTTGGCGTGGCGCAGTTGGTAGTAGCGGCTCATGGCGTCGATGACCGCGTTCGGTTGGAGCGACGTGGAGGCGGTGTCGAGGTAGGTGATGGGACGGTCGAAGATCACGCGGTTCAACTGCGGGACGTCGGAGCGGACTCGTTTGGCGTTGAAGCTCGTCACGTGCTCACCGCGCGCCAGGCGTCGTAGCCCTCGAGTTCGATGAGTTGGGCGAGCTGCGCGTCGCCCGAGTGCACGATCTGGCCGTCCACCAAGATGTGGACCCGGTCGGGTTCGATCTCCTCGAGCAATTTGACGTAGTGGGTGACGACGACGACGCCCATCGTCGGGTGTTCGTCGCGCACCGTACGAACGCCTCGGGCGACGACGCGGAGCGCGTCGATGTCGAGACCCGAGTCGGTCTCGTCGAGGAACGCGATCACCGGTTCCAGCAGGGCCATCTGTAGTACTTCGTTGCGCTTGCGCTCACCGCCGGAGAAGCCGTCGTTGAGGTGACGCTCGGCGAAGGCCGGGTCCATACCGAGTCGGTCCATCCACTCGGCCAGGTCGAGGCGTACCTCGAGGATGCTCAGCTCGTCGAGGTTCTTGCGCGCGGCGATCGCCTGACGCAGGAACTGCACGACCGAGACCCCGGCGATCGCTTCGGGGTACTGGAAGGCCAGGAAGATCCCGGCGCGAGCGCGCTCGTCGGGGGTCCACTTGGCGATGTTCGCTCCGTTCAGCAGTATCTCGCCGCTGGTGACGGTGTAACCGGGATGGCCCATCACGATGTTCGCCAGCGTCGATTTGCCGGCCCCGTTGGGCCCCATCAGGGCGTGGACTTCGCCTTCACGTACCGTGAGGTCGACCCCGCGCAGAATCGGTGCGCCTTCGGCCTCGGCGTGGAGGTTGCGTAGTTCAAGGAGGGCCGTCGACACGGTGACGAGCCTAACGGCCGCGACCTCACCGATGACCAGTCGTTACCAGCCTCGCTCGACCCATTCGTCGAGGTGTGGACGCTCGGTGCCGACGGTGGATTCGCGACCGTGTCCGGGCCAGATCGTCACGTCGTCGGCGAAGACCCCGAAGATGCGCTCGTCGATCGACGTGATGATGGTGGCGAAGTCAGTGGCGTCGTGATTCGTGTTACCGGGACCGCCGGGAAAGAGCGTGTCACCCGTGAAGAGCATCGGGGTCCCTTCGAGCGCGAAGCAGATGCTGCCCGGCGTGTGTCCGGGCGTGTGCAGCGTTCGCAGACGAAGGTCACCGACCTGGTGGACCGTGTCGTCGTCGAGTAGGTGGTCGTAGCTCGGCAGCATGCCGGCGTCCTCGGCGCGCACCCACACGTCGATGCCGGCCCCGCGAACCTGTTCGACGGCGCCGATGTGGTCCCAGTGGCCGTGGGTCTCGAGGACCGAGGTGACGCCGAGGCGGCTCGCGACACGTAGCAGTCGATCGTGTTCGTTGGCGGCGTCGAGCAACGTCGCTTCGCCGGTTCGCTTGCAACGCACCACGTAGACGTTGTTCTCGATCGGACCGACGACGAATCGGTGCACCTCGGCTCGGCCGTCCGACCAGACCAGTTCCACGTCGTCCATGCCCCCACTTTGCCACCTGGCCGCCCCGGGGCGAGTTTGAGTAATGTCGAAGAGGCCGGGATTACCGTCCGGTACACGGAGGGACTGCGATGAACTTTGGATTCAGCGAGGAGCAAGAAGAGCTCCGCAAGATGGTCAAGCGATTCTTGGAAGAGAAGTCCCCCGAATCCGAGGTACGCCGTCTGATGGCCACCACCGAGGGCTACGACTCGGCCGTCTGGGACCAGATGGCCAAGGAGCTGGCCCTTCAGGGACTCGGGATCCCCGAGGAGTTCGGTGGTCAGGGCTACGGCCCGGTCGAGCTCTACGTGGTCTTCGAAGAGATGGGCGCGGCCCTCTTCTGCTCGCCCTACTTCTCGACGGTCGCCCTCGCCGCCAACGCCGTGCTCTTCGTCGGCACCGACGAGGACAAGGCGGCCTACCTCCCGGGCATCGCCTCGGGCGAGACGATCGCCACCGTCGCGTTGACCGACGACGCCGGCCTGTGGGACCTCACGAAGACCTCGACCACGGCGACGGCGTCGGGTGATGGCTTCGTCGTGAACGGCGTGCGCAGTTACGTCACCGACGGCAACACGTCGTCGATCATCTTCGTGCCGGCGATGACCGACAAGGGACTCTCGTTGTTCGCGGTCGCGGGTGACGCCAAGGGCGTGGCGCGCGAATCTCTGGCGACCATGGACCAGACGCGCAAGCAGAGCCGCGTCGTGTTCAGTGACGCACCGGCCACGCTCGTCGGGGTCGAAGGTGAGGCGCTCGCGGGACTCGAGACGACGATGCAGGTGGCCGAGGCCGCGTTGGCGGCCGAGCAGGTCGGTGGCGCGCAGCGCGTCCTGAACAACTCGGTCGAATACGCGAAGAACCGCGTGCAGTTCGGCAGGCCAATCGGGTCGTTCCAGGCGATCAAGCACAAGTGCGCCGACATGCTCCTCGACGTCGAGTCGGCCAAATCGGCCGCGTACTACGCCGCGTGGGCCGCCCAGGAGCGAAACGACGAGTTGCCGATCGCCGCGAGCCTCGCCAAGTCGTTCTGCTCGGAGGCCTACTTCCACTGCGCGGCGGAGAACATCCAGATCCACGGCGGTATCGGGTTCACGTGGGAACACCACGCGCATCTGTACTTCAAGCGAGCGAAGAGCTCGGAACTCTTCCTGGGTGACCCCGCCTACCACCGCGAACTCTTGGCTCAGCGCCTAGGCATCTAGGCCGGTGCTCGCCCACGAGCAACTCCAGAGCGGTACCTCACTCCTGGACCTGCGAATCGCCACGTCGAGCGCTCGACCGTTGGCCAGTCACGCGCTGATCGTCGTGCACGGACTGCCCAAGGCCATGGGCATGGGTCGACAGGCGGCCGGCCTGTTGCCCGAGCTGGCCGAGCACCTCGCGACCGAGTCGGGATGGATCGTGGCGACCGGCACGCTCTCGGGGGTGGGTGGGAGCACGGGGACGTTCTCGGCGACCCAGTGGCGCGCCGACCTGAGCACGATCCTCGAGCGCGTCGACGACGGCGAGCGCCGGATCTCGATGGCCGGCTTCGGCTTCGGGGGAGCCCTCGCGTTGGCGACGGCCGCCGACGACGACCGCATTCGCGGCGTGGCGACCTTCGCGACGCCGGCTCACCTCGAACCATGGTGCGGCAGCGCCGAGGACTTCCATCGGGCGGTCCAGGTGGCCGGTGTCGTCGGGGACGAACGCGACCTCTTACCGGCCGAGCAGCTGCGCGACGACGTCTTCGCGATCGATCCGCTGGTGTCGATCGCGAAGATCCCGCCTCGCCGACTCATGGTCGGTCACGGGACCGACGACATCGAGATACCGCACTCCGACGCGCGCGACCTCGTCGCGGCGGCCGAGGGTCGCGCTGAACTTCGACTGATCCAAGGCGCCGGTCATCAACTGCGCGCCGACCCTCGCATGGTCGCGACGCTCTTAGGTTGGCTCGACCGGCACCGCTGAGAGCGCCTCGTCGAGGGTCACCCGGATTCGTCGTGCCGCTCCTTCGGGGTCGTTCGCCTCGGTCAACGCCCGGACGACGACGAAGTGACGAAGTCCGGCGCCGACCAGCCCGGCGACGTTGTCGGCGTTCACGCCGCCCGTGACGAAGACCGGGCGGTCACTGCGGGCTTGGCTCGCCACCGCGTAGTTGACGCCGGTCCCTGCGCGGCCCGGTTTGGTTGGCGTGACGACGATCGGTCCGGCACTGAAGTAGGTCGCCGACTGATTGAGCGCCTCGTCGAACTCGAGGGGGGAGTGCGTCGACAGCCCGACGATCGCGTCAGGGCCGAGCAGTTCGCGACAGCGTGACACGCTGACGTCCTCTTGGCCCACGTGGACGCCGTCGGCGCCGACCTCGAGGGCCAGTTCCGGCGAATCGTTCATGATGAAGGGCACGTCGAAGGTCTGACAGATCGCGACCATGAGCGCCGCGTCGGCGATCCGGACTTCGTTGTCGAGGACCTTTTCACGAAGTTGGACCACGTCGACGCCACCGCGCAGGACCGCCGGTAGGAAGGTCGCGAGGTCCTCGCGGTGCGGCACGCAGAGATAGAGGTGACGACGATCGAGGGCGGGCACGAGGTCCACCCTAGGAGTCGCTCGAGGGAGGGCGGCGTACGGCAGAATGGGGGGATGCAGATTCCCGCCAAGACCGAGTACGCCATCCGGGCGCTGCTCACCCTGGCGGCGAGTGACATCTCGGTGAGCGCGGAGCACCTGGCCCAGGAGCAAGACCTCCCGGCCAAGTTCCTGGGCGCCATCCTCTCGGACCTGCGACGAGGCGGTCTCGTGACGAGCCAGCGCGGTCCGGAGGGCGGCTTCAAGCTGGCCCGCGACGCCGACCAGATCTCGATCGCCGACGTCGTGCGCGTCGTGAGCGGCCCCATGGCCGGGGTGCGCGGGATGCGTCCCGAGACACTGGTCTACGAGGGCGAGGCGAAGCACCTACGCGAGGTGTGGATCGCGGTGCGCGGCGCCCTGCGCGAGGTGCTCGAGCACGTGACGCTCGGCCAGGTCCTGCGCGGCGAACTGCCCGAGGCGGTGACGCGATTCACCACCGATTCAGATTCGTGGGTCACCCGGACCATATGAAGCGGATTCACACCGACGGCGCCTGCCGCGGTAACCCCGGACCGGGTGGCTGGGCGTGGGCCAGCGACGCTGACAGCTTCGCCAGTGGCGCGGCGCCGCACACGACGAATCAGCGCATGGAGGTCATGGCCGTCATCGAGGCGCTACGCGAGAACGAGGAGAGTCCGCTCGAGATCGTCAGTGACTCCTCCTACGTCGTGAAGTGCTTCAACGACAAGTGGCACGTCGGGTGGCTGCGCCGGGGCTGGAAGAACTCCCAGGGCAAGGCGGTCGCGAACCGGGACCTGTGGGAGGAGCTCTTCGCGCTGGCGCTCGATGAGAAACGCGACGTTCGCTTCTCGTGGGTCAAGGGTCACTCCGGCGATGCGATGAACGAGTTCGTGGACGTGCTCGCGACCGAGGCGGCCGACACGCAACGCGGTCGTCACTCGTCATCGCGCTGACGGCACGATTCCTGGAGGGCCCAAAACATTAGGATTCCTCCGGGGGTCAACCACTACGAATCGAAGGAATGAACGTGACGAACGAGGCCCAGCAGTTCGATGTTGTCGTTATCGGCGGCGGCCCTGGCGGCTACGCCGCCGCGCTCTACGGAGCGTCCGCGGGACTCAACATCGCCATCATCGAGCGCGACAAGGTCGGCGGCACCTGTCTGCACCGCGGCTGCGTGCCGGCCAAGGAGTTCCTCGAGACCGCGCACGTGCGTCGAACCGTCGAGCACGCCAGCGAGTTCGGTATCACGACCAAGGGGACGACCGTCGACTTCGCGGTCTCCCAGAACCGTAAGAACGAGATCGTCGATCGCCTGTTCAAGGGCCTGTCGGGTCTCTTGAAGGGCCGCAAGGTCACCATCTTTTCCGGTACCGGACGACTCGAGGCTGACGGCTCGGTGACGGTCGTAGACGGCGCGGACGCCGGCGTGATCGCCAAGGGCGCCAACGTGATCCTGGCGGCCGGGTCCGTGCCGCGGACGCTCCCCGGTTTCGACATCGACGGCCAGATCGTCGTGACCTCCGATGAGTTCCTCGACCTCTCGTCGCTGCCCAAGACTGCGGCCGTGATCGGTGGTGGCGCCATCGGCTGTGAGTTCGCGTCACTGCTCGCCGACATGGGGACGACGGTCACGATACTGGAGGCCCTCCCGGCGATCCTCACCGGTTGTGACACCGAGGTCGCCAGCGTCGTGGGACGCTCCTTCAAGAAGCGCGGCATCGAGATTCGCACCGGCGTCACGATCACGGGCCACGCGCCCAAGAAGGGATCGACCACGATCGCGATCGAGGGTGGCGATGACGTCACCGTCGACATGGTCGTGATGTCGGTCGGCCGCCGACCGCGCACCGAGGACCTCGTGGCCGAAGGCACCGGCGTCGAGATCAACGACCGCGGCTTCGTCGTGGCCGACGGACACCAGCGCACGGCCAATCCTCACGTCTACGCCGTGGGCGACGTCGTGGCCAACACGCCCCAACTGGCGCACGTCGGCTTCGCGGAGGCCATCGTGGCGATCAAGAACATCCTGGGCGAGCCGAGTGTCCCGGTCGACTACGACCGCGTACCGTGGGCCATCTACTCGAACCCCGAAGTCGCGTTCTGCGGTCTCACCGAGGCCAGCGCCAAGGAGAAGGGCTACGACGTCGTCGTCAAGAAGGACCCCTTCGGCGGCAACAGCCGGGCCCAGATCATCGGTGACACCGAGGGCGTCGTGAAGATCATCGCCGAGAAGCGCGCCGACGGCACGGCCGGTCAGATCCTGGGCGTGCACATGGCCGGCCCGTGGGTGACCGAGCAACTCGGCGCCGGCTACTTCGCGGTTAACTGGGAGGCAACCGCCGAAGAGGCGGCGGCGCTCATCCAACCACACCCGTCACTGTCCGAGACCTTCGGTGAGACGTTGATCGCGCTCGCTGGTCGGGGACTGCACGTCAGTTAGATCCGAGAACGAGTTCCCTGCGTCGGACGGCACGATCTCGGCGTGCGAGCGACGCTCGGCCTGTGCGACGATATCGGATGGATCAGTTCGGACTCCTCTGTCAATCCCTGGGCCAGCAACGCGAACACGTCCTCGCCGCGGTTGAGGGACTAGACGAAACACAACTCACGACCACGATGGTGCGCAGCAACTGGAGCCCGGCCGAGGTCGTCTCGCACCTGACGTTTGACGTGGAGCGATTCTGGTTCCGTGGCGTCTTCGCGGGCCAGGCGGCCAACCGCGACGACGACCCCAAGGACGCGTGGGTCGTGGCGCCCGGAGATGGTCTCGCCGTCGTGGCGCGGTACCGCGAAGAGTGTGAGCTCGCCGACGAGGTGATCGTCGCGCACGCCGCGACCGACGTGCCGGTCGCGTGGCCTGATCACTTCGGAAGTTGGCGACTCTCGAACCTCTACGAGATCATGTTGCACGTCGTGACCGAGACAGCACAGCACGCCGGGCACCTGGATATCGTGCGCGAGATGATCGACGGAACGCAGTACATGGTGCTCAGTTAGCTGACCAGCGATCGTACGTACTCGGCCATCTTGTCCGTAGAGGCTTCGAAGCCGTCCGTCTTGCCCATGTGATCGCGGTCCGACTGGTTCGCGAACGCCAAGCTCAGCGTCATCGTCGTCACACCGTCGCTCTCGTGCAGCACCACCGTTTCGATGGCTTCCACGCCCGGCCAACCTTCGAACATCCAGGTTTCGACGGTCCGGGTCGGCCGTTCCACTTCCAAATAGGTTCCTCGAAACGAGCATTCGGTTCCGTTCTCCGTGACGGTGACCATGTGGTAGCTCCCGCCGACGCGAAGATCGATCGTGCACACCGTCATCGTGTCCTCGAAGGGAGCGAACCACTGTCGAACGTGTTCCGGCTTCGTCAAGACGTCGAAGACGAGTTCGATCGGCGCTTCGAACTCGCGGGTGAGGAGAATCTCGAGCGCACTCGGGAATTCGATTTTGGCTGAATCATGTCGATGAGTTGTCATCACTGCTCTCCTTGTTGTTGTAGATCCTTGAGGTAGTCGCCCATGCGGTCGAGTCGTTCATTCCACGTCTTCTCGTACTGCGCCAGCCACGCGTGCAGGGGACGTAGTTTCTCGGGTTCCAGACGATAGAGCCTTCGACGCCCCACCGCGCGGCACCGGACGAGCCCTACTTCACTCAGTACCCGTAGGTGCTTTGAGACCTGCGGCTGCGTCATCGACAGGTCGTTCACGATTGTCCCGACCGCCTTTTCACCGGTGATGAGTGCGTCCAGAATGTCGCGACGATGCGCCTCGGCAACGGCGTTGAACACATCGGAGGTCGTAGAAGAACGGGCCACGGCATCACTATATATTCCGTTATAGGAATGTGTCAAGCGCCACCGCGCTACGTCATCCGGTGGCGGCTGAAGTTCTGGATACAGCTCGTACGCCGGCTCGAGCTCGGCCGAGCGTCGCGTCAAGGTCATCGTGTGGCTCGTCGATCGGTTCGACATTGATACGTTCGCACCAGTACCAGCCTGAGATTTCGACCTTGTTGAGTGCCGCCACGTCGTTGATGAGACTTCCCCGCAGCTCGTCCTGGCCTCCGCGGATCCGTGGCATCAAGGTGTTGGTGAGCGACTCTTGCGAACATCTGGATCACCTTGGTCTCTCTTCGTCAGAGGCCGGTCATCAGTTCGATGTTTTCTGGGTACCTGTCTCCTACGACGTCGATTTCGGCGATGACGGTTCCTAAGATGGCGAGTTCCCGGTCGGAGAGCGCCATTTCAGTGGCAGCGATGTTCTCTTCAAGGCGCTGCCGTTTCGTCGTACCCGGTATTGGAACGATCCACGGTTTCTGTGCGAGCAACCAGGCGATCGCGACCTGAGCCGGTGTACCGCCCTTGTCAATAGCGAAGGCATTCAGCGCCTCCACGATCTCCTGATTCGCCCTTAGGGCTTCCGGCGTGAACTGCGGACTGTTCTTTCGATTGTCAGCCTCTTCGAACTTGCTGTTCTCGTCGATGGTGCCGGTCAAGAAACCACGCCCCAGGGGACTGTAGGGAACAAAGCCGATGCCGAGCTCATCGCACGTTGGGATTACCTCGCGCTCTGGTTTTCGGTACCAGATCGAATACTCACTTTGCAGGGCGGTGACAGGCAGCACGGAGTGAGCGCGACGTATCGTTCCGACGCCCGCTTCGCTCAATCCAAAATGTCGGACCTTTCCTTCGGTTATCAAATCGTTGACGGCAGCGGCAACGTCCTCAATCGGCGTCTTCGGGTCGACCCGATGTTGATAAAGGACGTCAATCGTCTCAACACGCAGTCGAGCCAGAGAACCTTCCACACTCGATCGAATGAGAGCGGGATTGCTTGACAGCTTCGGATTACCGTCCAGGTCGGTTAGTCCAAATTTCGTTGCAACGATCACCGGATCTGTGACCGACGCGAGCGCTTCACCGACTAGCTCCTCGTTCGTGAACGGACCATAGACCTGAGCGGTGTCGAAGAAGGTCACACCGAGATCCACCGCCGAATGGATCAGCGCGATCATTTCAGTCCGGCTCGCCGTGTTGCCTCGATGGTGACTCATGCCCATGCATCCCAAGCCGACGGCGGAAACCGCCAGTCCGCTTGAACCCAATATTCGAGAATTCATGGAGGCACCTTTCCTCGAAATACGAAGAATCTACGCCGTTAGTGTTGATGCCATGACAGACGTCATGCGGAATTAATGTACCCAGAGAACAGGTGGATGGCCACGTTGCTGGGTCGAAAGATTCACTCATTGGCGAGTCCTCTCTTGGATAAGTTAGGACAAATGCAACGTCTCGGTTCCATGCCGTACCTTGAACCATTGTGCATTGTCGTCTTCGACGATCGACGCTGCTGTTGAGGGACTGAGACAAAACAGTGGAATCGCGAAATGACGAGAATCGACAAGAAATCTCCGAATTGTTGATCGAATTTAAGTCGACGAGAGAGCAGTTGCGTGTTGCGAAAGTCGAATACGGTAATCGATTCCGTGAGCTCGTAGCCCGGCTTTTGTTACAAACTCGTACCTGGCGTTCTTTGCATATCTATAAGCGAAGACTTGCTATCGAAATCTCGTCGCTTCAAAGGCAATGCAATGAGATGTTTGAAGAATTCGTAAAGTTGGAGACGCTTCGCAACGAAAAGCAACAGGATTACACTCGACATTTGTCAGAGACGCCAGAATCCGATGGCATTGCAAGAGCTGGAATTCTCAGGAACCTTAACGAGTTCAACCGCCAGGAATTGTCCGAAGGTCTTTCTCTACGTTGGGAGCTGCTAGATCGAATCGAGGCAGGCGTCGAAGAGGTTGAAGCGTTCGTCCAAGCTCTTCAGCGAAAGAAGAGAAGGCGTGAGGCATGACGGTAGATGGCTAGGCAGCGGCGGGTGCGTCCTTTTCACAACGCACCAGTTCAAGAAACAATTGCATCGTTAGAGTTAACGGCATGACAGATGTCACGCGCAATAAATGTACCTAGAGGAATCGGTTGTACTTGGCCAGACCGCCTCTGCGAGAGTGTGATCGTTAGGCGTGAGGTTTACGTCGGATGGCTGAATTAAACAATCTCCGACCGCGCGTCTGTGCATCGGCCGAAGTACTCGAAGACGGCAGAGCAGTGATGAAAGCCCTACGTTGGAGGTGTAGGTCCATTCGTTTCCGCAGTCCTTTCACGTCCGCCGACCGAGGTAAGAGCAATGAAAAAGAGTCATAGTCCTAAGCGGTGGGTGTCAAAAAGGTCAGTCCGTTTTGTTTCGAGCAGGGCTGAAGGTGACAAGGCAGAGAAGTGGCTTGAGGCTTCGAAGCAGAATTTAGATAAGGCGATTGAACTCTCGGGGCCGGAAAGCGATCGCGCGGGGAAGGCGAGACTCATGGCAGTTCAATCCCTCATCCGTATGGAACGGTGGCAGGAGGCAAATGCGTTGCATGAGCCACAGTTGGAAATCGATCGACGAATCCGCGGCGAAGACAATCCGGTCACACTCCTTACGGAAACGGTTATGTCTGTGATTTCGTTCAAGATGGGAGAGTCGAAGCGTGCCCGCCAGCTTCTATTCCACGTATTCACCGTGAGAAGTGCAACTTTGGGGCCCAATCATCCGGACACCTTGGAGGTCAGCAAGTTAATGGCGCAGTTAGACAGCGCCGAGCGACCAGACGAGAAGTGAATACGGCGGGGTGCGATCCCTGTTTCACGGCACCCGTTTAAGAATTAATCGCGCCGTTAGAGTTGACGGCATGGCAGACGTCATTGGGAATAAATGTACCTAGACGACCGAAATCATTCGCAGGTGCGGGTTCAATCCGTCCCAGGGTGGTCTGCGGCACGGCGCGCGTTGAGCAAATCGGCTAAATCGCTCGCACGCATCCGGAAGGTACTTGGGACGGAAGCCAACCTGACACCGTCAGCGCTGATTTTGCGTCCAAAGCGCGGTGGTTTTCCGGGACCGTTGTATTCGAACACGATCAGTTTGGGGTTCATTACTCCCACATTGCTCTTGGTCCGGAACTCGCCACAGTGTTTATATTCATACGTCGAATGGTGCCGTGGTGCATCGAATTTGAACTCTTGATCGGCCACAGTAAGTCGAGGCGGACGAATAAGTGATGTGACGGCGAAGTACAAGCCAAGCCCAAAGAACGCGATAACCACAAGGCCGAATAGGTTTTCACTCGCAAGAATCACGATGCCTGCGGCCACGAACACCGAGTCAATGGAGAGAAGTGCGAAGCCACGCCACTTAGAGCTCACGAATACTTGAGATGGACTCATTGTTGGAACGCTATCCGAGCGGTGGGTTTGGACCGAGGCCGAGATCGCTTCGCTTCGTAGGGCGCTCATCGCGTATCAAAGCACCAGCTATTAAAACTGCGACACCGTTAGAGTTGACGGCATGACAGACGTCACGCTCCCGTCGCTCGGCGAGTCGGTCACCGAAGGAATCATCACTCAGTGGTTCAAGAAGGTGGGCGACACGGTCGCTCGTGACGAGCCGCTCTTTGAGGTGTCGACGGACAAAGTGGACTCCGAAATGCCCTCGCCGGCCGCCGGCGTACTGGTTCAGATTCTCGCCGAAGAGGGTGACACCGTCGAGACCGGTTCGCGCGTCGCGGTCATCGACGACTCTGGCGCACCCGCACCGAGTGCGCCCAAAGTCGACGAACCGCGCAAGGAGTCACCGTCCGCCGTTGCGCCTATTCCTGCTCCTCCCGTCGCGGCCAAGAGTGACGAGACCGCCAGTAGCGTCGTGGTATCGCCGGTGGTTCGCCGGATACTCGCCGACGGTGGCGTCGATCCTTCGACGCTGCGGGGCAGCGGCCCCGGCGGGTCGATCACTCGTCGTGACGCCGAACGAGCCGTCCTGGATGGTCCAACCGAAGAGCTGGTCGTGGCCCTGTCCAACGGACGACGCCGCATGGGCCAACACATGGCCGTCTCTGCACAGGTCACGCCGCACGGCTTCGTCGCCATCGAGACCGACGGGACGGTCTTCGCCAAGCTCGACGCGTTGGGTCGCTCGACCCGCGACGGCGTCGCTATCAGCGACGAGACGCTGGTCAGCCTGGCGGCTGTTCGTGCGCTGGCCGAGTTCGAATATCTGAACGCGACCTTCACCGGTGACGAACTCGTCGTGCATCGAACCGTCAATCTCGGTCTCGTTCGATCGGTGGCTGACGATGGCATGTTGGTGCCGGTCGTCCACGCCGCCTCGGGGCTGACGCTGCGCGCGCTCGCGCGTCGTGTCAGTGAACTTGACGATCGCGTGGCCTCGCGTCAACTCACGACCGACGACCTCATGGGCGGCACCTTCACGGTGCTCGGGGCACCGAGCGCCAACACCTTGTGGTCTGAGCCGATCATCATTCAGCCCCAGGTCGCCGTGCTCTCCGTCGGCGCCGTGCGTACGGTGCCGGTGGTCGTGACCAACGACGACGTCGCCACCGTGGGCGTCGGACGCCGACTCGTGCTGGGACTTTCTTTCGACCACCGCGTCTGTGAACCGGCGGGCGCGGCGCACTACCTCGAACGTGTCGGTCAACTCCTCGCGGGACTCGACGTCGAAGGCGAGCGCTAGGTGTTGCGCCGCCGCCACCTCGGTCGCATCTCCTTCGCGGAGGCGAACGACTTCCAGCGCGCGTTGCTCCAATCCAGTGACGACTACATCTTGGTCTTCGAACATCCGCCGACCTACACGCGCGGCATCCGAACGCAGGAGGAACACTTTCTGGTCCCTCCGGAGTCGCTGAACGCGGTCGTCATCGACGCCGACCGCGGTGGGGACGTCACCTACCACGCGCCCGGTCAGGTCGTCGCCTGGGCGATCGTCACGGTGGCTGATGATCCCTCGGCCGGCAGGGCCCACGTCACTCGTCTGGAGGACGCGGTGATCGCGACGGTGCGGCACTTCGACACAGAAGGCCGGCTCGGTCGCGTCGGTCGGCTCGACGGTTACCCGGGTGTCTGGGCCGACGTCGACGGCACGCCATCGAAGATCGCCGCGGTCGGGGTACGCACCGAACGCAACGACCTAGGACTTCGTCGGACGCTGCACGGGGTCGCGTTGAACGTGGACATCGACATGGACGGGTTCACGGCCATCGTCCCGTGCGGCATCGCCGACAAGCCCGTCGCCTCGATGACGTCACTCGGTCTCGACGTCAGCGCCCTGGACGTGGATGAGCGTCTCGGCGTCGAGCTCGAGAAGCGACTCGGAGGTCCGGCGACCGTGGCGCGCGTCGAACGCAGTGCGGCGACGATCGGCGAGGAGCGACCGATGTTGCGACGTCTGCGCAAGGCCGGCGTCGACCCCGACGCGGGCGTGCCGATTCGAAGTCGCAAGCCCGAGTGGCTGCGGATCGAAGCCCACATGGGCCAGGAGTACCAGTCGCTTCGCACCCTCACCGAAGACCTGCGCCTCGTCACGGTCTGTGAGGAGGCGGGCTGCCCCAACATCTTCGAATGCTGGTCGGCCGGGACCGCGACGTTCATGGTGAACGGCGAACGATGCACGAGGGCCTGCGGCTTTTGTCTCATCGATACGCGCAAACCGTTCGCGCTGGACCCGACGGAACCGGATCGGGTCGCCGAGGCCGTGGTGCGTCTGAAGTTGGCGCACGCGGTCATCACCTGCGTGGCCCGCGACGACCTGCCCGACGGGGGAGCGGGAGCCATGGCAGCGACGATCCGGGCTATTCGAGAGCGCTCGCCGGACACGGACGTGGAGGTGCTCACGAGTGACCTCAAGGGTGACCCAGCGTCGTTGCAACTGATATTTGACGCGCGGCCGGACGTGTTGAACCACAACGTCGAGACGGTCGCGCGGCTGCAGCGCGCCGTGCGTCCGAGCGCCGGGTACCTGCGCTCACTCACCGTGCTCGCGCGCAGCGTGCGCGCCGGACTCACCACGAAATCTGGATTGATGGTCGGGCTCGGAGAGAGCGCCGAGGAAGTCGAAGAGGTGCTGGCCGACATGGCGGCCGTCGGGGTGTCAATCGCCACAATCGGTCAGTACCTACGTCCGACCAAGGATCACCTGCCGGTCGCGCGTTATTGGGAACCGTGGGAGTTCGACGACCTCGCCGAGCGCGGCCGGCGCCTCGGCTTGAAGCACGTACAGTCGTCCCCCCTCACGCGTTCGAGCTACCACGCCCGCGAAGCCCTCAGTGACGCCACACCCGTCGCGGCCCCCACTCGCCGCTAGTCGTCAGTTTTCCAAGTCGACGCCCACCGGTCACCGAGAGTTCGTCCGGCGCCGTGCGCGATGTCAGGGGGCTATGGAATACTGCCGCTATGACAAAACTTGATACTCACCCGAATGGAATTCCCTGTTGGACCGACGTCACTGTCGAGACCACCGAAGATCGCGACGCGCTGATGTCCTTCTACACCTCGCTCTACGGATGGACGTGGGAGGTCGGTGGTGAAGAGATGGGTCACTATTCGATCGCGCAGTACGACGGCGCCCCCGTCTTCGGCCTCGGGGTCGGACCCGGTGGCGCCGGCGTCATGGTGCCCTACTTCGCAACCGACGACATCAACGCCACCGCCGCCAAGGCCGCCGAACTCGGCGCCTCGGTCTTCATGGGTCCGATGGTGGTGCCCGGCGCCGGGACCATGGCCCTGATCGCCGACCCGACCGGCGCCGTCCACGGACTCTGGGAGGCGGGCGACTTCGCGGGCTTCGGCGTCGCCTACGAGCCCAATGCACCGGGGTGGTTCGACCACGCGTCCACCGATCCGGCGGCGGCGGCCGAGTACTACCAGGCGTTGACGGGTCACACCCTTATCGAACCCGCCCCTGGGATGCAGGTGCTCGCCGCCGGTGAGCAGTGGTTCGCGAGCTTCTCCGAAAATCAGATTCCAGAGCGGAGCGCCCCCCAGTGGAACGCGATCTACGTCGTCGAGACGCTGGAAGCGGCGCGACAGAAGATCCGCGAACTCGGAGGGACGATCGTGTTGGAAGAGATGCCCGTGCCGGGCAGTGCGATCTCGGTCTTCGTCGAACCGGTGAAGAACACCACCGTCACGATCATGGCGGGCGGCGCCCAGGAATAATCGCGTTCGACGTCGCTCCATTTGAGCGACGTCTCTCGGTACATCCGGATTTCATGATTCGTGGTCCCGTTTCGTCACGTCCCGTCTGGTAGAAACTTGCCAGACCGGACAGCGGAGGCGCGTTGACCGGCGAAGGCGGGGCCCCGGCCCCCGGACGAGGGAGTTACCTTGAAAAGTCGAATCAAAATTTCTGGACGTGCTCGAGGGGCGATCGGCGGAGTTCTAGCTTCGGCCGTACTCCTCGTCTCGGTGGGCGTGGGCACGCAGGGTGCGTCGGCGTCGAGCTACAAGTCGGCCAGTTCCAGCGCCTTCTGCACGACGATCTACACCTATCACCCCAGCAGCGTTCCGAGCGTGACGAACCTCAAGTCGTATAGGAAGTGGGCCGCGTCCCTCGAGCCGTTCTACGAGACATTGGCCTCGGAGGCTCCGAACGCGGCGACGAAGTCCGTCCTCAACGAAGTGGTGGTCGTCTTGAAGTACTACGTGAGCAGTTCGAACCTCGCCAAGCTCGACGCCAGCGTCCTCAAGTACCACGCTCAGTGGACCAAGGGCTCCAAGGCGCTGGCGGCCGCGATCGTGTCGTGCGCCAAGTCGCTCGAGTGAGGCTGCGGTAGCCGGTCCGGCCTAGGCGACGAAGTACTTGGCCATCGGGTGGTGGCAGATGATCGCGTCGGTCGTCTGTTCGGGGTGCAGTTGAAAACCCTCGGAAACGGTGACACCGATGCGTTCGCTCTCGAGCAGTTGGGCGACCTTGGCGTTGTCGGTGAGATCGGGACAGGCCGGGTAGCCCCACGAGTAGCGGCCGCCGCGATACTGCTGGCGGAAGAGCCCCGTCAGCGTCGGGCCATCCTCGTCGACGTAGCCGAGCTCGGCGCGGATGCGCTTGTGCCACAGTTCGGCGAGTGCCTCGGCCATCTCGACGCCGAGACCGTGCAACATCAGGTAGTCGGTGTAGTGGTTCTCGGCGAACAGCTCCTGGCACCGCTCCGAGACGCGCGCCCCCATCGTGACGAGCATGAAGCTGGCGTAGTCCAGGTCGGCGCTGTCGACCGATCGAAAGAAGTCGGCGATGCAGAGGAACGGTGACACGCTCTGTCGCGGGAAGGTGAAGCGAGTGATCTCCGTCGTGCGCGTGTCGTCACCGTAGAGGATGAGGTCGTTGCCCTCCGAGGCGGCGGCGTAGTGGCCCCACACCACCTGGGGCACGAGGAGTGACTCCTCCTTGGCGATCGCCAGTTGCTCGCGCAACGTCGCGCTGACACGCACCTTGAAGGCCGGGTCGTCCTCGCCGTTCTCGGGGCGAAAGCCCCACTGGTTGCGAAAGAGTGCCGTGAGGTTCAGGTACTCGCTGATCTCGTCGACGGACATGCCCTTGGCGACGCGACTGCCGAGGAACGGCGGCGTGAAGAGCGGGTTGTCATCGACGACGTCGGGGCTGCGGCTGGGGAGGCCCTCGGTCGCCTCGCCGGCGTCGCCGCGGGTCCGTCGAGAGACCTTGCGCTGAGAGATCTCACGGCCGAAGGTGGGGTCCTCCTCGTCGCCGCGGCGCAGTTCGCCCAACCGGTCCAGGACGCGTAGTCCCTCGAAGGCGTCCTTGCCGTAGAAGACCCTGCCGGCGTACACCTGACGCAGGTCGCGCTCCACGTAGGTGCGCGTCAACGCGGCCCCACCGAGCAGGACGGGAACGTGGCTCATTCCGCGCTCGTTCATCAGCTCAAGGTTCTCGCGCATGATCAGAGTGCTCTTCACCAGGAGTCCGCTCATCCCGAGGGCGTCGGCCTGGTGCTCTTCTAACGCGCTCAGCATCTCGTTGACCCCGACCTTGATGCCGAGGTTGAAGACCTCGTAGCCGTTGTTGGTGAGGATGATGTCGACGAGATTCTTGCCGATGTCGTGCACGTCACCCTTGACCGTCGCCAGCACGACGCGCCCTCGACCGCCCTGGTCGCTCTTCTCCATATGAGGCTCGAGGTGGGCCACGGCCGACTTCATCGTCTCGGCGCTCTGCAACACGAAGGGGAGTTGCATCTCGCCCGACGCGAAGAGGTCACCGACCTCGCGCATGCCGTCCAGCAGCAGTTGGTTCACGATGTCCAAGGGCGCCATGCCCTCGGCCATGGCGGCGTCGAGATCGACCTCGAGACCGACGCGCGCTCCTTCGATGATGCGACGACGAAGCCGGTCGTTGAGTTCGAGGTCGTTGAGCGTGCTGGTCGCGGCGTTGGACGACGAGACCCCTTCGTACAGTCCGAGCAGGACGGTCAGGGGGTCGTAGTCCTCACTGCGGCGGTCGTAGATGAGATCGAGACAGACCCGTCGAGCCTCGTCGTCGATGCGGTTGAGCGGGAGAAGCTTGGACGCGTGCACGATGGCGGCGTCGAGACCGGCGTCCGCGCATTCGTGCAAGAAGACGCTGTTCAACACCTGGCGCGCGCCCGGGTTCAGGCCAAAAGAGATGTTGGAGAGTCCGAGGATCGTGCGCACGCCCGGCAGCTCGGCTTTGATACGTCGGATCGCGTCGATGGTCTCGATACCGTCGCGCCGCGACTCGATCATCCCGGTCGAGAGTGGCAGCGCCAGCGTGTCGATGAAGATGTCCTGCGGGTCCAGGCCGTAGCGCGTGACGGCGAGGTCGGTGATCGCGCGCGCGGCGCGCACCTTCCACTCGGCCGTGCGCGCCTGACCCTCTTCGTCGATGCAGGTCGCGACGATTGCCGCACCGAACTCGGCGGCGAGTGACAAGAACCCGTCCAGTCGCGTGCCCGGTCCGTCGCCCTCTTCGAGGTTGACCGAGTTGAGCAGGGCCTTGCCCCCGAGCCAGGTGAGCGCTTGGCGCGCGACCTTGGTCTCGGTCGTGTCGACCATGATCGGCACCGAGGACTGCGTGGCCAGCCGACTCATCAGTTCGTTCATGTCGGCGATGCCGTCGGCGCCGGTGTAGTCGACGCAGACGTCGAGGATGTGCGCACCCTCTTTGATCTGGTCTCGACCGATGCCGACGCAGGTGTCCCAGTCGCCCTCGAGCATCGCGTCGCGGAACTTCTTCGAGCCGTTCGCGTTGGTCCGTTCTCCGACCAACAGGACCGAACGGTCCTGTTGGTAGTTGGTCGATGAGTAGATCGATGCCACCGCGGGTTCCAGCACGGCCGTGCGGCTGCCCGGCGTGAGTGGGCGCACCGCCTCGACGACGCGCGCGACGTGTTCCGGCGTCGTACCGCAACAGCCGCCGACGACCTGGACGCCGTACTCGGTGACGAACTTCGAGAGGTGCTCGGCGAGCGCGTCCGGAGTGAGGTCGTAGTGCATCTTGCCGTTGACGACGCTCGGTAGACCCGCGTTGGGCAGGCACGAGAGCGGGACCGGCGAGGACTCCGAGAGATGACGGAGCGGTTCGTACATCTCGACCGGTCCGGTCGCGCAGTTGAGACCGAGCACGTCGACACCGAGTGGGTGCAGGGCCGTCAGCGCGGCACCGATCTCGGTACCGGGGAGCATGCGGCCCGTGAGCTCGATCGTGACCTGGGCCTGGATCGGCACGACTCGACCGTGTCGCACCATTGCGCGATGACAGGCCGCGATCGCGGCCTTGCCCGAGAGTAGGTCGTAGACCGTCTCGACGACCAGAAGGTCGACGCCACCGTCCAGGAGTCCGAGTGCCATCTCCTCGTAACTGGCCGACAGGTCGTCGTAGGTGATCTGGCCGAGCGACGGGAACTTGGTGCCCGGACCCATGGAGCCGGCGACGAAACGCGGTGACCCGGAGCTGGCGTAGGAGTCGGCGACGCGTCGGGCGATCTGCGCCGACACCATCGCGAGTTCGTGAGCCCGTTCGGCGATCCCGTACTCGGCGAGCACGACGGAGAAGGCGCCGAAGGAGTCGGTCTCGATGACGTCGGCGCCGACGTCGAGGAACGATCGGTGCAGTGCCTCCACGGCCTCGGGCTTCGTGACGACGAGTATCTCGTTGCATCCCTCGAGCGCCGCGCCGCCGAAATCGTCGGCGTGAAGGTTCTGGAGTTGGAAGTTCGTGCCGGTCGCGCCGTCGTAGATGAGGACGCGATCGCGCAACGCGCAGAGATACGGGTCGTTCGCGCTCGGGCGGGCGAAGGGCGGACGCGCGGGGGACTCCATTGCCTCATCAGGCTACCCGTACACCGCTTAATCACTACGCTTGCGACGTGAAGATCTACACGCGAGACGGAGACGACGGCACGACCGGTCTCTACTTCGGTGGTCGCACGAGCAAGAGTTCGGATCAGATCGAAGTCAACGGCGAGGTCGACGAAGCACAGTCGACACTCGGTTGGGCGAGGTCACTGGCCGAGCCCGGTTCGCGACTCGACGAGTTGCTCATCACCGTTGAACTCGATCTCTGGGTGCTGATGGCCGAGGTCGCGACCGCGCCCGAGAATCGCCACAAGCTCGCGGACAACAAATCGCGCGTCACCGCCGAGATGGTGGCGCGGCTCGAAACCGAGATCGACGCGCTTTCAGAGAGTCTCGAGATCGCCAAGGATTTCGTCGTCCCCGGGGAGAACCAACTCTCCGCCGCCCTCGACGTCGCGCGCACGGTGATTCGCCGCGCGGAGCGAGTCGCCGTGGGCTATCCGCTCGGTGAATCCTTCGTGGTGGCCTATCTCAATAGGCTTAGTGACCTCGCGTGGACGATGGCCCGTCACGCCGAGGGAACGCAACACCGCACCACCAAGACGCGTCACTAAAGGACACTGCATGGCCCGCACAGCACGAATCTCCACGCCGGTCGAGGCTGCGACGCAACCGACGGTCGTGGTACCCGTCGTCTTTGACGACGGCGCGGCGTTCGTCGCCGAGTCGGTGCCCGCGACCTTGGGCGGCCAGAACATTCCGCGCACCCTGTCCAAGGAGTGGTGCACCAAGCAGGGCCTCAAGCCCGAGGCCGGGAGCGTCGCGGTGCTGCGATCACTCAAGGACACGAACGTCGCCTTCGTGAGCCTGGGTTCGACGTACAACTCGCTCGAGGGGTACCGACTCGCCGGCGCTGCCGCCACGCGCTGCGCCAACGATGAGTCGGTCGCCTTCTTCTTGCCGACCGACGGCATCGACGACCCGCTCGACGCGGCCCAGGCGCTCGTCACCGGCGCCCTCCTCGCGTCCTACAACTACAAGAAGCTCGACGCGATGACGACCTTTGACGTCGTCCCCCTCGGTTCACCCCTCCCGTCGGTGGAGACCCACGACGACGTCACCGAGGGTGCCCGTCGCGGCGAGGCGATCGCGAGCGGCGTCAACTGGGTCAAGTTCCTGGTGGACTCACCGGCCGGCTACATGCCGCCCAAGGAGTTGGCCCGACACGTGCAGACGCGACTCGACGAGGACGAGCACGTCAGCGTCGAGGTCTGGACCGAGCCACGGATTCGCGAGGAACGCCTCGGCGGTCTGTTGGGTGTGGGCGAGGGTTCGGCCCAGCCCTGTCGACTGGTCTACGCGACGTACGACCCGAGTCCCGACGTCGAACTTCCGCACATCGCACTCGTCGGTAAGGGCGTCACCTTTGACTCGGGCGGACTGTCGCTGAAGACGGGCGAAGGCATGATGGCGATGAAGACCGACATGACCGGCGCCGCCATCGTGATGGCCGCGGTCTCGATCGCCAGTCGCCTCGCGCTCGAGGTGAAGGTCACGGCGATCGCACCCATGACCGAGAACCTGCCGAGTGACCGGGCGACCAAACCCGGTGACGTCCTCACCATTCGCAATGGCATGACCATCGAGGTACTCAACACCGACGCCGAAGGTCGTCTCATACTCGCCGACGGTCTCAGTCTCGCCGTCGAGGCGAACCCCGACGCCATCGTCGACGTCGCGACGCTGACCGGTGCCCAGCGCGTCGCGCTCGGCGACGAGGTCGGCGCGATCTTCGCCTCGACCGATGAACTGGCCGACTACTTCGCCGTCGCGAGTGCGAGAAGCGGTGAGCCGATCTGGCGTATGCCCCTGGTCGAGAGTTACGAGGCAACCATCGAGTCCGACGTCGCCGATATGAAGAACATGGGCAAGACCGGCAGTGGTGGCATGATCGCCGCCGCACTGATACTCCAGCGATTCACGGACGGGCGTCCGTGGGCCCACATCGACATCGCCGGACCGAGTCGGTCGGACGCGAGTCGGGGCTACACGACCAAGGGCGCGACGGCCTTCAGCGCACGAACGATCGTCGAGTTCCTCGAGGCCGTCGCCGAAGAGGCGCGCGACTAGCGCTCGACCGCACGCACCCGAGCCTCGCGACTCGGGACGTCGCGAGCGAGCGATGACGACGCCACGTCGTTGCCGTCAGCCTTGCCGATCAACACGGTCGCGAAGAGGTCCTCGTCCTCGATTCGAGCCCATCGCAGGATCTCTTCTTCGTGGCGGAAGTTGCCCCAGAGCGCGGCCTGCCACCCGCTCTCTTCGATCAACAGCAACAGCGCCATCGTCGCCATCGCGGCGTCCGTGTGCCAGTAGGGGATCGGCCAATTCGATTCGTCATCGAGACCGGAACGTCGCTTGTCGGCTTCGGCGTAACGCGCGACGTACTCGCCCCGGCGAGACGTCACCAGCACGACGGCGCCGGCCCGCCGCAGACCGTCGGCTCGTCGCGCGTGTCTCCGCCACTCCTCGTCGGTGGCGACGTCGAAGTACTCGCGCGTCAGCTGCGGCCCGACGGTGTGGAACCGCACGCCGGCGCTGTTGCCCGCGGTCGGCGCCCACAGGGCCTCGGCGCAGCGTCCGGCTAACCACGTCTGGTCGACCGGCGTGCCGTCGAAGGAGCGCACCATCCGACGCGCGGCGAGGAGGTCACGAAGTTCCACGCGCTCGGGTCTAGCACGGCGAACACGAATGATGACCGAACACGTAAGATTTAGGAACTGAGAAGGAGCGAACGTTGTCGACGCCTCGAGATCTACTGAACGCCGCCAAGGCCGAGATTAAAGAGATCGACCCGAGCGACGTCGCCGCACGCCTCGATCACTACACGCTGCTCGACGTCCGCGAGCCCGAGGAGTACGAACAGGGCGCCGTCCCGGGCGCCGTCCACCTGCCGCGCGGGAACCTGGAGTTCTCGGTCGAGGGTCGCCTCCCGGACAAGAACGCACCGATCGCCGTGTACTGCGCCGGCGGCGTGCGCTCGGCCTTCGCCGCCAAGACCATGCAGGACCTCGGCTACACCGACGTGGTGTCGGTCATCGGCGGATTCAACAAGTGGAAGGACGAGGGTCTCGCCTGGACCACGCCGCAGGTCCTCTCGGCCGACCAGCGCATCCGCTACCAACGTCACATCTTACTGCCTGAAGTCGGCGAAAAGGGCCAGCAGCGGCTCCTGGAGTCCAAGGTGCTCCTGCTCGGTGCCGGAGGGCTCGGATCGCCGGCGGCGCTGTACCTGGCCGCGGCGGGCGTGGGCACCCTCGGCATCATCGACATGGACGTCGTCGACACCTCCAACCTCCAACGCCAGATCCTGCACAACGTCGAACGCGTGGGGATGCGCAAGGTCGACAGCGCCAAGATGACGCTCACCGCGATGAACCCGGACGTCAAGGTCCTCACCTACGACACCCGACTCGGCGCCGACAACATCCTGGACATCATCGACGGTTACGACGTGATCGTCGACGGCACCGACAACTTCCCGACGCGTTATCTCGTCAACGACGCCACGCTCGTGAAGAACATTCCCGTCGTGCACGGTTCGATCTTCCGCTTCGAGGGACAGGTCACGGTCTTCAACCCCTACGTCGGACCGTGTTATCGCTGCATGATCCCCGAGCCCCCACCGCCGGAACTCGCGCCGAGTTGCGCCGAGGCGGGCGTGTTGGGCGTGCTGCCTGGCATCGTCGGGTCGATTCAGGCCATCGAGACCATCAAGTTGCTACTCGAGCTCGGCGATCCGCTCGTCGGTCGACTCCTCACGTACGACTCGATGGACGAGAGCTTCCGGACCTACAAGGTTCGCCGCGATCCCGCCTGTCCGGCCTGCGGCGAGAACGCCGGTCCGATCGTGATCGCCGAGTATGACGACCTGTGCATGCCGCACCCGGTGAAGGTGTAGCACCGAGACCGACGCAGAAGAGCGCCTATCGTTGACGTCGTGACGTCAGACGAGCGCCGTACCGATTCGGGGATCGTCGTTCAGCCGCTCTACGACGAGTCAGACCTCGAGGGCTTTGACGCGACGACGCGACTCGGGAGTCCCGGTGAGTACCCCTACACGCGCGGCGTCCAGCCGACGATGTATCGCGGACGACTCTGGACGATGCGCCAGTACGCCGGTTTCGGGACCGCGGCGGCGACGAACCAACGATTCAAGTTCCTCCTGGGGGCCGGTCAGACCGGACTCTCGTGCGCCTTCGACCTGCCGACGCAGATGGGTTACGACGCCGACCATCCACGCGCCGAAGGCGAGGTCGGCAAGGTCGGTGTCGCCATCTCGTCGTTGGAGGACATGCGTGACCTCTTGGCTGGGCTGCCCCTCGACCAGGTGACGACGTCGATGACGATCAACGCCACCGCCTCGACGCTTCTGCTGCTCTATCAGTTGGTCGGTGAAGAACAAGGAGTTCGGGGCGACCAGCTGCGCGGCACGATCCAGAACGACATCTTGAAGGAGTACGTGGCGCGCGGGACCTATATCTATCCGCCGCGTCAGTCGATGCGTCTCGTCGTGGACACCTTCGCCTACTGCGCCAAGGAGATGGTCCAGTGGAACACGATTTCGATCTCGGGTTACCACATCCGTGAGGCCGGGTCGACGGCCGTGCAGGAGATCGCCTTCACGCTCGCCAACGGCATCGCCTACGTCGAGGCGGCGCTGGCGGCCGGCTTGGCTTTGGACGAATTCGCGCCGCGGCTCAGCTTTTTCTTCAACGCGCACAACAACCTCTTCGAAGAGGTCGCCAAGTACCGCGCGGCACGGCGACTGTGGGCCTCGATCATGCGCGATCGTTTCGGGGCGACCGACGCGAAGTCGATGACGCTGCGCTTCCACACGCAGACCGGCGGTTCGACGCTCACGGCCCAGCAGCCGGAGAACAACATCGTGCGAACGACGATCCAGGCCCTCGCCGCCGCGCTCGGCGGCACGCAGTCGCTGCACACCAACAGCTTCGACGAGGCCCTGGGCCTGCCGACCGAACGAGCGGCGAAGCTCGCGCTCCGAACCCAACAGGTCCTTGGCTACGAATCCGGAATCGCCGACACGGTCGACCCGCTCGCCGGGTCGTACTTCGTCGAGACGTTGACGAACGAGGTCGAGCGTCTGGCCCGCGAGTACATCGAGGCGATCGATGAACGCGGGGGAGCCGTGGCCGCGATCGAGTCGCACTACATGCAAGATGAGATTGAATCGGCCGCCTACGATTTCGCCCGGCGCGTGGATCGCGGCGAGAAGGTCGTCGTGGGGGTGAACCGCTTCGAAGAGAGCGACGCGACCAACGCCGAGGTCTTCCCGATCGACGAGGAACAACAGCGCGCGCAGATATCCCGGGTGACGTCGCTGAAGACGACGCGCGACAACGACTCGGTCCGGGTCGCCCTCGAAGACCTCGCGAACGCGGCGCGCGGATCGCAGAACGTGCTCTACCCGATGAAGACGGCGCTCTCGCGACTGGCGACACTCGGCGAAGTGGCCGACGTGCTGCGCGCCGAGTTCGGGGTCTACACGCCCGGCTAGGGAACGAGCGGCTCGTGGAAGTGCGTGACGGTGGGTCGTTCGACGTAGAATGGGTGGGTCAATTCGCGCCATCGTTGGAACTCCTCGGTCTCTCGCCACGCCATGTGCGCTTCGATTGACTCCCAGCGGATGAGCAGTAGGTACTGCGTGTCATCTTCTTCTTGACGGCGGAACTCACCGCCGAAGCACCCGGCGGCCGAGTCGAGGAGGGGGAGCGCCGTCCGCGCGGAGACCTCGAACTCGTCTTGGCGACCGGGCGTGACCGCGACGACGACGTGTTCGAGCATCATGTGCGAGCCATCAGTCGGGCGCGCAGCTTCTCGTCATTGGCCACGGCGATGGCGGTGTGCGCGAGGGCGATCGCCCCGGCCAACACGGCCCGATCGGCTTCGGCCGTGACGCACGCCGCGGTGAACTCTGGTTGATGGTTCACCGCGCCGTTGGTCGGAATCATGAGCAACGGGTGGATCGACGGCACGACCAATGACACGTTGCCCATGTCGGTCGAGATGCTCGGACGGTCGGCGCCTTCGTCGTCGAGCGTGAAGCTGCGTCCGAGCGCTTCGGCGGCGACGCGGTAGTGCGACAAGATGTCGGGGTCCGACTCCATGTGCGAGAAGGCGTGTCCGATCTCTTCGATGTGGAGCGTGGCGCCGGTTGCGAGGGCGCCCGCTTCGAAACAGGCGTTGATGCGCACCCGCAACTCGGCCAGACGGTCCATCGTGAGCGATCGGGCCATGAATCGTCCGCAGGCCCTACTCGGGATGATGTTCGCCGCCGAACCGCCCTCGAGCACGATGCCGTGGATGAGGTCGCCCGGACGCAACTGCTGGCGCAAGAGACCGATCGCCACTTGGGCGATCGTTAACGCGTCGAGCGCGTTCACCCCGACCCACGGCGCCGCCGCGGCGTGCGCCTCCTTGCCCTCGTAGGTGACGTCGAAGTGGTCGACCGCGAGACACAGGGAGTCGAGCCGCTCGGTGGGGAAGGGGTGCACCATCATCGCCGCGTGCACCTCGTCGAAGTAGCCGGCATCGATCAGGTCGATCTTGCCGCCGCCACCCTCTTCCGAGGGGGTCCCAAGCAACGTGACGGTGAGGTTTAGTTCGTCGGCGACGGCGCCGAGGCCGATAGCGGCCCCGAGCGACGACGCGGCGATGATGTTATGACCACAGGCGTGGCCGACATCGGGCAACGCGTCGAACTCCGCACAGAACGCGATGTTCAGGTCCCCGCTGCCCATCGTGGCGCGAAAGGCCGTTGGGAGATCGGCGACAGCCCGCTCGACGCGGAATCCGACCCGTTCGGCCAAATCGGCGACGGCGCCGGAACTCTCGAACTCCACGTAGCCGAGTTCGGGGTGCGCGTGGACGAAGTGACTGAGTTCGACGAGTTCGTCACCGTGGCGCTGGATGGCACTGGCGGCGAATTCGCGCGCGCTCACTCGACGACCACGACGGTGTCGCCGGAACTGACCGAATCGCCGGCCGACACGTTGATCGACACCACGACCCCGGACTTCTCGGCGTTCACGGAGTTCTCCATCTTCATGGCTTCGAGGATAACGACGGTGTCGCCGGCCTCGACCTGTTGGCCCACTTCGACGTTGACCTTCACGATCGTTCCCTGCATGGGGACGACGACGTTGGCCGATCCACTACCTAAGACGCCCGCGTGGTGCTGACGACGAGGTTTGGCGGCGGTACTCTGCGCGCGCGGCGACCCATCGTCGAACTCGGGTACCCACAACGCGACGGTGACCCGTCGTCCGTTCACCTCGGCGGTGACGTCCTTTCGGACCTGCCCGTCGCCGACCGAGACCGCAGCGGTGACGACCTCGGGCAACGTCGTGAAGTCGAGCTCGCTCTCCACCCAGTTCGTGGAGTGGGTGCCCTCGACGAACTGCTGGTCGGTGAGGATCACGACGTCGGCGGGCAGCGTCGTGGCCACCCCCTCGATCGTCGTCTCTTCGATCGCGCGCAGCATCCGGCGGCGGCAGCGTTCGCGGTCCGGTGCCCACGTGATCAACTTCGCGATCAGGTTGTCGTAGTACTGCGAGATCGAATCGCCCGCAGCGTAACCAGCGTCCAGGCGCACACCAGGACCAGTTGGTTGATCGAATCGCGTGATCGTGCCCGGGGCCGGTATGAACTTGCCACCGGTGGGGTCCTCGGCGTTGATCCGTACCTCGATCGCGTGGCCGTCGCGACGCACGTCGTCCTGGGTGAAGTCCAGCGCCTCGCCGGCGGCCACGCGCAACTGCCATTCGACGAGGTCGAGTCCCGTCACCAACTCGGTCACCGGGTGCTCGACCTGGAGTCGGGTGTTCATCTCCAAGAAGAAGAAGGCGCCGTCCTGATAGAGGAACTCGACCGTTCCCGCGTTCACGTAGCCGCAGGCCCTCGAGACCTTGACGGCCGCCTCGCCCATGGCGCGTCGCACGTCATCGGGGAAGTTCGGTGCCGGCGACTCCTCGATGAGTTTCTGATGACGCCGCTGAGCCGAGCAGTCACGTTCGCCGAGCCAGAGGGTGGTGCCGTGGGCGTCGGCGAGGACCTGCATCTCGATGTGACGGGGCCTCGAGAGATAGCGCTCGAGGTAGCACTCGGGACGACCGAAGTAACTCTGGGCTTCGCGCTGCGCGCTCTCGAGTGCCGCCGGCGCCTCCTCGGCGGTGTTCACGACCTTCATGCCGCGCCCGCCGCCGCCGTACGCCGCCTTGATCGCGACGGGCCAACCGAACTCGTTGCCGAACTTCACGACCTCCTTCGCGCTCTTCAGTGCCTCGCTTCGACCGGGTACGCCCTCGACCCCCGCCCTCGCCGCGGCCAGACGACTCGAGATCTTGTCGCCCATGACCTCGATCGCTTCGGGCGGCGGACCGACGAAGGTCACGCCGCGCGACGTGATCGCCCTGGCGAACTCCGTGTTCTCCGAGAAGAAGCCGTATCCCGGGTGGACGGCGTCGGCGCCCGAGCGACCGATGACGTCGAGGATGACTTCGGTGTTGAGGTAGCTCTCGGCGGCGCTCTGACCGCCAAGGGCGTAGGCCTCGTCGGCCAATCGAACGTGCAGCGCGTTTCGATCGAGCTCGGAGTAGACCGCGACGGTGGCGATGCCCATCTCTCGACAGGTGCGCATGACGCGCACCGCGATCTCGCCACGATTGGCGATCAGGACTTTCTTCAACACACGAACCTCCGTTGCGGACCTGTAATTTTCTACCACTCGCCCGCAAAACTCTAGAGTTTCCTTGTGAGTTCAATCGTCTGGCGCATCGAACACTTCGACGAGATCGACTCGACGAACACCTGGCTCAGTGCTCGCGCGCTGGAGGGTGCACCGGAGGGCACGGTGGGGGTCGCCGACTTTCAGAGCGCCGGGCGCGGTCGACTGGATCGCCGTTGGGAGTCACCGGCCGGCGCGTCGCTGCTGTGCTCGATACTGCTGCGGCCCGACGTCGGTCCGGACCAGCTCCAACTCGTCGTGGCGTGCGTCGCACTCGCGGCGCGCGCGGCGATGGTGCGACTCAGCGGGGTCCGCCCGTCGCTGAAGTGGCCGAACGATCTGATCGTCGACGACGCGAAGATCGCCGGACTACTCGCCGAGATCGTGTCGGTGGACGAACGCCTGGCCGTCGTGGTGGGGATCGGCGTGAACCTCACCCACGAGGGGCCGGAGAGCGTGCGCTCGACGAGCCTGCGCGCCGAATCGGGCGTCACGATCTCGCCCCCGGCGCTGCTCGACATACTGCTCGATGAACTCGAGACGCGGCGCACGCTCCTCGACAGTGCCGAAGGGCAAGCTTCGTTGCGTGACGAGTATCAACGCGCCCTCGAGACGCTGGGTCAGGTGGTCCGCGTCGAGCGTGCCCATGACGTCGTGGTCGGACGGGCCCTGTCCGTCGACGAGTACGGACAACTCATGGTCGAAGTGGATGGGGTAGAGGTCGCGATCTCCGTCGGTGACGTGGTGCACGTGCGACCCCACGAAGTGGCGCCGTGAGTCGCGCGACGCGCGTACTCGTGACCGGCGCCGCGGGCCAGGTCGGCAAAGACCTCGTCGACGTGCTCGGTGGCGTGGTGCCGCCCGGCGGCGATCGGTCGTTCCAACCGGACGGTCGCTCGGTGCCAGGCGGCGAGTTCGAGGTCCTCGGCCTCTCCCGTCATGACCTCGACGTCTCCGATCGCGACGCGGTCTTCCGAGCGATTCGCGCGGCCCGCCCGGACGTGATCGTGCACCTGGCCGCCTACACCGCCGTCGACCGCGCGGAGACCGAGTCGCCGTTGTGCTTCGCGGTCAACGGTGCGGGCACCGAGTCCGTGTCGCTCGGCGCACACGAGATCGGCGCGCACCTCATCACGATCTCGACCGACTACGTCTTCGACGGCAACAAGGGCGGCGCCTACGTCGAAGGGGACGCGACCAACCCGCTCAACGTCTATGGGGCGTCCAAGCGCGCCGGGGAGTTGCTCTGCTCGAGCGTCGACACGGTCGTGCGCACCTCGTGGGTCATGGGGGTGCGCGGCAAGAACGTCGCCCACGTCATCGCCGAACGGGCCCTCTCGGGTGCGTCGGTGCGATTCGTGAACGACCAGACCGGCACGGTCACCGTCGCGAGCGACCTGGCTCGAGTGCTGGCGACGTTGGTGCGTGAGCGTCCGGGGGGACTGTGGCATGTGGCCAACAGCGGCACGACCACCTGGTTCGACGTCGCGCACTACGTCGGTGAGATCCTGGGCCGCGACGACGACTTCGCCACGGCGATCGCGACGTCGGACCTCGATCCCGCGCCCCTCGCGGTCCGCCCGATTCGTAGCGACCTCTCGAACGACAAGTTCGCGGCGCAGTGGTTGGCACTGCCCGAGTGGCGTGACGGTATCACCCGTTTGATCCGGGACCGCGGCGCGGCGAGGGGGGTCCAATGAGCGAGGTCGCGACGGACGTCGCCGCGGTCATCGTGGACTTCCACGCCGGTCAGGCGCTGGACGACTGCGTCGACTCGCTCCACGCCAACGGCGTCACCGACATCGTCGTCGTGGAGAACGGTGACGAAGGATCGACGTTGCCGTCGCTCTCCGGTCAGCACGTCGTGCTCGTCGTGCCCAAGCTCAATCTCGGTTACGGACGCGGCGTGAATCGTGGCGCCGCCGCGGCGCCGCCGCGGCGGTACCTACTGATCTCCAATCCCGACGTCGTCGTGCACGAGGGAGCGGTCGCGGCGTTGGTCGATTTCCTCGACGAACATCCGAACGTCGCCATCGTGGGCCCCCAGATCGTGCGGCCCGACGGGAGCGTCTATCCCTCGCAGCGAGTCTTTCCTAACTTCTGGCTCGCTGGACTGCACGCGTTGCTCGCGCCGCTCTGGCCCGGCAACCCCTTCACCCGTCGTTACCGGTCGCCGCGTAAGGACGGTTCGGTCGACTGGGTCTCGGGCGCCTTTTTCCTCGCGCGACGCGACCTCTTTGAAGAGGTCGGCGGCTTCGACGAGCGCTACTTCATGTTCGGTGAGGACATGGCGCTCTGTTGGCAGATGCGCGCCCACGGACACGACGTGGCCGCGACGCCGGACGCGCTCGTCATGCATATCGAAGGTGTGTCGCGCGCGCGGGCGTCGCGCGAGATGTTGATCGCCCATCACCGTGGTGCGATGCGCTTCGAGTGGCAGACGTCGAGCGGGTGGCGGCGCACCTTGGCACCTATTGCGGCCCTGGTGCTGGGACTTCGACTCTGTGTCGTGTTGATCATCCGACCTACGACCTGAGCCGTCCAGCGTCTAGGCTTGACGCTGGGCTGCGAGTGGTTCTGTGGTTGAAAGTCGATGCCAGTCGCGGGCGAAACGACCCACGTAAGGCGTCTTGTCGACGCTGAGCATGGCGCGGTTTAGAAGTAAGTCCTGCCTCACGTCGGCCAGAGCGGTCGACGGGGGAGCCGGTGAAGTGTGTGGTCGCATCGTCGGAGAGCCTCGTGCTGCCGGCGTGACCCACGGACACCGCCGCAGGCAAGTGTGGGGTAAAAGACCAGGTCAGCACTCGCAGCCCAATCGAAGATTAGAAAACGACCGGTAGAGTACTTCAAGACATGACGGTATTTAGCAAGATTCTCAAGGCCGGTGAGGGCAAGCGGGTTCGCCAATTGGCCGAACTGGTGCCGCCCATCAACGAACTGGCCGACGAAATGGCCGCGCTCAGCGACGAACAGCTGCGGGCCAAGACCACCGAGTTCCGGGGCCGTCTCGCCGAGGGCGAGGACCTGGACGACATGCTGCTCGAAGCCTTCGCCGTGGTGCGCGAGGCCGCCACGCGGGTCCTCGGCCAGCGTCACTACGACGTCCAACTCATGGGTGGCATGGCGCTGCACTTCGGGTGGATCGCCGAGATGAAAACTGGTGAGGGCAAGACACTGGTCTCGACGTTGCCGGTGTACCTGAACGCGTTGGCCGGCAACGGCGTGCACGTCGTGACGGTGAACGACTACCTGGCGACCCGTGACGCGAACTGGATGGGTGCCCTGCACAAGTTCCTTGGCCTCACCGTGGGTCGCGTGGGTCCGGACCTCTCGGAGTTCGAGGAGAAGCGCGCGGCCTACGCCTGTGACATCACCTACGGCACGAACACCGAGTTCGGTTTCGACTACCTGCGCGACAACATGGCCCGTCGCGCCGAACACATGGTCCAGCGCGGACACCACTACGCGATCGTCGACGAGGTCGACTCGATCCTGATCGACGAGGCGAGAACCCCCCTCATCATCTCCGGTCCGGCGGCGGACGTCACCAAGCTCTACTACCAGTTCGCGTCCATCGCGCGCGCACTCGTGCGCGACGTCGACTACGAGGTCGACGAGGAGAAGAAGACCGTCGTGCCGACCGAGGCGGGCATCGAGAAGGTCGAGAAGCAACTGGGCGTCACGAACCTCTATGACGCTGTGTCGACGAACTATGTGCACCAGCTGGGCCAGGCCCTGCGCGCCAAGGAGCTCTACTTCCGCGACAAGGACTACCTGGTCGACGCCGGCGAGGTGAAGATCGTCGACGAGTTCACGGGGCGAACCCTCGACGGTCGGCGCTGGTCCGACGGCCTGCACCAGGCGGTCGAGGCCAAGGAGCGTGTACGCATCCAAGAGGAGAATCACACCTGGGCGACGGTGACCCTGCAGAACTATTTCCGCATGTACGAAAAGCTCGCCGGCATGACCGGTACGGCCGAAACCGAGGCTGCGGAGTTCGGCAACACCTACAAGCTCTCGGTCGTGCCGATCCCGTCGAACATGCCGCTGATCCGCCTCGACCAGCCCGACCTCATCTACAAGACCGAAGCGGCGAAGTTCGCGGCGATCGTGGACGACGTGCGCGAGCGCAGCGACCTCGGCCAGCCCATCTTGCTCGGCACGGCGTCGGTCGAGAAGTCCGAACTGCTCTCTCGCGAACTCTCGAAGGCGGGGATCTCCCACGAGGTCCTCAACGCCAAGCAGCACTTCCGCGAAGCCGAGATCGTGGCCCAGGCCGGCCGCAAGCACGCCGTCACGGTCGCGACCAACATGGCCGGACGAGGTGTGGACGTCGTGCTTGGTGGCAACTTCGAGGGTCTGGCGACGCGCGAGGCGCTCGGTCGGGGCTTCGCACCGGGGTCCGAGGAGTTCGACGCGGCCTACCAGAGCGCGTTGGCGACGTTCCGACCGATCTGTGAGGCGGAGGGCGACGTCGTGCGATCACTCGGCGGCCTCTACGTCCTCGGCTCCGAACGACACGATTCGCGACGCATCGACAACCAGCTGCGTGGTCGCTCCGGTCGTCAGGGCGATCCCGGCGAGAGTCGCTTCTACCTGTCGCTGCAGGACGACCTGTTGCGACTGTTCGCGACGGGCGCCGTCTCGTGGGTGATGGACCGCACGATGCCCGACGACCTGCCGATCGAAGCCAAGATGGTCTCCAAGGCCATCGAACGGGCCCAGAACACGGTCGAGGGCAAGAACGCCGAGATCCGCAAGGACACGCTGAAGTACGACGAGGTGATGAACGAACAGCGCAAGGTCATCTACGGACGACGTCAGCAGGTGATCGACGGCGAGGACATCCACGACGCCACCATCGTCTTGATCGAAGAGATCCTCACCAACGTCGTGGACGAACGACTGGAGGGTGAGTTCTCCGAGGCCTGGGACCTGCACCAGTTGGTGGTCGAACTGACCAACTACTACCCAACGACGCTCACGGTCGACGCGCTCGCGGAGTATCACGACCGCGACGAGATACTCGGCCTGGTCATCGACGAAGCGGTCGTTCAGTACGAAAAGAAGTGCGAGGAGTACCCCGGCGGCATGGACACCGCCAAGGAGATCGAGCGTGACGTCATGCTCCAGATCCTCGACCAACGCTGGCGCGAACACCTGTCGGACATGGACTACCTGCGCGACGGGATCCACCTTCGTCAGATCGCCCAGGCGGACCCCCTGACGGCCTGGCAGAAGGAGGGGTACCTGATGTTCGAAGCCCTCCTCGGCAACGTCGACGCGGACTTCGTGCGCTTCATCACCCACGTCGAGATGTCCGCCGTCGAGGCGATCGAAGAGGCGACCGCGGACGACGGCGGACTCGAGGGCGCGGTCACGAACGCGAACGTCGTCGCCCCCGGGGCGACCGAACTGCCGACCCACGGCGTCGCGAAGAAGCCGCTACCCAAGCAGGGCGACAAGATCGGCCGCAATGAACCGTGCTGGTGCGGTTCGGGTCGGAAGTTCAAGCAGTGCCATGGCCGACCCTAAGGCGGAGAACGCCCTTCGCGAGGCGCTCGGCACGTTGGAGGACCTGGAGACGCGCTGGGCTGCGGCGCGCGAGTACCTGAAGATCGACGCCGGCCGCGCGCGCCACGTCATCCTGAGCGAGTACGTCGCGGACCCAAACCTCTGGGACGACCAGGACCGCGCCCGGGAGGTGACGACCGAACTCGGTCGCCTGACGAACGACCTCGAACAGTTCGACGAACTGCGCGCGTCGCTGGACGATTCACTGGTCTTGGCCGAGTTCTCGCGCGAGTCACTTTCGGCGGGCGAGGCCGACTGGTCGCTCCTCAACGAGCTCTCGGCGACCGTCACGTCGCTCGAGACGTCGATCGCCGCGCTCGAAGTCCAGAGTCTCTTCAGTGGACCGTACGACCCGAACGACGCCATCGTCGAGTTGCACGCTGGCGCCGGTGGCACCGACGCCCAGGACTGGACTGAGATGTTGTTGCGCATGTACTCACGCTGGGCCGAACGCCGGGGATTCGACGTGGAGATCGACGAAGCGACCGAGGGGCAAGAGGCCGGACTGTTGTCGGCGACGTTCATCGTCAAAGGACGCTTCGCCTACGGTTGGCTCTCGGCCGAGCGCGGCGTGCACCGACTGGTTCGCATCAGCCCGTTCGATTCGCAGGCCCGTCGACAGACGAGTTTCGCGAGCCTCGACGTCACGCCGTTGCTGGACGACGACGCGGCCGAAGTGGAGATCGACGAGAAGGACCTGCGCATCGACACCTACCGTTCCTCGGGCGCGGGCGGACAACACGTCAACAAGACCGACTCGGCGATCCGCATCACCCACCTGCCCACGAACATTGTCGTGAGTTGTCAGAACGAACGCAGTCAGCACCAGAACCGCGCGCGCGCGATGCAGATCCTGGAGGCGAAGCTCGCCGAGCGCGCCCGCCTCGAACGGCAGGCCGAGATGAACGCGCTCAGCGGTGACCGCGGCGACAACGCGTGGGGATCACAGATCCGCAGTTACGTGCAGGCCCCTTACCAACTTGTGAAAGACCACCGAACCGATCACGAGACCGGGAACGTCGACGCCGTGCTGGACGGCGATCTCGATGACTTTATGGAAGCTGAACTGCGACGACAGCGATTTCATTCCTAAGAAATGTCACTGCCCTTTAACGTTCGGCTTTCGTGGCACGACTACGCAAAATTGCCAAACTACAATGGCTAGGTACATCCGGGTGCCGACGCACCGCCCCAACCACGTCCCCGAGGGAGTTTTCGCGTGATTCGCTTTGAGAATGTCTCGAAGACGTACAAGAACGGTTCGCCGGCCTTGAAGGACATCTCACTGGACATCGAAAAGGGGGAGTTCGTCTTCTTGGTCGGCGCCTCCGGATCCGGCAAGACGACCTTCCTCCGTCTCCTCTTGCGTGAGGAGCTGCCCGATAAGGGTCGCATCCTCGAAGCCGGTCGCGAACTGACGGAGTTGCCGAAGTTCCGCGTGCCGTTCCTTCGGCGCAACATCGGCTGCGTGTTCCAGGACTTCCGCCTCCTGCCCAACAAGACGGTCTTCGAAAACGTCGCGTTCGCCCTCGAGGTCATCGGACGACCGCGATCGACGGTGGAGTCCCAAGTGCCGCTCATCCTGGACCTGGTGGGTCTGTCGGACAAGTCCAAGAGCCTGCCCGGCGAACTCTCCGGTGGCGAGCAGCAACGCGTCGCCGTGGCGCGCGCCTTCGTCAACCGACCGTTGATCCTGCTCGCGGACGAACCGACCGGCAATCTCGACCCGGCCAACTCCGAGTCGATCATGGCGCTACTCGAGCGCATCAATCGCACCGGCACGACCGTGGTGATGGCGACGCACGACAAGGCGCTGGTCGACCGCATGCGCCGGCGCGTCATCGAACTCGACAAGGGTGAGATGATCCGTGACCAGGTCCGAGGCGTCTACGGAATCGATGAAGGCGTGGCGGCGATCTAATGCGCGTCTACTTCCGCTACGCCGTCAAAGAGACGCTGTCCAACCTCTGGCGCAACCGCATGATGACCATCGCCGCGGTCCTCACCGTCGCGGTCTCGTTGTCGCTCGTCGGTTCGGCCCTCCTGCTCAAGCAGAGCGCCGCGCAGGCGTCGTCACAGTGGCAACAGGGCACGCGGGTGACGGTGTGGATGGAGCCCAACGCCTCGGCGGGCGAGATCACCAACGTGCAGACCCAGTTGAACAATCTGCCGATCGTGAAGCGGTGCCAGTATCGAACGCAGGCCGAGGACTACGCCGAGATGCTGAAGATCCTGCCGGAATCGGAGGGGCACGTCCTCACCGTCTCGGATATCCCCACCAAATTCAGTTGCGTCCCGACGGTGCCGTCGGACGCGTTCACCGTGGTCTCCACGTTCGAGCACCAGCCGGGCGTCTACCAGGTGACCGCGCCCGAGCAGCAGATACGTGAGATGAACCGCGCGATCCGCATCCTGCAGATCGTCTTTCTCGCACTCGCGCTCGTACTGCTACTCTCGGCGACCGTGTTGATCCTCAACACGATCCGTATGGCCATCTTCGCTCGTCGTCGAGAGGTCTCGGTGATGAAGCTCGTGGGCGCCACGAACTGGTTCATTCGCATCCCCTACATCACGGAGGGTTTCATCCAGGGACTGCTCGGTTCGGCCGTCGCCATCGGCGCGGTCACCGCGCTTCATATTTGGTATCCGCTGCACAACGAGTTTCAGCTCAGCACGAGTTCTCTCATTGGTACCAACATCGTCGTGCTGATCGTGGGTGTGGGGATCGGTTCCGTCGGTTCGGCGATCGCGATCCGGCGTTTCCTCGACGTCTAAGCGTCGGCCTCGTTGAAGTCGACGGCCAGGGAGTTCACGCAGTAGCGCAGTCCCGTCGCCGTCGGTCCGTCGTTGAACACGTGACCCAAGTGACCCCCGCACTTCGAACACAGGATCTCGGTGCGCTTGCGCTCGCCGAGCGAGTCGTCGGGCCGTTCGATGATCGTGTCCGGTTCGCACGCGTCGAAACTGGGCCAACCGCAACCGGAGTCGAACTTCTGCGCGCTGGTGAAGAGGTGCTGACCGCATCCGCCGCAGGTGAAGACGCCGTCGGTGTCGACGTGCAAGAGCGAACCCGTCCACGGTATCTCCGTTGACGCGTGGCGCAACACCGCGTAGCGGTCGGGCGACAGCTCGGCTCGCCACTGGTCGTCGGGCTTCTCCACGTCGAAGGTCATCGCATCAATGTATCGGCGCTACCAGGTTTCGCTTACGAGTAGTTCGGTCGCGGTGTCTCGGGCAGTACCGGCGCGAACTCGGGCTGGTCGGCGAGCAGTCGCGAGAACGCGGCCGCCAGACCCTCGGGGTCGAGGCCCAGTTCGGCCAGTAGTTTGTCGGGCCGATGTTGTTCGAGGTAGGCGCGCGGCGTGCCGAGGATTCGCGTTGTGGGGAACGGTCGCGCGAGGTCCTGGGCTCGACTGCGCAGGGCGGACACCATCAAGGTCCCGGCGCCGCCGTGGCGGGTCCCGTCTTCCACGCTCACGACACGCTCGTGCGAGAGCGCGTCGTCGATCATGGCCGCGTCCGGCGGTAGGACCCGCACGTCGTAGAGCGTGACCCTGCTCGCCTCGTCACCCATCAGCTCCAACGCCTGATACGCGTTGGGGGCCATCTTGCCGACGGCGAGTACGCACAGCGAGCCGTCACCCCGACGCACCTCGCGGGCCTCGAGTCCGTCGCCGACCTTCCCGTCGAGGGGCTTCGGCAAGGTCTTGGGGAACCGCAGCGCCGTCGGCGTCGACATCGAGAGCGCGGTCGCGAGCATGCCGGGCACCTCTTCGGCGGTGGAGGGCGCGAAGACGGTCATGTTCGGGATCGCCAGGCACAGCGCGATGTCGAGCAGCCCGTGGTGGCTCGGACCGTCGTCACCCGTGATACCGGCGCGGTCGAAGACGAAGACGACCGGCAGATTGAGGAGCCCGACGTCGAGGTGCGCCTGGTCGAAGGCGCGAGAGAAGAAGGTCGAGTAGACCGCGACGACCGGCTTGAGCCCACCCATCGCCATGCCGGCCGCCGCCGTCACGGCGTGTTGCTCCGCGATACCGACGTCCAAGAATCGATCGGGGAACCGGTCCTGGAAGTTCAACAACCCGGTCGGTCCGGCCATCGCCGCCGTGATGGCCACGACGCGCTCGTCAGCGCTCGCGAGCGCCACCAGTGAGTCAGAGAAGGCTTGGGAGAACGACTGCGGGGCGATCTCCTCGTCGTCGTGGCGCGGCGGCAACTTGTAGTCGTGCATCTTCAAGTCGTCATCGATGGCCGGCTCGTACCCGAGGCCCTTGGTCGTGAGCACGTGGACGAGGATCGGTCCGTCCCACTCCGAGGCGCTCTTCAACGTGTTCTCCATCGATTCGATGTCGTGACCGTCGATCGGACCGATGTAGCGCACGCCGAGGTTCTCGAAGAACGTGTGCGGCGTCACCATCTCGCGCACGACGGACGTCAACCCGTCGATCCCGAGGTACGCGGCCTTGCCGACCTTCGGCAGGTGGGGGACCGTGCGACGAAGTCGCCCGCGCATCGTGAGGTAGGTCTTGTTGAGTCGTAGCGCGGTCAGTGACTCGGAGAGTTTGGAGATGGTGGGCGCGTAACTGCGTCCGTTGTCGTTCAAGACGATCACGACTCGTTGATTCGAGTGTCCCAGGTTGTTCAGCGCCTCGTAGGCCATCCCGCCGGTCAGTGAGCCGTCGCCCACGACCGCCACGACGTGGCGCACGCCCCCGTGACCGACGAGCTCCTTGCGCTGTTGGAGAGCCACGGAGAGCCCGTGCGCGTAGGAGAGCGCGGTCGAGGCGTGGCTCGACTCGATCCAGTCGTGCTGGCTCTCGGAACGGTTCGGGTAGCCCGAGAGACCTCCGCGCTGGCGCAGGTTCTTGAATCCGTAGCGCCGGCCCGTCAGTAGCTTGTGCACGTAGGCCTGGTGGCCCGTGTCCCAGAGGATGATGTCCTTGGGCGAGTCGAAGACGCGGTGCAGCGCTAACGTCAGTTCGACGACGCCGAGGTTCGAGCCCAAATGGCCGCCCGTCTCATTCGTCGTCACCGTCTCGATGATGAACTGACGAATCTCCTCGCTTAACTCGTCGAGTTCGTCGTAGGAGAGCGGCTGGAGGTCGGCGGGCGTTTCGATGGAGGGCAGAATCACATAGACAGCCTACTTTCGGCGAATCGAAGTGACGTGGCGTCCGTGGCGGGCTCCGGTAACCTCACCTAATGAATTCCACCCTGGTAGAACATGACGTCCTCGCGCGCACCTTGGGCGAAGCGATGGCCCGCGGCGGCGAGTTTGCCGAGGTTTTCGTCGAGGACCGCACGACGTCGTCGGCGATGTTGGATCAGCGTCGGGTGGAACAGCTCAGTTCCGGCCACGAACGCGGCGCCGGTATTCGCGTGGTCGTCGGCGACACCACCGGATTCGCCCACACCGCCGATCTCACCGAAGTCGGACTGATGGCGGCGGCGCGAGCGGCCGCGGCCGTGGCGCGCGACGGCGGGGGTGGCGTCCGCGAGATCGCGCTCGGTGAACTCCGCGACAACCTCAGCCGGGCCTCGATGCTGCCCGGCGATGTCGACAAGGCGCGCAAGATCGAACTCATGAAACACGCCGACGACGCCGCGCGCTCCGAAGGGTCGTCGATCACGCAGGTGCAGGTCGCCCTGGGCGACTCCACGAGGCACTTCGTCGTGGCGAACACCGACGGACTCTTCGCCGGAGATCACCAGGTACGGACCCGGTTCAACGTTTCGTGCATCGCAACCGGCGACACCGGCATGCAGACGGGCTATCGACCGATTGCCGGAACCCGCGGATTCGAACTCCTCAGCGCCGACGCGGTCGCCGACGCGGCGCGCGGTGCCGCGCGCCAGGCGATCACGAAGCTGGACGCGCGACCAGCGCCGTCCGGCGACCTGCCCGTCGTGCTCGCCGGCGGTTCGGGAGGCATCCTGTTCCATGAGGCGTGCGGCCACGGACTCGAAGCCGACGCGATCCTCAAGCGGGCCTCGGTCTACGCCGGCAAGGTCGGACAGCTGGTCGCCAGCCCTCTCGTGACGCTGGTCGACGACGGAACCGTGGAGGGCGAGTGGGGCTACCTGGCCATCGACGACGAGGGCCGTCCCGGTGCGCGCAACGTGTTGATCGAGAACGGCGTGCTGACCGACTACATGTGGGACTACTTGCGTTCTCGCAAGGAGGGTCGGGTGTCGTCAGGTAACGGACGGCGCCAGAGCTATCAACACCTGCCCATGGTGCGCATGACGAACACCTACCTACTCGAAGGCGACTCCGACGCCGACGAGATCGTGGCCCAGACGCCCTACGGCGTCTACGTCGCGCAGCTCGGCGGCGGTCAGGTGAACACGGCGACCGGTGACTTCGTCTTCGGTATGACCGCGGCGTTCATGATCGAAGACGGCAAGATCACGGCGCCCCTGCGCGACTGCAACCTCATCGGCAACGGCCCCGAGGTGCTCCAACGCGTCGACGCCGTGGCGTCGGACTTCTCGATGACGCCGGGCACCTGTGGGAAGAACGGCCAGAGTGTGCCCGTCGGCACCGGACAGGCGACGATGCGCCTCACGGGCGTCACCATCGGCGGAGCAGCCGCGTGAGTCAGCTCCTCGAGCGTGCGGAACGCATCTTGGAGTCGGCGCAGGGCGGCGAGGAGATCGAGGTCTACGTCGCGAGCGGGATTGACACCGAGGTCCAGTCCTACGAGGGCCAGGTGGAAGAGCTCACGACCGCCACGTCCAACGGATTCGGACTTCGGATCTTGAACGACTCCGCCAACGGCGCTCGAGTCGGGACGGCGTGGGCCGGCTCGCTCGACGACGAGGCGATCGTCAAGGCGCTTCGCGAGGCCCGCGACAACGCGACCTTCGCCACCGAGGACGAGTTCGTCGCCTTCGCGCGTCCCGACGGAGTGCGCGCGGCGTCACTGTCGCTGACCGACGACGCCGTCGCCGGTACGCCCATCGAGGACAAGATCGCGATGGCGATCGAGCTCGAACGCCTGGTCCGCGGCGGCGACACCCGTATTCGTCAGGTCGACTCGGCCAACTACTCGGACTACGTGGCCGAAGCGGCGATCGCCTGCACGACCGGCATCCGCGCGGCGTACGCGAGGACCGGTGCCTACGTGTCCGTCGAGGCCATCGCCAACGACGGCGGTGACGACCAGACGGGATGGGGACTCTCGGCCGGTCGCGCCCCGGGTGACCTCGACATCGAGAAGGCCGCCGGCGACGCCATTCGCCGCGCGACGCGCATGCTGGGCGCCGTGAAGCCGAAGTCCTTCAAGTGCACCGCCGTCTTCGATCCGCGCACCGCGGCGACGCTGTTCTCAATCATCGGTGGCGCATTAAGCGGTGACGCCGTCGTCCGAGGGCGCTCGTTCTTCGCCAATCGGATCGGCGAGATGGTCGCGGCCCCGAGCTTCACCCTGCTCGACGACCCGACCGACGCGCGCCACTTCGCGGCCAGCGTCTACGACGCCGAAGGACTGGCCTGTCGACGAAACGTCCTCATCGAGGACGGTGTGTTGCGGGCCTTCGTCTACGACACGGTCTCGGCGCGACGCGCCGGAACCGTGTCGACGGGTAGCGCGGTGCGCGGCGGGATCGCCGGATCGCCGTCGGCGGGCTGTCGCGCGTTGCAGTTGGTCTCCGGCGACGTCGACCAAGCCGAGATCGTTCGCCGAGTCGGCACGGGCCTCTTCGTCGAGTCGTTCATCGGTGTCCATTCCGGCGTCAACCCCGTCTCGGGTGACTTCTCGGTCGGCGTCACCGGGCTAATGATCCGGGACGGGCAACTGGCCGAACCAGTGCGCGAGATCACCGTCGCCTCGACCTTGCAGCGAATGCTCCTCGACGTCACCCACGTCGGCAGTGACCAGGAGTGGCTGCCCGGTGCGGCCGCCGGTCAGACCATGGCGATCGACAACATCGCCGTGTCCGGCGTCTAGTCCGACGTCGACGCAGACGAAGTAGAGGTCGTCGTCGAAGCGGTCGTCGCCGCGGGTGTCGAACTGGTCTCGGTCGACGGAGACGTCGCCGGCGTCGTGGCGGTCGACGGCGTCGAGGACTTGTCGGCGCCCCGGCTATCGGTCTTGTAGAAGCCGCTGCCCTTGAAGACGACGCCCACCGCGGAGAAGACCTTGCGGAGCTCTCCACCGCAACGCGCGCACACGGTGAGCGCCGGGTCGGTGAACCGCTGGACCGCCTCCACGCGATCGTGGCAGGACTGGCACTCGTATTCGTAGGTCGGCATTACATCTCCCGTGGGGCAGGTGAACCTTGGCAGTTTACTCGCGACCGTTCGGGGGTCATTCGGGCGCTCGGTATCATTGCGCCGTGGACGACTTCCACCAACTACGTCGGCCGTCGAGCGGGGGAGCGTTCCCTCGCGACATCGGCGCCTCTGAGGTATCGGCTCGTCGCGCGTTGGCGAGGTGTCGCATCATCATGGACGCCACGACCACCGCCGCGGTCGCCGCCAACACGATCAACAAGGGAGACGTCCTCGCGACCGCCCGCGTCGCCGGCATCCAGGCGGCCAAGCTCGCGGCGACGTTGCTCCCCATGTCGCACCCGGTGCTCGTCGGAAACGTCCACGTCAACTTCACGATCGCCGATACGCACATCGACGTGGAGGCGAGCGTCGACACCGTGGACCGCACCGGGGTCGAGATGGAGGCTCTGATGGCCGTGACCGTCGCGGCCCTCACGGTGTATGACATGTGCAAGTCGGCCGACCGGACGATGACCATCGAGCAGGTCGCGATCTGGGAGAAGTCCGGTGGGCGATCGGGGACGTGGCGACGAGAAGACGTCTGAGAACGCCCTCAGTCTGAACTCTTCACCAGGATCGCCACGTACGGTTCACTTGGTTGGGCTCCCACCACGCGTTCGATGCGCCACCCCGTACCGACGAGAATCGCGC
>JBEKCK010000003.1:0-78997 GCA_050014915.1 Acidimicrobiales bacterium | reverse complement strand
TCGGACGTGTCGAAACGCTCGTCGTCCTCGCCGCCCTCGCCGGTGTTGGACTTCGCGCCGAGTCGGTTCATCGCGATGGCGAGCGTGCTGTGCGCCTCTTCGGAGATCGAGCCGTAGGACATGGCGCCGGTGCTGAAGCGCTTGATGATCGACGCCGTGCTCTCGACCTCGTCGATCGGCAACGGCGACGCGCTCGGCACCAGGTGCATCAGTCCGCGCAGGGTCACGAGTGCGCTCGATTGGTCGTCGACGAGGGTGGTGTACTCCTTGAAGATGTCGAAGCGCTTCGCGCGGGTCGCGTGCTGCAGCTTCTGCACGGTGCGAGGGTTGAACAGGTGGATCTCACCGTCGCGACGCCACTGGTACTCGCCGTTGTTGCGCAGCTCGACCCGCTCCCCCAGCGGCGTCGAGTACGCGCTGGCGTGCAGCGTCAGGACGCTGCGGGCGATGTGCTCGAGCGTGATGCCCCCGAGTCGCGACGTGAATCCCGGGAAGTACCGGGCGAGCACGGTCTCGGAGATACCCACGGCCTCGAAGAGTTGCGAACCGACGTAGCTCGCGACCGTACTCACACCCATCTTGGACATGGTCTTGACCACGCCCTTGTTGAGGGCCTTGCCGTACTGGTAGCGGGCCTCGAAGGAGCTGAATCCGATGAGTTCGCCCTCGTCGATCAACGCGTCGATCGACTCGTAGGCCAAGTACGGACAGACCGCGGACGCGCCGAAACCGAGGAGCAGGGCGACGTGGTGCACCTCGCGTACGTCCCCGGACTCCATGATCAGCGCCGCGCTCGTGCGCAGGTGTTCGTCGACGAGGCGGTGGTGCACCGCCGAGGCCAAGAGCAGGCTGGGGATCGCGGCCAGCTCCGTCGTGGTGTTGCGGTCCGAGAGGATGACGATGTTGGTGCCGCCGCGAACCTCGGCGACGACCTCGTCACACAGCGCGTCAATCGCTGCGGCGAGTCGTTGTGCCCCCGAACCGTCACCGTGGGCCGAGAAGAGTCCGTCGATCACGACCGTGGTGAAGCCCTTCATCTGTTCGAACTCTTCGATGTAGCGGATCTTGGCCAGTTCGTCGATGCTCAGGATTGGCGACGGCAGGACGATTTGGTGGCAGTGATTGGCGCTCTCGGTGAGCAGGTTGTCCTCGCCGCCGATCGTGACGCGCGTCGAGGTGACGAGCTCTTCGCGGATCGCGTCGAGGGGCGGGTTCGTGACCTGGGCGAAGAGCTGGGTGAAGATGTCGAAGAGCGGCCGTGGCAGTTTCGAGAGCGTCGGCACCGTCGTGTCCGATCCCATCGATCCGATCGGTTCCTCGCTCACCTGGGCCATGTGTCGAACGATGAGGCGCAGGTCCTCCTCGCTGTAGCCGAAGTTCTTCTGCTGTCGCACGATCGACGCGTGATTCGGCGTGAGCATGGTGGGCGCGTCGATCTCGTCGAGCGATCGTTGCTGCTCTCGCAGCCACTGCCCGTACGGGGCGCGCAGCGACAGCGAACTCTTCAACTCCTCGTCGTCGATGATTCGACCCTGTTCGATGTCGACGAGGAAGACCCGTCCGGGTTGGAGGCGACCCTTGCGCTCGATGTTGGCCGGATCGACCGGCAAGACGCCGACCTCACTGGCGAAGATGACGCGCTGGTCCTTGGTGACCCAGTAGCGCGCCGGTCGAAGTCCGTTGCGGTCCAGTACGGCACCGACGACCTTGCCGTCACAGAAGGTCACCGAGGCCGGCCCGTCCCACGGTTCCATCAATCCAGCGTGGTAGCGGTAGAAGTCCCGACGCGACTCGCTCATGAACGTCGAACGCTCCCAGGCTTCGGGGATCATCATCAGTACGGCGTGGGGCAGGGACCGTCCGGCCTGGACCAGGAGTTCGACCACTTCGTCGAAACTTGCCGAGTCGCTGAACCCGGTCGTGATGAGCGGCGTCAGTTCGGAGATCGGCAGTGGTAGCACGTCGCTCTGTAGGGACGTCTCACGCGCCGTCATCCAGTTCCGATTGCCCCGGACCGTGTTGATCTCGCCATTGTGGGCGATGTAGCGGAACGGCTGAGCCAGGTCCCATCGCGGCAGGACGTTGGTCGAGAACCGGCTGTGCACGACGGCGATCGCCGACGTCAGTCGCTCGTCGCGTAGGTCGCTGAAGTAGTGACGCAACTGGGGCGCGGTCAGCATCCCCTTGTAGATCAAGACGTGAGGCGAGCAGCTCGAGGCGTAGACGTCGACGGTGTGTTCGATCACCTTTCGGGCGCAGTACAAAGCGCGCTCGAGGTCCGGGGCCGGATCGGTCGAGTCCTTCGCGATGAGTTGTTGGACGAAACTCGGCTCTGAGGCCAGCGACGTCGGACCGAGGACCGAGGAGTCGACCGGTACTTCGCGCCATCCCAGGGAGCACAGCCCCACGCGGGCGAGGGCGGCGTCGACGGCTAATCGGAGTGCGGCCACGTCCGAGGTCTTGGGCACCATCCAGTGCGCGACGCCGTACTCGCCCGCCGGAGGCACGACGTCGCCGAATTCGGCGCGGATGAATGCGTCGGGCATCTGGATCAGGACACCGGCTCCGTCGCCGGAATCGACGTCCGAACCGGACGCGCCACGGTGCTCGAGGTTCTCCAGGATCGTGAGCGCATCGAGGATCGTGGTGTTGGTCGGCGTGGCGCTCAGGTCCGCGACCATGCCCACACCGCAGGCGTCGTGTTCGAAGGAGGGGTCGTAGAGAGTCTTTGTCATAGCGTTTCCTTGCGGGGCAACGCTGACCCAGTCCCAATCATACCGAAAACAGTTCACGCCCTTCGACCTACGCTGGGCGGGTGAAGACGGCGCAACGTGCACTCGTGGTCGGCGGCGGTGTCATCGGTCTCACGAGCGCGTTCCAGTTAGCGCGTGGCGGTTGGCACGTCACGCTCTTCGACCCATCGTTGGGTCGCGGCGCCACGTGGGCGGCGGCCGGCATGATCGCGCCGATCGCCGAAATCGGTCCCGGTGAGGAGGCGAACTACGAACTACAGAGCGGTGCCCTGGAGGCGTGGCGCGCGTTCGCGAAGGATCTATGCGCGGTCAGCAACCGGGAGCTCTCGATTGTCGAATCGGGGACTGTACTCCTCGGGTGGGACGGCAGCGACCGTCGACTCGTCGATCAGTTCGCCGCGGTCGCCGCGGACCTGGGCGTGGCTCCCCGACGCGTTTCTCGCGACGATGAGTCGCCGATGTTCGACGGCGTGTCGGCACGGATCAGCGACGGTCTCTACGTGGCGGGTGACGCCTGGATCGACCCCGATCAGGTGGTCGCCTACGTGAGTGAGGCGAATCAGATGTTGGGAGTGACGGTCATCGACGACGCCGTGGTCTCGGTGTGCGGTGACGGCGCGCACGTCGAGGCCGTCACCGAACGCGACTCATTCGAAGGGGACGTCGGTGTCCTGGCTACGGGTGCGGGCGTCCTACCTCGCGGCGCCGTGACATCGGGCCAACACTCCGTTCGACCGGTCCACGGCATCACCGTGCGCGTGCGGGGACTGGATCGAAGTGCACGGCCCATGATCCGGTCCTTCGTGAGGGGTAATACGTTCTACATGGTCAGTCGCCCCGGTGGATACAACGTCCTCGGCGCGTCCTCCGAAGAACGTCTCGAGGCGGGCGCTCATGTCGGTGAGGTGCAACGTCTCTTGCGCGACGCCCTCGACGTCGTACCGGCCCTGGAGACGGCCGTCGTGTTGGAGACCCGTGAGGGTAATCGGCCGGCCAGTGAGGACCTTCGGCCGTTCTTCGAGGTGCTGACGGGCGGCCGCTGGGCGTGGTCGTCCGGTCACTTCCGACACGGCGTGACCTTGGCGCCAATCGCCGCCAGGGAGGCCGTCCGATTCGCCCGTGGTGTTGCATGATCCGGGTGAACGGCGAGGAGCAACCATTCATCGGCGAATCCGTCGAAGAGTTGCTGCGACGACTCTCGATTGAACCGCGCGGCGTGGCCGTCGCAATCGATGGTGAAGTTGTCCGGCGCTCTGAATGGAGTGAGACTCACGTCAAAGACGACGCCGCGATCGAGATAGTGACCGCGGTGGCGGGAGGCTGAGAAAGGGTAAATGAATATGGGGGTTGACGAATTGATACAGGCGCTCGACGAACGAATCCTTGACGCGCTGCGCGCGAAGGCGACGGGAGAGTCGATTGCGTATCTCTGCGAGGCTCGAGCGTGGCTCACCCATCCCGAGCAGGCGCACGGTGGTCACGCACACACGAGTTAGTCGATACCCACCGACTACGATTGTTCGTTCACGGGCTGTGGCTTAGTTTGGTCTAGAGCGCTCGGCTGGGGGCCGAGAGATCGGGAGTTCGAATCTCCCCAGCCCGACCAAGTCGTGTTCGCAACGAAACCGAAAGACCTTGTGGTGCTCGTTTCAAAGAAGTAATCGTGTGACGATCGGCAATAACGACGTCAACTCGCTCAGGGGTCGAGAGAGTCACGAACGCGCCACGGCGACGTCGACGATTCCGTCGTCGGCCACGTCCGTCGCTCGTCCGTCGAGGTTGGCCAGTCGCATTGTTTCCACTTTCGAGGATCAATGTCCAGCGAATCCTACTGAGACGAACCGCCCCTTCATCATTCAACGAAAATGGACCATCCGGTAGAATTGGCGAATTGAGGCCGATCGAAACGGCTGGCGATCGTCGGGTCAGTTGGGCGTCGACGGAAGAGAAGCGCTGAGAGAGGTGATTCCGGCCATTGGCTGGACACAGTATGGACAAGAAGGATCCCTTCGTCTTACGCCACCTCGCCGACGTCCAACCGGAACTGTGGTGGCTCGATTCCGACCCGCTGGAACCGGCACCGCACTCCGCACTCATCGGGGACATCGGCGCCGACCTGTGCGTCGTCGGGGCGGGCTATACCGGTCTGTGGACCGCGCTACTCGCGAAAGAACGCGACCCCGACCGGGAGGTGGTGGTGGTCGAGCAGTACGAGACCGGCGCGGGGGCGTCGGGACGCAACGGTGGCTTCTGCTCGGCGTCACTGACGCACGGCTATCTCAACGGGGTGCGACGCTTCCCCGATGAGATCGAGTTAATCCAGCGCCTCGGCCGCGAGAACCTCGACGAGATCGAAGCGACGATCGCTCGCTACAACATCGAGTGTGACTTCGAGCGCACCGGAGAACTCCAGGTCGCCGTCGCCCCTTGGCAGTTCCAGGGTATGGCCGAACAGGCCCAACGTCGAAACGCGATGGGCGACACGGTCGAGGTGCTCACCCAAGAGGAGGTCCAGGCGCGCGTGCACTCCCCCTCGTACGTCGGCGCGTTGTTCGATCGCGACGGCACCGCGTTGGTCGATCCCGCGCGACTGGTGTGGGGCCTGGAACGCGTCTGCATCGACCTCGGCGTCAAGATCTTCGAGAACTCCAAGGTCGAGTGGCTCGAAGACCTGCACGACGCCGTGCGCGTGCACACGCCCTACGGCGCCGTCACGGCCGCCCGCGTCGCCCTCGGGACCAACGTCTTTCCGTCGTTGCTCAAGAAGACTCGCAAGTACGTGGTGCCGGTCTACGACTACGTCATGGTGACCGAGCCGCTGTCGGCCGACCAGCTCGCCAGCATCGGCTGGTCCGGTCGTGAGGGCATCGCCGACAGCGGCAACCAGTTCCACTACTACCGGCTGACGAGCGACAACAGCATCCTCTGGGGCGGCTACGACACGATCTACAACTTCCGCGGGAAGGTTCGTCGAGAGTACGAGTTCAACTCCGAGACCTACGCGACGCTGGCGAGTCACTTCTTGAAGACGTTCCCGCAGTTGGCCGGAGTGAAGTTCACGCACGCCTGGGGCGGGGCGATCGACACCTGTACGCGGTTCTCACCCTTCTGGGGAACGTCGCACGACAACAAGGTCGCCTACGTGCTCGGCTACACCGGCCTCGGCGTCGCCTCCACCAGGTTCGGGGCGGCCACGATGCTCGACCTGTTGGACGGGCTCGAGACCGATCGCACTCGACTGACCATGGTGCAAAAGAGACCGATGCCGTTCCCGCCGGAGCCCTTCAAGTGGATCTTCATTCGCATCACCCAGTCGGCGATCAAGCACGCCGACGACCACGAGGGTCGCCGGAATCTGTGGCTCAAGCTCATCGACCTCTTCGGCCTGGGCTTCGACTCGTAGTCGCACGCCCAGGCCGAAGCTGATTGGTCGAGCGGTCTTAGTTGGCCAGTGAGTAGATGACCGTGACCTGCACGTTGACGGGCTGACTGCCGGTCTCGATCGGAACCGCGGCGTGGAGCGCCTCACCGGCGTCGAACTGCGGGTAGTAGACGCCGGAACTCTGGTTCTCGTTGTCAGTGATCTTGACGATGCCAGTGACGTGCGCGCCGCCGGCCGTGGCGAGTTGACCGGCCGCGAGGCGGGCGTTGTCCATGGCCCGGATCCGAGCAGCGCGCAGAAGCTTCGAGTCGTTCGTGATGGTGAACGACACGCCGTTGAGTTGCACGCCGTTACCGACGGCGCGCGCGGCGGCGTCGATGGCCGCTCCGGCTTTTTGCACCTGGTGCATCGTCACGCTCAACGTGTCCTGGACCGTGAAACCGGTGACGGTGCCTTGATTGTTCGTGTTGTCATAGATGTTGAGTCCAGAGGTCTGCATGTCGCGCTTGGTCACGCCGTTCTTCTCGAGGGCCTTCTCGAGGGCGAGGACCTTGGCGTCGTTCTCAGAGAGCGCCGTTGTCGCCTCCGGATTCACCGTCGAGACGCCGATCTGAAAGTTGATCGTGTCCGGCGTGCCGTGCACCGTTCCGGATCCGGTAACGGTGATCGTTGAGGTGGCGCCGGCCCTCGAGTGTCCGAGCACGACGCCAACGAAACCAACGGCCACCACGACGAGAGCCGTGACCATGGTCAATATCCAACCGGTTAGGCGTGGGCGGCGTTCAGCGCGACCTCCCGACGGCGAGGGATTTGGGTGATTGGCGCCGATGTTGGTGTCTTCGCTCATTGTGATTCCTCCGTGATTCGCTTGATGTCGAGACATATGAGATTCCGTCGTCGCGACACCTCTCACTAACTACCTGTCTGGTGGGGCAGAGAAATTTCACGGTGACAAGGATCGACGTTGCCGATCGTGCAAGGTCATTTGGTTGAGTGCGCAACGGGCGCGGCGCACCGAACGCGAACGATGTGCGCACAGATTCGACGAGGTCGGGACCGTTGAGGGTGACGAATCGCCCTTGACCCTCCGCGGAGGGAGTCAAGACGTCGAGTGACGACGCGCTATTCCGACGAACCGAAGTTCTTTATCGTCTGCAGCTCTGCCGCGCTCAGCTCCCTCGGCTGTTCGCCGCGAGCCACCTTCTCACTCTGGACTTGGTGGAGGACGCCCTCGACGACGTCGGGGTTGGCCAATGTAGTGATGTCGCCGACGTCAGTGAAGTTAGAGATCGACGCTATGACGCGACGCATGATCTTGCCCGAACGGGTCTTGGGCATGTCGGAGACTATCCAGACATTCTTCGGACGGGCCACCTTGCCGATCTCGGTTTCGATCATGCGCGACACCTTGTCCGCCACCTCTTGACTCGGCTCCACTCCCGGTTTCACCGAGATATACATCTCGACGGCGTGGCCACGAACGTCGTCCACCACCGGCACAGCGGCGGCTTCCGCTACTTCGTCCACCATCAGGGCCGCCGACTCCAACTCCTTGGTACCCAGACGGTGGCCAGAGACGTTAATCACGTCGTCGACCCGTCCCAGAATTCGGAAGTACCCGTCGGCGGCCTGCATCGCGCCGTCGTTGGCGAAGTACGGCCAGTCGTGCCAGTCCGTACTGCCCTTCTTGTGGTTGTACTTCTCGTAGTACGTCTTTACGAACCGGTCGGGGTCACCCCAAATGGTCTGGAATATGCCCGGCCACGGATTGCGGATGCAGATATTGCCGGCGATGCCACTTCCGGCGGCTATCACCTCGCCGTCTTCGTCGAGGATCTGGGGGAAGATACCCAGGGCGGCCGGTCCGCAACTTCCGGGCTTCATCGGGTTGAGCGCCGGTAACCCGGTGCCGAGGAATCCGCCGTTCTCCGTTTGCCACCAGGTGTCGACGATGACGGCCTCGCCCTTGCCCACGACGTCGTAGTACCAGCGCCATACCTCTGGCTCAATCGGTTCGCCCACAGTGGTCATGTGCTTGAAGTGATAGTTGTACTTGGCCGGCTCGTTCGGACCGACCTTGCGTAACGTGCGAATCGTCGTGGGCGCGGTGTGGAACGTGGTCACGCCCAGTCGTTCGGCGATCCTCCAACAACGCCCGGCGTCGGGATACGTCGGCACGCCCTCGTACATCACCGTCGTCGTGCCGAGCGCCAACGGTCCGTAGACGATGTAGGAGTGACCGGTGATCCAGCCGATGTCGGCGGCGCACCAGTAGGTGTCCTCGGGGTGGATGTCCTGGTAGTACTTCGACGTTCCGGTGACGTAGGAGAGGTAGCCGCCCGTGCTGTGCTGACAGCCCTTGGGCTTACCCGTCGTGCCGCTGGAGTACATGATGAACAGCGGCGCCTCAGCGGGCATCGAGACGGGATCGACCAACTGCCTCTTGAAGTCGGGCAGGATCTCGTCGACGAAGAAGTCTCGGCCCGGGACCATCGGACTCTTCGACGCGTACTCGCCGGGATTCCTTCGAAAGACCAGGACCTTGTCGACCACGACGCCCTCTTCGAGGGCTCGCGCAACGGCTTCGTCGGCCTTTACCTTGTGATCCTGCAGCTCGCCATTGCGGTAGTAACCGTCGATGGTGACGAGAATTTTGCTCTTCGAGTCGGCGATACGGCCCCCGCACGCGGCACCGGAGAACCCACCGAACACCTGGGAGTGAATGACGCCGAGACGAGCGCACGCGAGCATCGCCACGGGCAGGTCGGGCACCATCGGCATGTGGAACGTCGCCACGTCCCCGGTCTCGAGTCCGCAGAAATCCCTGAGCAGCGCCGCGAACTCATTGACCCGTACGTAGAGATCCTGATAGGTGATCGCCTCGATCGGTGCGTCCTCGGGTTCGGGAACGAAGATGATCGCCGCCTTGTTGCGGTCGGTGGCGAGGTGGCGATCGACGCAGTTGTACGAGGCGTTGAGGCGACCACCGACGAACCACTTCCAGAACGGTGCGTTACTGGTGTCGAGCGTCGTGTGCCAGTAGGTATCCCAGGACAAGAGGTCGGCATATTCCTTGAAGCATTCGGGGAACTTGTCCTCGCTGAAGCGATCGCGAATGCTGGGGTCCGAGACGTTGGCCTGCCCGATGAACTTCGCCGAGGGAAAGAAGTACTCTTCTTCGCGCCAGTGCACCGCGATCTGGGACTCTGAGGTCTGCTCCGACTCGACCGCTTCCGCTCCACTGTCACTCTTTTTTGGCATACTCTCCCCGCTCTCTAGGCACAATGCCCGAACACTAAAGCTTCAATTTCATTCACGCCTCAGCATGCTTCGGCGAAACCGCTTCAATCAGGACCACGGAATCTGGTCTTAGGTTGTTCTATCACGAGAAGATTCCTCTGACCACTTGGCGTAGAAACGGCGAAGGCTCCGTCTCAAGGACAACGCAGGGTCTGCGCAGCACTCCGCAACGCCCGTATGAACGGTCGGAACGCCCTCGGAATTCGCGTCAACATTGTCTCGCTGGATGAGCGTGTGTCTTCAGGCGACGGTCGCGAGATCGAACGTCACGCAAAACAGAACGACGCAGCGCACGGACGTTGGTCCAACTGAGATTCGCTGGGTCGACGTCTTGAGGCCGACTCAAGCTCCGCGGCCCCTGCCTCATTGAGAAGGAGTCGACGAGCTGTCAGCCACTGACGCCGACGAGTGAGTCGGCGTCAGGCACTTTCGCTTCCGAGGTCGGTGGCGCGAGCGCACTGCGTTCATGTGGGTGTCGGCGATGAGAAGCCGCACGCCATCGTCCCAGTATGCCAACAGCGCCCGAGCCTGGTGGCTGGGGCGCTGTTGGCGGTTGGGTCCGGTGGCAAGCCACCAGTGACAATGAGGTTAGCTCAATGGACCGACGGGTAGCAGAACTTTCCCGTGAGTTTCATTAATCACGCCAGCTGCCGACGCGTACCACGCGAGCAGCGCGGTGATGATGCCGAGCCATCCACCGATCTTGGTCATGTCGGCGTGACCACCACTCCATGCCCCAATGGTGAGGAACAAGAAGGCCAGGGTCAGTGCCACGAAGACCAGCAGTACCGCAACGTTCGTCTTCAGCGCGGCGACGGTCATGTACGCCGTGAAGAGGATCCAGGGCAACAGATACAGGCCCAGGGCACCCTTTACGGCGAGGCCACCCTGGAAGTTGATGAAGAAGTACACACCAATCCAGAACGCACCATATGAGGTAAACGCCAAAGCACCAAAGGTATTCTTCCGAACGAATTCCCACATACCGGCCGCGAACTGTGCCACGCCTCCGTAGATGAACGCGAGCGAAATGAATCCCGCCGCGGCAGCACTACTCGTCCCGCCGAACTTGAAAAGTCCGATGTTGAAGATGCTGATCAAAAACGTGGTCATGGCGAAACCGGCGAGTCCAAGCGGACCGGGGTCCGCAACTCTGTGTTCCATGTAATTCCCCCCACATAGGATTAAATCCACCGCCGGGTTGACGGCTAATGAAAGTAAACATCACTTAACACTCGGCGTGCGTGATGGATTACCCACAACTTCGTGAAGAGGTTCACGAGCACGTCGCCGAAGTGGACGTTTCCCTTTAATTTACTGGTGAGTACGGAACACGCAAGAACAGACGCGAAGTATAGAAAATGCCCTACTGGTCGATGGCGTCACGGAACTCCCTGATGAACGCCTCGATGTCCGGAGCCCCGCCACCGTCGAGCACGACCTGCACCAGGGCGGAGCCAACGATGACGCCGTCGCTGACCTCGGCCGCCGCCTTGGCCTGATCCGGGGTGGCGATGCCGATCCCGACGAGGGCCGGCACGTCACTCGTGCGACGGATCGATCGCACGACACGTTCGCCCTCCCCTCCCCCAACCGATTTGCCGGTGACGGCCATGCGCGCCGACGCGTAGGCGAACCCCTGGGTGCGCGCGGCGAGTCGGTCGACGCGCTCTTCGGGCGTCGAGGGAGCGAAGAGCAGGATCGTCGCGACGTCGGCGCCGTCGCAGGCCTCGGTCCACGGCGCGGTCTCTTCGAGGGCGAGGTCCGGGACGATCGCGCCGCTCATGCCGCTCGCCGCCAGCTTGCCCGCCGAACGGTCGAGACCGTAGTGCAGGACGATGTTGTAGTACGTCATCGCGATGAGCGGCACCGTTGAGTCGAGGCGGGCGAGGTCGTCACAGACCGAGTCGAACGTCGTGCCGCGCTCGAGGGCTCGCAGGTCGGCCTCTTGGATGACGGGTCCGTCCATCATCGGATCGGAGAACGGGATGCCGATCTCCACGGCGTCGGCGCCGGCGAGCACCGCGGCCGCGACGTGCTCGGTCCAGTCGTCGGTCAGCCCACCCATGAAGTACGGCACGAGCAGTTTTCGTCCGCCGTCGCGCACGGCGCGCAGGTCGCGTTCGAGACTCTTCATTCTTGGGCGTGCAGTATCGCCTGCACCTGGGCCACGTCCTTGTCGCCGCGTCCCGAGAGGTTGAGAAGGACCGTGGAGCCGGTCGGGATCGCACGGCCCGCTTCACGGGCCATCCAGGCGACGGCGTGCGCGGTCTCGAGCGCGGGAATGATGCCCTCCTTCTCACTGAGCAACCGCAGGGCCGCGATGACGTCCTCGTCACCGATGGCGTGATACTCGGCCCGCCCGATCTGGGCCAGGTGCGCGTGTTCGGGTCCGATGCCGGGATAGTCCAGGCCCGCCGAGATCGAATGGGCCTCTTGGATCTGACCGAACTCGTCTTGCATCAACAGCGAGCGCATGCCGTGCAGCACGCCCGGCGAGCCGATGCCCACCGCGGAGCCGCCGGCCGCCTCGACGCCGACCAGGCGCGAGGTGGCGTTGGCGAATCCCGCGAAGACGCCGGCGGCGTTGGAGCCGCCCCCGACGCACGCGATGACCACGTCGGGAACGCCGACACCGAGCTCCTCGAGTTGTCGGGCCGCCTCTCGTCCGATGATGCTCTGGAACTCACGCACCATCCACGGGAAGGGATGGGGACCCATCACCGACCCGATGCAGTAGTGCGTGTCGGCGACGCAGGTGACCCATTCGCGCATCGCCTCGTTCACGGCGTCTTTCAAGGTGCGGCTCCCCGACCTCACGGGCACCACCCGCGAGCCGAGCAGCTCCATTCGGAACACGTTCAGGATCTGGCGCTCGGTGTCGACCTCGCCCATGAAGACCGTGCACTCGAGTCCGAGTCGCGCGGCGGCGGTGGCCGTCGCCACGCCGTGCTGGCCCGCTCCCGTTTCGGCGATCACGCGACGCTTGCCCATGCGCTTGGTCAGCAACGTCTGTCCGACGACGTTGTTGATCTTGTGCGATCCGGTGTGGGCCAGGTCCTCGCGCTTCGCGAAGACCCGAAGGCCGAGATGCTCACCGAGACGGACGAGGGGCGTCACCGGCGTCGGACGTCCGGCGAATTCGTGCAGCACCGTTCGGTACTCCTCGACGAAGGTCGGATCGGCCCAGGCGTCCACGAACGCGGCCTCGAGCTCGAGGCACGCCGGCACGAGCGCCTCGGGAACGAAGCGGCCCCCGAAATCTCCGAATCGTCCCCGATCGTCGGGGTCCGTCATGAACACTTCGACCTCACTCACGACGTCGCCCTCTCGTGAAATGAGTCGCGGGCCCTCTCGACGAAGTTAGTGAGTCGGTCTCGGTCCTTGACACCGGGCGAGGACTCGACGCCACTCGCGCTGTCGACACCCCAGACGCGGGTCATCGCGATCACGCTCGCCACGTTCGACTCATCGAGTCCACCGGCCGCGATGATCGGCACGTCAAAGGACCGATCGGACAACGCGTCCCAGGAGTGGCTCACCCCGCTGCCCGGTGTGGCCCCGTCAATCAACACGGCGTCGACGCGGCTGTCCTCGAAGTCGTAGAACTCGTCACTACCGATCGAGAGGGCTTTGATGACGAGGAGTTCTCGTTCGCGCAAACTCTCCAATAGTTCGTCGCTCAAGGCGCCATGAATCTGCACGACGTCGACCTCCACGAGGTCCAGCGCGTCACGGACGAAGTCATCGTCGTTGTCGCGAAAGACCAAGGTACGCAACACCCGATCCTTCGTCGATTCCGCGATGGCCATCGCCCGGTCGAGCGAGAGCTGACGCGGCGAGCTGGCCAGGATCAACCCGATGGCGTTCGCGCCGGCGTCGATGGCGGCGTTGGCGTCACCCAACGTCGTGACGCCACAGACCTTGACGAAGAAGGGGGCGTCGAACTCAGTCACGCGTCACCAGGGGCACGGAGGAGTACGCGCGGACCGTGTCGGCGACGTCGCTCGCCGTGACGAAGGCCTCACCGACCAACACGGCGTCGAATCCGGCGTCGGCGGCTCGCGCCACGTCCTCGGGAGAACTGAGTCCCGACTCACAGACCGTGACGATCGAGGTTGGCAACGACTGGATCACGCGCGCCGCGTTCTCGCGGTCGACGTCGAAGGTGTGGAGGTTGCGTTGATTGACGCCGATGATCCGCGCGCCGCAGTCCAGGGACCGCTTCGCCTCGTCGTGGTCGTGCACCTCTACGACGGCGTCGAGACCGGCGCCGTGCGCGACGGCGAGGAACTCCTCGAGTTCGTCGTCTTCCAGCGCCGCCACGATCAACAAGACGGCGCTCGCCCCGGCGTCGGCCGCGTCCAGGACGTCATTCGCGCTCACCGTGAAGTCCTTGCGCAACAGCGGCAGGTTGACGGCGTCACGAACGGCTTGGAGGTCCGCGAGCGATCCGGCGAAGTGCTCGGCGTCGGTCAAGACCGAAATGGCGCTCGCTCCCCCAGCGGCGTAGTCACGCGCGATTCTTGCGACGTCGAGCCCTTCGTGGAGCCAACCCTTGCTCGGTGATCGACGCTTCACTTCGGCGATGACCTTGACGTTGCCGTTGCCTGGATCACACAGCGCCCCCAACATCGAGGGAACGACGGCGTGCACCGTTGCCGCGCGCTCTCGCCAATCGCGTTCGTCGGCCGCGGCGCGTGCCCGATGACGGTGGAGGATGTCGTCGAGGTAGGTCGCCATCACAAAATGGTAGTTGTGCCAAGGTCGATCTCCTTCGCGGGTAACTTGTGTGGATGTCACGCCGTCGCGCGCGAGTTCACAGATGACGGGAACGTTCTCGAGCGACGTCTTGAACCCGCTCGTTCGCGGCACCGACCTCGAACGCGGCCAGGCGCGCGCGGCGCTCGTGGAGATCCTGGAGGGTCAGGTCGAAGGCGTCCTGATCGCGAGCTTCCTGACGGCTCTCACGGCCAAGGGCGAGACGGCCGACGAGATGACCGGTTTCATCGACGCGATGATCGAGTCGGCCTCGACCTTCTCCATCGGTCCCGACGCGATGGACATCGTGGGCACCGGTGGTGACCAACTCCACACGGTCAATATCTCGACGATGGCCGCCTTGACGGTCGCCGGCTGCGGCGTGCCCGTGGCGAAACACGGCAACCGGGCCGCCTCGTCGTCGGTCGGGTCGGCCGACCTCCTGGAGGCCCTGGGCGTGCGCCTGGACGCCCCGGCCGACGTCGTGCGCGCCTGCGTGGAAGGTGCGGGTATCGGATTCATGTTCGCCCCGATGTTCCATCACGGTCTGGGCTACTTGACACCGATTCGGCGTGCGTTGGGATTTCGCACCATCTTCAACGTGCTCGGACCGCTGGCGAACCCGGCGCTCGTGCGACGCACGCTCATCGGCGTGGCGCAGGCGCCGCTGTTGGACTCCATGACCCAGGTGCTGGTCGCGCGCGGTATCGATCACGCCATCTTGGTGAACGCCGACGACGGACTGGACGAACTCTCCCTCGGTGCCTCGTCGACCCTGCACGTGATCGACGTCCAACGCGTCGACGTCCAGCGACTCGACGCCGGGGCGGTCCTGGGCCTCCGTCACGAGATCTCGTCCATCCGCGGCGGGGACACCGCGCACAACGTGGAGGTAGCGCGAGGATTCTTGGAGGGCCGTCCGGGGCCGGTCTTCGACGTGGTCTGTGCCAACGCGGCGCTGGCCCTCATTGTCGCCGGTCGCGCGACGAACCTCAGCGAGGGCTTCGAGTTGGCCACGGGGAGCGTGAACGAAGGCCGCGCCGGCGTCGCGCTCGAGCGACTCGTCGAGCTCTCGAACTCCTAGAGCGCGCGCAGTTCCTTCTTGTACCAGTGGGCGTTGGCGACGTAGGAGGCGGCGTTCTCGACGATCCCGTCCTCACCACTCGCGTCCAGTTTGATGACGGCGGGCACCCCGACGGCGAGGGCGTTGGCCGGGACGTCCATGCGGTTGCGCACCACGGCACCGGCGCCGACGGTCGCGCCGCTGTGTACCGTCGCCTGGTGCAGCACGATCGCACCGCTCCCCACGAGCGCACGGTCTTCGATGACGCACCCTTCGAGGTGGGCGAGGTGACCGACGACGCAGTCACTGCCGATGACCGTCGGGTACTCGTCGACGGCGTGGATGATCGCACCGTCCTGGATCGACGTGCGCTCGCCCACGATGATCGTGCCGTAGTCGCCCCGCAACACCGCCCCCGGCCAGACCGAGGAGTCCGCGCCGATGCGCACGTCACCGATCACGATGGCGTCGGGGTGGACGAACGCGTCGGGGTGGATCGTGGGCGTACGGTTTCCGAGGGCGTAGAGGGGCATGGGATCTCCTAGTGGCTCAGCCACGAAATTAACTGATAGATCCGCCAGATGACGTAGATGATGGTCACGACGATGAAGAATCGCCAGCGCCAGGGGATCGGTTCGCGCACGGGTTCGGCGACCGGTGTCCCGCAGACCTCACAGGTCTCGCCCTCGACGGGACGGTCGCACTGCTCGCACCACTTGGCCACTATTCGACCCGGACGCGCACTCGCAGCGGCTGCGAGCCGAGCGAGAACCGCTCGCGCAGGGAACGTTCGACGTAGCGCAGGTACGTCTGGGGCAGTCGGCCGGCGATGAACAGCGTGAAGGTCGGGGGCTCGGTCGCCCCCTGGACGGCGTAGCGGATCTTGCCGGTCGGCGCGGGCTGTTTGATCTGGAGGTCGCGGATGGCGCGATTGAGCGCACCGGTCGGTACCCGCTTCTGGTAGTCGGCCGCCGCGATGGCCAGGGCCGGCAGGATGCGGTGCACGCCCTTGCCCGAGGTGGCGGTCGTCTTCATCACCGGCGCGTCACCGAGGAACGCCAGCTTCTCCCCCACGCTCGCGAGGACCGCGTCGCGTTGGTCGACCGGGACCAGCTCCCACTTGTTCAAGACGACGAGTGACGGACAGCCGGCCGCGGAGATACGTTCAGCCAGACGCTGGTCCTGACCGGTGGCGCCGAGTGTGGCGTCGATGACGAGGATCGCGATGTCGGAGCGGTCGAGCGCGTCCAGGCTGCGCAGCACCGCGTAGGTCTCCAGGCCCGCCTCGGTCTTGGCGCGACGGCGCATACCGGCGGTGTCGATGAATCGGATCAGTCCGACGTCGGTCGAGACCAGCGTGTCGATCGCGTCGCGCGTGGTGCCGGGTAGGTCGTGGACGACGGAACGCTCCTCGCCGATGAGTTGGTTGAACAGCGTCGACTTGCCGACGTTGGGCCGTCCGACGATGGCCACACGCAGCGCGCCGTCGTCATCGGCGTCGGCCACCTCATCGACGATGCGGTTCTCCTCGAGCCGAGCCACGATGACGTCGAGCAGGTCGCCCGTGCCGCGTCCGTGCTGGGCGCTCACGGTGTGCGGGTCGCCCGCGCCGAGTCCGAGGAACTCCCAGCTACTGGCCTCGTGTTGCGCGTCGTCGACCTTGTTCACGACGAGGAGTACCGGGCGCCCACTGCGCAGGGCCCAGCGCGCGGCCTGCGTGTCCTCATCGACCATGCCCGTCGTCACGTCGACGACCAGCAGGACCAGGTCGGCGGACGAGATCGCCGCTTCGGCCTGTTGGGAGACCTTGGCCTCCAAGGAGTCCCCGGCCTCGAGCCAGCCGCCGGTGTCCACCACGTCGAAGCTGAGTCCGCCCCACTCGACCTCGACCGCCTTGCGGTCCCGGGTCACGCCGCGGTGTTCTTCGACGACGGTCACCCGTTTGCCGGCGAGGCGATTGACGAGGGAACTCTTGCCGACGTTCGGTCGGCCGACGATGACGACTTGGGGCCTCACGCGAGAACCCGAGCCGAACGCACCGACATCAACGCCGATCGGAGGTCCCGTCCGGTCGTCGAGACGATCGTGACCGCTCGACCGAGGTCATCGAGCTCGAGTCCGTCGAGGAATCGCCCTTCGGAGAGGCAGACGTCGGGCACCAGGACGACCGTCTCGGGCGCGACGCCGACCAGCGCGTCGATGAGGTCCTGGCCGGTGAGCAGGCCGGCGACCTTGATGTTGCCGCCGAAGAATCGGTTCTCGACCGCGAGGATCCGCACGTCGGCGAAGCCTTGGGCGTCGAACATCTCGCGCAGTATCGGCGCGGCGTACTCGCCGGTCACCACGAGCACGTCGTCTCCCAGTCGGACCTCGCTCTGTCCACCGCGCGGGGCGCGGTACCCGAGGGCCGGCGCGCCGTCGACCGACTGGAAGAACCCGGTGCCAAGCTTGTCCATGGGCGTGTCCTCGACGAAGCTCTGGACGAAGGCCGCGACGAGGCCGATGCCGTTCTCGGCCTGGTCGAGGCTCTCGAACTTTGCCGCCGGCGGCGGTGTCACGCCGGCGACGAGGTAGAACTCGTCGCTCGCGAAGACGTTGACGCGGCCCAGGATCTCGAGTGTGAGCAACTGGAAGCGCTCCGCGAGCGCGACCACGTCGCGGGCCTCTTCGAGCGTGTGTGAGCGCATCGTCGCCTCGTCGGAGAAGGCGCTGACGCCGACGGGCACCAACGCGACCGACGCCAACTCGGGGTAGAGCGAGATCACGTCGTGCAACGTGCGCTCGAGGTGATCACCGTCGTTCACCCCGGGGCAGACGACGACCTGGGCGTGCACCTCGATGCCCGCGCGTAGCAACTCCTTCAGCCAGCGCAGGCTCGTCGCGCCTCGGGGGTTGCGCAACATCTCGGCGCGCAGTTCGGGGTCGGTCGTGTGGATGGACACGTAGAGCGGCGAGAGTCCCTCTTCGAGGACCCGTTCGAGGTCGAACTCCGTGAAGCGGGTCAGGGTCGTGTAGTTGCCGTAGAGGAAGGAGAGGCGAAAGTCGTCGTCCTTGACGTAGAGCGAGCGGCGCATGCCCTTGGGCAGTTGGTAGATGAAGCAGAACGAACAGTGATTGTCACAGGTGCGGATGCGGTCAAAGACGGCCGAGTCGATGCTGAGGCCGAGCGGTTGGCCCTCGTGCTTGACGATCGAGACCTTGCGGGCCAGGTCCTCACCCTCGCGGCGCACGACCAGGGTGACGTGCGCGCCGTCGATCAGTTGCTGGTACTCGATGATGTCGCTCGGCTCTCGGCCGTTCACGCTCACCAGCTCATCGCCGACGGCCAGGTCCACGCTCGAGGCCGGTGAATCCGTGGAAATTGAGGAGATTCGGGCGCCCGACACTCGTCTAGCCTACGAGGAATGGTCAAAACGCGTTACTAGGCTGGATTTCGTGAACGTGGACAAGGTGGTCTTGGCGGCGCCGCGAGGTTTCTGCGCCGGCGTGGAAAAAGCCATCAAGGCGCTCGACTGGATGACGCGCGTGTTCGCCCCGCCGGTCTTTTGCTACCACGAGATCGTCCACAACCAGTTCGTCGTCGATCACTTCAAGTCCCTCGGTGTCGTCTTCATCGACGACGTCACGACGGTGCCGCCGGGCGCGCCGGTCATGCTGAGCGCCCACGGATCGCCGCCCGAAGTCATCGAGGCCGCTCGGCGGTCCGGCGGCACGGTTATCGACGCGGTCTGCCCGTTGGTCACCAAGGTCCATCACGAGCTGAAGGTCCGCGCGCGCAAGGGTTACACCGTGCTCTACGTCGGGCACGAGGGCCACGAGGAGGCCGTCGGGACGATGGCCGTCGCCCCCGAGTCGGCCCACCTGATCGAGTCGACCGAGGACATCGACGCGCTCGGCGACATGGCCGGTCCCTTCGCGCTGCTCAGTCAGACCACGCTCAGCCTCGACGAATGGCAGGACCTGCGCGAGTACGCCGAGGTGAAGTTCCCGGAGATCTGGATGCCCAATCGCAGTGACCTCTGTTTCGCCACGACGAATCGTCAGGCCGCGCTTCGCACGATCGCCGCCGCGGCCGACGCGGTCGTCGTCATCGGCTCAGCGAACTCCTCGAACACCGTGGCGCTCACGAAGGTGGCCGCGGCCGCGGGGTGTCCGCGCGTCCTTCGCGTGAACGGCGCCTTCGAACTGCCCGAGGACCTCGAAGGGACCGTGGCGCTGACGGCGGGCGCCTCGGCTCCCGAGTCGCTCGTGAACGAGGTGCTCGAGGCGCTCAATCCCACCAACGGAGTGACCGTGACGTCGGTGACGGTCGAGGACGAGTACTTCCCGCCACCGCCGGAACTGCGCGAGATGCTGAAGGCGCTCTCGGCCCTGTTGGACCTGTCGCTCCAGACGCCGTCCACGTCGAGTTTCGACGGCGAGGCCGATCGTCGGTTCACGGCGGCCGAAGTGCTGTCCGCGTCGAAGCGATAGAAACTCGTTTAGACGGGCGCGGATTAGAATGGCGAGTCGGCTTTCCACTCGCGCTAGCCGGACCGAAGGAGAACGATGGTCAACGATGATCTAGAGCACCGTCGTTCGACGCGTCTTCGCGCCTACGCCATCTCTCAGGCCCTGGCCCGACTCGAGACCGAACGGCCCGGTTTCGTCCCCGAAGCGATCGTCGCGTCGATCTGCGCCTACGAGGAAGAGGGCAACATCGCCCACGTGCTCGAGAAGATGCCCGCGAGCGTCAACGGCGAGCCCTACACGACGCTGGTGGTGGTCGACGGGGGCGACGACCGCACCGCGGAGATCGCGCGCTCCTTCCCGGGCGTCGTGGTCATCGAGTTCCCGGTCAACCTCGGTCACGGCGTCGCTCTGCAGGTCACCTACCGCTACTGCGTGCGCAACAACGTGAAGTACGTCGTCACGCTCGACGCCGACGGGCAGAACGACCCCTCCGAGATCCCCCAGATCCTGGCGCCGTTGATCGCCGACACGTCGGACTTCGTGCTCGGCAGTCGCGTGCTCGGCGTCGACAAGACGTCCGACAAGGTCCGCAAACTCGGCGTGCGGTTCTTCTCGTTCATCATGAACCGGATGACGAATTCGAACATCACCGACACCTCGACCGGCTACCGGGCGCTGCGCGTCACGATGCTGGCCGACGTCGTCGACCGACTGACCCAGCAGCAGTACCAGACCTCGGAGCTACTCATCACCTGTCTGAAGCGGGGCTGGCGCGTCAGCGAGGTGCCGACCGAGTGGTACCCACGCGTGTCGGGTGAGACGAAAAAGGGCGCGACCTGGTCGTACGGATTCCGCTACGCCCGTGTCGTCTTCGGCACCTGGTGGCGCGAGCGCTAGTTCGAGCCTGACTCGGGCTCCGTCTTCGGAACCGTGAAACTCTTGCGCGGAGCCTCTTCGAAGACCCGCGGCGGCGTCTTCACTTTGGCCTTCTTCGGCTTCTTGGCTTCTCTTCCTTGCGGATTCTTCATGGTCGAATCCTAGGTCGCGTCCGTTGGGTCGTGACGCAACCTCACTCGTGCAGACTCTCGAGGTACACCGTCTCCAACGCCGCGCGCAGCTCGTCACTCTTGGCCTTCAGGACCGAGCGAGAGACGCGACCCTCGGACGTCGGCGGATCGAGCGGCGGTCCCACGACGATCGTGACCTTCGACGGTCGCGGCAGTTTGGCCCCCTTTGGCATCGCCCGGTCACTCCCGCCGATACCGACCGGCACGATCGTGGCGCCCGTGCGCGCGGCGACGAACATCGCACCGTCCTGCAGTGGCCCGACCGTTCGACCCTCTTTTCGCGTGCCCTCCGGGAACAGCACCAGGGCGTGACCCTGTCGCAGCACGGCCTCGGAGTATGCGAGGGACTCCCGATCGGCCGACCCGCGTTGAACCGGAAAGGCGCCGAGGTGCGTGATCAACGGCCCGAGGAGCGGTACGCGGAACAGCGAGTCCTTGGCCATGAAGAAGGCCTTGCGCTTCGAGATGAACAGCGTCAGGGCGAAGTCCACGTTGGAACGGTGGATCGGGGCGATCAGCACCGGTCCTTCGAGCGGGATGTTCTCGGCCCCGATGACGGTGGGGCGAAAAAATAGCTTGGCCAGTCCCGACACCAGCGCCGCGCACACGCGATAGGTGAACGTGCGTCGTTCGCTCAGTTGGAGAGGTTGTGCTTCAGCCATTGAACTATCTCCTGAGCGACGTCCTCGACGTCTCGACCAGTCGTGTCTAGCACGAGGGCGTCGTCGGCCTGTCGCAGCGGCGAGGCGTCGCGCGTGGAATCGGCCTCGTCTCGTCGAGCGACGGAGTCCTCCCCCTCGTCGCCCCGGCGACGAGCGCGCTCTTCCAGCGTCGCCGTAAGGAAGATCTTCGCCGACGCGTGGGGAAAGACGACCGTGGTGATGTCGCGCCCCTCGACCACCGTGCCGAGGGGCTGGGCGGCCGCGAAGTCGCGTTGGCGCTCGACCATCGCCGCGCGGACCTCGGGGTTGGCCGCGACGACCGACACCGCGACGTTGATGTCATCGTTTCGAATCTCGTCCTCGACGTCGCGTCCATTCACCGTGACCCGTGGCAGGGTCGTCAAGGCCGCCTGTTCGGCGACGGCCGCGACGGCGGCGCGGTCGTGGACGTCGACACCTCGATAGCGGGCTTCGCTGGTCACCGCCCGATACATCGCGCCGGTGTCGAGGAACGACCAGCCGAGGAGCGCGGCGACGGCGCGCGCGACGGTGGACTTGCCCGAGCCGGCCGGGCCGTCGATGGCGATGACCAGTTCGCTCACCCGAGACGGTCCAGGTCGACGAAGAAGTCCGGGTAGCTCGACGAGACGGTCTCCGCGCCCTCGATCGCGCAGCCGGCGCCGGCGCAGCCCGCCACCGCGCTCGCCATCACCATTCGGTGATCGAGTCCGGCGTCGATCTCGAACGCCGCGAAGCGGGTGGCGCTGCCGAGCCCTTCGACGAAGAGGTCGTCGCCCTCAGACCACGCGCGACAGCCCAGTTTCGCGGCCAGGCTCAGCGAACCCTCGAAGCGGTCGGACTCCTTGACGCGCAGCTCTCCGACGTCGCGAAAGACGCTGCGACCCTCGGCCGCCGCCGCCGCGACGACGAGCACCGGGACCTCGTCGAGCGATGGAATCTCGCTGGCGAGCACTTCGGTGGCCGTCAGCTGAGAACTGCGCACCGTGAAGGACGTCATCGATTCGCCGCGCAACGTCAACGTGGCCCCCATCCGCCGCAGGACGCCGAGGAAACCGACGCGCTCAGGTGCGCTGTCGATGTCGAGGACCTCGATGTCGGCATTGGCGTGGACGCACCCGAGCACGGCGAAGAACGCGGCCTGCGACGGATCACCGGGTACCTGCCAGTTCCTCGCGAGCGGTCGGCCCGGCCGAATCGTGACGCTGCGACCGAGGCCGCTCTCGATACTTACGAGCCCGACGCCGGCGCGCGTGAGCATCTCTTCGGTCGTCGGTCGAGTTCGCACGTGCTCCACAACGGTCGTGGGCGAACTGGCCCCGAGCGCGGCGAAGAGGATCGCGGACTTCACCTGTGCGCTCGCCATCGGCACGGCGTAGTCGATACCCCGAAGCGCGTGGGTGCCGGTGACGCGCAGCGGCGCGTGCAGGCGATCGCCCTGGCCCTGGACGCGCGAACCCATCAACGTCAGTGGCTCGGCGACGCGGTCCATGGGGCGCTGCGACAGTGAGGTGTCCCCGACCAGTTGATGCGTTCCCGGCACGCCACTGACGACTCCGGCGAGCAGGCGCATCGTGGTTCCCGAGTTGCCGCAGTCGAGCACCGCGTCACTCGCGCGTAGACCGTCGGACGGACCGCTGGCACTGACCACGTCGTCCGCTTCACTGAAGGTCGCACCGAGTTGTTGCATTATCTGGGCGGTCGCCGCCACGTCGCGACCTGGCGACAGTCCCCGTATGGTGCTCTCACCGTTCGCCAGAGCGCTGACCATGAGCGCGCGGTGCGACGTGCTCTTGTCCCCCGGGACGCGCACGTCGCCGCGCAAGCGCTTGAACGCTTCTACGCGGGCCGTGCTCACTGTTCGTGCGCCACTTGAAATCCCAGTGCGGAGAGCGCCTCACCGAACATCTGTGACTGCTGGGCGTCCACGGCGAGGAGCAGGGTGCCGCCGATGCCCTCGATGCCGTGCGCGATCTCGATGTCGTAGATGTTGACCGTCAGATCCGACGCGGTCCGGGTGACGCGCGCCAACACGCCCGGTTCGTCGCTGACCTTGACGCGCAGGTAGGCCAGGTCCTCGGTACTGAGTGCCCGACCGGGCAGCTGTCGACGAGCGCTCGCCGCGCTGAGCAGGCTCTCCAGGATGACGTCGCGACCGTCGTCGATCAGCGCCTCGCGAAGGGTCTTCAGTCGAGCCTCGAGGGCCTCGAGGCTCTGGACCACGGCGTCACGGTTCTCGAACAAGATGTCCGGCCAGATCCCCGGGTCGCCGGCGGCGATCCTGGTCATGTCACGAAAGCCCCCGGCGGCGAGCTGCAACAAGACGGCGTCCTCTTCGGCGACTTGACTGGCCTCGTTCATCAGAGAGCCGGCCAGCAGGTGCGGCACGTGGCTCGCGATGGCCACCAGGCGGTCGTGGTCGTCGGCGCTGACGGCCACCACGTTCGCGCCGATCTCGCGCAGGATTCCGTGCAGCGTGCTGTAGGTGCTCGGCGAGGTTCGATCGGTCGGGGTCAGGACCCACGTCGTCCCCTGGAAGAGGTCGAAACGCGCTCCCGAGAGACCGCGCAGCTCCGAACCGGCCATGGGGTGACCACCGAGGAATCGCTCGTCGACGACCCGAGCCACGATCGATCCCTTCACGCCGGCGACGTCGGTCACGATCACGTCGGGGTTCGCCAGTTGGGACAGGACGTCGAGGGCGAGTTCGGCGACGACGCCCGCCGGGGTGGCGATCACGACCAGGTCCACGTCGCTCGGCATCTCGGTGCCGGTGATCACGCCGCTCTCGAGCGCCGCCGTCGCCGTCGCCGCGTCGCGGTCGACGCCGCTCACCGACCAGCCACTGTTCTTGAGCGCCAGGGCCACCGACGCGCCGATCAGACCGAGACCGACGACGTGGGCGTGGCGACTATTCGGGGAGGTCATCACGCAGGCCCTGAGCGTTTCGAAGGTACACGTGTCGAAGTTCGCTTCGGGACCTGGTCGTATAGACGTGCAGCAGGATGCGGATGCACATCGGCATCGAACCCGGCACGTCGATCTCGCTCGCACAGAGCAGCGGGATGTCACCGAACCCGATGCCTCGTGCCACCGTCGCCGGGAACGTCGAGGTTAGGTCCCGCGTCGTGGTGAAGATGACGCTCACCACGTCGTCGTGGGCCAACTCGTTGCGGTCCATCAGCGCCCGCAGGAGCTCCTGGGTCGCGTCTTCGATGGCCGCGGGTGTGTCGACCTCACACGTCGTGGCGCCTCGAAGACCCCGTAACTGCGCCGATCTCATGTAGGCATCGTAGAGGCGATCGCTTCACTCATCCCAACGGCCTCCATCAGGCGGCGCACCTCGGCCAGGGAGAGTTGTCGTGACGAGCCCGGCGACAGCGTGGCGTCCTGGATCGGACCGATGCGCGTTCGCACCAATCGAGTGACGTCGTGTCCGACCGCGGCGCACATGCGACGGACCTGACGATTGCGTCCCTCGTGGATCACGATCCGCAGGAGGCCCTCGCTCACGCGACTGACCTGGGCCGGACTGGTGAGACCGTCCTCGAGTTCGACGCCGTCGCGCAGACGACGGATCGCCGCCGGCGACGGGTCGCCCTCGACACGGGCCAGGTACTCCTTGGGGATGCCCGAACTCGGGTGGGTGAGCAGGTGCGCCAGTCGACCGTCGTTGGTGAGGATCAACAGACCTTCGGTGTTCATGTCGAGGCGGCCCACGGGAAAGATCCGCACCGGGCTCTCGACCAGTTCGAGGACGGTCGTGCGACCGTGTGGGTCCGAGGCCGTCGTGACCACACCGTCGGGCTTGTTCAAGAGGAAGTAGACCGTGTTCTGGGCCGTGGGCGCGAGGGACCCGTCGACGCAGATCACCTGGACGTCCGGGTCGACGCGATTCCCGAGTTCTGCGACGCGCCCGTCGATGGTCACGCGACCCTCACTGATGAGGATCTCACAGGACCTGCGCGATCCGAAACCCGCGCGCGCGAGGGTCTTCTGCAGGCGCTCGCCGTCGTCCAACTACGAGACCTCGGAGCTTTCGTCGAGGTCGAAGCCCATCTCCTCGACCAGTCGGTTGGCCGTCTCGATGGGCGGCATGAACTCCTCGATCGGTGGGAGGTCGTCGAGTGAGGCCAGGGCCATGCGGTCGAGGAACAACTCGGTCGTACCGTAGAGGATGGGCTGGCCCGGGCCCCCGGCGCGACCGACCTCCTCGATGTACTGGCGCTGTTCGAGCAGTCGACAGACGCCGTCGACGTTCACGCCGCGAAGCGCGGTGATCTGCGCGCGCGAGATCGGCTGGCGATACGCGATGATGGCGAGCGTCTCGAGGGCCGCGGAGCTGAGCCGGTGCGACACGTCACGACTGGCGAACTTGGCGACGAAGGGGGCCACGTCGGGTGAGGACTGCATCACCCAGCCGCTCGCGAGTTCGGCGAGTTGGAACCCACGCCGTTCCTCGAGATACTCGTCGCGGAGCCGTCGCAGTACCACCGTGACTTCGTAGACGTCGATCTCGAGCACGTCGGCGAGCTCTTCGGCCGAGATCGGCTCGAGGGCGACCGTCAACATCGCCTCGAGTTTCTGCTCCAGCGAGAACTCATCCCTCATAGAGGTCCACCCTTCCGATGTCGAGGTCCGAACCTTCGTCGATCCAGGCGATCCGCACGTCGCCGAAGGTCGAACCCTGTCCGAGTTCGACCAGACCGAGTTTGCACAGCTCGAGGAGCGCCAGGAAGTGGACGATGATCTCGATGCGACTGCCCAGGCCGTCGGTCAAGTCACGAAAGGAGAGCGTGCCCATCGACGGCAGGCGCTGGGAGAGCGAGACGACGGTCTCGGCGACCGACACCGCGTCGACGGTGACGTGGTTGAGTCGAAGGACCGGTACGGGCTTTTCCTCGATGCCGCGCAGGTAGGCGCCGGCGAGGAGCGCCGTGGTGACGCCCGCGAGGAGGTCCGGCGGTTCGACGACGACGCCGTCGTCGATGCCGCGAAGACGCGGGTAGGCGCGCGCCGCGCGCTCGAGGAGCGATACGAAGGCGTCGGACAGCGCGGCGTAGGTCCGTAGCTCGAGGAGCCGGGCCAACAGGACGTCGCGTTCCTCCCACCCGACGAACTCCTCATCCGGCTCGAGGTCGTCGCGTCCGGGCAAGAGGCTGCGACTCTTCATCTCCAGCAGGATCGCCGCGATGAGCAAGAACTCCGACAGGTCCTCGACGTCGATCGTGACCATGTCGTCGCGCAGTGCGGCGACGAAGGCGTCGACGATGGGACCGAGTGGGACATCGAGCACGTCGACGTCGTGACTGGATATCAATTGGAGGAGCAGCTCCACGGGGCCGCTGAAAGACGGCGTCGTCACGACGAAGGTCACGCACAAACACTAGTTCTTGGTCGCGAATGCCCTTCACGTAGAATCATGCGATGAGAGTTCTCTCGGGCATGCAGCCGTCGGGCACGTTGCACATCGGCAACTACCTGGGCGCGTTGAAACACTGGGTGGAGGCCCAGAGCTCGGACGCGTTCTACTGCGTCGTCGATCTGCACGCGCTCACGCTCGAGATCGAGCCGGCGATACTGCGCGCCCAGTCCTATGAGCTCATCGCCTCGTTCCTCGCGGCAGGACTGGACCCCGAGGTCTGCACGATCTTCTTGCAGAGTGAGGTCCCGTACCACGCGCAGATGAACTGGCTTCTGGAGTGCGTCGCCACGTACGGGGAACTAAGCCGCATGACCCAGTTCAAGGAGAAGTCGTCTCGCAAGACGGGCTATCGCGTCGGACTCTTGACCTACCCGGTCCTGATGGCCGGCGATATCTTGCTCTACGAGACGGCCGAGGTCCCGGTCGGTGACGACCAGCGCCAGCATCTCGAGTTGGCGCGCGTCCTCGCCGAGCGTTTCAACAACCGCTACGGCGAGACCTTCGTGGTGCCGGTCGGTGTGCAGCCCAAGGTCGCGGCCCGCGTCATGGACCTGCAGGAACCGACGCGAAAGATGTCCAAGTCGATCTCCAGTCCGTTGGGATCGATCTACGTGACTGACAGCGCCACCGATATTGAGAAGAAGATCAAGAAGGCGGTCACCGACACTGACGACGACGTGCGTTACGACTGGGAGAAGAAGCCGGGCGTGACCAACCTGCTCGAGATCTACTCGAGCTTCACCAGCGAGTCGCCGCAGGCGATCGCTTCGCGCTACACGCGCTACGGCGATTTGAAGAACGACCTCTCGGCGGTCGTCGTCGAAGCGCTCGCGCCCATCGCGAAGCGCTACGACGAACTGATGGCCGAACCCGACGCCCTACGCGCCGTGGCGTCGCGCGGTGCCGTCAAGGCGAGCGAGGTGGCCGGCGCGGTCTACCGACGCGCGGCGAACGCGGTCGGCCTCATCTGATCAGCCCGATCCACCAGTTCTCCAGGTCACCCAACGCATTCGAACCGAAGTGAAAGACGTACTCGCTCAAGAAGACGAAGAGTAGGACGAGCGGCAGCGCTCGGGCCCGGTAGTGGTAGTACGCACCGAGGTGTTTGTTCGGCACGAACCGTTCGATCACGGCCGAACCGTCGAGCGGCGGGATCGGGAGCAGGTTGAACGCGGCGAGCAGGAGGTTGGCGAGACCCAACGCGAAGCCGATGTTGAACAGGAAGGTGTTCGAGATCAACACTTGGCCGTCGAACGTCGTCACGGCCTGGTCACATATCACCAAGCCGATCCCCGAGAGGATGATGTTCACCAACGGCCCGGCGAGCGATACGTAGAGCGACTGCTGCCGGGGTTTGCGAAGTCGCGAGACGTTCACCGGCACGGGCTTCGCGTAGCCGAAGGGCGGGAAGTGCAGGGCGACCAGCAACCCGGGCAACAGGATCGTGCCGAAGGGGTCGATGTGGGCGAAGGGATTGAGGGTCAGTCGCTTCGCGTCTTTGGCCGTAGTGTCGCCGCAGCGATACGCCACCCAGCCGTGGCTGACTTCGTGGAGGATGATCGAAGGCAGCAGGGCTACATAGAGGTAGTACGAGTGGAACATCGCCGCTTTCGATTTAGTCGTGCGCCCGAGGGTGCGCGTTGTGGTATTCGCGTTTCAGTGACGTTATCGCTACCGCGGTGTAGATCTGCGTCGTCGAGATCGAGACGTGCCCCAGGAGCTCTTGCACCACGCGAATATCGGCACCGTGGGCCAACATGTGCGTCGCGCAACTGTGGCGAAAGACGTGCGCGCTGATGCGCGAGCGCTCGATGCCCACCGTCAGTGCGCGCTTGTCGATGATGAGGTCCACGCCCTGTCGACTGAGCGGCCCCCCTCGGGCGTTCAAGAAGAGCCGGGTGTCCTTGCGCGCGTCGGGGAATGCGCCGCGCCCGCGCACGCCGAGATAGTCGCGCAACGCGCCCTTCAAGGCGGACCCCATCGGCACGAGTCGCTGCTTCGATCCCTTACCGGTCACGAGGATCAGTTCCTCGTCGAAGTCCAGGTCCCCCAGTCCGATGCCGACCACCTCGGAGACGCGTGCGCCGGTGCCGTAGAGGAGTTCGAGGAGGGCCCGGTCGCGCAGGTCCGCGGCCGTGGTGTCGGGGATCGAATCGAGCAGTGTCGTGATCTCGTCCTCGTCCAGCGGCTTGGGGAGTGAGCGTCCGCGACGGCCACCGCGCAGTCGTGCGCTGGGATCACTGTCGAGGTGGCCCTCGATCACGAGGTACGCGAACCAGCCCCGAATGGAGGCGACGGAGCGCGCGATCGAGGTCTCGGCTCGCCCCTGTCGACGGAGTTGGTTCCCGTATCGTTCGAGGTCACGTTCGCGCACGCCCTCGAGGTCCAGGCTCGCGTCCCTCATCCACTCGAGGAGCTTCGTCAGGTCACGTCGATAGGCCTCGATCGTCGCGCGGCTCCGACCCTTCTCGATGGTCAGCCACTGCAGATACTCCGTGAGGTAGCCCTCAGACGTCGTCAAAGAACGTCCCGTAGACCACTCCGAGCCCAACGACGGTGGTGTTGTCGACCGCGGGCTCACGACGGAGAGTCTCTCGTAGTTCGTCGCGCGAGAACCATCGCACAGTGGAACCGGCCTCTTCCGGTCCGGCCGGCTGACGCGAGGTCTCGGTGAGTCCACGCGCCTCGAAGATGGTCATCAGTTGGTTCGACCAGCCGGGTGACGTCATGAACGTTCCTAACTGTTTCCACCGTGAGGCGACACAACCGAGCTCCTCACCGAGCTCGCGTTGCGCGGCACCGAGGGGGTCCTCGCCGGGTACGTCCAGCGTGCCCGCCGGTAGCTCCCAACAGAAGCGGTCGAACGGTGTGCGGTACTGGCGGATCATGCCGATCTCATCGCGATCGTTGATGGCGAGTATCGCGACCGCGCCGAGGTGCGTCACGACGTCACGTTCGAAGGTGATATCACCGGCCGCCACGGTCCGCTGTTCAACGCCGAAGACGCGCGACTGCAGGAGCTTCTTCGTTCCCACGACGTGGAACTCGTCGCTCACAGCGTGGCGTCGACCGATTCCGGATCAATGATGTGCGGCTCACGTCCTTCGGCCCGGGCGGCCGCGGCCTTGATGAGGCCGAGGAAGAGCGGGTGCGGCCGATCGGGTCGCGACTTGAACTCCGGGTGCGCCTGCGTGCCGACGTAGAACGAATGATCGGCGAGTTCGGTGAACTCCACCAGGCGACCATCGGGCGACGTGCCCGAACAGCGCATACCCGCCGCCTCGAACTGGGCACGGTAGCGCGAGTTGAACTCGTAGCGGTGGCGGTGACGTTCGGACACGACCGTCGTGCCGTAGAGCTCGGCGACGACCGAGCCCTCGTCGAGCATCGCCGGGCAGGCGCCGAGACGCATCGTGCCACCGAGGTCCGTGACGTCCATCTGTTCGGCCATCAAAGCGATGACCGGTGCCGACGTACTGATGGAGATCTCGGTGGAGTGCGCGTCACTGAGTCCCAGACAGTGTCGGGCGAACTCGACCACCATGACCTGCATTCCGAGGCAGAGTCCCAAATAGGGGATGTCGTGTTCGCGCGCGATGCGCGCCGCGGCGATCATGCCCTCCACACCGCGTTCGCCGAAGCCGCCCGGCACGATGATGCCGTCGAGCTGTCGGATGCGTTCGGAATCGATCTCGGTGGGCACGCGCTCGGCCTCGAGCCACTCGATGTTGGTCTTGGCGCCTACGGCGAAGCCGGCGTGACGGATCGACTCGCCGACCGAGAGGTACGCGTCGGGCATCGTCACGTACTTGCCGATGACGCCGATGCGCAGGGTCTTGGTGGTGCTGTGCACCCGACGCACGACGTCGCGCCACGCGCTGAGGTCGATCGGATTCTCTTCGAGGTCGATGCCGAGGGTCTTGCACACCATCGTGTCGAGGCCCTCTTCGTACATCGTGATCGGGATGTCGTAGATGCTCGGCGCGTCCACGGCCGAGATGACGGCCTGCATGGGCACGTCACAGAGCAGCGAGATCTTGCGCTTCAGCCCGTCCGAGAGCGGTTGATCGCTGCGACAGACGATGATGTCGGGCTGGATACCACGCGAGCGAAGCTCCGTCACCGAGTGCTGGGTCGGCTTGGTCTTCTGTTCACCTGACGGGGCGAGGTAGGGCACCAGCGTGAGGTGGACGTAACAGACGTTGTCGCGGCCGGCGTCGCGTCGGAACTGACGGATCGATTCGATGAACGGCACGATCTCGATGTCCCCGACGGTTCCGCCGATCTCGACGATCACGACGTCGGCCCCCAGGGTGCCGAGTCGTCGCACGCGTTCCTTGATCTCGTCGGTGATGTGCGGGATGACCTGGACCGTCTTTCCCAGGTAGTCACCGCGTCGTTCCTTGGCGATCACGTTGGAGTAGACCGATCCGGTCGTGGTGTTGGACATCTTGGAGAGCGACTCGTCGATGAACCGTTCGTAGTGTCCGAGGTCCAAGTCGGTCTCGCCACCGTCGTCGGTGACGAAGACCTCTCCGTGTTCACCGGGATTCATCGTGCCGGGGTCGACGTTCAGGTAGGGGTCCAACTTGCACATGGTGACCTTGAGGCCCCGAGATTTGAGGAGTCGACCCAACGACGAGGCGGTCAGTCCCTTGCCCAGGGAACTCGACACACCACCAGTTACAAAGACGAATTTGGTCATTCGTAAACCGCCGCTTCCACGGAACACCAGCATAGCGAAGCCCTGAGAGTTCTCCGAACTATTAACTCTCTGTTTCCAACATCTGACGGGCCAGTGCGCGTGATTCGGCCGTGATCTCATCACCGGCGAGCATCCGGGCAATCTCTTCGACGCGTTCTTCGCCACTGAGGGCTCGAAGTGCCGTACGCACCTCGTCACGCTCGACTCGCTTCTCGATGACGAAGTGGTGATCGGCCTTCGCCGCGACCGACGCCAGGTGCGTGATCGCGAGGACCTGTTGATGTTGACCCAACTCTCGAAGACACTCGCCGATCTGTTGGGCGACCTGACCTCCGACGCCGGCGTCGACTTCGTCGAAGACCGCGACCACGTCCTCGTGCGCCGACTCGAGCGAGAGGGCCAGGAGCACCCGACTCAACTCTCCCCCACTGGCCAGCGACTGCAACGGTCCCTCCGGATGACCCGGGTTCGGGGCGAAGAGTATCTGCACCTCCGAACCGTCCTCGCCGTCGACCACGAAACGCAGGCTGGCGTGTTCGAGCGCCACGCGACTCAGCTGACGCGCCACCCCGGCACTGAGCGAACTCGCGGCCGCCACGCGCTCACGGCGAGCGGCTTCGGCCAACGACGCCACTCGCGCGACGAGCGCTTCGATCTCCGTGTCGAGCGTCGCGGTCCTCGATGACGCGTCGTGCAGCGCCGTTCGACGATCGCGCAGTTCGTCCAGTGTCGTGAGCGCAACGTCCAAGGAGCCGTACTTTCTCACGAGTGCCTGCAGAGTGGTGGCGCGGTCCTCGAGTTCCTTCAACGCCGACGCGTCGAAGGACTCCGGATCCGAGAGCGTCGCGAGTTCACGGACCGCTTCGCGCGACTGGTCGAGCGCTACGCGCAGGAGTCTTCTCGCCCCGTCGTAGGCCTCACCGTTCGGCAGCCGATTGATCGCGCGGGCGAAACGCGCGAGCACGGCGTCCTCTTCGTCGGCGTCCAGTTCATTGAGCACGTCGACGAGCGCCGCCTGGCCGTCACGCAGTTCGGTGAGTCGCGTCAACTCCTCCAGCGTCTCGTCCAATTCGACGGCCGAGCGAATAGCGGCCGCCGACAGTTCCGCGATCTGGAACTCGACAAAGTCGAGTTCGCGCGCCCGCTCCTCGGCGTCACCCCCCAACGACGAGCGCTCAGCGTGGGCCGCGTGGAGCGCCCGGCGCGCGTGGGTCAGCTCCGCGACCGACACGCTGCCCTTCGCGTCGACGAGTCGCAGCACCTCGTCACGGTGTCGCAGCTTCAACGAGTCGTGTTGGCCGTGAATCACGATGAGTTGGTCGGCGAAGGCGCGCAACGCCTCGGCGCTGCTGGAGGCGCCGTCGACCGCGCTGCGCAGACGTCCCGAGACGCCCGACTCACGCGTCAGGACCACCTCGCGCTCCCCGTTCAGGTCGAACACCGCGGCCGAGCGCATGTCCGCGGCGATGGCGGCGCGCGTCACCGATCCGTCGCCGCCCAGACAGAGATCGAGCGCGCCCAGGAGGAGCGTCTTTCCCGCGCCCGTCTCACCGGTGAGCACGTTGAACCCCGACCCGAACTCGAGTCGGGCATCTTGAATCACTCCAAGACCGTGGGCGTACAGCTCCAGCAGCTGGGCCTTAGGCATGACCCTCTCGTAGGCCCTCGTGAAGACGCGACGCCAGGTCGAAGCTGCGCGTGGCGACGACCCGTACCGGCGACGGAGACTTTCGGACCTCGACGAACTGACCGGCCTCCAAGGACCCGATGTTCTGACCGTCGGCCACGATGATGGCCGGCTTGTCCGCGGCGACCATGCGGATCACCTTGTCATCGGCGACCACGATCGATCGGTCGATCGTGAAGTGCGGGGCGACCGGGGTGAGGATCATGACCGGCAGTGTCGCCTCGACGACCGGTCCCCCGGCCGAGAAGTTGTAGCCGGTGCTGCCCGTCGGGGTGGCGACCATGACGCCGTCGGCCGAATACGTGAGGTACTCGTCCTCGTCGACGAAGGTCTTCAGTCGAACCATGTGTCCGGCGTGCGCGCGTTCGACGACGACTTCATTGAGGGCGAACTCGTGGAGGTCGCCGTCCGAGACCGAGATCGACAGGGCCAGACGATCGGCGACGTCGACGCTCGATAAGAGGGCGGCCTTCGCGTCCGCGACCACTTCGTCGGAGGGGACGTTGAGGAGGAATCCCAGGCGACCGAGGTTGACCGCCAGGACTCGCGCGCCCAGGGCGTGGGCGAGACGGGCCGATTGGAGGAAGGTCCCGTCGCCCCCGAGGCTCACGACCAAGGTGGACGCGTCGACGTCGGGTTCGCCGTCGCCGTCGAGCAGGTGCAGACTCGACGAGATGCCGTCGTCTTCCAGTTGATGGCCCGCCTCTTTGGCGAGTTGAACCGCGTCAGCACGGTTGCTGAAGGCCGTAAAGAGCAACTGGGACACAATTCACCTCGCGGCTCAATGGTAGTAACAATGGTCGTCGTCACGGCCCGACCCGAGAACACCGAGACGTATGCTCGTAACCGACGACGCGTCGACATGAATCGTCGAGCCGTTCACGAGTGAAGAGAGGCCGGTCGGATGATCTACGTGATTGTGGTGGTTGTTCTGGTCGTTCTGATTCTCGGTGCGGTCCTCGTGCGTCGGCGCGGCACGAGTGCGGGAGTCTCGTACGCACCGGACTCGGATGCCGTCGAGCACTACATGTCGGGTGGCCCCATCGGCGCCGGCCCGTTGCCCGAAGTGGTGATCCCGAGTCCCGAGGTGAAGAGCGAGGAGATGGCCCACGACGCGTCGGTCAGCGACGAAACCGACGACCTGCTCGACCCGAGGAATCCCGGCCACGCGCAGTGGCTGAAGGAGCATCCGGAGATGCGCAGCGACGAAGAGGCGGCGACGGAGGAGAATCCCTCGTAGCCGCGTGGTGACGGGATCGAATCGTCACTGTGCCATCATTCAAGTAATGGATTGCGCCGGGGTCGGTGCCCGATTTTGATGGGTGATCGACTGAGATGAGTGTTCCCGAGGAGTTGTCGATCTCGTGGCAGAGCCTCCTCGAGTCGCTACCGGACGGCTCGGCGCTGATCGACGGCCACGGGGTCATGCACTTCGTGAACGCCGAACTGGCCAACCTCACCGGCTACTCCCGCGAGGAACTCGTGGGACAGAACGTCGCGATGTTGATCCCGCCGGACCTGCGACCGCTGGAGGGTGAGGCCCGACGCCAGTACGCCCGCGACCCCGAAACCCGGATCATCTGGAACGACCGTGACCTCTCCGTCCTGCAAAAAGACGGCACCGTACGCTCCGTGGACTTCGCGTTGTCTCCGATCACGGTCAACGGGCGCCACTGGGCCGTCGGCTGTATCCGCCACAACAGCGCCCAGCGCGCCGCCGAGCAGGCGCGCATCGAAGCCGAACAGCACTTCCGCCTGGCCTTCGAGGACAACATGGCGCCGATGGTCTTCACCGACCTCCAGGACTGCATCATCGCGGCCAACGACGCTTTCTGCGCGATGATGGGGCGCACGCGGGCCGAACTGATCGGCTTCGACTCCAAGCCGTTCACCTACCCCGATGACGTCGGCATCACCGAAGCGTCCCACGCGCGATTCCTGCAAGACGAGATCCGACAGGTTCGTTACGTCAAGCGCTACCTCCACAAAGACGGCCGGATGATCGTCGCGGAGGTCTCCAAGTCGCCCGCGCGCGACAAGACCGGTAAGACGCTGTACTTCATCATCTCCGAGCGCGACATCACCGAAGAGCGCCAGCTCTCCGCCCAACTCTCGCACCAGGCGCTGCACGACCCGCTGACCGGTCTCGCGAATCGAGCGCTCCTGGACGACCGCCTCTCCCAGGCGCACTCGCGCATCGTGCGCCAGGGCGGCCACGGGGCACTGCTCCTGCTGGACCTCGATGACTTCAAGGGTGTGAACGACACCTACGGACACCTCGTCGGCGACCAACTCTTGGAGGCGGTCGCGCGTCGCCTCGAAGCCGTGACCCGAGAGACCGACACGCTGTGCCGCTTCGGGGGCGACGAGTTCCTCTACCTCGCCGAAGGGATCTCCGGACCGGCCGAGGCCGAGATGATCGCGGAACGCTTCTTGCGCTCACTCGATGAGCCCTTCGTGGTCGGTGACCTGAGCCTCGAGCAACGTGCCAGCCTCGGCATCGTCGTGTGGGACGCCACGCACACCGACGTCTCCGAGGTCGTGCGCGACGCCGACGTGGCGCTCTACGAGGCCAAGCGACTCGGCAAGGGCCGTCACTTCATCTACGTCCCCGGTATGCACCACCAGGCGATCAATCGCTTCTCCTTGGTCCAGGAGCTGCGCCAAGCGGTCGCGTCGCACGACCTCGCGATGTACTACCAGCCGATCGTGCGGCTCTCCACGAACGAGGTCGTCGGCTTCGAGGCGTTGATGCGCTGGAACCACGCCGAGCGGGGATTCGTCCCACCCGGCGTCTTCATTCCGCTGGCCGAGCAGAGCGATCTCATCTTGGAACTGGGCGCCTTCGCGCTGCACGAATCGATCGCGGCCGCCAGCGAATGGGGTCGCGCCAAGGAGTCGCTCGCCGAGCCCTACGTCTCGGTGAACCTCTCCGCGCGACAGTTCCACGACCCCGGACTCCTCGCCCTCGTGAAGCGCGAACTCGACGAGTGTGACCTGCCGGCCGACCGGCTCATCATCGAGATCACCGAGGGCGTCGCCCTGATGGAAGTGGCCGACACCCTCGCGATGATCGAAAAGTTGACCGACCTCGGCATCGGCGTGGCGCTCGATGACTTCGGCACCGGTTTCTCGTCGCTCTCGTACCTGGCACTACTGCACCCGATGATCATCAAGGTCGACCAGTCCTTCGTGCGGCCCCTCATCGAAACCAAGCACAGCGATCGTCTGCTCGAGACGATCGTCTCGCTCGGGCACAACCTGGGCATGACGATGCTCGCCGAAGGGATCGAGACGCAACACCAACTCGAGGGCCTTCGCGCGCTGCACTGTTCCCTCGGTCAGGGCTTCCTCTTCTCGCCCGCCGTCCCCTTCGACGTCGCGGCGTCGATGGTGGGAACGTCGTTCCCGCGCTGACCCAATCGACACGATGGTTGCGCGTGCGTCGTTCGCGGTAGTGCGGCCTGGTCTCGGCGGACCGGCACCACGACGCCAGTCGCGTCAGAGTGAGAACGTCGCTTCGCTCGAGTGGTCGATCCGCGCATCCTCGATGGGCCACGCGCCGTCCCCGAACCCGTTGTGGAGCCCGCGCCAATCGGTGAATGAGCGACTGCACTCACCGTTCCAGGACCTCATTTTAGATTTTTTTTTTTAGTCTCGACCAATATTTCGACTTCCTCGTCCGGTTCGAGGGGCTCCTCAACGAAAAGATCGGGGCGCAACGCCATCGCCTCTTCGAGTTCAAAGAAGTGGCTCAACCAGTACTCGTCGAACCTCGCGTGCCAGCGTTCGGCACCCTCGGGGGTCGCGAACGCCTCACGCACGAGGGCCGGCGCCAACAGTGCCACGAAGCCCGGCACCTCGATCGCCAGGTAGCGCAGACGCAGGAAATCCAAGAACGCGATCGTCGGCGGCGCCGCGGTCACCGCGGTGATCGTCGGGAGGGCCTCGCGGACCCGATCGTCCTTCAAGAACGAGGAGGTCAAGAGCAGGGACAGCACCTGTTCCTCGGAGTTCTCGGCCATCGTTATCAGGCTCTTACCGACGTTGTCGCGGCCGTGACCCGATCCGCCGAAGACCTCTTGCACGATGCTCCCGACGTTGGAGATCAGACCGAGGAGTCGCAGCGCGACCGGCCGGGCGTTGGCGATCTCCTTGTCGTCGAGCGAGGCGACCAACTGGATGAAGGCCGTGTCCATACTGTTCTGCATCGCCTGGAGGGCCACTTCGCCGGCCCGCCTCGTCTCATCGGTGGTCGCGTCGGCGGCGGGCGCGTCGCGTTCGAAGAGACCGCTGTCGGTTCGCTCGAGCGACGAGAGGTCACCGTGCATCAGGTCGATGAGGAGCGCCGAGAACTCGGCGTAGAGCTCGGATCCCCGTCCAAGGCGCTTGCGCGCCGATACGATCGCCGGCCCGACCTTCAGGTGCTGGAAGAAGACCTCGTCGAGCACGTCGCGCTCGCCCTTTTCGTCTTCCTCCGTATCGGTGGCGACCGCGCGGATCTCTCGCAGTTGCTCGTCCCAACGCGTCGCGCGTTTGATCAGGTACGTGCGGATGAGGTCGGGCTCCACGTCGAAGCCCTCCCACCAGAGTCGCCACGCCAACTCATCGAGCTGCTTCGTGCTCGAACGGAGTTGGGAGATTCGAAGCATCCGCTCGGCCGTGCCCGCCGGATATCGCGCCAGAGAGTTACGTCCACCGCTCTGGTCGTGGAAGGGTTCGCCGATCAATCGTCGACGATGAAGCCGCGCCAACTGGTCCCGGGTGGTCTCCACGCCGGCGAAGCCTAAGAAATCGAGGATGTCCTGGGTCGGCTCCCAGGCCCTCGGCTCCTCGTTCCAGCTCACGCCTCGACCTTAGTTTTGCGTTCGGTGAAAACTGAGGATTCCCGCACCGCGCGATCGTCACCGCGACGTCGCGTCACGGTGGCTAGGAGCGCAACCCGTCCACGATCGCCTGACGCGCCTCGTCATCCAGGGCGTAGGGCGCGTAGATGCTGAAGCGACTGATGACGTCATTCAGTCGCTCGCGCACCACCGCACCGACATCACTCGGCGCCGCCACGACACTGAAGGCGTTCAAGACGTCGTCGTCGATCAGTTCGCCCATCCGCTCCCACTCCCCCGTCTTGGAGAGTGTGTTCAGTTCACTCTGTAGATCACCCCAGCCATGAAGTTCGAGGACGGGACGGTAGGCCGGCGTCGAACCGTAGAACGCGATCTGCGCGCGCACGCGCTTGACGGCGTCGGCCATCTCTTCTGCGGTCTCCCCGGTCGCGATGAGGCCCGAGAAGGAGATCGGGAAGTCCGCGAACTCGCGCCCGGAACGCTCCAGTCCACGACCGAGCGCCGGCAGGGTGACCTCGCGGATGTAGCGCTCGGTGGAGAAGGGGTGGACCAGGAGGCCGTCGGCGACCTCGCCGGCGACCTCGGTCATGAGCTCGCCGACCGCGGCCACGTAGACCTTGGGCGCGCCGTAGGGGTTCGGACCGGGGTTGAAGAACGGCGACATCAACGTGTGGCGGTAGTACTCGCCGCGAAAGTTCATCGGCGTACCGTCGTTCCAACATCCCCAGATGGCCCGCATCGCCAGCACGTACTCGCGCATCCGCGGGGCCGGATGCGACCACGGCATGGAGTAGCGCTTCTCGATGTGCGGTTTGATCTGCGAGCCGAGACCGAGCAGGAGTCGGCCCCGCGAGAGCAGTTGCACGTCGTTGGCCATGGTGGCGGTGATCATCGGACTGCGCGCGAAGGCCACGACGATGCCCGTGCCGAGCTCCAACGTGGTCGTCGTGGTCGCGGCGCCGGCGACGATCAGCAGCGGGTCGTGCCCGGTCTCGGCCGACCAGGCGCCGTCGTAACCGGCCTTTTCGAGGGCTCGCGCGTCCGCCCCCGGGTGCTCACCGCCAAAGGAGAGACCGCCGTCGACCAACATGGGCGAAGTCTAAACCGACGGCACGGGTCCGCTCATCGGTCCCGCGGCGTCAACGGGCGCTGAAACCGCGGTCGACCATCGCCTCGACCTCACCGTGGGGCACGGCCGGCGAGAAGAGGAAGCCCTGTCCAAGTTCGCAGCCCAATCGTTGGAGTCGACTGAACTGCAACTCGGTTTCGATACCTTCGGCCAGCATGGTCATATCGAGTTTCTGGCCCAACGAGATAATGGTCTCGAGCAGAGTGTCGTTGCGCGAGGAGTCGTCCACCGGTCGCACGAACGACTGGTCGATCTTGATAATCCGCGGACTCAATTTGGCGAGATAGGACAGCGAGGAGAACCCCGTGCCGAAGTCATCGAGCGCAATGCCCACGCCAAGGTTGCTGAGTTGGTCGAGCACCTTCATCGTCTCGTCGATGTTGATCAACGCGACGCTCTCGGTGATCTCCAGGATGAGAAACTCCGGAGGCAGCGCGACCTCGCGCAGGAGTCGCTCGATCGTCGGCACGAGTCCGGGGTCGAGGAACTGGTGCGCCGAGAGATTCACCGTCACGTACGGACGCAGCATCCGGCTGCGCGCTGCCCAGCGGCTCGCTTCGAGAATCGATTCGCGCAACGCGAACGAACCCAACTCGAGTATCAGGTCACTCTGTTCGGCCAGCGGGATGAAGTCGTTCGGTGGGACCCAGCCACGCTCGGGATGAAACCACCGCATCAGCGCTTCGAAGCCGACCACTTCTTTGGACACGAGGTCGGCGATCGGCTGATAGTGCATCGCGAGGTCGCCGGCGTTGAACGCCTGCCGCAACTCTTGGACCAGAGAGAAGCGGCTCACGGCGTTCTGGTGCATCGTGGGCGTGAAGACCACGTGGTGGCCCCGGACGTTGCGCTTCGCCTCGTAGAGGGCGGAGTCCACGTTCTGGATCGTTTCGGAGAAGCTGGTGCACGTGGCGTCCCAGATCACGATGCCGATGCTGGCGCGCTGCTCGATTTGGAAGCCGGCCACGTTGTACGGTTCGGCGATCACGCTGATCAGACGCTCGGCAAGGACCTCGGCCTCTTTCGGGGAGTTGAGTCCTTCCGCGAGGTAGAGGAACTCGTCGCCGCCGAAGCGGCACAGCGTGTCGGCCGAACGAGTGATGAGTTGGAGGCGGTTGGCGATCGCCGTCAGCAGCTGGTCGCCGATGAAGTGACCGAACGAGTCATTGACGCCCTTGAAATCATCGAGGTCGATCAACAGCACGGCACCGATGCCGCCCTGTCGAACGACGCGCCCGTGGGCCTGGGCGAGTCGATCCTCGAAGAGGGCGCGATTGGCCAATCCGGTCAGCGGATCGTGAAGGGCCTGGTGCTTGAGCTGTGACGCCAGAGCTCGTTCCTCGGTGATGTCGCGCTCAGAGAACACAAAGTACAGGATCTTCCCGTCGGCGTCGCGCGCCGGTGAACGTGACACCTCGACGTCGATGACGCGACCGTCCTTGCGTAGGTAACGCTTGATGTAACGCTCCTGCTCCACCTCGCCCGAGAGGAGCCGCTGGTGGGTGCTCTCGGTGATGCCCACGTCGTCGGGGTAGGTGAAGGGCGTCGAGTCGCACCCGAGCAGCTCTTCTTTGGTGAATCCGACCATTTCACACATGGCGTCATTGACGGCGATGATCCGGTCGTTCGCGTCGGCGAAGGTCATCGGGGCCATGTTGTTCTCGAAGGCGACCCGGAAACGGAGTTCCGCATCGGCCCGAGCCGTTTCGATCGCGCGTTGCACACTCACGTCACGAATGGCGACCACGACCCACGAACCCTGGTCGAGCGCGAGGGGCGAGCGAGAGACTTCGGCCGGCACCTCACGACCGTCTCGGCACAGGACCACCAGGTCATCGGAGTTCCAGACGCTGGGCGCGTCGGGCATCCGAGCACGTTCTCGACGGGCGCGTGCCAGACGCAAGCGAAGTCGTTCGGGCACCAGAATCTGGATATCTTGACCAATAAGTTCCTCCGGCGCGTAGCCGGTGAGCGACGTGAGTAGGCCGTTCACGTAGTGGACGACGCCGCGGCCATCCAACAGAGCCGTCGCTTCGGGGAGGGCCTCCAAGAGTCCGTTCCACGACGGCGGATGGGCCGAAAGGAACGTCGACGACGGTGTTTCGCCCGCGACGACGGCGGGCGGCGGGCGCAGCGGTCGGCTCTTTTTGACGCGGCTCGTGGCACGAGGACGCTCGGAGAGATCGGTCACGAACGAACGCTAGGTGGGTTGACCGATTTCCTTGTCAACAAGTTCTCAACAATGCGGCAAAAGTTCGACGACGGAGTTCGTCGTCGAACGTCGCGCGAAGGTCGTCGAGACGCCGGTCGTGCAAGTCCCATGATTAATTTGCGCCCTGGCAGATCCGACTCACCCTCGCAAAACCCTTCGTACGCCGCGTCCTGACGCGTATCGCTCAATTCGGACAGCCTTCGCACAGATTGTTGGCACTGTTGTGCACAGGGAAACAGGCACCCGTTTCGCTGAGAAAGGTGAAAAAGTGGTGCGCAGAACCTTGGGCGGCCTGCGTTACCGTTCAGAGAATGAAAAACGTGCCGGACCACGTCAAAGAGGTCCTACGACGACGCACCGAGCCTCGTCACCGTGAAAGGTTCGATATGCGATGAACGTCGGCGACCGCAGGTTGGCCCGACTTCTCGACGCCTTTCCTGAGATTGTCGTCGTCCTCGACGCCATGGGGAACGTGCTCTGGGCCAATCACCTGGCCGAGGTGTTGTTCGATCGAAGCCTCGAGGACGCCATCGGCATGTCGGGAATCGACCTCGTCCACCCCGACGACCTGGAAATCGTGCTCCGTTCATTAGAGACGGTCCAGTCCAAGAGCGTCGGAAGTCCCCTCGAGATCCGAGCCAAGGTCGGCGACGACTGGCGGCTGATCGAGCTCATCGGCACTCCGGTGCCGTGGTTTGAGAAGGGGGCCGTACTCTTCAGCATTCGCGACCTCACGGACCGGCGCCGTTTCGAATTGGCCCGCGACAACGTGGCCCGGTTCCGATCGCTGGTTCACAACGCGACGACGATCATGATGTTCGTCTCCCCCACCGGGGACGTCGAATCGGTGTCGGGGGCGATGACCCGGATGCTGGGGCACGACCCCGAGACCGTCGAACGTCAGCCCCTCGCGAATATCGTGGCACCGGCCGACCGCCCAGCCCTGCGCGTCGCGATTGAGACGGCGCTGCGCAGTTCGAGTGCGACCCAGCCGGTGGTGCAGGCGCTGCGCCTGCTCCGTCGCGGCGGCGACGAGATGATCTCCTACGAGCTGTCCATCGTCAGTCTCGTGGATGATCCGACGGTCGGCGGACTCGTCGTCACGGCGCACGATGTCTCGGCGCGCGTCACCGCCGAGATGGAACTACGCAATACGGTTCGCGAACTCCGTGAGACCTCGTCACTCCTCAACGCGACGCTGGAGTCGACGGCCGACGGGCTGCTCGTCGTCGGCACCGATCGCACCATCACGAGTTTCAACAGCCAGTTCGCCGAGATGTGGCGACTCCCGACGAATCTCGTCGCCGCCCGCGACGATCACCGACTGCTGGAGTACGTCGCCGGACAACTGGTCGACCCGGACGCCTTCATGAGCCGCGTCCTCGACCTCTACGCCCAACCCGAAGTCGAGAGTGACGACACGCTGGAGTTCATCGACGGACGGGTGTTCCAACGACTCTCCAAACCGCAGTACGTGTCGGGTGACGTCGTGGGTCGCGTGTGGAGCTTCAGTGACATCACCGAACAGAAGCGCCTTGAGAACGATCTCGCCCATCTGGCCTTTCACGACGCCCTCACCGGACTGGCGAATCGCGCGCTCTTCCACGACCGCGTCAACCAGGCCCTCGCTCGCGTCGAGCGAAGTGACAACTACGTGGCGGTACTCATCTTGGACCTCGACAACTTCAAGACGATCAACGACAGCCTCGGCCACTCGGCCGGGGACGAACTCCTCAACAACGTGGCGTCGACCCTCGTAGGCAGTCTGCGCAAGTCCGACACGGCCGCGCGGCTGGGCGGTGACGAGTTCGCGGTCCTCATCGAGGACGCGCCGAACCGCGATGAGATCATGAGAATGGCCGATCGACTTATGAAGACCCTCCGTGCCCCGGTGACCGTCGCCGGACAAGAACTCAACGTGACCGTGAGCATGGGCATCACCTTCGGCATCTCGGGCAACACCGGCGACCAACTCCTGCGCAACGCCGACCTGGCCATGTACCTCGCCAAGGCGCAGGGGAAGGATCGGATCGAGGAGTTCCAGGACCAGATGCACGTCGCGGTCGTGCAACGATTGGAACTCGAGAACGACTTACGCCGCGCGGTGCTCTCCGAAGAGTTGCGTGTTCACTACCAGCCGATCATCAACCTGGTCTCGGGCGTCATCGTCGGCTTCGAAGCACTCGTCCGGTGGCAGCACCCCACGCAAGGACTGTTGCAACCGAGGTCCTTCGTCCCCTTCGCCGAGGAGATCGGCTTCATCCAGAACATCGATCGATACGTGCTCACGGAGGCCTGCACCCAGGCGCGGCACTGGCAGAGCCTGGGCCTCGCGCCGGCGGGTCTCTTGATGAGCGTCAACCTCTCGGCGCGCGAGATCTCGGACAGCGCGATCCGAGAGAGCGTCAGCCTCTCGTTACTCGAAACGGGCTTCGAACCGAGGCACCTGATACTCGAGATCACCGAAAGCGCGCTGCTCCGCGACCTCGACGCCACGATCCGCAACCTCGAGTCACTGAAGTCCCTCGGGCTCAGCATCGCCGTCGACGACTTCGGGACCGGCTTCTCCTCCTTCTCGCATCTCGAACAGCTACCGATCGACATCTTGAAGGTCGATCGCTCGTTCGTCGCGAACATCACCACGCCCGACGGCCGACCGAGCCTGGCGCCGGCGATCGTTCAGTTGGCGCACACCCTCGGGCTCACCGCCATCGCCGAGGGCGTCGAATCGCCCGATCAGGTCACGCCGTTACGCGACATCGAGTGCATGCTCGCCCAGGGCTATCACCTCGGCGTACCCCTGTCCGCCTCGGAGACCGAGGGCTTACTGCGCTCTCGGGCCTCCTAGAGTGCACTGTGGCGGGGCGGTCGGCCTCGTCGGAGAAAGTAAAAGGAGAAAGTCGTGAGCGACGAAGCCGCAGACGCCACCAAGGCGGTCAACGATTGGAACGCGAATATCATCGCCGAGTTCCGATCCAACGAGGGCAAGGTCGGTGGCCAGTTCGAAGGTGCACCGGTCCTGTTGTTGCACACCAAGGGCGCGAAGTCCGGAAAGATGCGAATCAATCCGATGATGTACCTCGACTACGAGGGCAAGCGCTACATCTTCGCGTCCTATGCCGGCGCCCCGACGAACCCCGACTGGTACCACAACCTGGTGGCGCACCCCGAGGTCACGGTCGAAGTGGGCACGGAGACCTTCGAGGCCATCGCCACGCCCGTGACCCTCGAAGAGCGAGACCGCGTCTACCCGATCCAGGCTGAGCGCTACGCCAACTTTGCGGAGTACGAGACGAAGACGACGCGCAAGATTCCAGTCGTCGAGTTGGTGCGCAAGTAGTTCTTCGGCCGGTCCGACTACTGCGAGTGACCGGTCTTCGGATCGACCCACTGATACTGCGAGGCCAGCGAGGTCTTCCTCGCCGACAGACGCTTCTTCGCCGCCTTACGCGTCGCGAGCAGGCCGAACAGGACCACCAACGCCCCGGCGGCCAACAAGACGAATCCCCCGAAGTAGGCGTAGACCACGTGCTGGCACTCAGCGCTCATGCCGAGGCCGACGAACTTACCCTCCGCCACGTTGCACGCGTTGTTCTTGGACTGTTCACTGATGACGAAGTAGAGCCCGGCCCCCATCGCCACGACACCCAGCAACTCGAAGAACCTCTTCACCATGGACTCAACTTACCCCCAGCGCCTCGCAATTGTGGTACTGAGCACCTCGCCACTCACTCCCGCGCTCGTCCCCACGTCGAGTACTTTTGGTGCATACAGACCTTTCCCCTCACGAGACGTCCGTGACTGAGACCTCCCCCGTCGCACATCCGAGCGACCGCATCGTGGCCCAAGGCCTGACGAAGTCCTACGGTGCGGTGCGCGCCGTTCGTGGCCTCGACCTCGAACTGCAGCGCGGTTCGACCGTTGCACTGCTCGGCCCCAACGGTGCCGGCAAGACCACCACGATCGACATGGTGATCGGACTTACCAAGCCCGACGCCGGCAGCGTGTCACTCTTCGGGCACTCGCCGACCGCAGCCGTGAAGGCCGGCATGATCGGCGCCATGACCCAGACCGGACAGCTGATCGAATACCTCTCGGTTCGTGAACTGGTCTCGATGATGGCGGCCATCTATCCGGCTCCGCTCGACGTCGATGAGGCGCTACGCATCTCGGGGGCTGACGACTTCGCCGAGCGCCAGACCCGCAAGCTCTCCGGCGGCGAGACCCAGCGCGTCCGATTCGCCATCGCGCTGGTGGCCGACGCCGAACTACTGGTTCTCGACGAGCCGACCGTCGCGCTCGACGTCGAGGGCCGCCGTGACTTCTGGAGCGCGATGCGCGCCTTCGCCGCGCGCGGCAAGACCGTCATCTTCGCGACGCACTACCTCGACGAGGCCGACGCCTACGCCGACCGTATCGTGCTGATGTCCCACGGACGCATCGTGGCCGACGGGGCTCCGACTGAGATCAAGGCCACCGTCGGCGGTCGGATCATTCGCGCCACGTTGCCCGACGTCGAACTCTCGGATCTCAGCGCCATGCGCGGGGTCACCGCCGTCGATCGAAAGGGCGACGCGATCACGCTCAACTGCTCGGACTCCGACGCGACCCTTCGTGACCTCTTCGCCAGCTTCCCGCTGATTCGTGACATCGAAGTCCGTGGCGCGGGGCTCGAGGAGGCGTTCCTGGAGTTGACGGTCGATGACGAGGCGACACCGTGATCGAACTGACCTATCTGCGCTACGAGGTGTTGCGCACCTGGCGTAATCGACGCTTCTTGTTGTTCTCCCTGATATTTCCCCTGGTCCTGTTTCTCACGGTGGCCGGAGCGCACCGGCACGCGGTGGTCGAGCACGTGTCGTTCCCCCTGTACTACATGACGGGAATGATCGCCTGGGGCTCGATGGTGGCGGTGATCTCGAGCGGCGCGCGCATCGCCGCCGAGCGTTCGGTCGGCTGGACCCGGCAGTTGCGCATCACGCCGCTGCCGACGTGGTCGTACTTCGCCGCCAAGGTCTTCTGCGGCTACATGATGGCGCTCTTGAGTATGGCCGTACTCTTCGGCGCCGGCTCGTTCATGGGCGTGCGCCTCGCCGCGACCCAGTGGTTCGTCATGATAGGGCTCCTGCTGGTCGGCCTGATCCCGTTCGCCGTGATGGGGATCATGTTCGGTCACCTCCTCAAGCTCGACTCCCTCGGTCCGGCGATCGGTGGTGTGACCGCGCTCTTCTCGCTCCTCGGTGGGGCCTACGGTCCGCTCATCACGGGCGGCTTCCTCTTCGGGGTCGTGAAGGTCTTGCCGTCGTACTGGCTCGTCCAGGCCGGCAAGACCGCCCTCGACGGCGGTGGCTGGCCGCTCGAGGCCTGGATCGTCGTCGCGGCCTGGTCGGTCATCTGCTCGGCGTTGGCCGTGCGGATCTATCAGCGCGACACCAAGCGGATCTGAGTCCTCGTGACCATCCCGACGGTGCTCACGTTCTCGAACGAACGCTCGAGCGCGCTCGCGGCCATCGACGCCGTCGGGGACGGTCGCGGTTGGTGCAACGTCTCGCCCAACGTCGAAGACGAGGTCCCCGACATGAAGGTGAACTACTTCGGACTGCGCCTCAACAAGGGCGTCACGGTCGCCAGTTACGTCACGGCGCCACCGCGTCACGGGGTCGCCCAGCCCTCCACGCTGGGCGTCCTTCACTCGCGCAGTCGCCTCGGCACTGAACGCGTCAGGCTGATGCTCGCCGGCGCGCCCTTTGCGGTACGCCAGGACCACAACACGCGCGGACTGCTCTTGGACGTCCCGGTCGGCACGTCGGGCGCACTAGTCCTCACGGCGATGTGCAACCTCACCGAGTCGCTGTGCGACTACGACTTCACCGGTACGTGGACCCTGAGCCAGTTCCTCTCCTGACGCCCGCTAGGTCATCGCGTTCACGAAGGTGACGATCGAGCGGCTGAACTCGGGATCGCGCACGGCGCTCAGGTGGTTGCCGCGAAGCGTTCGAAAGGTGGCGCCGGGAATGCGCTGCGCGAGGGCTTCGCTGGATCCGGCCAACTGGTCCGCGTCGCCGACGAGCACCAACGTCGGCACGGTGATCGCTCCGACGTTGGTCGTTTCGCCCTGTCGTGAGCGCGAATTGGCGGCGAGGGCGAAGCGATCGGCCCCGGTGCTGTCGGCGAAGCGGCGAAAGGCCGCGGCGACCGGGTGGTCGATGCCCGCCGGATCCTCGGTCTCGAGCGCGTCGGCGATCGGCACGGTGTCCAGTGGACGTTGTTCGCCGCCCCACTCTCCGCCGACGCCACCGAGTACCAGGGAACGCACCCTCGGTTCGCGCGGCGCGAGACGTCCGGCCACGATGGCCCCCATGGAGTACCCCACGACGTCGACGGGACCGACCCCCACGTGGTCCATCAGTGCCTGCACGTCACGGGCCATCGCGTCATCGGCGTAGGCCGCTGCGTCGTGGGGCTTCGCGGAGGCCCCGTGGCCACGGGCGTCCGGCGCGAGCACGCGTCGTCCGGCCCCGACGAGATCGTCGACGACGCCCGTGGCGACCCAGTTCGAGAAGTGATCGGCGGCGAAGCCGTGGAGCAGGATGACCGGCTCGCCCTCGCCGGTGTCGAGGAACGCGAGATCCAGATCGTCGAACGAAGCGAAGTGTTCCATCGATACCTCCGATCTAGTAATCCATTCGTACTACCCGAACCGCGTTGCGGGCTGCCAATCCGCGACGAATCTGCCGGTTCGATGCTCACCTACCCCGATTCACCGCTTTGTCCCTGATCCTCGAGCCAACGCTGCGCCAATCGCGAAGGCGCTCTCGCCAGCCAGGCGTCGGATATGAGTTCGGAGAGCTCCTCGTGGTCGATCTCGGCCAGGGAGGGGATACGTAGCAATATCCAGGGATGGCCGTTGAAGTGATCGGTGGTGAAGAAGACCGACGGTCGTTCGGCGAGCCACATCGACTTCATCTCCTCGTCGGCGACGCGAATGGCCAAGACGTCGTCGAGCCGTTCACCGGTCGTGGCATCGACGGCGTCGCGCCGTTGAGTGCGGTGGAAGCAGAAGAGTTTCTTGTCGACGACGAAGGCCGGGCGGTCGTCGCGGACCTCCTTTTGGGTCTCGGGCATCGACAGCGCCGCCTCTTCCACGTCTCGCATAGTCACCATGACAGAACATTCTTCGCGGGGGTGGTGAGGTTGTCAACCCTGGGTGCGAACAGTAAGTTGCTTCAGTTCGCCATACGAACGGAACCAGGGGGTTGGCGTGAGACGGATACTACGGACCATCGGCGTCGCGGTCGCCGCGTCGATCCTCATCCTGCCCGCGACGGCGAGCTCGGCCGGGACGATCTCGCAGAGGAAACTGACATCGGAACTGCTCACGACCAGTCAGATGCCAGCGGGCTGGACCGTCGCCAACCCCGGCTCGAGCGACGGCGTCGGTTGTGTGCACGAGTTGCTCGAACCCACGGGCGTCACGCAGACGCACAGCGCCGAGGTCTACTTTCTCGGCACCGTCGACAAACTGCCCCGATTCGACGAGAAGATCGCCACCTACTCGAACATCAAGCGCGCGTACGACAAGATCATCGCCCGGATCGACGCCTGTCACACCCTGACCGGTACCTTCGACGGATTGAAGGTCACCGGCACCGTCGTCCCCGCGGCCTTCTCGCGCTTCGGCAACGCCAGCGCGGCCTACGCGATGACGATCACAGACCTCCGTGGCACTCTGCGCTACTACTACCTCATCACCCGCAAGGACTCGGTCCTCGGCGCGTTTCTCGAGGGTAGCTACCCCGTGGTGATCCCGAAGGAGTTTCAGAGCCTGGTGAGCGCCGGCGTCAAAAAGTTGACGTGATCGTGGTCGGCGTACGAACGCGTCGTTAGGCCCAACCAAGTTCATCGAGTCGGGGATCGCTGATACCGAAATGGTGCGCGATTTCGTGGATCACGGTCTTGCGAACCTGCGCCCGCACGTCGTCTTCGCTCGAACAGACCTGGCAGATGGTCGTCTGGTAGAGCGTGATCCGGTCGGGCATCACGCCGTTGTAACTAGAGAATCCGCGTCGGGTCAAGGGAATGCCCTCGTAGAGACCGAAGAGGTTACGGCCGCGGGCCTCGTCCTCCACGATGATCGCCACGTTGTCCATTCGCGACGCGAGCGACTCCGGCAGCGACGCCACGGCTTCGGCAGCGAGCTCCTCGAAGCGTTCGTTGGAGACCTGGAACATCATCGCAGCGTAACGGCCCATCACTCGGCGTCGTCAGGATTGAAACTCGCTACTCAGAATCGATGCGTCGTGTGGCTGAACGGTCCCTTGGCGAAGGCGAGCACTTTCGTCGGCGCCACGCGATAGACGTAGATCTCCTCCTCGAGGACGCCATCGCCGTCGCGATGGTGGAAGCAGTCGACGCCCACCGCGTAGTCCCAGGTATCACCGTCCCACTTGTGCGTCCACACTTCGGCGACGCGGAGTAGAACGTCGCGCGACGTCTCGCGGATCGCGTCACCCTCCACGACCACGTCCAGGCCGTGCTCCCATTCGTTGCAACCGGTGGTCAGGACCACGTGGGAGTTGCGCCCCAGGTTCACCGCCTTCTGTTCGTCGGCCCCGGTCGAGAAGAACAGTGCGTCATCGCACCACACGGCCACCAGTGGCGTGACGTGGGGTCGTCCGTCGGCGCGCACCGAGGTGACCCAGAAGAGCTGCGCCGCTTCGATCGCGGCGCGCGTGTCGTCCCACGAGGTCGGTCCGGCTCCGGCCTGGCCGAATCGTTCGTCAACCTTCGTAACCGGTTCGCGCATCGTGTCCTCCCGCAGTCGCGTGCCCCATCGCGGACACGTCACCGAAGAGTACGCGCCGTGGCCGGCGCCGCGCTGGGCATCGTGGCTGCGCTCGCAGCCGCGTCAGTTGGGGACGGGGACGACCGCCATGACACCATCGGGTCCGAGTGACCCGGCGCCGTTCCCGGCCGTGCCACCGGTCTCGATACGTCCGTTCGCGTTCAACCGGACTCGTTCACGGTCAAAGAGGTAGAGAGTCCAGTGGTCGTACGTGACGTCGAACTCGTCTCGAGCGATCCGGTTGATCGAGATACGGGCGTGGTCCAGACCCGGTCCCAAGACCGGCATCGCACTCGTCAAGACCGGCGTCCACCGGTTCGCGCACGTCGGGGCGCACGAGTACGGACTCGACGTGCTGTCACCGGCGTAGAGCGTCACCTTGATCGGATCCACGTTGCCGTCCTCCACGACGGCCATGGCGTGCACCCCATTCGGGAGCGTCTCCTCTTCGATCGTCGCCACGCCGGGCGACGGCGCGCCGGTGCGCGCGGAGACCAGGTACCAGTAGCCGTGCCACGGTGGCAAGGGACTGACCGTCTCCATGAAGTTCTCACCCTGGGGCCGGAACGGCTGTGACGACGGGTCGAAGAGGTACAGCGGATGACCGGCGTAGGTGACTTGGTCGCCGATGCCCGGTCGGTCGATCCTCCCGAGCAGTTTGGCGTCGACGCCACGGCCGGCGATCGGGGCGACCTTCGACGTGAGCGCCGGCCAGTCGTCGGAGCTGACGTCGGCGAGCAGATCGCCTTCCGGTCCGGTACACGTGAGCGGCACGCTCTCCTTGGCGCCGAGGTCGTAGCCCACGGTCCTGGTCGTCCCGCAGCCCAGATGATCACCCACGTCCCCGCTGAACTCGTAGAGCGGGAACCCAGAGAGTCCGCGATTCGCGGTTCCGCCCACGACCAGAACCGTGCCGTATCGAGACGTGGTGATCGACGAGATGACGGTCGCCTTACGCACGATGGCCGATGAGAACGCTCCGAGCGAGGCAAGGATCAGCAGAATCACCGCGACCGACCACGTGATCAGTGACCGAATCCGAATCCCTTCACGACCAAGGATGCGCACCTCCTGAGACTAGGAGACGTCGAGGACGTGACCACGTGGAGTCAGTGCGCCACCTGGGCCGCGATGAAGGCCAGCGCCACGACGATGCACACGATGCGAAGGGTCCACATGCCGACGCGACTCTTCGGCCGCTTGCCCGTCGCGATCCAGATCTGCTGTGACATGCCCGCCGGGCTGAAGGGGTCGGCCTCGAAGCCGCTGCCTTCACTGGGCCACATCACCGGCGGCGTGCGGTCGGTCTCGGACGTCACGTCTTCAGTCGGCGGCGGCCGACGCTCATCACTCTCACCCATGAACGAACTGTAGGTCCTCGCGAATCGCGTGTCGCCGTTTAGGGTGAGTCGATGGACGTTCCAACACCGACCGGACCCGTGATGACGCGTGAAGAGGTCTTCCTCACGTATCTCGACTACTTTCGCGGTCGCGTCATCGAGAAGGTCACCTCGCTTCCGCCGGACGCCTTGGTGGTGAGCGTCGTGCCGAGCGACTGGACCGCTCTGGAATTGCTGAAGCACCTCACGTTCGTCGAGATGCGCTGGCTCGAGTGGGGTTTCGAAGGTCAAACGGTCGAAGAACCGTGGGGCGATCACGTGGGCGATCGTTGGTGCATTGCCCCGGATGACACCCTCGACTCGTTGGTCGCGACGATGCGGCGTCGCGGCGAGCGAACCGGTGAGATCGTGCGTCGTCACGAGCTCGTCGACGTCGGTGCACCGGGACCTCGATGGGATGGCAATGATCCGGCGACACTCGAGCGGGTACTCTTCCATGTGCTCCAGGAGTACGCGCGTCACCTCGGTCATCTCGACGTGTACGCCGAGTTGGTCGGCGTCCAAAGTGGCGAATAGTCACTCGTGACCGGTCCGAGGTGTTGGTCTTTCGAGCGCGCGGCGAATTGCCCATCGTAAGAATCTCGGAATAATCGGATTGGCGTTGTTGAACTCGCCAGTATGGTCATGAAACGCACCATTTTAGGAGGCATCATGCTGGGAGATAAGTCAGAACACTTTGAGGGTAAGGGCACCAACCTGACCGACTTGGAGTTACACCTCACGGAGTACCTGAAGGCCGATGGTTTCACGGTCCAGACCTCGCCACCAACTGACGCGGGGACGGTGGTGCAAGCGACCAAGAGTGGCTTCCTGCGCGACATCGTCGCGGCCGAGCGTGCCTTCACCATCACCATCAGCGGGACTCCGGCAGACTTCACGGTTCGATTCGGCATCGGGAAGTGGGTGCAGAACCTCGGCGTCGCCGCCATTGAGACGCTACTGATCTCCGACCTCTTCTTGCCGATTGACGTCGCGGACTCACTGTGGAGCCTCGAGGTGGAAGACAAGATCATCGCCGACGTGAAAGCTTTCGTCGGATAGTTGTTGCGACGGGATCCGTCGCTGCTCATTATGGGTAGCGGTGTCGGCGTCCGACTGGACTACTGCTCGTAACGCTCGACCGTGTCCACGTCTCGAAGGTGCGCCTCGGCGGGGTCGCGACCGAACTCACGCAGGGCGCGGCGCTGACGCAGTAGGTCCCAGCACTGGTCGAGTGTCTCTTCGATGTGGGCCAGCCGTGCGACGGCTTCGGGCGTCTCGTGTTCGCGCAACACCTTCTCCTCGTCGACCAGAGTGTTGATGCGCTGAAAGATGTCCTCGTCAACCACGCCCCACCGTCCTTGCCTTGTCCGGACCACCCGAGACCGAGATCGTCCACTTCGAATGTAACAACTCGCTCATATCGGCAGACCGCCCGTGGCAGACGCCGTCGAACCGGTGTCCTTGTAGGCCGCGATGGTCCGTTCGGCGATCCTCATCTGGTGAATCTCGTCGGCCCCGTCGGCGAGCCGCGCCCATCGTGCGTGTTGCGCCATCGAGGCGAGCGGCGTGTCCGTCGAGTAGCCGAGTGCGCCGTGCACCTGTATCGCCCGGTCGATGATTCGATTGAGGCTGTTGGCGACGAAGTGCTTCGTCATCGAGACCTCCGTGCGAAAGTCGTCACCCCGGTCGATCTTGTAGGCCGTGTGGAGAACCATGAGCTTGCACTGGTAGAGCTCCATCGCCGAATCGGCGATCATCCACTGGACGCCCTGCTTCTCGGCCAGGGTCGAACCGTGGGAGTAGCGATGTATCGACCGATCGACCATCATGTCCAAGGCCGTTTCGGCCTGGGCGATCCAGCGCATGCAGTGCGCCAAACGGGCCGGGCCGAGGCGAGCCTGGCCGAGCCGGTGCCCGTTGCCGCGACCACCGAGAATCTGCTCGTCCTTCACGCGCAAGTCCTCGATGACGATCTCGCTGTGACCGGTCGAACCGTGCATCGTCTCCACCTCACGAACGTCGTTCCAACCATCCGAGGGAATGTCGATGATGAACGCCGTCGTCGCTCCGGAGGACCCTTCGGGGACGTCCGGTTCGGTCCGGGCGATGAGGATCGCGAACTGTGAACGGCGGGCGTTCGAGATGAACCACTTGTGACCGTTGATGATCCACTCGTCGCCGTCTCTCTCGGCGTGCGTGCGGATGAGCGTCGGATCGGAACCGGCCACCTCCGGTTCGGTCATGGCGAAACACGACATCACCGTGCCTTCACAGAGCGGTCGTAGGTAGCGCTCCTTCTGGTCGTCGTTCGCCCAGTGCAGGAGCGTGTGCATGTTGCCCTCGTCCGGCGCCATGCAATTGAGGACCCAGGGGCCGACGCGCGTCTTGCCGGCTTCGGCCTGCACCATCGCCAGTTCCACGTGACCGAGCCCCATGCCGCCCCACTCTTGGGGCATGTGCGGCAGCCAGAGACCTAGGGCCTTGGCCTGTTCGCGCAGGCCGATGATCGTCGCGAGATAGTCGCGTCGTGACAGCGCCTGTTCCTCGTCGCCGGGTCGAGCGACGGCCGGTATGACCGTCCCCTGGATGAACTCGCGGACCCGCATCCGGATCGCTTCGTGTTCGGGGGCGAGAGTGAAGTCAATGGCCATGAGCGTCCTTCGTTACCGGCGGCGATGACGATGAGATTAGCTTCGTCGCGTTGAGAGCCTCGAAACCCGTCGGCGTTCCGGTCTTCGATCCCTACGGCGAACGACAGTCACGTCTCGACGACGCTACGCACCGTCGTTCGCGAAGAACGGATCGGCCACGCCCGTCTTCACGTAGTGCGCCAGTCGATCGAGGATCATCGCCCAGGACTGGGCCGTGTAGGCCATGTCGGACTCCGTGTAGCTGGGTTCGAAGTCGTAGTGACGAAACTGCACGTTCGTCTCGCCCGGCTCGTCGTGATGGGAACTGAGCACCCACTCCCACGTCGACCCGTTCCAACCCGGGAAGCCCGACTCGACCTTCATCCTCACGAGCTCGTCGGCGACCAGTGAGATCGACACGTTGAGGTCGACGGGGGCCTCAAGGAATCCGAATCGACCGTGGCCGTCGTCGAGTTCACAGTCCGAGGTCCAAAATCCCCTCTGACCTTCGGTTGACCGAAGAACGTCGTAGACCTTGGAGCGACTGGCTCCCACGGTCGTCGCGAGCGCAATTCGCAAAGTCATGGTCCCTCCCGGCTCGTTTTGCCCACTGTATCCGTACAGATCTCGCCGGACGGTGCGTCATTCGCACGGCACCGATGACATCAGCGACCACCGGTCGTCGGCGACGTCGGTGTCACCACGCCGAAACAGACCTTTACGATATGAGACCGAGTAGGTGTGACCAAGACGAACGAGGACCACGATGTCACTTGACGGACGATACGAACCGAGCCCCGCCGAATGGGTACGGGACCAAGTCGATCTCTACGAACGTTCCGGCGGCACGGAGGGCACCACGCTGCGCGACACCGGGCTCCCGGTCGTGATCGTGACGAGTCGGGGCAACAAGAGCGGCACGATCCGAAAGACGCCGCTGATGCGCGTCGAACACGACGGCGAGTACGCGCTCGTCGCTTCACAAGGTGGCGCGCCAAAGCACCCAGTGTGGTACTACAACTTGAAGGCCGATCCGACGTCGGTCACGATCCAGGACGGCCCGGACCTGTTCGCGGTCTCGGTGCGCGAGATCGAGGGTGACGAACGCGCGACCTGGTGGGAGCGCGCCGTCGCGGCCTTTCCGCCCTACGCGCAGTATCAGCTGAAGACCGAACGTCTCATTCCGGTCTTCGTCGCCTCGAAGACCACGTGAGCCGGTCGACAAAGCTCCTGGACCGCTGCGAGAGTGTTCTGGCTCTAAGGTTCAAGTGATCACGAACTACGCACGAACGACGATCACTAGATCAAGGAGACCCTGAAATGGCGACCTGCCCCACGTGTGGCACGGAGGAGGTTCCGGGTCAACAGGTCTGCGCTTCTTGTGGTTCGCCCACGTCGAGCGTGTACGCGAACCCGGCACCCCTCCCCTACTTCCCGACCGAAACGGACCTGCCGACGGAGTTCCGATTGGCGGGATTCTGGACCCGCTTCCTCGGGTACGCCATCGACTACCTCCTCCTCCTCATCATCGTGCCCCTACCCCTGAGCGCGGTGAATGCGAACTTCGACACCAGCCTCGCGATCGTCACGGTCATCGCGTTCCTCTACGGCTCACTGTTCATCGGGCTCGGCCACGGTCAGACGATCGGCATGCGCATCGTCTCGATTCGATGCGTCGACGAAGACGGCGTCACCGAACTGACCTATTCGCGCGCCGCGAAACGCGCGGTGGCCTACGGCGTACTGCTCTTGGCGGGAAGCATCTATCACTTCCATCGCTACGCCCATCCCACGACGCTCCAGCTGCATCGCGAGGACCACCACGTTCTGATTTTCTTTGCGTTCTACCTACCCCACCTCGTCGACCTCTTGTGGGTCGCCTGGGACAGGCGGAACCAAACGCTGCACGACAAGTTCGCGCGCTCCATCGTGATCCGGACCAAGTAGGACCCTCGTCGTCGACGACGATCGGGGTGCCCTATCCGTCAGTTCGTGATGCGCGGAGGGCGAACCATGACTCGCTCGTCGGGAGCGGCGAACCCGAACTGCGCGTAAAGGCCGTGGGCGTCACTGGTCACCAACATCCACCGAAAGTCACGCCCCGGTCCCTCATCGATCATCGTCGACAACAACCGCTTCGCGAGTCCCCGCCCGCGATGCGGCGGAACGACGAACATGTCACCCAAGTACGCGTCACTCACGCCATCGGAGATCGCCCGCGCGCCACCCACCATGGCGCCGTCGGACCCGTAGACACCGACGACTCGCCACGCGCCGCGCCACTGACGTTCGACATCCTCGCGGCTTCGCCATCGATTCCAATACGCCTCCGTCGAGAGGAACTGCCAGACGACACCTACGTCGATTCGCAGCGGATCATCGTCAACCTCGTACGCGTCCCGCATCGATCACCGGGTCGATCCGCATCGGCGATCCGCGAGCGTTAGCCTCTGCATCCCGCAATGCTAGGTGAGGCTGCACGTAAGTCCTCAGGTGCGGGCTTCGATTCGACAGAGTCCAACGTTGACGCTCTGATCGAGAACTGCGAGACTTCGACGGTGGAACTGGAATAGAAGTTGCAGCTCCGGGTCGGGCAGGCTCTCGAGACACGGGACATGCCTGACGGCGTGGCCGTCGCCGTCGACCACCTCCCGAAGGCCTCAACCAGTCAGGAGGGATCTGCGCTCCTCGTGTTCGTCAGTGATCGGGCGTCCCTTGAACGGAATCGGCCCCACATCGTTGACGCTGTCGCCGCCGATCGCCTCACGTGGGTGTCGTACCCGAAGGCCGGCCAACTGGGTACGGACCTGAACCGAGACTCTCTCGCTGCACAACTCGCCGAAAGTGGTGTTCAGCCGGTACGCCAGGTCTCCATCGACGATGTGTGGTCGGCGCTTCGTTTCCGCCCGGGCAACTAGCCCTGTCGGACCTGGTGCGTAGCCGGGACTACAACCTCTTGGTGCCGGGGACGAACACCGTGCGCCATCGTCGGCCACCATCGGTCGTGCGTAACAGCAGCGAGTGTACGGCGGCCTCGTTCTCGGTCAGCCAACCGTCGTTGGGGGTCGTGAACTGCACGATTCCGCCCGGAGCGGTCAAGCTTCCGTAGTCATTGGTCTGCAGCACCGTGTCACTCGTAACCGTGAACCACGACTTTCCCGCGTCGTTCGTGGCCAGAATCTCTTTGCCGTAGGTGAGGCGCCAAATCGTTGGCGACGCGATGTCCTCCACCCACCGCTTGCGGCGGTCCGGTGGATAGACGGGATGGAACGTCAGGCCCCCGTTGTTGGTCACGTACACCTCGGAGAGGGTTCCCACCGAGTACGGGACCGCGCCATTGAGTCCGTCGAACACCGGCGGCCCCGAAAAACCGCCCCCGCCTTCCGGGACCGCGGACGGCTGTACGACCGGACGCTCTGTCCAATACGAGCCGCCGTTCAGTGATTCCTCGACGTCGGCTCCACTTCCGGCGTTACAGAAGAACAGGGCGAAGCCCGTTCGCGCGTTGATGAAGTCGATGCGCTTGTCACACGCGAAGGGGATCGCGCCCTTCGTCGCTGAGGTTGTGTTGGGTGTGTTGGCGTAGACCTTGCGCCAGCTCGCACCCCCGTTTGCGGTGCGGAAAACTGAGACCGTCATCGAGCCCAGCGCGCCACCCAATACCGTGCACGTTCCGTCGTGGACGTTGACGAACTGCAACTCACAGCCACCCGGCGGCGTCGGTAGCGTGCCGACCTTCGACCACGTCCGTCCCGCATCTTGTGTCATCTCGATGATCTGCGGACCGGAATCGATGTGTCCGAAGACGATGAAGGCATCGGTCGCAGAGAGGGCGCCGAAGTTGCCGATCCAGTGATCACCGCCGTCGACGTTCAGACCCCGTGGCGTGGCGTCCGTCCAGCTCAATCCTCCGTTCGTGGTCAGTTCGATGCCTTGGCCGCCACCCGAGATCGCCTCTTCGTTGACGGTAAAGACCCATAGGGTCTTCGCACCGACCGGCACGACCGTATTGACGCTTTGACCGTCAAGGACGATCGGCGCGGTGCCGTTCGAAGATCCGGTCGTCCCACCGCTGTCTGAACTGGACGTGCCGGTTCGAGGTCGCGGACTCGGATGACCAGCACCGCCGAGACCCCAGGCAATGGTGACGGCCGCGATGACCATGAAGAAGACCACGACGACGTGTCGAAGACGGCGACGTCGCGTCTGCACGCGCGCCTCTTCGAGTCCCTCGTCGTCACCACCCCACGCCACTCTCTCGACCGCACCATCGAGTGTCGGCGCCATCGCTCTCGGCTTCTCCGCCGAAGGGTCGATCCGCGACTCGAGAGTGCCGAACATGAATCCAGCCTAGGAACATCGTCGGGTCGAGATCGAAGCGGCCACGGGTAGTACCACGAACCACTTTTGGGCGGTTACCCACCTCTTTTCGTGAGCCAACTGGGTCAGAATGATGGCCATGCGGACGATCCAACGTGGACCGGAGGGTCGTTAGGGTGACGCAGAGTTTTCGCGTCGCGTGGTACCGATTCGTCGCCACGTTTCGCGTCCGCTGGAGCGGCTACCTGACCGTCGTATTACTCGTGGGCCTCTTGGGGGGTCTCTCCATGGCCTCGATCGCCGGCGCTCGCCGTACGCAGTCTTCGTACGCGACCCTCATGGCGCGGTCGAACTCCTCTCAGTTGATCGGACTAACGGGCGTCTCGAACCCCACGATCTCACAACAGGGCTACTCCCCCTCGCTGATCAAGACCCTGGAACACCTGCGGTACGTCAAGGACGTCAAGAGTCTGGTTGACTTGAATCTCATCCCGCTCAATGCGAAAGGCGAACCACTGCCGGGAACGGAAGGGCAGTCGTTTTCGGGCAGCGTCAACGGCGAGCAGTTCACCCAAGACAGCGTGATCATCACCAACGGACATCGACCCAATACCAACAAGTTCGATCAGTTCGCGATGGACGGAGCGACGGCCCGACAGTTGGGACTGCACCTGGGTCAAGTAGTGAGGTTCGTCGCCTTCTCGAATAAAGAGGTCGGGCTCATCGAATCGCTGAGTCCGGAACAGGCGTTAAAGAAACTCGTTCCCACCCTGCGCTTTCGGGCCACGCTCGTCAGCACCGGGGCGGTGCAACCCCACGATCTGCTTCAGGATCAAGTCGACCAGGGCAGCGGTTCGGTCAGCCTGTTCACTCCCGCCTTGACGAAACACCTACTGACGTGCTGCGTGAACACGTCCATCAGTGCCCTGCAACTCGTCGGTGGCACCACTCACCAATTCCAGGTCGAGGCGGAGATCGCGAAAGCGCTGCCCAAGGGATTGCCGTTCGAATTCACGGCGGTCTCGCAGATTGAAGAAACCGCTGCGCAAACGCTGCGGCCCGAATCGATCGCCCTCGCGACCTTCGGTCTCATCGCGGCGCTCGCCATGTTGGTAATCGCGGGTCAGGTGATCGGTCGACGTCTTCGCTTCAACGCCACCGAACTCACCGTCCTTCGCGCCCTCGGCGCCACGCCCACGGGGACCGCCCTTGACGGACTCGTCGGTATCGTCTTCGCCATCGTCGCCGGGTCGATTCTGGCCGGAGTGGTGGCGGTCGCGCTCTCCCCCTTGGGGCTGCTCGGACCGATCCGTCCGTACCTACCCAATGGCATCAACGTCGACTGGACCATTGTGGGCATCGGCGTGGCCGTGGCGTTGGTGGCCCTGGTCACCCTCGCCGTCGGATTCGCACTTCGGATCGCGCGGCGACAGTCGACCTCACGGCATTACGTGGCGAAGGTCCGCGGTTCCAGCACGGCGCGGGTCGCCGCCAACGCGAGCATGCCGGTCTCCGTGGTGACGGGTATTCGCCTGGCGCTCGAACCGGGCACCGGAAGAAACGCCGTACCCGTGCGCTCGGCCATTCTCGGCACAGTCTTCGCACTCATGATCGTCACCTCGACCATCACCTTCGGCGCCAGTCTGCACACACTCGTGGCCAAGCCCTCGCTGTACGGGTGGAACTGGACGTACGAGATGAACGGCGGAGGCGGCCTCGGCGACATCCCGGCCGCCGGTGCCACCAAACTGCTCGACCACAACAAGTACGTGTCGCAGTGGTCGGGCGTCTATTTCGGCATCATGAAGATCGATGGCGAGGTCACTTCGGTGATGGGCGCCAGCCCGCACGCCGAGGTGAGCCCTCCAATCCTCAGCGGCCACGGTTTCGACGGCGTGGACCAAGTCGTGCTGGGTGAGGCCACACTCAACCAGCTGCACAAGCAGGTGGGTGATTTCGTCGAGGTGAGCGCGGGCGGCACGACCACGAAACTGCGGATCGTCGGGACGTCGACACTGCCCACCATCGGCGTGGGAGGCATCGACCACCTCGATATGGGTAGCGGCGCGATACTTTCCTACAAGCTCATCCCTCCGAGCCAACGAAACCTCTTCGACGTACCGGCCGGTCCCAACGCCATCCTCGTCCGCATCAAACCGGGGGTGAACCATCGGGCGGCACTGCGCTCATTGAGCGCGACGCTGGTGAAGTTGGGCGGGAACAACAACGGGGCGCAGGCCCAGAGCGTCCAACGCCCGGCGCAGATCATCAACTACGGATCACTTGGATCGACACCGGTGGTGCTCGGTGGCGCGCTCGCCCTCGGCGCGGTCGTGGCCATGGAGCTGACCCTCATCACCTCGGTGCGTCGACGACGGCGCGACCTCGCGCTCCTGAAGATCCTGGGCTTCACCCGGCGACAGGTGGCCGCCGCGATCACCTGGCAATCGAGTGTGGCGACCGCCATCGGCACGGCCATCGGCGTGCCCCTCGGTGTACTCCTCGGTCGTTTCCTCTGGGACCTCTTCGCCCACGAGATCTACGCCGTGCCGAGTCCCGACGTTCCGATTCTGTCCGTCGCACTGATCGTCGTGAGCGCCCTCGTGCTGGCCAACATCGTTGCCACGATCCCGGGACGCGTGGCCGCTCGCACGCCGACCGCGCTGCTACTGCGGGCTGAGTGACCAATCGGAACCCGCTGTGCGCGTACCTAGAAATGTGCGCACGCTGGGACCACGGGAGTGCACCATGGAACCATCATCAGACGCTCCCGCTTTTGAATTGGACCGGTTCGAACTCGTCCTGCTGAAGAGGTCGACCGCCTTCAAGACCTTCACCTGGCGTATCTACGGGGACTGACCGCCTCGGGAGAGATCCGAGTCTGCGGTCCATTCGATGAACAGCGTGACGAGCCTTTCGCCGAATGACCATCTATCAAACGGGTTCACTGGAGCGAACGCGCGAGTTGGCAACCTCCGATCCGGCCGTGGTGGCCGGTCGACTCGAAGTCGACGTCATGTACTTCTACTGCCCGCGGAGAAGCATTTAGTTCGTCGTCGCCGACGTCGCGTGCCTTCGGAACGTTTCGCTCACGGAGCCACTTCTGGAGGGCCGAACTCCGGACACTACGCTACGAGGGTGTTAGAGCGTTGGACTCGTTTGGTCATCAAGCGACGGGTCGTGGTCGTTGCAATCTGGGCTGCCATCACCATTCTCGGAGGTCTTTCGGCGTCGCACCTCTCGAATCTGCTGAGCACGTCGCTCTCAGTGCCCAACACGAACTCCGCCCAAGCGAACGCCATTCTGGTCCGGGATTTCCATGAAAACATCGAGGGCACGTTCACGGTGGTCGTACCGTTCAAGAACGCCACGACCCGTGAAATCACCGCACTCGAAGCGAAGGTGGCGGTTGCCGCCACGAAAGTGCCGACGGGGATCGTCAGTGAAGAGCGCGCCGTCGGGGGCCTCCTGTACGCGAACGTCAACACCTCAATGGACCTCGGTCAGGCGGCCAACTTCACCGGCGCGCTGCGCCACGCGCTTCGAACGGCGGGACTCTCGCACGCCCTGGTGACCGGACCGCCGGCTCTACAACACGACATCACACCGGTGTTGACGGGCGACCTGCACCGGGGCGAGCTCCTCGCCGTGCTCCTGGCCCTGCTCCTCCTCGTCGCGGTGTTGGGCATCTGCTGGGCGGTCGCCATTCCCTATCTCGTCGCGGTCGCGACGACCGCCGGCACCCTCAGCGTGGTGTATCTCCTCGCGCATCACTTCTTGATGGTCCTCTACGTGCCCAACGTGGTGGCGCTCATCGGCCTGGCCCTCGCGATCGACTATTCGCTTCTCATGGTTCACCGATTCCGCGAAGAGTCTCGTCGAATGAGTGCGAGCGTCGATGACGCGATCATCGCGACGATGCGAAGCGCCGGCCGCACCATCATGCTCTCCGGAGTCGCCGTCGCCATTGGTCTCGCGACCTTGCTCATCGTGCCCGTGCCGTTCGTCCGTTCGCTCGGCGCGGCCGGCCTGGTCGTGCCGGTGTTCTCTCTGGCGGCCGCGCTCAGCCTGCAGCCGGCGTTGCTGTCGCTGTTCGGCCGAAGGGGCGTGCAGCCAATCGTCATCCGGGGTTTCATGGAGTCGCACGACGTCGCATCGGGGCCGTGGACAAGGATCGCTCGGGGCGTCATACGACGGCCCTTCTGGGTGATCGCGTCGACGCTGGTCGTGCTCGGTGGTGCCATGTTCTCCATCTTTTGGTTGCAGCTGACGCCGGGCTCGGTGACGGCGATCCCGCAGAACATCGAGGCCGCGCGCGCGCTCACCCTCGTGAGCGGTCGGGTGGGTCCCGGTGCGATCACACCAATCCAGATCATCGTTGACACCGGCCGCGGTCACGGCGCCGCGACGGGCAGAGAGTCTCGAGCCCGATTGACCTTGGCCCGCGCGATATTGAAAGACCCCGAGGTCGAGATAGTCGCCATCGGCCATACATTGCCGTTCGTCGACGCGACGCGTCGTTACGAACAGATCCTCGTCATCAGCCGCGACTATTTCGGCAGCGCTGAGACGCAACATCTCGTCGCCGTTCTTCGCGACCAGATCATTCCCTCCGTGAGCTTCCCGGCGGGGACGAAGGTGTACGTCGGTGGCGCACCGGCCCAGGGCGTGGACTTCCTCAACGTGGTCTACGGCGTCTTTCCCTGGATCGTGGCCCTGGGACTGTTACTGGCGTATCTCGTCTTGGCCCGAGCGTTCCGATCACTGGTGCTGCCGCTCCTGGCGATAGTGCTGGACCTCGTCACGGTCGGCGTGGCCGACGGCCTGCTCGTCGTGGTCTTTCGCTTCGGCGTCGGCGCGCGACTGTTGGGTACCTATCACGTCAGTCAGATCGAAGGCTGGGTACCGGTCTTCCTCTTCGCGATGTTGTTCGGACTCTCGATGGACTACGAGGTCTTCATAGTGTCGCGAATCCGCGAGTCGTGGTTAAACGGATCGACGAACTCCGACGCGATCGTCGAAGGTCTGTCCGAGACCGGCGGCGTGGTCACCAGCGCGGCGATGATCATGGTCGTCGCGCTCAGTGGATTGGTGTTCGGTCGTATCGCGGGACTCCAAGAGCTCGGCGTCGGACTGGCGCTCGGTGTCTTGATCGACGCGGCGATCGTGCGCGCGCTCCTACTGCCGAGCATCATGACCCTGCTCGGTCCTCGTAACTGGTGGTTCCCGGATTGGGCGGCGAAGGCCCTACGCGTCACGGCCCCGCCCCTCGTGAACCGAGAGACGGGGCCGTGACGCTCCGTTGGAGTCCTTACTTCACGACGCGAATCGCCAGGTGGATAACCGGAACCTGGTATCCGAGGGCCAACGCCGGGTCGTCGTGGTTGGCCGAGAGCAGCGGCACCATGCCGTAGTAGGTGCCCTCGTTGGGCGACACCGAGTACAGCAGCGGGTACAGGTCGATGAGGTGGATGCCGGGGCCACCGGTCGCCGTCAGGTGGACGGCCATGTAGCCGTTGGAGTGGAATCCGCAACCGTAGCCGATGTAGCTGTTGTCGTAGTCGACCGCCAGTGTGTTGTCGAGCTGCGTCCAACCGACGCCCAGGATGTTCACGGTGAACTCCTGGCCCTCCTTGAAGGTGTAGGCACCGGTTCCGACCTGACCACCGACTTCGGTGGCGAGCGCCACCGTGTCCTTCGCGTTCGCGGTGCCCATCGAGACCAACTTGCCCGCCTTGTTGTAGAAGGGCATGATGCTCTCCTTCACGTAGAAGGGGACCTGCACCTCAACGAGGCTGCCGACGCCGGGTACGCGGTTGCCGGCGCCGTCGGTGCCCATAGTGCCCTTGATGACCACGATGGCGTGCCAGCCACCGAGGGTGCCAACACCGGGGTTGTTCGGAATAGTGACGCTCTGGTTCAACGATCCGTTGGCCACCACGCCGCTGCCCAGGGAGGTGTACGTATAGCCCCAGCAGGTGCCGGTGCAATTGACACGGCTGCCGGTGACCGAGACCAGGTCGACCTCGACGGTGCCGTTCGATGTGGCGGGCAGATTCGTCACGTTGAGCGTGGTCTTCGTCCCTACTGGTCCACTGCTCGGTGAGAGGGAACCGGTTGCAGAACTCGCGGGGTCGATAGCGGTCGGCTGGTCGGCCTTCGCGCCGAGCGCGCTGTTGTACATCGTCGTCAAGTCCGTCGAACTCACGTTCGGCGTGACACTGGTCGGCCACGTCATTGACGGCTTCGGCATCACGTTGCCCTTGGTGATCGTGAACGCGCGCACGGCGCCGTTGTCATCGGTGATCGGTGACTGGATGGGATTCATGTACTGGAAGCTGATCGCGTCGCCGACCTGGACGAAGTGTCGGCCCACGGCACCCGCCGCGCGAATGGTGACGCTCGCGGTGCCGCGAGTCCAGTTGCCCATGATCTCACCCACGTAGTGGTTGTCCCAGAGGACCGATCCCCCGCCGCCGTACGCGTTCGCGTCCATGGACGTGTAGGTGACCGTGATCGGCGTGCCGATCGGTCCGCTCTTCGGCGAGATCGTGACGGTGCGCAGTTGGTCGAAGGAGCCATTGGCAACGCCGACGCCACCGGCGACCGCCCAGATGTCGTGGTTGCCACCGAAGTCCGTGGGCGCCGTCGTCTTGAGGCTGAAGTTGCCACTGCCGTCCGTGGTCACGGTGGCCATGTTCACGTACATCGAGTTACTGCTGTTGAGCAGTGAGCCGGCCGAGATCGGTGAATAGACCGAACCGAGGTAGTTAACGGTGTTGGGCTCCGCGTCCACGCTCCACGTGGCGGTATTGGTGCCCCACACGAGTTGCAGCGTTGTATTGGCCGCCAGCCCGGTGCCGCTCAGGGTGAAGGGCGTTCCAGCGACGCCGGCGTCCGGATTGGTCGTGAGCTTCAGGTAGTTGGCTGACGCCGTGAACGTCGTCGCGGTGACACCGCTAAAAGGGAGCGCCGTTCCGGGAAGTCCGCTCGGTGCAGCCAATTGGATTGGGTTGAGCGACGGCGCCGTAGCGGCGCCACTCGTCGTAGCCAGCAATGCAACCGGCATCAAGACCGCCGCCGCGAGCTTTGCGGCGAACGAACCGCGGGCCCTCTTCTGTTGGAACGCTTTCATTGTTTCCTCTCTTTTCCACTCCGGTTCCCCATTGATGGGACCTTGGTGAGTGTCCTTGGACCTTGGTTTCTGCTGTGATGCCACGAGTCCCGAGTGAACTGGAAAATCAATTCGTTCACTCGGGACTACGAGGAGACTTCGTACTGCGGTACTACGTGACGCTGATTACTTCAGGGTGACGGGAGCTGCGAGCAGCGTGATGACCTGAATCGTGCCGACGGGGCTGAACGTCCCAGTGGCACCGGGAACTGCCGGCGTCACGACGACGGTCTTCACCGTGTGGAAGGTACGGGTTACGAACTTGCCCCGGACCTTGACGCGCTTGTGCGTGACGACGGTGACCTTCTTGGTCGTTGCCGGAACGGCGATCGTGTTCATGGTGATGGTGTACGGGATCGGTCCCGTGGGGCTGTAGTCACCCGCCGCGGTACCCGTCTGCAAGACACCGGTCCACATGCCAAGACCGCCGTGGTTGCCGTAGGCCAGAGGGATCGACGTAGAGAATCCATTGACCGTGAGGGTCGCACTGCTGACGTTCGCTGACGTCAGTGCGGCGCCACCCAAGTCAGCGTCATCGGCCGTGACGCGAAAGACGATGCCGTCACCGACGACGTACTCTGACTGGATCCCGCAGCTGTTCGCGGTACCCACCGTGTCGACGGTGAAGTAGATCGGGCCACCCGTGGTGCCTTGAATCGGTGGGGCGATAGTGACGTCGTACGCGGCGGCTGTGGCGTCGGCGTAGTCGGTCGTGTCAGTTGGTACGAACGAGGCACCTAACACGACCGGTCCGGCCGCGGTGGGTGTCCACGTGCACGACGCGATAAAGGGGGTCACGGTGGATGTCGCTACCGACGAGCAACCGGCAATGGCCGTGCCGCCCAGCGTGAATGTAACCGCACCGGCGACGCTGGTCGTGGCCACGATGGGTGGCGTCGAACCAGGGAACGTCCCTTTGGCGCCGCTCAAAACGATTGTTGGTGTCGTGGTGGTGGCCGAAGCCGAGCCCACACCGAACACTACGACGCTGCCCAGGGCTAAGGACCCTATGGCCAGCATTGACATGATTCTCTTCATAATGTCTCTCCTCTTGCTTTGGTGTTGACTACTTCTTGACGGTGGTGACCGTCTTGATCGTGAGCGTTCCGGTGAGTGTGGCGCTGAACGAATCGTTCTCCGTCGAGCCAGCCGTGGTGTTTTGGATCGAGAACTCGCCCTTGAAGCTCAGCGTGCCCGTGGCGCCCTTGAACTTCCCGGTGCCACTCACGATCTTCGCCACGCCAGTGACGGTGACCGGTGTTGGCGCCGCGCTGTTGACGGCGCAGGCCTGCGTCTTACTCGACGAGACGATGCTCAACTTCAGACCACTCGGACCCACGACGCTGCCGGCTCCCGAGAAGGGGTCACAGGTGTTCGCCGCGGTTCCCCCGCCCGAGCCCTTCATCGTGTTGGCACCGTCGGTTCCCGTACCGTGACCCGTCACCGATGTCGCGGTGACGCCGGTACTGCTCCAGAGCAGTGCCATCGTGCCGGAATAGGTGCCCTTGAAGGCGACGTGCGTGGTCTTGACGACCTTCTTCGTCGTCGCCGCGTGGCCCGTGAGCGAGACACGTCCCACGTGACTAACCGTGTTGCTGTTGACGGCACCGGCGGGAATGGCCATGCCGAGCGTTGTGACCAGGGCGATGGCCCCCATTGCGAAGACCTTTCGGCCAGTGGACACGCCTGTGCGGACTCCTTGTGAACTCTGTCGAATTCTCATAATTTTCCTTCCAATTAGCGACTCGTCTTACGTCCATCTTAAAAATGGACTTCCCCCAAAACCCTTTGATTATCGGGGTCCAAAGTCACTTCATGGCCGCATTGTTTGCTTCCAAACGACTTTTGTGCCCGTCTGGGGCGTGAAAGTTACTTGACGATGTACACCGGGCACGACTCGGTGCAGTCGCGACGCGAACGCACTCGCGGACCGAAGGTCGTAACTCCGTCACCGAGGAGATCTCGTGCGAGTCTCAACGGAGGTGGCTCGAGTACTGAGTCTGTTACCGTGGGACCATGGTCCCTGCATAACAGGCCGAGAGGGAGTACCGCATGACGTTGGATAGCGAACCAGTACACATCGAACGGGTCCAGTTGGGCGTCCGCATGGAGAAACGTCTAGTGAAGGTACTGAAAGGCCTGGCCGAGTTCAACGGCGTCACGTTGGGCGAGCTGCTCGAGAAGATAGTCCTCCACTCCTTCGATCCGATAAAGGGCGACGAAGGTGAATCGTGTGCGAGCCCGCACGGCAAACGAGCCCTCAACGCGATCAACGATCTCAAGCGGGTCTACGAAATGGATTACGACGTCCACGCCTCGCGAAGGTTCACCACAAAGAAGCCTTAACGGACGGCTCGAACCGCCGTGCGTCTGTCGATTGTGCGAGGACGGAGTCGAGCGTCTGCGAGTCGGTCGCATCTTGTCCGTTCCGTGTACGACAAGATAAATACGTGAACGGTCTCGTTTTCCACGAACACAGTTCGATCGTCGCCTACACCGCGCAGGAACGACCTGACCTCTGGGAAGAGGCGCGATCACGATTCTCCGGGGTGTGGCCGGAATACAACCTTCACGCCAACGACAGTTCGACGTACTTCAGCACTCTGTTCCCACTGCACTCGCACCTCCAGATCCTGCTGTTCGACCAGGCGTCGGAGCAGATCGTGGCGAGAGGGAGGACAATCCCGTTTCGGTGGGACGGATCCCTCGATGATCTGCCGACCGGCATCGACGCGGTGGGGCTGCGAGCCGTCGGAGACTCTCGTTCGCCCACTGCCCTCTGCGCGTTGGCGGGAGAAGTAGTCCTCGACCGTCAAGGGGAAGGTCTGAGCCCGCTGGTGATTCAGGCGATGGCAGAGGCGGCTCGCCAGGCCGGGCTCGCGCCGCTCTTGGCCCCCGTTCGACCGAGTTGGAAGGATCGTTATCCACTCACACCGATCGATCGCTACGCGTATTGGAAGCGAGACGACGGCCTTCCCTTTGATCCCTGGCTACGAGTGCACGCGCGGTTGGGTGCGACCATTGTGCGACCGGAGCCGAAGTCGATGCGGATCGACGCACCGGTGGATGAGTGGGAACAGTGGACGGGAATGAAGTTTCCCGAAGATGGCGAGTACGTCTTTCCCTTCGGACTCTCTCCTCTTTACGTCACCGGAGCCGTCGGTTCCTACTGGGAACCCAACGTGTGGATGCTCCACGAAGTGAGAGACACGCGACCATAGGCCAACGGGTCATTCGGGCTTCGTGGCTATGACGATCTCTGTGTCGGCGGGCTAAGGCCAGAAGAGGCCAGTCGGTGAACGCTCCAGGAGACGGCGGAGGTCGGACTCGTATGCCTCGCGGTGATGTCCAAAGTACCGCGGACCGCGTCGCGATCGGATCCACCACGGACAACTCCCGGGACTTACACAAACCCTCTTCCAAAAGACCCGCTAGATGGTTCACGTCCTAGGTGTTGTGGGAGGCTCGAAGCCGTGACGTCGTCCAGTCCTCGTTCTGCGAGCGCTCGTGATTCCGACACTGCGTTGCGCCCCTGGACTGCCGTAGCCCGTGAAGGACGTTGGTTCACTCTGCTCGTCGCTGGCATCGTGGTGCTCGGGGCCACACCCTTCTACGTCTACTCGGGCATATCGAGCTCAACGGGATGCACATCGTTTCCAAGTGGGTTCGTATGCGAGACTCAGTGGTTTTCGAACGGATTCTTCGGCATGGGACTCGGGTCGTCGGTACCCGGAGCTTTCGGATATGCCAGTCCGAGGGCGACCACGTACTGGGTGATCGGCATCTTCCTGAGCGTGTGTTTGGTGGTTGGGTTCTTCTGGATTCGGTCGCGCAAGTTCGGAGCCGTTCGACCCGTCGGACCGATCATCGCGGTCCTTCTCGGTGCGCTCGTGCTCGCTGTGGTGAGCAGAGAGTGGTTCTCACTGGTCCCGATTGCATTCTCGATTCGGGGCATGCAGGCGTTGCTCATAATCGCGCTCGGGTTGATCGCGAATGCGGTCGTTGACCGTTCTTGGGCCTTTTCTCTGTACGTCGCCGGTTTCCTGGGCCTGGCTCTGTTGTCGTGCCTCTATAACGTGATCGACCTCTTCCAACATCTTCACCTTGGTTCGAACTGGCCGGTTGACGATCAGACCCTGCCAAATCTGATTCTGCCCGGTATCTACCTGGTCTTCGGTGGTGCGGCGTTTTGGGCTCGTCGCCGTTGGACAACGCGAACCGATTCGTAGGCAGGCGCGTTCGTGCCGACAGGTGCTCACTCTCGCTACGCGGGGCGGCGACACCGAAGCCCCACGGGATCGACTTGCCGGGCCCATCGACTTCGCCCCCAATCTGGCAACATTGGCCGATGGGTACCAGTGAAGTCTGGGACGAGTCGGAAGCGTCGCGCTACGACGAAACGTCCGCCGATATGTTCGCACCCGAAGTTCTCGACCCAACGGTCAACCTCCTCGACGAGCTCGCGTGCGGCGGTCCGGCGCTGGAGTTCGCCATCGGCACCGGTCGCGTCGCGGTGAATCTACAGGCACGTGGCGTGCCGGTTTCGGGGATCGATCTCTCCGAATCGATGGTCCGCCAACTTCGCCGGAAGGTCACGGAAGAGGAGCTGCCTGTGTTGGTCGGCGACATGGCGACGACGAGATTCCCGGGCTCGTTCACTCTCGTGTACCTCGTCTTCAATTCTCTCTCGAACCTGCAGACCCAGCCCGAGCAGGTCGAGTGCTTCGTAAACGCCGCTAGGCACTTAGCACCGGGTGGCCGGTTCGTGGTCGAACTTTGGGTACCGGCTCTGCAGCGAATGGCGCCCGGCGAGACCGCCGCACTATTTGACGCATCCCAGGACCACGTCGGGTTCGACACCTACGAGACCGCCACCCAGCGATGCGCGTCGCACCATTTCACTCGTGACGCCGACGGACGTTACCGGAGCGACATCGGACATTTCCGGTACGCCTGGCCGAGCGAGTGTGACCTCATGGCGCAAATCGCGGGACTCACGCTCGAGGCGCGCTACGGCGACTGGGATCGTCGTCCGTTCACCTCCAGCAGTGACAAACACATCTCCGTCTGGCAAAAAACTGATTGACGCGAACGCTCTGACGTGAACGCTATCCTCGACGAGCTGTCCTACGACACCGTACATTGACAATTCACGTCCGACCACCAGTCGGCGGATTAGTCCAGGAGCGAATACGTGCGCACGCTAATCTCGATGACCTACGTGTACTCGGTGAACGCCGTGTCCACGAAGGACGACACCGAAGAGTTCCGCTTCATCGCCGAACTCCCAGAGGACCCCGTCGAGGAGGAGCGCATACTCACGTTCCTGGCCGGGGCCGACAAGTACATCATGGGCCGTGTCCTCTACGAAGAGTTTGCATCGCACTTCCAGGGCAAGACAGCGGTCGATCACCCATTCGCCCCCATTTACGCCGCGACGGACAAGGTCGTCTTCTCGCGCACTCTCGCGTCGGCCGACTGGGAGCGAACGACGATCAACCGAGGCGACCTCATCACCGAAGTCGAGAAGCTGAAGAGTGAAGGCGACGGCTACATGATCGTGACCGGTCGCAGTGGCATCACTCGGACCTTGCTACATCACGATCTCATCGACGAGTTCCGGATCACGGTGTTCCCGATGTTGTTGGGTCACGGAACGCGGGAGTTTGACCTCGACGTTGTCGGGGAGTTCAAGCCGCTGGAGCTCGTATCGTGCCATCCGGGCACGAATGGCGTTGTGGTCCTGCACTACCGCCGACGCCGTTAGCCGACCACACGCGATAGGCGAAAGGCACCGGCGACTTGCATTGCGAGGGTCAATGGCGGCACGACGCACGTACCATCTGTCAATGCCACTTGCGCCGGACGACTTTCACGCAAATGCACTCGCAGCCGCGGACGCGGAAGGACGGATGCCCTTGTCGCGCCTCACGGCGTGGGAGATCTTCCCGTTTGAACCCGACGGCCTTCGGGTCGTTCCGCTCAAGCCGCCGCAACTGCCCGAGCCGTCACGACGAGGCGAGGACGGCGTCTCGTGTGACTCCTGTGCGGCGGTGGGTCAAGGTGACGTGTGGCAGGACGACCGGTGGCGGCTCGTCACGTTTTCGGAGCCGTCGGGAGCGCCACTCGTCCTGATGTTGTTACCGAAGCAACACGTAGACCTCCCAGAGCTGTCCGATGACCTTGCGCGTGAACTGGGGCGGCTGGTCGTACATACCGCGCGGGCAGTGGAATCTCTGCCCCATATCGCGCGGGCACACGTCTCGAGATGGGGTGACGGGGGCGCCCACCTCCATGTCTTCTTCTTCGCTCGACCGGAAGGGTTCGTGCAACTCCGTGGCACATGTTTCGCGATCTGGGACGACCTACTTCCTCCGACACCCAGAGACGTACGAGACGCAGATGCCTTCGTCGTTGCTCGCGCACTTGCGCGTTCGTATGGTGGCATTGCGACAGCGCAACCGTCAGGACACTGACGGTCAGGACCTTCGCCACGAATGTCGCCCGATAACGTCCCCACGTGACAGGAACGGAGCGGATCGAAGACGCGGCCGGGGCGCAGCGATGGATCGCGCTCGCTTCGGTGTGTGTGCCGGTCGATCACCCCGGACTTGCGGCCGGTTCGCTCGAAGAGCTTGTTCATCAACTCCGCGCCACGCAGCGTTCTGCCCGCTACGCACACTTCTTGGCAGTCGACGGTGGCGTCGATGTCGCTTACGGCACGGTACGACTGCCGCTGCGAGACAACCGATCCAATGCCACCGTCTCGTTGTCGGTACTCCCATCCCGGAGACGTCGTGGCATTGGCTCCACGTTCGCGAAAGACTTGCTCGCCTTCGTACGCAGTGAGGACCGGACGAACGCTGTCTGGACGGTCGGCTCACCTCTGGATGGCGAGGCGCCAGGAGTGGCGTTCTCGCGCGCGTTGGGCGCGAGAATGGTGCTCACGAGGCTACGCCGGGAGCTCGATCTCACGAGGGTCGACAAGAGAGACCTCGACACCTTGATGAAATCCAAGATCGACGATCGAGCTCGCGACTATGAGATCGTCACCTGGCTTGACCGAGCACCCGACCACGTCGTCGAAGGCGTCGCGCGTCTGGTCGGTCGTATGTCGACGGACACCCCGCGCGGTGGTCTGTCGTGGGAATCAGAAGTGTGGGACACCTCGCGATGGCGCGAGAAGGAGGATGACGCCTTCCATTCGGGACGAAGTCGTCTTGCTGCGGGCGCTGTCGATCGAGGCGGCAACCTGGTCGCCTTCACCGACATCGGAGTCTGGAGGCAGATGCCAAGCGTTGCGGAACAGTGGAACACCATTGTCGATCCGAATCATCGCGGTCACCGCCTTGGCCTCGCGGTGAAGATCGCCAATCTCCGACACCTGCGTCGAGAGATCGCCGGAGCGCTTCGACTCCAGACGTGGAACGCGAACGAGAACTTTCGGATGATTGAAATCAACGAACACCTCGGATTCCAGGTCGTCGAGCGAGTCGACGAGTTTCAGTTGGCGGTGTGAACTCATGCCTAATGGTCCCGACGAGGTGAGCAACTTCGCACAGTTGCGGTTAATGTCCAGACTCCTATGGTGAAACGCGTCGTCTTCGTGTGCGCCATGCCATTGGAGCTCAAGCCACTCAAGCGGAAACTGTCTCTCAAGAAGACGGTTATCGGATCTCGTAAGGTCTACGCCGGCACGCTCGTCGACCGCGAGGTCGTGGCAATCGTCACGGGCATCGGGAGCCACCTCGCTGGAGAAGGGGTTGAGCGCCTTGCGCTTGCAATCGACATCGAGCACGTCGTCGTAGTCGGCATCACCGGGGCCGTCGACAACGACACGCCGATTGGCGCACTGGTTCGACCGGCGGTGGTAGTCAACGGCGCCACCGGCGCCGAGTATCGGCCCCATCGACTCGGCGGGGGCCATCCGACGGGCAAGATGTGGACCTCCGACGAGCTCATCACCGACCTGGACGTCATCGCCCGATTGCGGGCCGACGGCGTGAACTCATTGGACATGGAAACGGCAACCATCGCTGAGATCTGTCAACGCCACAACATCCCCTGGTCGGTCTTTCGAGCGATCAGCGACCGAGCGACCGGTGCCGACCTCGACGACGAGGTGTTCCATCTCATTAACTGGGACGGCACCTTGAACTTCAAAAGGATCGGCGCCTTCTGTTTGCGGCATCCAGGTCGCTTGCCGGCTCTAGTTCGCATGTCCAAGGACGCCAAACTGGCTGCCGAGCACGCCGCCGCGGCGGCCGTCGACGCGGTCTCGCAGCGTTCGCGCCACGCACACTTCTCGAACGACTCGTAGCCGGCCCTGCCGGAAGTCCTCGCACCGGTGGCTCGTCTCCTCAGTGTTCAACACTTACTCTCGAAACGAACCTGGCCAACGCTCGTCCAGGTATGGTCCCAAGAAGCGTGCCATGATCTTCGCCTTCGGCGCCAAGATCGGGGTCTCGCTGGTCTGCGAGTCTCGTGCGACACCACCTTCGATGCGAGTGCTGAGGTAGAGGTACCTCCCCCGGCGGCTGGTCAGCAGCATTCCTCGAACGAGCGAGTCGAACGGTTTCGGCTGTACCGGCGATCCGGCCAGCGCCGCGATCGACTCGGCGGCGGCGTCGGCCTGTGCTGCGGCGATGCCGCCGTGCTTGATCGGGAAGTCGGTGACATCTCCTGCGGCATACACGTGATCGACCCCGATCACTTGGGCCTGAGGCGTGATCGGCAAGAAGCCAGCGGCGTTCGACGGAAGCCCGTCGATCGCAATCCCCTGCAACTCGGGGACCGCCGCCACGCGGTCGAAGCGCAACTCGTGTCCGCCCGGACTGACGGCGAGCTCGCCTGGCCGCCGCATTTCTGCGGTTGCACCGGCGAGAACCTTTATTCCGGCTCCCGACAGGACCTCAGCAACAGCCGCGCTGGCGTCACCACCAAAGACGGCTAACGGACCATCCTCCGCGGTGACAATAGTGACTTGAAGCTGAATGTCCTTCTCACGCGCGTGCTCCTGGGTAAGGAGAGCAACCTCGTAGATGGGCAGGGGCCAGGTCGTCCGCGAAGGCAGAACGAACGCAACGCTGTGAACGGAGCCGCTGTCGATGTCCTGAATGACATCTCGCAGGTTCTCGCCGAGGTCATGCCCGTCCATCGCGAGCGCCGACGGCAGCACAGCGCTCGTTCTTGCGCCGATCGCGATCACAAGGACGTCGTACGCCAATTCGCGCTGCGAACTGGTCCGGACCGTTCGTTGCTCGCAATCGACCGATGCCACGCTCTCGTGCACGAGCGTCGCACCGACGTCGCGGGCGAACTCGGCGAGGGACAGCTGGCGAGGCCCAGTTGGAAGGGTGAAGAACGGTTCGAAGACCGCCATGGGCGGGTAGATGAAGTCGTTGTTTGCGGCTAGGAGAGTGATTTTCGCACGACGACCCGCCAGCGCGCGCACGCCAAGTGCCGTCTCCAGAGCTGCGACGCCGCCACCCACAATTACCACGTTCATTGACGGTCGCCGTCGCGTTCGACGCAACATGTGGTCAACGTACCACGCGCCGAACTGGTCTCCTAAACGACGCCGGCAATAGTGGCGAATGGTCCCAGGGATGCGGGCGCACTAATCGCGGTTCAAGTCCACAACCGAGGTCGATGGTCGACCGTTATGACCGATACCAAAGTGCATCGAGATCGCATCGACGGCTGGGGATTAGACGCCGATTGTTGCGTAGCGTTGGTTGCGGGGGCCCAGGTGCGCTCCTTTCTGCTTTCCTTAGACCCATCCGGTCCTCTACGGTCGTCCGGATGGAGATTGTCGAGCCGGCCAGAGTGGAGGTACGGCCCGCCATTCCCTACGTGGGGATTCGCGTCGTAACGCCCTTTCGGGGCATGTTGTCAGTCCGAGACCGTCTCTTGGCAGAGGCGCGCGCCGGGATCAAAGAGGCCGGGATCGAGACCGTCGGCCACGGCTTTCTCCGCCTGAACGTCATCGACATGGACGGCCCAATGGACCTAGAGGCGGGGTACCTCACGGTTGGACCCGTGCACATCGCACACCCGAGTCTCCGGCCTGGCTCGATGGCCGCGGGAAGTTACGCGACGATGAAGTACCAAGACCACGCCCGTAGAGCGAATCAGGCGTTGCAGGATTGGGTGCGCGACAACGGCTTGGCTCTCGACCGCCGGACCGTCCCCGAGGGTGATGAGTTTGCGTGTCGCTACGAGGCCTTCTGGACCGACCCGGCGGTCGAACCACGCAAGACGAGGTGGACCGTCGAATTGGCGATCCTTCTGGCCCAGTAAGCCACCCGCTCCCCCGAGAACGTCGGCTCGACGTTCCGGCCACAAAGACGCATTGAATTTCACGGAGTTACAGAAGTGCCACCATGCATTCGCGCATCACTATAGGTTCACTTCGAATCTCACGAACTCCTGGCGTCAAAGTATTCCGCCATATTGTCGATCATCCAGGACGTACCGCCTTCTCTCAGTTCAGATGTATCGAGGCCATCGAGAAACGCGCCTTGCTCAGTCCAGATCAACGTCGTTGCGGCCGCAGCCTCGAGCATTTCGATCGACGCGACCGAAACAGATATGCGCGATCCGTCGGCGTACATCTCGTAGCTGTACACAATTCGTCTATTCGGCACGATGTCGTAGTACAAGGCGTCATATAACATTTTTCGGCCGTCCTCTTCGACAAATTCGAAGCGCTCTCGACCACCGATCCGGAAGTCAAACTCAGCGTGTGCGGAAGATTCACCAATACCTTCATCTTCTGAAGGTGCCAGCATTCGAGTCTTAAGGTTTACGTCGGCGAACGCCGCGAATACTTGATCCGGCAACGCAGCCAAGGTTCGATTGATGGTGAATGTGCTGCACGTGACTGTCGGTTCTGTCATTTCTCTCTCCTGTGCTGTTGTTTGATGTTGCTGTTCAATATCTCGCCAAGTCGATCGACTTGGTCTTCGACATTCCTTTGACGTTCCGCGATCCACTTCTCAACGGAGCTCAGCGCCACATGATTGAGGTGGCACATACGTGTTCGGCCAATCTTCTTGGACGAGATCAGACCACTGGTCTCGAGGATCTGAACGTGTTGAACGACGCCGGCGAGCGACATCGAAAGAGGTCGAGCTAGTTCGCTGACCGAACAGGGCCCGGATCCAAGCCGTTGCAGCATGGATCGGCGACCTGAATCAGCGAGAGCGTGAAACATCAGGTCCAACTGGCTGTCGTGGTTAAGCATGTACTTAAGTATGGACGCTCAGAGTTGTATTGTCAAGTAAGAACTTAAGTGATATACAGACGCCACCAGAGGTCGCTGATGTCGGAGGTCCGACGTGACAAATCTGCGACCTCGGACTTGCGTAACGGAGAGAATAAGATTTGTTAGAACCTGAAGCGAGTCAGTCCACCCGGTTCAGTTCCCAGTGTCACGGTCACTGAGATCGGCTTTACGCGGAATACGTTCCACGGTGGTGGTCCCTGCGACGGCGCATTGAACGGCGCGGTGATACCGACCCCGGACTGATCCAGCTCCGCGGGCCACCCCTGGTCCGCCCAGGCCTTGGCGAGGCGCTTCAGTGTGGCCGGGTCGGTCTCCCGCTCAGCCACACCCTCGGCAACCACGTCAGCATCGAGGATCGACAACGCGATCGAGCAGCGTGCGTCGCGGGTCACATTGCGGCACTTCCGGGTACCCGACCCCGTCTGGAACCAGAAGCTTCCGTCCAACCAGAGAGCACCGACCGCAGTCACGTGCGGGCTCCCGTCTTCATTCACCGTCGAGAGCCACGTCGACTGAGTATTGCGAGCGCCGGGAGCCGGCGGTGATCCAGCATCGAGCTTCGCCACGACATTCGCCCAGTCAACTGGAGGCAGCCCGTCCGTCGCACCCAAGTTGATGACTTCCATCATTTCTTCTCTCTGTAGTCCAACGGCGTGGACGACTCAGATTGATCGTAACTCGGTGGGTGTCGGAGGCCCAACACACCACACGAGACGACGTCAACCGCCTGTGTTATCGATGCTGCATAATCAGAAGACCACGGAATGTCGGTCAAGAAAGTTGTCTGGTTCTGTGGGGTGTAACTCGCCTCGATCGTGAGGGGCAGAACGGGGGATTCAATGGGAACGCAGTCTGGCGATGGAAATGACGAACCGGCCACCAGTGTTGATCAAGATGACGTAACTGGAGTAGCTGGAGTTCAACAAAGTGCTTCTCCGGAAGTGATCTCGTCGACGCGATCCTCGCGTGCATGGATACGTTTGTTTCCTGTGTTGATTGTTTTGACGGTCATCTTGGTCTTCGTTTTCCAGAATCCGAAGGATGTAAAGGTAAGTATCTTCACATTTTCGGGTACGCTCCCACTCTCGGTGGCGCTCCTTGGTGCGGTGATTCTGGGAGCACTCATGACGTTGGCGCTTGGTTCGGTACGAATACTTCAGTTGCGCAGGCAGGTCCACCACCGGACTCGGACTCGAAGGCGACATTCAACGCCCTAGAAACTGTCGGTGGTTTCAACTCCTCTGTAGGAGGGCCGACGTCAACAGTCTCCGACTGGCGACCTGTTGATTGGAAGTCCCCGATATTTGCTGTTTGAGGTCACACCGCTGGTCAAGATGATCGCGTGAGTCACGAGTTACGAATTCGATCCAGCATGCTGAGGACTGGAGAATCCTCGATCGCAGGGTTTCGAGGACTACCTCTTCGCACTACGCCGCTTAGGAGGATTCGCCTGAGCGCCTTTCGACGTACGGGGTGTCGAACGGTCGTGAGCCGGTACGTGCGTGCCGTCTGCCTTCACGTACGCCGCGACCTTTACAAACTTCTTCCCTCTGCCTGTCTCTGCCATTCGAGAATCCTCCTCATGTAACCTTCGAAGCCAGTTTGCACCCATTTTTCGACATTCACCGACAATCTCCGAGTGGCGAATTGAGTTCGATGCCGATCACTTGGAGGTAAAAGGTGAACGGCGCTTCAGACCTACATGTCATCCACGGAGAAGCGGGAATCAAGGTACCCGAGAATGTTGGTGTCGGAGGCCCGACGCAACAGTTCTAATGGGTCTGGACCGCGCCACTTTTTTGAGTGATGCTGTCCCCGAGCCGCCGACCGGTGAACACTGGACAGTTCTGGGCAATCAGCTCTAGTTGCAGAGAGTGTCCCGGTCGGTTGGTG
>JBEKCK010000002.1:0-85626 GCA_050014915.1 Acidimicrobiales bacterium | reverse complement strand
GGAGCTGTCGACCCCATGACACGTTCCCACGGGAAGAGGTCACCGCGAAGTCCTTCACGACAATCTCAACGATGCTGGCCAGCAGTTCGGTAGTCAGATTCGGCGGTGGAGGGCTGAACGGTTCGCCCGGGCCGTCGGCGCGTAGGACGACGTGAAAGTGCGCGAGTCCCCGTCGTTGGAACTCGGCGACCTTGAGGTAGTTGAGTCGGACGTGCTGCGAGAGCTCTTCGAATGAGACGCCGAGGGCGATGGCCAGGCGACGCCGAATCTGCTCGTAGGTTCTGTTCCACAGTCGTGAGGACTCGGCGTTCCAGAGCACCGCGTCGGCGAAGTGGTAGCAGAAGTCACAGAGCGGGCTGCCGATCTCCGGGTCGGCCCTGTCGTGGCGCCGCGAACAGGCCTGCACGCGGCCGTGGGGACAGAAGCGGATTCGACCGGGCTGACACGAGCCGTCGTTTCGTCGAGTATGCACAGTCCCGAACGAGGGGGCGGTGAGGGTGAGGAACAGTCGCGGGTGATCACTGATCGAGGCCGGCACGCCCTTGCCGCCGATGAGGCCGGCCGAGACCACGATCCAGGCGTCGGCCTTGTAGAGGTAGGAACACGCCGGACAGAGCACGGCGCGGCGGTCCTTGCACGCGACCAGCAAAGGCCGCTCGTTGACCTCGCCAGTGGCGACGTTGACGAACTGCCCGCGTAGTCGGATCGGGTGGGAACACCCGCCAGCTTGTTGTATGTCCTTCACTAGTTCATGGGTCGACTTTCGGTGGGTCACGGCGGCTCCTCTCGGAGAGGAAAATAAATTGCTCCTCTACTTACTAAGCCACTCCTACAAGGCAAAAAAGAACAAGAGTTTTATGACAATGTCGATTTCGGTACACCATGGATACCAGTGGACAACCCTGGACCCATTTGCGAGGTGCCGTTGGACGCCGACTCATCCTGTCGATTTCGAGATCTCTCGTCACCGCTCTTAATCAATGTAACTGTCAACACTGCCCAATTTCTGTGGTGCAGAAGATTCCACGATGTCTCATCACCGACCACAGGACGAATTGAGAGTTTGGTCGCTTTCTACGGGCTGGGCCTCTTGGCGCTGCGCGCCAAGAGGCCCAGCTGGGAGGTCATGGTTTGGTGGCAAACTCTACGAACGGTATTGGCGTAACTTGCCTTTACGTCTTTCAAGAATCAGCGGGTGTTTCGAGAGTTATGGTTGAATGCCAACTGGATGCCAGATGAGGAATGATTCAGCGTCGTATGCCGCCACAACCACGGCCACAACTGAGTCAGTAATGGTCGCTAACAATTCACTTTCAGATAAGCCTTCATGCCTCAAATACCTCATAGGGAATTGCGCAACAAAGGCATTGAGAGGGAAGCCGCTGGAACCTTTCCTCAAGAAGGTGCCGACTTCGCTGACATTGTCTTTCGCCAGTTCGCACCAGTGAACTACCTGATCTCTCAGGAAAATGAGTCCCGCCTGGCCATTTGAAATTGCAGGATCCCCAGGCCGTCGCAAGTCGTCTTCGACGTACAATAAATACTTCGCCGATTCATCCGAGCACAGTTGGCGAAGTGCTTTGGCGATTCCTAGATCAGCCAACTTCGTGTCCAAGATACCGCCAGTTCGAAGATTATGATAAGAGTCCCTTACGACGCCTGCGGGCACAATGACCTCAGTCAGAGCCAATCGTGAACGGATCGTTGGCAGTACCCGCTTTGAAATCTCGCCACCTTCTCTGAGCGATTCTTCCAGCCACTCCATCGGGCCGTCTCCATGTAGCGACAGTTCAACAAAGCCCTGATTCATTTTGGAATTATGCTCCCGTCCGGGAAGATCCTAAATACCTTTCCGCTTGAATCCTTGTAATCATAATGTGGACCTATATTACCGCCGTGTTCCAAATCAGGATGGAGAGACTCGTCATTTAAAGGGTCGTACCACGAGCCTTGGCTACTTCCTGGGGGACCGTTACCTCTCCATTCCCAACCTGGTCCGGGCGGATCGGACGGATCCGAGAAATTCGGCATCGAAGACGGTACCGATCCTACTTCTCCCGCTTTGTTGAATCCTTCGGGAGCATTTTCACCTTTGTCGCTTCCTTTCCCGACATTGCCCTTTGCCTCACCATTTGAAGAATTGCCATCACCACTGTTTCCCTCAACACCTGTCCCGCTATCTCCCCCTCCACCCGAAGTACCGCCAAATCCGCTCCCAGCTATGCCTTCGCCCTCGGTAGGGGGGCCAACGCCATATCCAAACTCTTCCAATCCGAGCGGATCTTCCGCATTCAACGGATCATCATCCGTAAACACGTATGGCTGATTCGTTTGTTCAACGTCCGGGTCAATTGACAAGAACTGGTCGGTCGTCGGGTCGTAGTAGCGGTTGATTGAGCAATTCGAAGAATCAAATGGCATCCAACTAGCCAATAGGGCTCGTGATCAGGGATTCGAAGCGGAGGATCAGAACATGGATTCTATCTTCAAACCGAAGGCACGAGGGGAATTATTGACCACCTCCAGCTAGATACTTCTTCTTCGATTTCTGCACTTAGAGACCCGCTTCGCAACGGATTAACTTCATAGAGTTTGGCCAATGATACGGCTCTGTCGTTGTTCGGATCGAGGAGTAGAACGTGCCGAAGAATGGAATCTCTCCGAGATCGGTGCCATGCAGCAAGTTCGGTTTGTTTGAGCATGTCGTTTGACAGGGCAATCAGATGTGAAATCGAACACATGTTGAGTGCGACGGCCTGAGTCACACTCGCCCTGTGTCGATCTCCATTCAAAATCTCGAAAGAACCGGACAGACACTTCGCTGCGGCCCAAAACATTCGAGGGCGCTTAGCGTCATCGTCGAAATGCTGGGCCAAAATCGTTCTTCCCAATGAATACAGATGCCACGAGATATCTCTGTGGGAGTCAACGTATTCAGGCGCGTCTCGGAAGAATTTTCCAATTTCAGCATCGATGATCATGAGCTCCTCTTCAAGATCATGTACGAGATCCAATTGAATCGCTAATTCTTCTCTCAAGAAAAGAATCTGAATTCTGATTAGTCGCGCTTCGATGGAACTTGGAAGCGAAGCGTGCCAATCATCCGCAATCGCGAGAGCTTTCTGCAACCTTTCGTACTTTAATGGCAAATCACTTTTGGTGTCGTCAAATATCGTGTTTCTCAAACGGTTATATCGCCGTTGAAACCCACTTAAGACTTCGCCGCCAAGAGGAATGGGTGATGGCCATTCCTGACGCTTCGTAGCACCTCCTTCGTCGAGTTGTTCTACATCTCCAAGAAGGCGCTTTGAAAGCGACTCATATCCAAGAAGATTCCCGTATTCATTGATTCTTTCTCTAATGTCTCTAGAAAGTATCGGGAAACCGACGCACTCGAACCACGAATTATCACTTCCAAGACTGACCAATTGAAGAACCGCGTCTGCAAATTGTCCTCGGAATGCTCGTATCTCGGCAAATGACTTTGTGGCTCGAAAATATTCGTGTGCAAAACAACTCGTGCTTGCCGTCATCGAACGACACTCATCCAAATCGGAAGCACGTCGTCGAACCTCGTCGTAGATCGTCTCTGCTTGCAAGAAACGACCTAGGTCAACCAAGATTGCCCCCCGCATTAGGTATAACCAAAGCAACGCATGCAGACTTGATTCGTCGTTGTCTTCGCTAGTATCCAGCGCATTGACTACTTCGAACTCCGCGCTCTCGAGCTGGAATAGTGCGTCATCGTAGTCTCCCTTTTCAAATCTCTGGAGAGCAGATTGAACAGAATCTGTAAGTTTTGTCAATGCACGTCCCACGTTGTCAAACATCGACCCCCACAGTTAGTTCCTTGATTTCAGTTACTCATCGTAACAACAGCATCATTCCTCAATCACATTTCCTTATTGCAAGCAGTTGTGTCGAGCTGACTAAAACGCAAAGCCAAAGTCCGGCAACGGAAAGTCAATTGGACCAATCTTCAAATGCGGTCCAGACAAAGCTTTACTGAGAACGTTCGACCAGAAGGAGGCGGCTTGTCGGCCCTGCGCAACAACAAAGTGGCCTACATCCTTGGCCGCGTTTCCGGCAATCTCGCCCCCTACTTCGATTTCACCAATGTCGACCTCTTCTTCTTCGCCAATTGCCTTTCTAAGCGTCGGTTCAAGTTTCTCTGTGTCTTCCTCAATTTGGATCGCATGGATGATGTCTTGTTCAGACGTCCTTGCTAACTCAGAGTAATCCTGACCGAATTGACCAAAGCAGTTTGCGCTCAAGAAGACGAAGCAGACCAATCGCTGAGCAACAGCGCCTCCACCATCCCCAATTGGATCGGAGCCGTTAAGAGGGTCATCACCTGTGAATAAATACGCCTGATTTGTTATGCCTACTTTTGGATCTATTGAAAGAAATTGATCAGTGCTGGGGTCGTAGTAGCGGTTTAATACGACCTTCCAGGGTCCACATCCAAAGTCAAAATTGCTTCGCCCGCAGACTTTGCTCAGCCGGATGGTATTTCGCATGAACTTCGTGAAGCTTCGTCATTGAAACGCGGGTGTAAGCCATAGTGGTCTCGAGCCTCCGGTGGCCCAGCATCTCGGCGATGTGCCGGATATCGGCCCCGGCGTCGAGCATGAGAGTGGCCGCGGTGTGTCGGAAGAGGTGGCAACTGCCCGCCTTCGCAGGCGCACCAGCCCGCATGTAAACCCTCACCATTCGAGTGAGTACGTCAGGAGCGATTGAGTCTCCTGTGACACTTAGGAAGAGGGCGGTCTGGTTCGGTTGGATGTCGAGATTGGGTCGCACCTCTTCCAAGTAGCGACGAACCCAAGATAGGGCTCGTTCGCCGATTGGTACGAATCGGTCGCGCCCACCCTTGCCCTGGCGAATGAAAAGGCTTGCGCGTGCGTGATCGACGTCCGCGACGAACAATTTGGTCAGCTCGGAGCGTCGGATGGCCGTCGAGTAGAGGACTTCAAGGATCGCCCGATCGCGCACTCCGAGGGCGGTCGAGGCGTTGGGTTGCGCTAGCACTGCCTCCACCTCGTCGACACTGAGGACCGATGAAGGAAGGCGATCTTCGGTCTTGGGCAACGTGATCGACGCCGCGGGATTGGACGCCACCGCGCCGGTGCGGCTCAGCCAGTCGAAGAGACCTTTCACCGGCACCAGGCGCTGGGCTTGAGTGCAGAAGGACAGCGGTCGGCCGTCGACCTTGCGGTGAGAGAACAGATGGTGTTGATAAGCATCGATGAGATGGGGGGTCACCTTTCGGGGGTCAGCGATTTCTCGTTGCAAGAGAAATCCGACCAGTCCAGCTAGGTAGTAGCGACGGGCGCGCACCGTGGACTCGGCGTAGCCGTGGGCGCGCAACCACTCCAAATATTCGTTCACTACGAGTTCAATCTGATTCACTTGGCCATCTCCTCGCTCAATGTTCGACGGACGCATGTTCGCCCCTCAACGTGGCCCATTGTCCTAGGCCATCGCGGCTGTCACCGAATTAACGGACCGCACGTTTTGGGAATGAAATGGGAATGAAACTTTCAAACGCGAGAACACTGCGAAGAACACGGACGGACAACATTCCGTTCGCGAACAGCCAAATTGGACATTGGGACACACGCACGAATGAGCCGGAACAGTCTACGGAACCGAGGGTCGGGAGTTCGAATCTCTCCAGCCGCACCATTTCGCCCTGACCCCATGCAGCGACGTACACCTTGGTCTTGCGGATCTCACCCGTGCCGACTCATCTCAAGGGCGGGTGTGTTTGTTGGCACGATCCCTTTTTCGGAGCCCGCGTCGTTTTTGATGCTCTAATCACAAAACTGCAGCAATACTCACAACAGATTACGACAATTTTTTCTCGAATACCCTGATAAGCGGCGTGTTATGGACTTTTGACCCTACTCCACATTGTACGCTCCGACCTATGTTTATTGCAAGATTCCAGTGCTGGGGTCATCTACGTTGAGGTCCTTTGTGCAGTCGATAGATGGAGCGCCAACGAGTACTCACCGATACACGCGTCGTCGCGCGGCTCTTATTGCCGGCTGGGCCTCTGTCCTCTTGGTGTCAGGGCTCACGCTCTCGATTCCCTCCGACGCCACCGCCAGCGGTATCGGGCCGCACACTTCGCTCGACGGCATACCGGCGTCCGTGCCGCTCACGGCTGTAGCAAGCGCAGTCTTGGCGGCCAAGAGTTGGACCGCGTTGCCGAGCGTGATCATTCCTTCAATCGCCACCGCCAGTAGTGATGGCGTGAACCTTGGCGCGTGTTCGCAGTACCCGGTGCTGACGCGCAAGGTCTGCAACCTGGGAGACCCAACGGGCACCAAGACCCTCGTGGTCTTCGGTAACTCGCACTCCGTGATGTGGGTGCCGGCGCTCTCCCTGATCGCCAAGGCGGAAGGTTGGAAGCTCTACCCAATCGTGCGAGAAGCGTGCGCCTACGAGGTCTACGTGAACCTGGGCCAATTTTGGAGGCCCGACAACCCGTGCACCACGTTCTACACCTGGGCCAAGACGGCAATCAAGAGACTCCATCCCGACGTCATCGTGATGGGAAGTTACTACGAATCTCCGGGATGGATCGCCGGTGAAGAACAGATCGTTCGCCAACTCAAGCCGTTGACGAATCGATTCGTCCTCCTCGGCGACGATGTCGCAGGCGTTACGCCCGCAACGTGCCTGGCCCAAGCCGGCGCGACGCAGGGTACCTGTGCCAGACATGAGGGTTCGAACTCTCACGAGAGGCAAGCGCAAGAGATCGCGACTACGAGGAAGGTCAATTTCCTCGACGTACGGCCCTTGCTGTGCGATGACGAGATCTGTCCCGACGTGATTGGAGGTTTCATCCCCACCAAGGACAGCGGCCATTTGACCCCGCAGTTTTCGGCGTTCGTGGCCCCAGCGCTTGCCTTGGCGCTCAACCTGGGGGGTCGTAACACCATCAAGCTCGTTCCGGTCGCGGTGCCACCGATAAAGCCGGTCTGGCCGGGTGCGACGACAACCACGACGACCACGACGACCACGACAATCGTCGCGAGCGTGTCATCCGCGTCGACTCGGAGCCCACGTTGATCCGTCGTTCGTCCACCGTGCTCAGTCGTAGCGTTGAACGACGTAACAAGTCGATGATCACACGCGTCCTCGACAGCATTACGCACTTCTTGCGATTTGGCACTCGCGGCAGCAAGCAGGGCGTGACCGTTCCGTCGAAGTTCCGTCAGGACATTCAGGGTCTTCGCGCCCTCGCGGTCGGCATCGTGGTCTTGGACCACGCTCACATCCCCGGGTTCAGTGGCGGGTTCATCGGGGTCGACGTCTTCTTCGTTATTTCGGGTTTTCTCATCACGGGCCTCCTGCTCGGAGACATCGCTCAGCACGCTCGCGTACGGTTCCTCAACTTCTATTCGCGCCGAGCGCAACGCATCTTGCCGGCGGCCACGGTGGTCATTCTGGCGACCTGTGTGGCGTCGATCGCGCTGCTCGGCATCATTCAGGCCCGCTCGGTGTTGGTCGATGGTGTGTGGGCCGTGTTCTTCGGGGCCAACGTGCATTTCGCCTCGGTCGGCACAAACTACTTCGCGGCGGCGGTGAGCACGTCGCCACTCCAGCACTACTGGTCGCTTGCGGTTGAGGAGCAGTTCTATCTCGTGTGGCCCGCCGCATTGGGCATCGTGGCGTTGGTCTTTCGTCGCAAGGGCATCGTGGGTCACGTACCGCGTCTCCCCATCGCGTTGACGCTCGCCGTTGTCGGCGGCCTCTCGCTCTACCTTTCCGTGGTCCAGACGGCGTCGAATCCGAAGGCTGCGTACTTCTCCACATTCGACCGCACTTGGGAGTTGGCGGTCGGTGCGCTGCTCGCCGTGGCGCTGCCATGGTTGGGAAAGATTCCGGCTGCGCTGCGCTGCGCCCTTTCGTGGAGCGGACTGGTGGCCATTGTCACGGCGGCGTTGTTCTTCACCGCCGCGACCGCGATGCCTGGCTACAACGCCCTACTGCCGGTCCTCGGCTGCGCGGCACTGCTGGTCGGTGGCATCGGTCTTCCGCGCTACGGGGCGCACTTGCTGCTCTCGATTCGACCGATGCGTTTCCTTGGCGACATCTCGTACTCGCTCTACCTCTGGCACTGGCCTATATTGATCATCGCCGCGGCCTATGGGGGTGCGCGTGACACCCTCAGCATTCGCGTGGTCCTCGTCGTCGTCTCAGGTCTCGTCGCCACGTTGTCGTACTACGGACTGGAGAACCCCCTCCGCCACATCAAGCTGCTGTCCCATCGCTCGTGGCGAGGGTTGGTGCTCTGGCCCGTCGCGACGGGACTCGTCATTTCCATCGCCGTCTTCGGTGCGCCGAGCGTGCCCTTCGCCGCAGCAGCCGGGTCCGCCAATTCGACGATGTCCCCTCTGAACGCCGTACGAGCAGCCGTCGTGGCGGGCCAAGCGGCCGACGCCGTTCCTTCGCTCACCGACCCGGGCCTTCTCAGTGCGAGTACCGACCACGTGGATCTCGGCCCGTGCAGCCAGTACCCGGTCTTCACGGGAAAAGTCTGCAATCTCGGTGACCCCAACGGCACCAAGACGATGGTCGTCTTCGGTAACTCGCACTCGGTGATGTGGGTGCCGGGACTCATCGTGCTGGCCAAGCGCGAGCACCTGAAGCTCTATCCCGTCGTCAAAGAGGCCTGCGCGTACGAGGCCTTTCCCGATCTCAACCACGAATGGAACATCGCCAACGCATGCACCACGTTCTACGACTGGGCGAAGACGACAATCAAGAGGCTGCACCCTGATGTCATCGTCATTGGTACGTTCTCCAGGACGCCGCACTGGGTGGCGGGCGAAACGTCCGTCATCAACACGCTGAAACGACTCACACCGCGTCTCATCTTGTTGGGTGACACTCCCTACACCAAGGCGCCGGCACAGTGTCTGTTGCAGTCCGGGGCCACGCAAGGATCGTGCCTTACGAGCCAATCGGTGCTGAGCACCAAAGTCCAGGCGAAAGTCCAAGACATTGCGTCGAGCACGCACGTACAGTCCCTCGACATGACGAAGCTCTTCTGCGATGACGCGCTGTGTCCTGCAGTCATCAACGGTCTCATCCCGACGTGGGACGGAAAACATCTGACCCCGCAGTACTCCACGTTTTTGGCCCCTGCGCTGGAGTCGGCGCTCAACGTGCTCGGGACCAAGGTCGTGCCCATTGGATCACTGACGGTGGCAAGCGCGACGAAGAGCACTGGCGGCACTCGACAGTGATTGACCTTCCAGAGAGAATCCCCCGGTTTCACGGCCGTTCGATGAAGGCTCCGGGTATCCGGCTCAAGCCAACGGCGTAAGGTGTTTCCCTTGCAGACAGACCGGAAGTACTCACCCCAACCACGTCACGCGGCGCGGTCGGCGCTCTTGGCGCTGGCGATTTTGACGCTGGCGCCGGTTGCGATGGCCCCGTACGCGTCGGGTGGGGTGGTCTCCAATCCACTCGCGGTGCTCGCTCAAGCGGTCGCCGACGGAGAGCAGAACGATCCATTGCCGGCAATAACGGCGCCCACCGTCGCGAACGCGTTGCATGATCACGTCAACCTTGGACGTTGTAGCGCGTTTCGTCGACTGCGCAGCGCTATTTGCAACTACGGAGATCCGTATGGCACCAAGACCGTTGTCGTCTTTGGCAACTCGCATTCCGCCATGTGGGTTCCGGCCCTCGCCGTGGCGGCCAAGGCCGATCACTGGAAGTTGTATCCAGTCGTGAAAGAGTCGTGCGGATACGACACCTACACCGATGAGGTGCCAGGCCTCAATCCCATGAATCAGTGTTCTTCGTGGTACGACTGGGCGAAGACGGTCATCGCAGGACTTCACCCCAACGTGCTCGTGATGGGGAGCTATACCAAAACCACCTATTGGGAGCTCGGCGAGCGTAAGGTCATCGCCCAGTTGCGACCTCTCACGAAGCGCTTCGTGCTGCTGAGTGACTCACCGTGGATCCCGGCGCCGTCGGAGTGTTTTCTGTACCCGAACGCGACTCAAGGAACGTGTCTGCGCCACGAGGCACCGCGACGCATCGCGGCGCAAGTGAAGACGCGTGCGATTGCCAAAGTGATGCACGTGCAGTACCTCGACATCACGCCACTGCTTTGTGACGACGGTCAGTGTCCGAGCGTGATTGACGGCATCATCCCGACCGCAGACGGTTCGCACGTGACACCGCAATACTCGGCCTTCGTCGCTCTGGCGCTGGACGAGGGGATCAATCTGACAGGTGGCCACACCATCGCGATCGTGTCCGTGCCGGTGCCGACGCCGTCACCGCCAACGACGGCAGTGCCGGTGCAGTAATCCGTTGACGTACACAGCCGACAGTCGTGACTTAGTGAGAGACGCGTAGGGATCTGCCAATCACTGACAAACAGTTGACCGAGTCTTCAGTCGTTGTGAAGTCCCTCTGCAGCCCCATGCGGCTAATCGCAAAATTGAGCGAACCAATCACGTTGTACTTATCGCTGTACTTGTGACGTTGCACATCAGTGCACATCTGTGCACGTCTAAATCTCAAAGTGGGCCATATTCTCAACGAGGTGCTCTAGTTGTTCGTTGTGGAATGTACCTACGGAACCGAGGGTCGGGGGTTCGAATCCCTCCAGCCGCACCAAATGACCTGAATCCCTAACGCGGACGGCCTAGAGGCGCCGAATTCAAGCTTGGCCAACGCTGGTTTGCTCCGCGAATACGCGGGTCGCATTCGGTGCGGTAAATACGGTTGTTCCTTTCGGACCCTGATTGCCGACCGCAATACATGGCCCGCCAGTGATGCACGTTATGGCGTCCAGTGACCGAGCCTGGCCGGTCGGGACCGAAGGACCGACGGCGTTGGTCCACGACGCACCGTTCCAGTGCTGTGTTTCACCACCAAAACTCGTGATCACCCAGCAGCTCGCTGTAGAGGAGCAGTCGATAGCGCTGACTGAAATGTCCACGAGCGGGGCAACTCGCCACGAACCACCAGAGAATTGCAACAACTTCGATCCGATCGCGAAGCACGCTGACGTCCATCGGCACGAGACGCCGTACAGGCCGTTGCGCACATCTGGAGCGTTGGCCCGGGACCACGACCTACCGTTCCAGCGTTCGATGAGCGAACCGACGGCTGGTGAGCGACCGAAATCGTTGGCGATTCCAACTGCCCAGCACGAAGTGGCAGAGGTGCAACTGATTGCGTTCAGAAGACTGTCGTTGCTGGGACCCGGCGACGCGACGACTGACCACGACCTTCCGTCGTAATGCTCGACCAATGCTCTACCTAAGGAACTCGCGCCATCGATTCCGCCGACGGCCCAACAGGACGTCGTACTGGGACACGTTACGGCCGTTAAATAGTCGGTCCTCGTTCCCGCCGGCGCCGGTACCCCGACTGGGGTCCACGACCGTCCGTTGTAGTGCAACGCTGCAGGAACCATGTAGTCGAGCACCAGCGTCGAACCGACCGCCCAACACGACGTGGGACTCGGACAGTCGATCCCAGACAGACTCAGTTTGGAATTCGCGTCAGATAGCCAGGTGCCGTTACTCAATCGGTCGATGATTCCGAAAGAGGTCTTCTTCGAGATGACGTTGCCCGTCGCCCAGCACGTCGACACCTCAGGACAGGTAATCGCCGAGAGGCCGGCCCCCGAACGACTGTCCTTCATCGTCATAGGGGCGATGGTCGCGGTGGTGGGACCACCGGTCGTGAACATGGCCAGTGGACCTGAGGTAGTCGTTGAAGAGTTTTCAGCAACCAGTTGCACGTAGTACGTCGTATCTTCGGTCAGTCCCGTGAGGTTGGCCGAAAATGGCACGAGGGCCGTTCCGGCGCCGATGTCCTGAGGGGCAGTCGACGAGCCGAAGGGTAGCGTCGCGGTCACCGAATACGCGAACCAAGCTGTCGTTTCAACGCCGCCCGGATCCACCGAACCACTTAAGGTCGCCGTTGTGGCGCCGACATCGGAAACGGTGATGGTCCCGAGCGTCGTTACTGACCCACTGGCACCGGCGGAGTTCGCGAAGGTTGCCACAACGAGAAGCGAGGCAACGAATATCGCTCTCCATGAAGTGGGCGAGCTGAGCATTTACGGATGGTATTACCTGTCGCGCGCCGGTGCAGGATGCATCCGTGGATGAGAGGATGCTGGAGCAGAAACGCGGCTTACCCAGCCGCTCGCCACCGTGTCGAAACGTCATTGCGTGTTTTCGATTCTGAGTCGGAAAAGAAGAAACCGTGCTCGGGCGTTATAGGCTCCGGGCTATCAACGGCGCCGAGAAATCGAGCGGCGCGCTCGAAGTCCGATACAGCCGCCGAACAGCACGCCAAACTGTTGAACTCGACAGCCCCATCCGGCGCGACGCCATGACAGTTTTCTCCCCGGTTGTAGAAATACACGGGGACGACTTCATACGCTGATGCTTGGTGCACGCCCGTGGTGGTCATGACCGGGTAGGTCGTATTGGTCAAGGTGGCGCCTCCGGTCACCGTGAGTTGCGATGCTCGACATGCCGGGAGACCCGACGAGGTGGCGCCAGCAGCGACAGTTGATGGAACGGTACCCACCGCTGTCGATACAGGAAGAAGAACGACGAGCGTGAATACAAATCGGCTCGCGCGAACCCGCCACTTCGTACTCTGCATCGCTTCTTGCCTCCACATGGGTTCGAGCAATGGCAGGGACCTCGCAAACCAACGTATCGACCCCGGCGACTCGCGCAACCAATCACCCCACAAGAACTGTGCCTCCGGGACCGATCAGCAGCACACGAGGGCCGGGTCGGTCCTTCGCACAGACGGTTGCGTCGACGAGCGATCCTGATGTTTTAGCGATGCACGGCGTCGAGGAACGTCCTCACCTCGCGCCGCGAACGGAGCACGTGCACCGTTGTCTCAGACCCGTGCCGCAAGATCTCGGCGCGTGCGAACTCAGGTTCTGACCGGCGATTGTGCCAAATCCTCCCAACGCCGCCCCACTCGTCGCGCAAGCGTCGCTTGACCGAATCCCGGCAACCCTCGGGCATCTCGCCAATGGGCTTGCGCAGCCCCCGCGCGAATGCGCGACTCGCGCATAACCACCACGGGGTCTCAAGTAGAACGACGGTATCCGCACGTTCGAGCCGGAGGGCCAGGGTCTCGTTGTAGTTGCCGTCGATGATCCAAACCTCGCCAGCGAGTAGCGCGAGTTGCCGGTGTCGCCACTCGTCGTCCGACGGCCGCACCCAACCCGGCTTCCAGTAGTGGACGTCCAGGTGAATCAACGGCAAACCGGTCCGTGCCGCGAGGGTCCGGGCGAACGTGCTCTTCCCGGATCCCATCATCCCGTGGACGAGGACACGGTGGCCGACGGTCAGGCCCAAGGCGGCTTTGCAGGCCCCTCGCCTGTCGCTATCAGCCGCCTGAGGCTCCCGTTGACGAAGAAGCCCCAGGCGTTCGAACAGGAGTCGAAGCACTCAAAGTCAGGGACGAGGCCGTCATGGGAGAAGAGGACTTCGGTTCGTTCTCCTTCGCGGGAGATCTCGAAGGTAATCTCGGTCCCCGTCCACTCGTTCGGGTCCTCATGCCCCTTGAGGTGGGAGTCGACGACTTTCCACACCACCTTCTTGCCTGGGACTAGCTCCGTGACCTTTTGCCTGGAATAGTGCGCTCCCGGGTACCGGTAATCGAACTCGTCACCGACTTCCAGGGTGTCGCCTTCGATCTCTCCGGTCCACCAACCACGGACGTTGTTGATCGCCTCGCAAGCCTCTTCCGGGGTCTGTTCGACTGAGAATGAGCACGTAAAGTTCTGGCCGTTCATGGTCGTCTCACTTTCTGATCGCTCGTGAACGTCGTCCTGTTTTTAAGGCGAAACACCACTTCGATTCCGACACTACCGAGAAAAGTTCATACGCGACATCCGTGTTAATCAGGGCCAAAACGATGACGACCCATCTGGCTATCAACCAGACATCTGCTGATGTCTCTCTTTGTGAGCCGCAACGAGTAATCATGGTAACCATGACTTGCTCGCTGCCGCCCGATGGAGTTGACCCTCCCTTGCCCGATCGCCGCGAAAAGACCCGCGAAGGTCGAGAGCTTCGACGCGCGGCGCGGCCCATCTTGAGTGACGAGATGAAGGCCGCGGCTCACGCGCGAGCGAAGGGGGTCTGTGAGTGCTCAAATCAGAACTGCTGGCACTTCCACCGTTGCAAGGCTCCCGGAGTCGCCTATTTGGCTAGGCGCTCAGCCACCGGGGTGCTTTCGTGCGTACTGTTCTGTCGCGAGTGCGCTCGTACCGCGGGAGGCCGTGGGGCGCGCCTCTAAGACTCGCGCCGGCCGCACCATCGCTGCCTTCGATCACTTCGCTACCAGTGCTGCCTCGATCTCGCCATGGCGTTCGTCGAGTGCGCCACTACACGTCTTGGCGAACAGAATCGCACACCCCACGTTGGAGATGGTTTCTCCACAAAAGAGCACGTGAAGCACGCCGACGATGCTCAAGAGGGCGGCGATGCTTCCGAGCAGCTGGACCCAGAGAGTCGCCCTGGCCCAGGGGACGTCCGTTAACTGACGAAACAGCCAATAGGTCGCCGCGCTCATGAACACCACGAGCACGGCCCCAAAGCCGTAGTGAATGTACTTCAACACCGCGTCGAGTGAGTAGAAGTAGGTGCTGAGAAGCACCAGGAACGATACGGCGCTGTAAAACAAAAGTAGCTGGCGGACCTTTTCTGAGCGAACGCCACGGCCGCCACAGGCGCGCGCCGCGCGCATATTGCCGACCGCGAGCACCGCCCACGCGAGCGTGTAGAGCACCGCGGTCTTTACGTGCACACCGTATTCACTGATCCCGCCCTCGTGTCGGGCCAACACGTAACCCGGATGGAGCGCGACGCTCGTACCCATGAAGAAGAGAAACGCGACCTCTCCGAAGACAACCCACCGCACCGCGCTCAGCCGGCTACTCACGTGCGCTCATCAATCGACTCGCTGAAATCGTCATGGCCTCGACACCTCAGTAGTAGTGCCTTCGACCTCGAACCGCGTGCCCCATGCTTCCGAGAACCCAAAGCGCGAGACCCACCACGAGCACGATCATTCCGACTGTCCACACGATTGGAATCCCCGTGACGAAACCGATGACGAGAAGAATTAAACCGAACACAATCATGATGCCTCCAATGTCCTTGCGAATCCGTTTCGAGTCCTGCGTTGAGCGCCCTGCATTCTCATAGCGGCGACCGCTGGGCCGCTTGTGCATCCGTTGGGCTCCCAACCGCGATGTCCAGCACAGAGCTCCGTACGATCGGCACGAATGTACGGTGGCCCGGACCAGTCACGGGTCCAAACGATCGAAGCTGCTCGACACTCCAAGGAACGGAGACCTTCGCGTCGACGTCACCGTCAGTGGTGACCACGATGAGAGATTGCTCAGGCGGGGGAATGGGCCTTCGTTTACTTCGCAGTCGCATTGTCCGCACGCACTCTCTTCTGAACGACCTGACTGATTGCCAGGTGAAGGATGCGGGGTCTTGACGTCCTAAGAGAAATCTACCATCGTTCAGGCTGATGGAGCCTGGCAGCAGTGCCCCTCGATGTCATAGTCGCAACCACGAGATTGAACGCCGCGCTTTCCAACTTCTTGTCGATATCCGGCACCAGCGAAGTACGAGGGCCGTGGCTTAGTATTTGTCACATTCTGATCGGCGCGTGCAGCGACGACTTGAGGGGGGCAGTGTGTCAGTGGTGGTGGAACCGGCGAATCAAGCGCCGGACAAGGGACTCAAGAGCGGCGCACTGGGCCTGATCTCCAGCACCGTGATTGGCATCGCCTCGACGGCGCCCGCCTACAGCCTGGCGGCCACGCTCGGTTTCGTCGTCGTGGCGATCGGCCTCCAGGCACCGATCGTGACGATTTTGGCGTTCATCCCGATGTTCTTCGTCTCGCTCGCCTTCGCGCAAATGAACAAGGCCGATCCTGACTGCGGCGCCACGTTCACGTGGGCGACGCGGGCCTTCACCCCCCGCGTGGGCTGGATGGGCGGTTGGGGTGTTCTCATGGCCGACCTGATCGTCATGGCGAGTCTCGCTCAGATCGCCGGTCAGTACGTCTTCGACCTCTTCAACGCCAACGGCATCGGGCACGACGCGTCGAGCGTGTGGGTCTTGCTCGTCGGCATCGCATGGATTATCGCCATGACGTGGATCTGTTATGTCGGCATCGAGATCTCGGCCAACTTTCAAAAGGCGCTGCTCGGTGTCGAACTGACCATGCTGATCGTGATGTCGGTCTGGGCGCTCATCCGGGTCGGTGACGGCTCGGCCCCCATCGGTCACCTCGCCGTGTCGGGGTCGTGGTTCAACCCCTTCGCGATCAAGCACTGGAGCTACTTCGTCATCGGTCTGTCCGACATGCTCTTCATCTACTGGGGCTGGGACACCGCGTTGAACCTGAACGAGGAGTCGAAGGACGCCGACACCATTCCCGGCAAAGCCGGTGTCTACTCGACGTTCATCCTGCTCGCGATCTACGCACTGGTCATCCTGGCGACCGAGTCCTTCGCCGGCATCGGTACCCACGGCATCGGTCTCGGGAACCCGGGCCACACGAACGACGTGCTGTCCATCCTCGGCCCGGCCATCTTCGGCCACTCGACACTGGCGTCGGTCCTGGACCACCTCCTACTCTTGATGGTTCTCTCCTCGGCCGCGGCGTCCACGCAGACGACGATTCTGCCCACGGCGCGCACGGTGCTTTCAATGTCGGTCCACAAGGCGCTGCCCGACGTCTTCAAGAAGATGCACCGGCGATTCCTTACTCCTACCATCGCGACGGTCACTTTTGGGGTCGTCTCCATCGTGCTCTACGTCATCATGAACTCGATCTCCGCGGGCCACGTCATCGCCGACTCGGTCGACTCGCTCGGCACGATGATCGCCTTCTACTACGGCCTGACCGGGTTCTCCTGTTTCTGGTACTACCGCAAGCAGCTCACGAAGAGCGTCCACAACTTCTTCGTTCAGGGTGTCATGCCCCTCATCGGCGGAATGATCCTCTGGTACATCCTCGGCTGGACCTTCTGGTACTACTGGAACCCCGCCGAGAGCTACACGCACTTCGAACTCTTTGGACGTGAGATCGGAGGAACGTTCACGCTTGACGTGGGCGCACTCCTGATCGGCCTCATCTTGATGTTCACGATGAACGCACTGCGCCCGGCGTTCTTCCGTGGTGAGACGCTGACGCGAGACTCGCCGACGCTCGTCACCGAAGAGTTCGTCACACCGGCCGGACCGGTCGACTGACGTGAGAAAGCAGGGACTATGACTAACAACCCACGTATCGTCGTTGGCGTCGACGGGTCGCCCCTCTCGATGAACGCGGTTGAATTCGCCGTCGAGGAGACGCAACTTCGTCACGGTCATCTACACGTCACGTACGCGTACCCGGTCATGGCGAAGCCAGTCACTGGGTCGACCGGGAAGGACTATTACGAACAGGTCGAGGACGATGCCCGAGAGGTCTTGGAGGGTATCAAGTCGAGCGCGCCGTCGACCGAGGGAATCGAGGTCGAGTGGCTGGCGGTGCCGGGGAATCCGGCCGAGGTCCTCATTGAGGCCAGTAACGGAGCGGCGCTACTCGTCGTCGGTTCGCGCGGCGTCGGGGGATTCAAGGGCCTCATGATGGGTTCGGTCTCCACGCAGTGCGTGCACCACTCGCACTGCCCGGTTCTCGTGGTGCGCGCCGACCACTAAGGCGTCCAACGCGGCACTGACTCGTCGCATTGAATGGCGCGTAGTAAGAAGTTGACGCGCGGCTGTAGCTCAGCGGATAGAGCATCGGTCTTCGGAACCGAGTGTCGGGGGTTCAAATCCCTCCAGCCGCACCAGGAAGTCTCCGCCAGGATCGAGACGGGATAGCACGGTCCCGGCGGCCGATCGATCACCGCCGAGGTCCCGACCAAGATTCTGATACTCGGCACATCGAATCTCATCGACCTCGTGGGCGAGTCGAGTTCCAACGTACTTAAGCCATTCGTAAGTATTGACATTGCAATTGCAGTGCGGTCGCGAAACCATGTCGCAAACAGTTCTCTCTGAGTTGATGTGTGTGAGATCACGTCGTCGAAAGTACTGTTGTCACGGTAGTTCCATGAATTCTCACGAGTAGCGTTGACAGTCGTGACAACGTCTCTTGCGCAAGAGCGTCGGACAGTGCGAGCGCTCGTCTCCGCGATGCGACCATCGCAGTGGTTGAAAAATGGTCTCGTCGCCATCGCCCCTGCGGCCGCACACAGTTTGACGCACGCGGACGTTCTCTTGCGAACTTCCACGGCATTCATCGCGTTTTGCTTCATGGCTTCGGGGATATATTTGATCAACGACCTGCGCGATGCTCAATCGGACCGTCAGCATCCCACCAAGCGTTTCCGAGCGATTGCTTCTGGGGAACTCTCAACGAGAACTGCTCTGACGAGTGCTTTCGTTCTCACTGTCATCGCCTTCGCGATTCCATTTGCACTCTCTGGCTCGCATGGACTACTGCTCATCCTCGGGCTGTACTTCGTCGTCTCCATCAGCTACTCCCTGTGGCTGAAGAGTCTGGCGATCATCGAATTGGGCGTGGTTGCCAGTGGTTTCTTTCTTCGCGCCTATGCCGGGGCGGTCACTTCGCATATCCCCGTCTCGACGTGGTTCCTCGTGGTCATCTCCTTCGGGGCGCTCTTTCTAGTTGTGGGAAAACGTACAAGTGAGCTCAAGCGGATGGGCGCGAACGTCACTCGACCCGTGCTCACCGAATACTCATTGGAGTTCTTGCGCTCTGCTCTAACGTTGAGCGCCACGGTCGTCGTCGCTGGCTACTGCTTATGGGCGTTCGACACGACGTCGACGGGTCTCTCATCGACCTATAACGATTTCGTGCCCATCCGCTTGTCCGTCGTTCCCGTCGTGTTTGCAGTGCTCTTCATCATGCGGTCCGCGGAAGCCGGCGACGGCGCTGCACCCGAAGAACTACTCCTGCGTGACCGCACGGTCCAAGCGCTTGCCCTGATCTGGGTCTTGCTGATGGCGTGGGGAGTCTACGGATGAGTCGTGTCCAACTCTCTGGGTGGGGTCGCACCTCACCCACTGTCGCCAACTTGCGCGAAGCCTCTAGTGAAACAGAGATTGTTGCGTTGCTCGCGTCATCACGATCCCTGATCGCCAGAGGGCTCGGGCGCAGTTATGGTGACGCCGCCCAAGCGAGCGGTGGCACGGTGCTGCGCAGTCGCATCGACCACATTGGTCGCGTCGATGACGAAGGAGTCGTCGAAGTTGGCGCGGGCGTCTCACTCGATCAACTTCTCGCGAATTGCATCCCGCGGGGATGGTTCCTCCCCGTGACGCCCGGCACTCGACAAGTCACGATCGGTGGTGCCATCGCCGCCGACGTCCACGGGAAGAACCATCACGTTGACGGATCGTTGTCAGCACACGTCTTGGAGATGCGCATCGTGACGCCCATCGGGACGTTCACGATATCTCCGAAGAACGAACGAGAGCTTTTCTGGGCGACCACGGGTGGCATGGGACTGACGGGCGTCGTGGCCAGCGTCACGCTCAAGTTGATCAGGATCGAGACCGACCAGATTCTCGTCAACACTGAGCGCTTCTCCGATCTTGACGCAGTGATGAGTGAGATGACCAGCGGAGACAAGGCCTTTCGGTATTCGGTGGCCTGGGTCGACTGCATGACCCGAGGCGCGCATCTTGGACGTGCGGTGCTGACCCGAGGGGAACACGCTCGCGCGTTCGACGTCGAAACCGCGACGCTGCACGCGCCCACACCGGCCCGATTCAAGGTGCCCTTCGATGCTCCAAATGGTCTACTCAACGCCTTCACCGTAAGGGCGTTCAATGAGGCGTGGTTTGATTCGTCACCGCGCGTGCAGCGGGGCAAACCCACATCGATCTCGTCCTATTTTCATCCACTGGACGGAGTCCGCGACTGGAATCGCCTCTACGGTCGACGTGGTTTCGTGCAGTACCAGTTTTGCGTACCGGAGTCCTCAAGTGACACGGTACGCAAGGCAATAGAGTTCCTTTCTACTGCGCGCGTCGCCAGCTTCCTTGCGGTGTTGAAGCGATTTGGACCGTCTAGCCCGGGACCGCTCTCGTTCCCCATGCCGGGCTGGACTCTGGCGCTGGACCTGCCGCTTGGTCGGGCGACGTTGCCTCGACTGCTCGACGATCTGGACGAGATCGTGTTGGCGGCCAATGGTCGGATCTATCTGGCCAAGGACGCGCGATTGAGTCCGGAAAAAGTGATCGCCATGTATCCCCGACTCGACGCATTTCTCGCCGTCAAGAGTCGAGTGGATCCTGAGCACGTTCTGACGAGCGACCTCGCGCGCCGGCTCAATCTGGTTGGCGTTTGACATGGAGAACGCCTTCGGAGAACCGCAAAGCGTTCTGGTGCTCGCCGGCAGTTCGGACATCGCGCGTGCCGTAACCAGGCGGCTCTGCGCGGCGCGCACTCGTACCGTCGTGCTGGCTGGAAGAAACGAGCGACTACTCAATGAAGCGCGGTCTGAGGCTCTGGCCTCGGGCGCTCACCAAGTTGACATCGTTCTGTTCGACGCCCGTCATACCTCTAACGCTGAACGCACTGTGAACGATTCGTTCGAGATGGCAGGAGGTTCGGTCGACTTGGTGCTGGTCGCGGTGGGCCTCCTCGGCGACCAGGAGTGTTTCGAGGATGACGCCGCCAGGGCGGGTGAAATGGCGACCGTGAACTTCGCCTGGCCCGTCGCCGCGTTGGCACAGGTCCGCGCTCGCTTGGTGCGCCAAGGCAGCGGCCGAATTGTGGTCATCTCGTCGGTCGCCGCTGTGCGCGTGCGGCGCGCCAAGTACTTGTACGGCGGAGCAAAGGCGGGCCTCGATCGAGTGTGCCAGGGACTCGCCGATTCTTTGGAGGGCACCGGCGTCTCGCTACAACTTGTCCGGCCGGGACACGTGCGCTCGAAGATGACGACCGGCGTCAAAGATCCTCCGTTTGCCATCGGTGTTGATGAAGTGGCCGACGACGTCATGAAGGGCCTCGCCGAGCGGAAGTCGATCATATGGAGCCCGCCAATCCTGCGGTACCTCTTTTTCGGGTTGCGGCATTTGCCCGCGCCACTTTGGCGAATGGTGACTGATGCAGTTGATCGATAGTCGAGATAGTTGGGATGACCGCGAACACCTCATTCGCACAAACTTCGGTAAGACTGATTCGTTGTCGCTCGAGTGCCGTTTCCGCAGTGGACTTCCATGCGAAGCCCGGGCACAACATGCTCGAACGAAAGTTGGTGGTCTGCCGTGAGAGTCCTCGTCGCAGAAGATGACCGCACGTTACGAGAGGTCCTCGAACGCGGCCTTCACGAAGCCGGCTATGTGGTCGACGTGGTTGCGGACGGTGAGGCCGCGACCACAATGCTGAGGGATAACGAATACGAAGTGGCAATCTTGGATTGGCGAATGCCCAAACGCAGCGGTATCGAAACGCTCGCCGTCGTTCGCAGGTCCGGCGTCACGACACCGATATTGATTCTGACGGCTCGCGACGCGCCCGTTGATCGGGTGGAAGGTCTCAACGCCGGCGCGGATGATTATCTGGTGAAGCCCTTCGACTTCGGAGAGCTGATCGCTCGGCTCCAGGCCCTGCAACGGCGACCGGCGTTACGGTTTGTTGAAGAGATTCGCTGCGGTGACCTGCTTTTCGACGCCGCGACCAGAGAGTTGCGAGCGGCGGGCCAGTTCGTTGAACTCACCTCGACCGAGCGTCTTCTCATCGAGTTGCTTCTACGTAGGAGTCCAGCGGCGGTCTCGCGGCGAACGATCGCCACCCAGGTGTGGAACGATCAGGCTGACGCCGTCGGTTCCAACACCATTGAAGTCCATATCGCCCGAATTCGTTCCAAGATTTCCGGGTCTGACGCGAGGATTGAGACCGTCAGAGGCTTCGGCTATCGAGTGGTGGCGTCGTGAAAACGGAGCGTTCGGATCGAAGACGTGCGGGCAAGGTCGCCGTGGTCGCCACAGTCATCGGCATGGCTAGTTATGTGGTCATCGCGCTCGTCTTCAACTTTTCCCTTATCGATCACTTGACGTCACAGGTGGACGTGCGTTTGGCGCAGAAACTCACTCTCGCGGTTAAGAGCGATGGACAACGCGAGGCCTCGATCACGGGAACGGCCTTCAAAGACTCCAACGACCTCGATGACGACGACGCGCCCGTCTTCGTATGGAAAGTCGATGCCAGCGGGGCGAGCACCGCATTGACGGCGGGCGCACCCAGACTCCCGTCAACAAAGTGGTTGGTCGGCGACGCTTCGCTGTCGATTGGACGATCGACATTCGGTGTTCGCGCGGTCCCGTTTGAATCAGGTTGGCTCGTGGCGGGTGAGAGTTTGGCCGACGTCGAGCGCGTTCGAGTTTCATTGGTCAACGCAGAACTGATTTTTGGTGCCGCGTTGCTCGTCTTGATGTACGGCGCTTCGTTCGTGGTAGGCATTCGCGCACTCTCTCCCATCGCTCGAGCCCAGCGTCGCCAACGCGAATTCACTGCCGACGCGTCCCACGAGTTGAGGACTCCGTTAAGCGTCATTCAAGCCGAGGTGTCGATCGCGCTCAGCAAACCCCGAGATGCAACGTCGTACCGCATGACCCTCGAACGAATTGGCGGAGAAGGTGATCGCCTCCAGCGAATCGTCGAAGACCTCTTGTGGCTCGCCCGTTCCGATGGTGAACGTGACCCACACGCCGATGAGATGGTTGATCTCGAAGTCGTTGCACTCACTTGCACGCAGCGATTCCAGGCCGTGGCCGAGACGTCGAAACTGCGTCTCACTTTCATGAAGTTGGGCGACGAGATTGCGTACGTGCGGGCGCCGCGCGAGTCCCTTGATCGCCTCGTTGGCGTCCTGGTCGACAACGCGTGCAAGTTCGCCGGCCCGGGAGGTCAAGTGGAGGTGATCGTCACCACCCAAGGGAATCTGGTGTCGCTCGAAATCGACGACAGCGGACCGGGTATCGAGCCGGAAGAACGTGAGCTCATCTTTGATCGGTTCCATCGAACCTCGACGCCCGCCGGTGGCACCGGGCTCGGCCTGGCGATCGCCGATTCCATCATTCGTACGACGCAGGCGCACTGCACGATCGGCACCGCGTCGATCGGTGGTGCGAGGTTTGAAATCACGTGGCGTCGCGTCGTCAAGGCGGGCGGCCAACAGACTCCGGTCAACGATTACCACGGTGCGACGTGAGCAGACCGTCGGTGCGAGTTCCATCGATTCGAAGAGAGTGTAAGAATTCGTGAAGAGTCGTAGGTCCTTAATCAGGCCGTAAGGTTCGCTCCTTAGCCTTTAATCCATGACGAGCACTCGACACGGCACCTGCTCGTTCAAAATCGTCTCCTCCAATGTGCGCGACTTTGACGCGTCACTATTCAAGGCCGATTCGCGACGATGACCATCCACAGTCAACCGGTATTCGAGCATCGCCCCAGCCCGTCAAGCGCTCGGCGAGCAGTTCACGCGCGTCGGCCGGGCACGGAGGCGAACGCGCGTCTTACGAGTTCGACTGCGCTCGTACTCCTGGTGTTGCTCGCCATCGAAGGCGTCACGGTCTTGCGCGTCGGGTCGCTACTCACGCTGCACGTCTTCGTCGGCATGTTGCTGGTGCCACCGATCCTGGTCAAACTCACCAGTACTTTCTGGCGATTCGCTAAGTACTACTCGGGTTCGCGAGAGTACAGAGAGAAGGGTCCGCCTCCGGTGGTCCTACGGCTGCTCGGACCCTTCGTCGCCCTGTTGACGATCGTTCTCTTTGGATCGGGCATCTTGCTCCTTTTCGGACCGTTCGCTTGGCGCGGCGACATGTTGCTCCTGCACCAAGCGAGCTTCGTCCTGTGGTTCGCGTGCATGACCATCCACGTGCTCGGTCACATCAGTGAGACGGTCCGGTTGTCGACGAAGGACTGGGTTCGTCGCACGAGGGTCAGGGTCGCTGGCTCGCGGTGGCGTCGACTCGCGATCACGACGAGCCTCGTGAGCGGTGTCGTACTCGCATTGCTCACGATCCACTCGGTCGGCCCGTGGCTGAGCGCCCGCTGATACTCCATGACACAGTCCACCGTTAATCGTTACAGGCCACCTCGCCATGGTCCGCAGCGTCCCCGGCATATCCATTCAACGCGGACCGGGCGGAGACGACTGCGCGGGCGCCGACGCACAGCGGCGGTCGTACTGCTCCTCTTTCTGGCATTCCTCATCTGGTTGACCTTCTCAGTCGGCGGTGCGCTCTTGAACCCCGCGCTGGGCGGTTCGGTGGGCTCACGCTTCGCCGAGTGGGCCCGGAGTCACGGCGGGGCCAGCATCGTGAATTGGGCCGAAAACGAGTGGTACAGCCACCACCCGCCACCCGTTGGCGGCACTCTACCGCCGGGTTCGATCCGAACACCCCCAACATCCCAAAAGAAGATTGCGGCCCCGATCGGCTATCTGCCGACCCCACAACCAATGATTCCCTTCGCGTCACCGGCCATCCTCGGTGAAGGAGATTGGACACCCGTGGGTCGGCGCGTTGACGGTGTTCCAGCGATCTACGAAACCACGCTTCGACCGGATGCGCTGCACACGAGTTATGTGGTGGGCGTCGCCTGGATGGATACGAAGCTCTTGCGAGCGTCGCTCTACTCGGGGAGCTGGATACCTGGCGGCGGCCCGTACCCGTTGACCGCTCCGATCAAAGACTCTTCGGCACGCACGCTCGTAGCGGCCTTCAACGCCGGCTTTCTCATGTCCGACGCGAACGGCGGCTACTACACGGCGGGAAGAACCGAGGTGCCGCTGCGCAAAGGTGCGGCGTCCTTCGTGGTGTACCGCAACGGCACCAGCAACATCGTGGCGTGGGGAAACGGTGTAACCCTGAATCACTCCATCGTGTCCGTTCGCCAGAACCTGGACCTACTCGTCAACGATGGTCGACCGGTGGCGGGGCTGCAAGCGAATGACACGACCAAATGGGGATTCACACTGGGCAACGCCGTCTACGTCTGGCGTTCGGGACTTGGAATCACGGCGAACGGGGCACTCGTGTACGTCGGTGGGCCGGGGCTCAACATCACGGACCTCGCGAATCTCCTCGTGCGCGCTGGCGCCGTGCGGGCAATGGAACTCGACATCAATACTGACTGGGTCAACTTCTCGAGTTACCGGCCGTCGACGGCGGGCGGGCTCGCGGCACCCACCAACGGGACTGAACTTCTGCCAGCCATGACGGGTACACCGGCGCGGTACTTCGAATCGTGGTGGGCGCGCGACTTCATCGTGATGTCCGCCGTCGCCCATCCCAAGATCGTCAAACCATGACCGACGTCACCACCGGACCGGACCGCAAGGTCACGACGTTCCCAACGAGGCCCCGTCCCACTCGCGCTCCTCGCCGAGCGGCTCGACCGCCACGGCCGCGAGTCGCGAACGCACTTGCTCTCGTCGCCGGGATAGGCCTCGGTGTCTCGGTCGGCCTCGCGTTCATAGGAGAGTCCGTCTCGTCGCTCGAATCCGCGGGCGGTTGGTTCACGTTCCTCGGACGACTGACCGGCTTGAGCGGCACGTACCTGTTGATCATCATGGTCCTCCTGGTCACGAGGCTTCCGTGGCTCGAGTCGACGGTCGGTCAGGTCCGACTCGTCCGATGGCACCGAACCGTCGGGGGATGGCCGATCGCGCTCATCGCCCTCCACGTCGCGTTCATCACCCTTGGATACGCCGAAGCCTCGAACGTCGGTGTCGTGAGCGAGTTCTGGACGTTCATCATGCACTATCCGGACATGCTCACCGCCACCGTCGCCTTTGTGCTCTTGATAGTGGCCGGCGTGACCTCCGTGCCGGCGGTTCGCCGCAAGATGAAGTATCAGACGTGGTGGGCCGTCCACCTCTACCTCTACCTCGCACTCGTGCTCGGATTCGCTCATCAAATCAAGACCGGCGTGATGTTCATCGGTCATCCCATATCGCTGGACTTCTGGATTGCCCTATCGGCCGGCGCCCTTGGCGTCGTCTTGGGCCTCCGAGTTGTGCGTCCCCTCATCAAGAACCTTCGCCACCAATTGAGGGTCGTGAGCGTGCGCGAAGAGGCGCCCGGGGTGTACTCGATCATCGTCAAGGGTCGCAACATGTCGCACTTCGAGGTTTCGGGCGGGCAGTTCTTTCAGTGGCGATTCATGGCGCGAGGACTGTGGTGGCACTCGCATCCCTACTCTCTGTCGGCGCTCCCGCGACCGCCGTTCATCAGAGTCACGATCAAACGACTCGGAATGCAGAGCTTGGCCGCGACGCGGCTCAAGCCGGGTACGCGGGTGTTCGTCGAGGGACCCTATGGCGTCTTCACCCGTCACGCCCGACGGGCCGGGCGCGTCGTCCTGATCGGCGCGGGTGTCGGTATCTCTCCGATTCGAGCTCTACTCGAAGACCTGCCTGAGCAAACCGACGTCACCGTCATCTTGCGCGCTTCGAGCCTCGAAGACCTCGTGCACCGCGCAGAGGTGACGCAACTCGTGAGCGAACGAGGCGGACAACTCCACGAGATCGTCGGTTCACGCAAGAAGGTGCACCTCGATTACAAAGTCCTTCGAAAGCTCGTCGGGAACGTGAGCAACACGGACGTTTACGTCTGTGGGCCTTCCGGCTTCAGCGAAGGCATCGCCCAGACACTCTTGCGCCTCGGAGCTCGACGCGAGCAGATCCACCAAGAGGCGTTTGCCTTTTAGGCAAAGGAAGGCCCGCATATGACAATCGGAGTTGAAAGCGCATGAGACGAGCACAGATTGTGATCGCGGGCACCGTCGTGGGGCTCGCCGGACTATTGAGCTTCAATTCGAGTGCGGTGAATCTGTCGCTCGGCTCGTTGTCGGCGGCGACGGTGCCGCCTCGATCGACGACGACAACCACAATCACGCCGACCACTACGAGTGTCCCTCGATCTGGAGGATCGACTCCTCCTCCCACCACGACAACTGTGGCCCCCACCACGACGACCCCGACACCGTCGGCCACGCGCAGCGCCACCGGCGAGTCCGCCAACTACAACTACGGCATTCTGTCCGTCAAAGTGACCGTCTCGGGAAGCAAGATCCTCAACATTTCAATTGCGTCAATCGACGACGGAGGCAACCCTCGCTCGGAGTACGTCGACCAACAGTCGATCCCTCTTCTCGAGCAAGAGGCGCTGAGCGCACAGAGCGCGAACATCCAGGGCGTCTCCGGTGCGAGCTATACGTCCGCCGGATTTGAACAGTCTCTCCAGTCGGCTCTCTCGAAGTTGGGACTGTGATGGGCGAAGCCGCAAAGGACCAAAGGACACGCAGGGTCCTGCATCAAGATGAGCCGGTCATGGGCACAGTCGTGACGTTCGACCTCTACGACGACCACCCGCCGTCAAAGGAACTGCAAGTACTACTCCGAGAAGCGATCGACGTACTTCACGAGGCCGACGAAGTGTTCAGCACCTACCGCAACGACAGTCCCATATCTCAGCTGCGACGAGGAGAAGTGACCCTCGGTCAGTGCCCCACGCAAGTCAGGCAAGTCTTGGAACTCTGCGAAGTGGCGAGGAACGTCACGGACGGTTGGTTCGACCCCTGGTCACTGCCCGGAGGTGTCGACCCCACGGGCTACGTCAAGGGCTGGGCCGCGCAACGATCGCTCGACGTGCTGCGCCGGAGCCCGATTCGTGGCGCCTTGGTGAACGCAGCCGGCGACACCGCCAGCTTCGGCGGTCCGCAACGCGACGCGCCATATCGAATAGGAATTGTGGACCCGATGGCGCCGAGGCGTCTCGCGTGCGTAGTCGAGAGTCCGGGCGCGGTCGCCACGTCGGGTGTATACGAACGCGGCTGGCACCTTATTGATCCGCACACCGGTCGGCCGACGTCTCGAGCGGCGTCAGCAACGGTGACCGGTACGGACCTCGGCCTCGCCGATGCCCTCGCGACCGCCCTCGCCGTCGCGGGTGTGCAGGCGCTCCCTCTGATTGAGAGACTCGACGAATTCGAAGCCCTCGTCATTGACTACGAAGGCAACTACCATACGACAACCAGATTTCCTTCCGTGGAATTTAGCTCGAAGGTTTCTCGGTGACCGAATAGTCAGCTGAGTTCAAGCGGTCGACGCAACTCTGCCAGCCCATCCGATTCCTTCACGCACCCAGTCGACGGTCCCGCCGTGCGAAGTCACGCAGGGCGCGCAGCAGGTCCACTCTGCGAAACGCCGGCCAGAATGGATCGACGAAGACGAACTCCGCATAGGCCGACTGCCAGAGCAAGAATCCCGAGAGACGACTCTCGCCGCTCGTGCGAATCACGAGATCGATATCGGGAAGGTCGGCCGCGTACAGGTTTCGGGCCAGACCTTGCGCGTCGACCGACTCTGCCAATTGATCGGGAGGTACGCCCTCCGCAACGAGTTCGGCGATCAGAGAACGACAGGCGTCGACGACCTCTTGGCGTCCTCCGTAGCACAGTGCGATATTGACGTCCATACGCGTGGCGCCGCCGTTTCCAACCACGTCGACCGCCTGTTTTGCCGCCAGTGCGAGATCCGGCGGGAGCAGGTCAAGGCTTCCGCTCACCGACAGTGAGTACTGGAGCCGTTCCGCCTGCTGGGGGAGTCGCTTGAAGAGTTCGGTTAGCACCTCAAAGTACGGATTCAACTCAGCCGCGGGTCGACGCAGATTCTCTGTCGATAGAACCCACGCGGTCACCGCGTTGATTCGCAGATCTGCGCACCACTCGAGCAACTCCTCGAGTTTGGTCATTCCCGCTTCGTAACTTGCGCGGTACTCGCCATCAGTTTCTTGTCGCGCGAAACGACGGTGTCCGTCCAAAATGACACCAACGTGACGAGGTAACTTCTCCGGAGGCAGCGCGTTCGCCAGCCGTCGCTCATAGACGCGATAGACGGCACGTCGCATTGTCAAGGACCACTCCCTTGTACGTGGCTGCAACCGTTCGCAGTTTACGCCGTTGTCCAGGCCTGGGGTTCTCAACCCAGATTGAGACGTCGCTGTTGATTCTCGGACGTCTCTTGGGAATACAGCCGTCTTCCTCGGCCAGGGTCTAGAGACGGCTCGGTATGTCGAACAGTGCGTGCAAGAAGCTGTGACTTTGGTCCCACATTTCTCCAAGCAAGTGTGTGTGAGAGTTGCCTTATGCGGCAGCCAACATTTCTTGGTGGTGCGAAAAGTTCGCACACTTACGTGCCGAATATTGGACCGACGGTCCATCATGTTTGGCCGCGCAGTCGGACGCCAATTCGAGATCTGATCGATGACAAAGAGGGGCTTGCCGCCCAGATTCTCGAGAGTTGCGAGAGCATGCCGTCGAGAGTGGAAGATTCTCGTTATAGGTCGGGATAAACGACGTGACAACTCTGTCTATTCGAAGTAAGGTGGCCGACTTCGTGTCCGGGGTTGACACTCCGATGCGTTCTATCAGTTATGTCGACTTGAATTCCCGTGCGCAGTTACTGCGTTACGAGTTCGAGGTTATGTACAACAAACTCCGAACAATGACCAAAGTGGATGTCCGTGCCAGCGATGAAGTTCCCGATGCGACGACAACGGGTCGCGATGATCTCCTCGTGAGGATGAAGACCCTAAAGGCAGCGTTGGCCCTTGCGCGCGAGACAATCCGAGCTGAAGATGCCGCATTTGTAACGGTGTTTAGCAATCGGCAACTTGCAATCCGGAGATCTGAAGCAATCGAATCCTGGAAACCCATAATCCTGCAACTTGCAGAGGACATCAATGCCTGCGCGATGCTCATGCCGTGGAATTCGTACAGGTGGTTCAGAGATCCTTTAGGCGCACATGATGAAAGGTACCGCGGCAAGACGGACTGGACTGATCGCGTTCGGGACTGCGGCGTCGAGTCAATCGACGCTCAGTGACGGCCGTCAAGCTCTCAAACACCTGGGCTGCAAATCTTCGTGCTCCGAGGTGCAGTAGTAGCCGATTGTTCGGACTCCCACGGCGATTGACCGATGAGATAGGAAGCTCCTTGATGAGTTCGTCAAGAACAGATTGCAATTTCGAATTGCACGTCCTGGTGTCGCAATGGTCTTCCAGGACTACGCCCTGTGGCCGCACCTCAACGTCCGAAAGAACATCTCCTTTCCTCTGAGTAACTCGGATCGGACACGAGAGGTCCGGCAAAGTCGCGTCGACGGACTACTGGAGCGTGGGTATCGCGCACCTCGCCGATCGATACCCAACGAACTCTCCGGGGAAGAACAGCAGCGCGTGGCGCTCGCGCGCGCCCTGGCCGCCGACGTCGGTCTCATCCTCTTCGACGAGCCCCCGTCGAACCTCGACGCGGATCGTCGCGAGCAGCTGCGTCTAGAGATCTCGACCTTGACACGCGAGGCCGGCGCCACGGCGATTTACATCACCCACGACCAAAGTGAAGCCTTCGCCCTGGCTGACCGCGTGGGCGTACTGAACAGAGGTTCACTGATCCAGTTCGACACCCCCGAGAACGTCTTTCGCCGGCCCGCCAACTGCTTCGCGACGCGTTTCACTGGTGTCTCGGGGGAGTTCACGTTGGACCGGGTGCACGAGCGTACCGAGGACTCCGTCGACGTCTCGTTGGCATTCGCCCCGATGTATCGCATGACGGCACGTGCGAACGGATGTGACCAGCGCGCCGACGCGCTGAAGCTCTTCGTGCGATCTTCGGGAGTCATGCTCAACGCCGAGATTCACGACGAGGGCGTGGGTGGTGAGGTCCTGGATGTGGCCTTCACGGGCAGGGGTTATGAACACGTGGTCACCGTCGGTCCGGGGGCCACCCTCACCAAGATATTCTCGACGCGTCGCTTCGAACGCGACAGCAACGTCAATGTGTCATTCGATCCGTCAGCGTGTTTGTCATGAGTGTGCAAGAAGAGGAGGAGTAGATGGTCGCTACCGTGAGCGGTTCGACGACCACGGTCGTCCTCGTCCTCGCCGTGTTCTTGGCGGCCACCGTCGAGATGGTCGAGGCGTTGACGATCGTGGTCGCCGTGGGCCATACGCGTGGGTGGCGTTCTGCCCTCGAGGGGACCGGTGTGGCGCTCGTCGCCCTCGGTGTGCTCGTCGCGATCTTCGGACCGGCTCTCGTGCGCGTGCCCCTCGATCCACTGCGACTCGTGGTGGGCTCAGTCCTGTTGATTTTTGGTCTGCAGTGGTTGCGTAAGGCAATTCTGCGCTCGAGTGGTTACGTCGGTATGCACGACGAGGACGCCATCTACGAAAGGACCGTCACGTCGCTCCGCGCCGAGGGAGCGAGCGTCGGTCGTGACCGCGTGTCTTTCGTCGTGGCGTTCAAGGGCGTGTTCCTCGAAGGCGTGGAGATCGTGGTGGCGGTCTTGACCCTCGGGACCTCGGCCCATCGCTTGGGTCTCGCCGTCATCGTCGCGGCGATCGCCGTGGTACTCGTAGGAGTCGTCGGTGTGGTCGTCGCGCGCCAACTCTCCAGGGTCCCCGAGAACCTGATGAAGATGTCGGTCGGAGTGATGCTGGTCAGCTTCGGGACCTTCTGGACCGGTGAGGGACTGCGAGTTCGCTGGCCCGGCGGCGACACCATGTTGCTCGTGCTCGTCGGGCTCTATGCGTTGGTGGTCGCGGTGACAATACGCCTAGCGCGAAAGCCGATGGGTCTCGCGACTGGCCCGGCGTGAGGCGCGTGGTGTTCAGGCTCGGGCGGATCGTGAAGGGCTTCGGTCTGTTCTGGTGGGACTTTCTCGTCGGCGACACACCGGAGATCACGGTCGTGGTCCTCCTCATTCTCGGCGTCGTCGCACTGGCGCGCGACGTCGCTCACCTGAACGTGCTCGCCTACGTCGCCCTGCCGGTTCTCGCAATCACTGGCCTAGCGCTCTCCGTGATGCGAGCCCGTCGGCGGATGAAGACGTGACGATGCGCCCCGAAACAAATCAACGACGGCTGGTGGCCGAAGCCACCAGCCGCCGTGGGGGACTGATGTGGTTAGTGAGACGGGACTGACTACGAGCCGGTGTAGCCGCCGGTCGCGAGGCCGATGATGCTTGCGTCATACGCGGCGTACGCCAGGGCGAGGTTCGCGTCGAGGATGCGGTGGTTCTGGGCGACGAAGACCTTCGTGTTACCTGGGTAGCCCTGCGGCGTCTGAGCCAGGACGATCTCTTCGACGTTCACGATCCGGGTCGACCAGTTCGAGAGACGCGCGACGTAGTTGTTGAAGTGGTTGAGGGCGTTCTTGTAGCCCGGCAGACCCACGATGGACGCGACTTCCGATTGGAGCGTCGATTCGTTGCCCTGCATGGTCGTGACCTGACCGGCCACAACGGAGGCCTCGATCATCTCGAACACCTGTGGCGACATCACGGCGTACACGCGGTTGTCCTTGAGCATCGCGGAACGGTCGGCGTTGAGTTCTGCTCTGGTCGTGTCGTTCGGGACCTTCGCAATCAAGGCGTTGATGCTCGTCTGCTCCGTCGAAAGACGAGCCTGGAGTACCGCCGACGTACTGGCGGACAGCGTGGTCGCTGCCGTCACGTCGGCGACGAGGTGGGTAAGTTGCGTCGCACGGTTCGCCAACTGGGCCTCGAGCGCCTTTTGCGCCGCGATGAAGCTGGCGCTGGGCACCGTGGTCGTGGTCGTCGTCGTGGAACCGGCGTACGCAACGGTGGGTAGAGCGATACTCATGGCGGCGACGAGCGCGAGTGCCGCAAAGGATCGGGTGGTTAGGTTCTTCATTTGTTCTCCTTTCAAAGGAACACTTCCCAAGGTAGAGAACGCGATTGTGAGAGTCATGTGAGAGTGTTGTCAGATGTCTGAGTGATTGTTCCGAAAATGGTGAGAAGTGACGCGACGCTGCCGTCGTGCGCGATGAACGCTCTTGCCTCGTCCCCGGTCTGAGCTTCGTTGCAACAAGGCGCTGCTCTTCGCGGTCGTTTGGTGACACTTGCTATCGATTGGATGAATCTCCAGAATGTGATGATGCGTCGGACCCTTCTCGGTCTTGTTGGTGTCAACTGCGTGGCGATCGTGGCACTCGCCACTTCCGCCGCCGCGTCGTCAAATCTCATGGTCAATGGTGATTTCTCTTCTCCCACCGTCGCCGTCGGGAACTACAGTCTCGTCTCTGAAGGAACGTCCTTCACCGGATGGCGCGTGGTCGGTGCGAACGGTGACGTCGGGGTCATGAGTGGGAGCTACCTTCAAGGCGGCTATACGTTTGACGCCGATCGATCCTCGCAATGGCTCGACCTGACCGGCATCAGCAACTCGGTGACCGGCGTTTCGCAAGCGGTCGCGACTGTCGATGGCGCCCGCTACGAACTGCGCTTCGCGATCGGCAACGTCTACAACCCCGGCGGTATCTTCGGCGATAGCAGCACCATCGCCGTACTGATCAACGGCAACGTGATATTCACGGGAACGAACACCAAAGGGAAGGGAACCACTCGTCAGGTCTGGGTGAACAGGGAGACCTCGTTCGTGGCCACGTCGAACGTGACCACCGTTGAGTTCCTCAACCAGGATCCACCGACCGATACAGACAATGGCCTCGACGACGTCTCACTGATTCAAATCGGTTCCACGATCGAGCCGTCGAGTATCGCGACCTCAATTCCGACTCCCCGAGAGGCCGTGCTTCCTCTGAAGTCGCTCGCCGTGAATGGCGGCATTGCGGCGGCGGTCGCGATGTTGCTCACCTTCCCGTCACAACTCTTCAATCAGACCCTTCAAGAGAACTACGCCGATCTCGCGCTCTGGTGGCGAAGGAGGTTTCGCTGGCTGAGAATTCGTCCCGTTCGAAAGCCCGCGTCGACCCAACCCGTGGTCGCGACGGCCCCCGCGGAGAGTCGAGTCGCGAGGGACCGGTCGTACCTCGAGAAACGCGGAGTGTTCATGCTCGTCTTCATCGGTGGAGCGCTCGCCAACGCCTTCAACGACGGACACTTCGGCTTTTCGTGGAGTTCGCTGGTGACATTCATCGCCGTCGCGTGCGCGTTGGCCATCGGAGTGGGGGTGCCGGCATTGGTCGCGACCATTTATCACACGGCGCGACACGGCAGCTCACCGCGCAAGCTCATGGCGTTGCCGGCCGGGCTGGCCCTCGCCGTGGCCATGGTCGTCTTCAGCCGGCTCATCAATTTCGAGCCCGGCTATCTTTACGGGTTCGTCTGCGGTGTGCTCTTCACACGGGAACTCCCGACGAACGAGAAGGGACATCTCGCCGCGCTGAGCGTCTGCACGACCCTGGTCGTCAGCGCACTTGCGTGGATCGCGTGGATTCCAGTCAACGCGGCGGCTTTGCGACCCGGCGCCTTCGTCGGGGTCGTGCTCTTGGACGACCTGCTCGCCGCCCTCTTCGTGAGCGGGCTCGTGGGATCGTTCTTCGGAATGATGCCGATTCGGGGATTGCCCGGGTGGACGGTCAGGCAGTGGAGCACCTGGGCGTGGGCCGCGGCCTTCGGCGTAACGTTGCTCGGTCTGTTCCAGATCCTGCTGCGACCCGGTATCGCGGGTCATGGTCACCGGCCGCTCGTAATGTCGATAGTCCTATTCGTGTTGTTCGGCGCGGTCTCCATTCTCTTTCACGAACACTTCGAGAGGAAGGCCCGCCCAACCGGGCGACATCGTGATCACCGAGAGAGTGAACGACGAGGACATGACACCAAACAGATTTGAATGGCGGCCCGAAGATGTGGTGATCCTGGAACCGGGCGATCCGGGATGCGACGACGGGGACGGGGACGATGAACGACGCGTCTTGGCCAAGAGGTGTTTTCTTTGGAGCGGACACGACCTCGCGCGTCCGAGGACGACGTTGACGAACTTTGTCTATGGTTCTTTCTATTCGTGGACGTAACGGCGTCCATTCGAGAGGAGGCACCATGGCCGACGTAGTGAGAGCGGCGCTCGTGCAGACCGCGTGGACTGGCGACAAGTCTTCGATGATCGATCTCCACGAACACCACGCCCGGGCAGCCGCGTCGCAGGGCGCTCAGGTGATCTGCTTCCAAGAACTGTTCTACGGACCGTACTTCTGTCAGGTCCAGGACGCGACGTACTACGACTACGCCGAGGCCGTGCCCGAGGGACCGACGACGCAACGCTTCATGGCGCTCGCGGCCGAACTCAACATGGTCATGATCCTGCCGGTCTACGAGATCGAACAAGAGGGCGTGCTCTACAACACGGCCGCCGTCATCGACGCCGACGGAACCTACCTCGGCAAGTACCGCAAGACCCACATCCCGCAGGTGAGCGGATTCTGGGAGAAGTTCTATTTCCGACCGGGCAACCTCGGCTACCCAATCTTCGACACCGCCGTCGGTCGAATCGGCGTCTACATCTGCTACGACCGCCACTTTCCGGAAGGCTGGCGAGCGCTCGGCCTCGCCGGAGCGAAGATCGTCTTCAACCCTTCGGCGACCAGTCGGGGACTGTCGGCCTACCTCTGGCAACTTGAGCAGCCGGCGTCGGCCGTGGCCAATGAGTACTTCGTCGGCGCCATCAACCGGGTGGGCGTCGAGGACTTGGGCACGAACGACTTCTACGGTCAGAGCTACTTCGTGAGCCCGCGTGGTCAGTTCGTCGGCGAGGTGGCCAGCACCACCGACGAGGAGCTCGTCGTGCGCGACCTCGACATGGACCTCTTGAAGGAGGTCCGCGAGCAGTGGGCCTTCTACCGCGATCGCCGTCCCGACATGTACGAACCCCTCACCGACTGGTAAGTGATGGCGCGCGTACTCATCACCGGCGGTCAGGTGCTCTCGGCGACGGGCGCCCAGGACTGCGACGTACTGATTGACGGCGACGAGATCGCCGCGCTCGGCGCGCCGGGCTTCTTCGAGAGCGTGAAACCGACCTGCGACCGGGTCATCGACGCGAAGGGGAAGTACGTCCTCCCTGGAGGCGTCGACGTCCACACCCACATGGAACTGCCCTTCGGGGGCACGAACGCGTCGGATACATTCGAGACCGGCACCATCGCCGCCGCCTTCGGCGGCACCACGTCGATCGTCGACTTCGCCGTGCAGAGAACCGGGGAGGACGTGCACGACGGGCTCGCCGCGTGGCACGAGAAGGCCGACGGCAACTGCGCGATCGACTACGGCTTCCACCAGATCGTCGGTGGCGTCGACGACGCGGCCCTGAAGGCGATGTCCGACCTCACGAACAACGAGGGCGTCACGAGCTTCAAGCTCTTCATGGCCTACCCCGGCGTCTTCTACTCCGACGATGGGCAGATCCTTCGCGCCATGCAGACCGCGGCGGACCTCGGCGCCACGATCATGATGCACGCCGAGAACGGCCCGGCGATCGACGTCCTCGTCGCCCAGGCGCTCGAGCGCGGCGAGACCGATCCCCGCTATCACTCACTCACTCGACCGGTGGAGATGGAAGAGGAGGCGACCCATCGAGCGATCATGCTGGCCAAGGTCGCCAAGTCACCCCTCTACATCGTCCACGTGAGTTCCCGAGAGGCCGTGGAGACCATCGCTCGCGCGCGCGGCTTGGGCGCGAACGTCTTCGCCGAGACCTGTCCGCAGTACCTGTACTTGAGTCTCGAGGAGCACCTCTCCAAGCCCGGCTTCGAGGGTGCGGCCTACGTCTGTTCGACGCCGCTGCGCTCTCGCGCCGAGGGCCACCAGGACTCGCTGTGGCGGGCCCTTCGCACGAACGACGTCTCGGTCGTCAGCACCGATCACTGCCCGTTCTGCATGAAGGACCAGAAGGAACTGGGGCTCGGCAACTTCTCCAAGATCCCCAACGGCATCGGTTCGGTCGAGCACCGTATGGACCTGCTCTACCAGGGCGTCGTCACGGGGGAGATCACGCTGTCGCGGTGGGTGGAGTTGGCCTCGACGACGCCGGCGAGGATGTTCGGTCTCTATCCGCGCAAGGGCGTCATCGCGCCCGGTTCCGACGCCGACATCGTCATCTACGACCCCAAGGGCACCACCGACATCAGCGTGAAGACGCACCATATGAACATGGACCACTCGGCCTACGAGGGCATGCACGTCGACGGCCGCGTCGAGACCGTGTTGTCGCGTGGTCGGATCGTCGTCGAGAACAACACGTTCACCGGGGCGGTCGGGCACGGGAAGTTCTTGCGACGGGGGCTCAGTCAGTACCTGGTGTAGAGACCACGTGACGTCCTCGTCGTGACGTTCGAACGGAGGGAGTGATCATGGAGTTTGGTGTCGTGTTGCAGACGAACCCGCCGGCCGCTCGCGTCGTCGAACTGGCCACGCGCGCCGAGCAGATGGGCTTCCACTACGCGTGGACCTTCGACTCGCACATCTTGTGGGAGGAGCCGTTCGTCATCTACAGCCAGATACTGGCCTCGACGCGCTCGATCAAGGTCGGGCCGATGGTGACCAACCCCGCGACGCGTGACTGGACCGTGACCGCGAGCCTGTTCGCGACGCTGAACGAGATGTACGGCAATCGCACGGTCTGCGGGATCGGTCGGGGGGACTCGGCCGTTCGCGTGACCAACGGCAAGCCGACGACCCTCGCCACGTTGCGCGATTCGATTCAGGTGATCCGCGAACTCGCCAACGGCCGTTCGGTCGAGTACCACGGCTCGATGTTGCACTTCCCGTGGGTCGTCAACAGTGAACTCGAGGTATGGGTCGCGGCCTACGGACCCAAGGCACTCACGCTCGCGGGCGAAGTCGGGGACGGATTCATCCTGCAGTTGGCCGATCCCGACATCGCCAAGTGGATGATCACCGCCGTTCGCGAGGCCGCGGCGAACGCCGGACGCGATCCCGCAGCGCTGACGTTCTGTGTCGCGGCCCCGGCCTACGTGGGTGACGACCTCGCACACCAACGCGACCAGTGCCGATGGTTCGGCGGCATGGTCGGCAATCACGTCGCTGACATCGTCGAGCGCTACGGCAACGACCCGAGCTCCGCGATCCCGGTGGCGCTCACCGACTACATCAAGGGTCGCGAGGGTTACGACTACAGCGAACACGGACGCGCTGGCAACACGCACACCGAATTCGTGCCGGACGAGGTCATCGATCGTTTCTGCGTCCTCGGTCCCGTGGAGCGCCACGTCGAGCGACTTGAAGCGTTGCGCGCCCTCGGTGTCGACCAGTTCGCGCTCTACCTGCAACACGACGACAACGACGCGACGCTCGAGGCCTACGGCGAGACGATCATCCCAGCGATGATCGATTCGACGACTGCGTCGTCGTAAGCATGTGATACGCGCTCCGCGGGTGCAATCAAGGGGCGATCGTTGACGGGCCGACGAATGCAGGCGTTCAGCGACGGAGTCATCGCGATCCTGATCACGATCATGGTGCTGCAGCTGCACCGACCGCGCGGTCCCTCCTTCTCGGATCTGCGAGCCGTGTACCCGTCGCTGCTGGCCTACGTGCTCAGTTTCGTCTTCCTCGCCATCTATTGGAGCAATCATCACCATCTTCTGATGACGGTCCGCAGGGTCAGCGGCGCGATGCTCTGGGCGAACCTCGCGTTACTCTTCTCTCTCTCGTTGTTCCCGTTCGCGACCTCGTGGATGTCTGAGAACGGATTCGCGACCGACACCGTCGCGAGTTACGGCGTGGCCGTCTCCCTGGCCGCGATGAGTTACACCGTCCTTCAAGTCGTCATCGTTCGATCGCACGGCACCGACCTACGACTGAAGAACGCGTTGGGCCGAGATTTCAAGGCGAAGTTTTCGTTCGGTGCCTACCTCGTCTCGATACCGCTGGCCTTCGCCGATCGCTGGCTGTCCATCGCCATCTTCATCGGCGTGGCGACGATCTGGTTCATACCGGATCGCCGTTTGCAGAACTACGTCGAATCGACGACCGCCGTGAACGATGATGTCTGATTCTTCGGCCCCTGATGCCGCGCAAGCACGGTTCGTGGGAACTGGCCGTTTATTGGGGCGCTGGTAAGGTCTAAGGGTAAAGATTCCCCTTTGGCGGGGCTTCGATACTTGATTGAGGCCGTCGTAACGGCCCCGAATGAGGAGATTGCATGAAGGTACTGGTACTCGGCGGCGACGGATTCTGTGGCTGGCCCACGTCACTGCACCTCTCGGACAAGGGCCACGACGTCATCGTGGTCGACAACCTCAGCCGGCGCGAGATTGACCTCGAGCTCGAGGTCGAATCGCTCACCCCCATCCGCCCGATGGGCGAGCGCATCCGAACTTGGAAGGAGTTGACGGGCAAGGACATCGGCTTCGTCCACCTCGATCTCGCCGAGGAGTACGAACGATTCCTCGAGTTGCTGCACGACGAAAGGCCCGACGCGATCGTCCACTTCGGTGAGCAGCGCGCCGCGCCGTACTCCATGCGCAACGCCGCCGCCAAGCGCTACACCGTCGACAACAACGTGCGCGGCACGCACAACGTGCTCGTCGCGATTGTGGAGAGTGGGCTCGACATCGCGCTGGTGCACCTCGGCACCATGGGCGTCTACGGGTACGGCTGGTCGGGATCGGCCCCGATTCCCGAGGGCTATCTCACGGTGAAGGTGCCGACGCCCGACGGTGAGATCGAGCGCGAGATCCTGCACCCGGCCAACCCCGGCTCGGTGTACCACATGACGAAAACACTGGATCAACTGCTCTTCGCCTTCTACGCGAAGAACGACCAGCTCCGCATCACCGACCTGCACCAGGGCATCGTGTGGGGAACCCAGACGCCGCAGACCGCACTCGACGAGCGACTGATCAACCGCTTCGACTACGACGGCGACTACGGGACGGTGCTGAACCGCTTCTTGATGCAGGCGGCCATCGGTCACCCGCTGACCGTGCACGGCACGGGCGGACAGACCCGCGCCTTCATCCACATCCGCGACACGGTCCGGTGCATCCAGATCGCGTTGGAGAACCCGCCGAAACGCGGAGATCTGGTGAGCGTCTTCAATCAGGTCACCGAGACCTATCGCATCAGTGACCTCGCCGAATTGATCGCCAAGGAGACCGGCGTCGAGATCGCGCACCTGCCGAACCCGCGACGAGAAGCGGTGGAGAACGAACTCAACGTCAGTCGCGATCGCTTCATCGCCCTCGGACTGGATCCGACCACGCTGACCGAGGGACTGCTCGAGGAGATCCGCGACATCGCCAACAAGTACAGCTACCGCGCCGACACGACCAAGATCATCGCTCGCTCCGTGTGGAACCAAGGTATGGAGACGTCACCCGACCTGGTGAGTTGAACCGATCGAAGCGCCGCGCCGACCGTTGAAGGCGATGGACCCCGGTACGCTACGGGCGTGAGGGACAGTGCGAGTGAGCGGCTTTGACGACGGCCTTCGAACAGGAGATCCGTTCGCAGGGTTCCGTGTTGCGCCAGCGCACCGAACGAGGCCGCGAGCAGGCCGAGCGCGTGGCCGAGTCGTGGCGCGGCGTGTCCTACGCGCTCGCCGCCGCTCGAGGCTCGTCGGATAACGCCGCGGTCTTCTTCCAGTATCTGGCCGGTCAGGAGCTGGGCCTACTCGTCGCCCTCGCCACGCCGTCGCTCTTCGAAGGCGAGTTGGCCATCGGGCTCGACGGCGCCGGAGTGCTCGCCATCTCCCAATCCGGTCGCACGCCGGGTCTCGTCGACGTCATCGAACACGCTTCGAGACAACGTCGACCGACCGCCGTGATCACCAATGAACCGGACTCGCCCTTAGCGCTCGCGGCCGAACTCGTCATCGAGCTCGCGGCGGGATCGGAGCTCGCGATCGCCTCGACCAAGACGTTCTCCTCGACGTGGCACGCACTCGCGCAACTGGTGGAGGCGCTCAAGGGCCACGCTCTCGAAGGTCTCGACCAACTGCCCGACCTCGTCGAGCGATCGGTGGCGTGGGCACTCGAGGCGAGACTCCCGGTCGAGACGTTGAACGGCGCCGGGGGTCTCACCGTCGTCGGACGAGGCGTCGGCCAGGCGGTGGCCGCCGAGATCGCCCTCAAGATCAGAGAGGTGGCGGGCATTCGATCGGAGTCCTTCGCGGCGCCGGATTACCTGCACGGACCGATCGGAGCCGGCGGTGACGGCTCGACGTTGGTGCTCGTCGTCACCGATGAGTTGAGTGACGCGGTGCGTGACGAACTGTTGGACGAGAGTCGCCGCGTCGGCATGCGCTCCGTGGTGGTGCGAACGACCGAACGGGGTGGACCCGTCGGTGACGAAGAGATCGTGCTCCCCGAAACGGCACCGAACTGGTGTGTGGGACTCGTCCAGGTCATCGTCGGCCAGGTCCTGGCACTCCGCCTCGGTGAACTTCGTGGACGACCCATCGACACCGCACCGGGGTTGAAGAAGATCACGCTCTCCGCGTAACGCCGCGTCGTGCAGGCCGTTCGCTACCATCAGGTCTGCATCGCACAGCGGAGACCTTGCCGCGACACGGCCTCGCGTTCCGGCGATCCTTGAGTCGGGGAGAGTAGAACAGCGTCATGCACCACGACGACCGGTCTTCGACGACACCGCCGGTCCTCGCGGCCCGTCCGAGTTTGATGCGAGCCCTCAACGAGCAGATGCTGCTCGAACAGATTCGACGGCTCGACCGTGTCTCGCGCAGCGATTTGGTGGAGATATCGGGACTGTCGAAGCCGACGGTGGCGGTGGCGCTGACCAACCTCGAAAAGGTCGGACTGATCCGCGTCGCTGGCCGGACCTCGGGTCGTCGCGGGAGGGCGCCTTCGCTCTACCAGCTCCGACCGGAGGCGGGATTCGTGCTCGGCCTCGACGTGGGGCGCGAGTACGTCCGAGGCGCGATCGCCGATCTCTCGGGCGCGGTGCGAGGGCGCGGACAGCGAAAGGTCCACCCCGCGAGTAGTGCCGGACGCGTCTCGGAGCTGGTGGCGCTCGCCGACGAGCTGGTGGCGACGGTGGAGATCAAACGCTCGTTGGTCACGCAGACCGTGATCGGCAGTCCCGGCATCTACGACCCGCGCCGTGACGCCCTCTTCATGGCGCGCGGACTACCCGGTTGGCAGAGTCCACATGTCCTCACCGAGCTACGCCGTGCGTTCGGTGAGGACATGGTGGTCGAGAACGACATCAACCTCGCCGCCCTCGCCGAACGCGACGTCGGCACCGCGCGGGGAGTTCAGAACTTCGGCTTCCTCTCCGTGGGCACCGGTGTCGGTCTCGGCCTCATCCTGGAAGGGAAACTGCATCGAGGATCACACGGCGCCGCCGGGGAGATCGCGTTCATGACGCTCGGCAGCGACGGAAGCGTCGACCCGAAAGATGCTCGTCGTCGAGGTTGGCTCGACTCGGCCGCGTCCGCGGCGGGCGTCGTTCGCGCGGCGAGGCAGGCCAAGATGAGTGGTGTCGTGACGGCGCGTCGGATCTTCGAGACCGCGGAACGGGGTGACGTCCTCTGCGAGCGAATCGTCGCCGACGAAGCGAACCTCATCGCGCGAGCGATCGCCTCGATCACCGCCGTCGTCGACCTCGACCTCGTCGTGCTCGGTGGCGGGATCGGTCAGGCCGACTACTTCGTCGAACTGGTCAAGCGAGAGCTGCGCTCACTCGTCAGGCTCCCGATCGCCGTGCGGGCGAGTGCACTCGGTGAAGATGCCGTGGTTCAGGGAAGTCTCGCGGTCGGCGCCGAGCACGCGTGGCAACGGGTGATGAGGCGTTGATTCGCACGAGTCATCTCTGACCGCCTCACTTTTCGCGGCGGGGTCCGTCCAGTGGTCGAAAGTTGACGTTCATCGCCGTCAGTCGCCCGAGGTGGCGCTCGAGGCGCGACTCGAACTCCTCGTAGGACTTGGCCCGTTCGTCTTCAAGCGTCCAGACGATCTCGGCGAAGGCGCAGAGCCGGGGGAAGTATTGGTACTGCGCCTGGCGTGGCGTGCTCACGAACTCGGTCCACAGCTGACACTGCGCCCCGAGCACACGCGCTCGTTGCGCAACGGGGACGGCGTCGGGCATCGGATCGTGCAGGTAGACCTTCTCGAGCGTCGTCACCCCGGGGAAGCCGACGGGTTCGTCGGGGTCAGCGGACGCCGCTCGGTCGAAGTACAGCCACTCTTGGGGAACCATCACGACGTCATGACCGGCTTCGACGGTCGCGACGCCTCTGGCTTCGTCTTGCCAGGCCATGAGGATCGCCTCCGACGGCGCACCGCTCTCCAGCAGGTCGTCCCAACCGACGAGTCGGCGATGGCGTCTTTCGAGGTGCGCCGCGATGCGCTCGCTGAACCAGCCTTGGAGTTGACGCTCGTCGTCGTATCCCTCTTCTCGCATGATCTCCTGTGCTCGAGCGTTCGTCTTCCACTCCGTCGTCGGGCATTCGTCGCCGCCGACGTGGACGTACGGTCCCGGGAAGATGCGAGCGACCTCATCGAGGACGTCGGTGCAGAAGCGCAGCGTGGCGTCCTCGAGATTGAGGACGTGAGGTGACACCCCCCACGTCGTGTCGACGCTCAGGATGTTACCGGTGTTGCCCAACGCCGGGTAGGCGGCGACGGCCGCCAACATATGCCCCGGCATGTCGATCTCGGGCATCACCCGAACGTGACGTTGTGCTGCGTAGGCGACGATCTCTTCGAGATCGTCGCGCGTGTAAAAACCGCCGTAGTGGGATGCCTCCTCGGTATCTTCGAACTCGCCTGGCGCCGGTGACTCGCGGCGCCACGCCCCGACTTCGGTGAGGCGCGGGTAGCCCTCGACTTCGATCCGCCAACCCTGGTCGTCCGTGAGGTGAAGGTGCAGGACGTTGCACTTGTGAAGGGCGATGAGGTCGATCAGTTCGAGGACGAAGGACTTCGGCATGAAGTGGCGCGCGACGTCGAGTAGAACACCTCGCCAGGGGAATCGGGGCGCGTCGACGACCTCCAACTCGGGGAGCCGAATCGGGTCGGTCGTGCCGCCTTGGCGAAACGTCGAGTCGGGCAGAAGCTGGCGGAGCGTTTGCAGCGCGTAGAAGACACCCTCGGACCCGGGCGACGTGATGACGACCCGTCCCTCCGCCGACGTCAGCCGGTACGCCGAGTCCAGTACCACGTCGTGCGGACCGCCCGCCAAGACCGAGGAGAGTTCCACCTCGCCGAGGTTGAGCTCGATGGCCGCGCCGTGAGCGGACGCGGACTCGACGAGGTGAACAACCCATCCCGTGCCGGACTCGAGGATCTGGCGGAACCAATGCGCCTCTGGCGCGAGCCCCGGTTCGAAGGAGATGACGAGTCCGTCGGCGAACAGGCCGCCGGTCGTGCCGGAAGGATCGACTTTGACGTCGAGGGGGCGTGGAATCAGGGCGACCGTTCTTTCGGTCACGGGCGCATCACGAGCCCCATCGTAGGCCGCGGGCGACGCCGGGGGGCGCGCTCATTTCGGTTCGTGACCGGTGCGACGTTCTGTCTAAGGGAACACCCCAGGCACGTGTCAGTGGACCGTGCGTTGACGTCCAAGTCCTTGACGGGTTCTTCGGCGTGATGTACCATTCGGCAATTAAGACAATGATGTTTCTTTAATTGCTTTACGCGACTATCTATGGTGCTCGCACGCATTCACGTCGTACAGTCGGTGATACGGAGACTGCATCAAAGGGGGAGACCAAATGACCACCATGAAATGGGGACGACGGCTGACGGTATTCGGTGCGGTGATCGCACTCGGCCTCGGCGCCTCAACGACCGCCTTCAGTTCGCCGTCGAGCAAAACGTCGAACACCAGCTCGATCTCGATCTCGGACGAGTACGGAGTGGCCTGGAACTGCGAGTTCAACCCGTACAGCGGCGCCGAACAGTTCGCGTCCTTCGGCCCGGTCTACGAAGAGCTCGTGTACATGGACTCACTCAAGGACGGGGCGACGACACCGTGGTTGGCGACCTCGTGGGCCTGGTCCAACCAGGACAAGACGCTCACCTTCACGATTAGAAACGGCGTCAAGTGGACCGACGGTGTCGCCTTCAGTGCCAAGGACGTGGTCTACTCCTTCAACCTCTTGAAGAAGAACTCCGCGCTCGACCTGAACGGTGACTGGACGGTGCTGAGCAGCGTGACGGCCAAGGGATCGAACCAGGTCGTGTTCCAGTTCTCGAAGCCCGCGGTGACGTACTTCTACTACATCGCCGACGAGACGCCCATCGTGCCCGAGCACATCTGGTCGAGCATCAAGGACCCGGTCACGTACCTGGACAAGAACCCGATCGGCACGGGGCCCTACACGATGCACACCTGCTCCGGCGCCAACATCCAGTACCAGAAGAACGACAACTACTGGCAGAAGGGTCTTCCCCACATCGAGACGGTGAACTTCCCCTCGTACCTCTCGAACAACGCGGCCAACGCCGACTTGGCGAGCGGCGTGGACCAGTGGGGCTCGCAGTACGTCCCCAACATCAAGGCGTACTACCTGAACAAGAACCCGAACTATCACATCTGGTTCGAGCCCACCTACAACGTCAACATCTACATCAACCTCAAGAACTCGATCCTCTCCAACCTGGCCGTGCGCCAGGCGATGGCCTACGCGATCGACCGGGCGGCGGTCTCCAAGATCGGTGAGTCCAGTTACGAGCCAGCGTCGAACCAGACGAGCATCGTGAAGCCGACCTTCTCGAGTTGGTACGACGCCTCCCAGGCCGCCGCGGCTGGTAACGCCTACGCCTACGACCCCGCGAAGGCGATTTCGATCCTGGAGGCGGCCGGCTACAAGAAGGGCAGTGACGGCATCTTCGCGAAGGGCGGTAAGCCACTTTCCTTCACCATCATCAACAACGGCGGATATTCGGACTGGGTGGCGGCGGTGAACGTCATCCAGAGCGATCTAAAGGCAGTCGGCATCGCGATCACCCCGGACAACCTCTCGGGTACGACCTGGCTCTCGGACCTCTACACCGGCAACTACCAGCTCGCCTACAGCTGGGACTCCGGCGGTCCGACGCCGTACTACGAACTGCGGGCCCTGCTCTACTCCGGCAACACCGCACCGATCGGCAAGTCGGCCTCGGATGACTGGGAGCGCTACATCAGTCCTTCGACCGACGCGCTGTTCGCGCAGTACGCCTCGACGACGAGCGCCGCGGTCCAGCACACCGTCATCGACGAGCTGCAGAAGGTCATGCTCGACGACGTGCCGGTGATCCCGGTCACCGAGGCCGTCGACTGGTACCAGTACGACACTCAGTCCATCGGTGGTTGGGTCACGCCGAGTGACCCCTACGCCCAGCCCGATCAGTACGCTGTGCCCGACTGGGGCGTCGTTCTCCTGCACTTGTACAAAAAATAACGTGCCGGCAACGGACCGTGCGCCGAGGGCGCCCGATTGAGAACGATCGGGCGCCGGCTGGCCTTCTTCGCCATCACGGTCTGGGCTGCGGTCACGCTCAACTTCCTGTTGCCGCGCCTCATGCCGGGCAACCCGGCCGAGGCACTCCTGTCCCAGTACCCGCACCTCTCGTCACAGGCCTTCCGCTCTCTCACGACGCTGCTCGGCGGCGGACGCCACCAGAGTCTGATCGTGCAGTACGGCGAGTACTGGAAACGCGTCGTGACGTTCAACTTCGGCATCTCGATCACGACGAGCTTCGGCACGCCGGTGCGCACGATGGTGATGAGCGCCCTGCCCTGGACCCTCGGACTGGTCGGCGTGACCACGATCCTCGCCTTCGTGTTCGGCACCCTCATCGGGCTGGTGAGTGCCTGGCGGCGCGGCACCTGGCTCGACGCGGTCCTGCCGCCGATGGCCGTTATCGGTTTCGCGCTGCCGTACTTCTGGGTCGGCCTGTTGCTCGTCTACATCTTCAGCGTCACGCTCGGGTGGCTGCCCTATGAAGACGCCTACAACATCCTCGGCAGCGGACCGGCCTGGAGCCTGAACTACGTCGGCGACGTGTTGCAGCACGCCATCCTGCCGGGAATGACGATCATCATCACGCAGATCGGACTGTGGATCCTGTTGATGCGCAACAACACGATCACGGTCCTCGCCGAGGACTACGTCCGCATGGCCCGCGCCAAGGGGCTCAAGCCCTGGAGGGTCATGTGGGCCTACGCCGGGCGAAACGCCATCCTGCCGAACCTGACGGGCTTCGCCATGGCGCTCGGCTTCGTGGTCTCGGGAGCGATCCTCGTCGAGTACGTCTTCAACTACCCGGGCCTCGGCAGTCTCCTGCTGCGCGCCGTCGACGGACTCGACTACCCGCTGATGCAGGCCCTCTTCCTCCTCATCACCCTGGCGGTGCTGTTCAGCCTGCTCTTTTGCGACGTGCTGACGGCCGTTCTCGATCCCCGCACCAGAGAGTCTTCGTAATCGTGTCGACGTCCGAGCACACCGATCTGTCCGACGTGACGACGAATGACGCCGAGGTCGCCCGTCCCCACGGTGGCCGCGCGCGCCGCAGTGGCAACACCGTCTGGAGCGGACTCCTGCACAACCGCAAGGCGAGGTTCGGCGCCATCCTGGTGCTGTTCTTCCTCGTGCTCTCCATCTTCCCGAGCCAGATCGCTCCGTACAGTCCGAGCGCGCAGACGTTCACGCCGAGCCTCGGGCCCTCCGCGGCCCACTGGCTCGGCACGACCTCTTTCGGCCAAGACGTCTACTCGCAACTGATCTGGGGCGCGCGTCAGTCACTGATCATCGCCTTCGCGGCCGGCGGTATCGCGACGCTGGTCGCGGTGCTCGTGGGGGTGGCGTCGGCCTACCTCGGTGGCATCACGGACGGCGTCCTCTCGACGCTCACGGACGTCTTGCTGGTGATCCCGATCTTTCCGCTCTTCATCGTGATCGCCGCGTACCTTCACAGCGCCGGTCTCGTCGACATCATCATCATCCTCGGCGCTCTCAACTGGTCCTACAGCGCTCGCCAACTTCGCGTGCAGGCGCTGTCGATGCGCAATCGAGACTTCTTGAAAGCGGCCGGGGTCCGGGGTGAACGCTCCAGCTACATCATCGCGGCCGAGATGCTGCCGTCGATGAGTTCTCTCATCGTGGCCGCGTTCTGTCTCAACGCTGTCTTTTCGGTGCTGACCGCCGCCGGTCTGCAGTTCATCGGGCTCGGTGACCCCAACGCCCAGAGTTGGGGGACGATGCTCTACTGGGCCTACCAGGAGGCCGCGCTGCAGTCGGGACTCGCCCTGTGGGCGATCATGCCGGGTATATGCATCGCGCTCCTCGGAGGGTCGCTCGCCCTGATCAACTTCGCCTTCGACGAGATCTCCAACCCAGCCCTACGGCCCGTGCGCCGCGTCTCGCGCCGCGCTCGCTTCACGCTCGCCGACGACCGAGAGACCGCAGTTCACCGAGAGCCACCGACTGTCATCGAACCTCCGCAGGCCGAACCGTCGAAACCTCCCGTCTCCGACGCGACGCGTCAACCCGACGACGCCCCGTCGGATCGGCTGCTCTCCGTGCGGAACCTCTCGGTCGCCTACGCCACTGACGACGGGCCCGTCGTGGCCGTCGACAACGTCGATCTCGACCTCCACCGCGGCGAGTTCCTCGCGATCGTGGGGGAGTCCGGCTGCGGCAAATCGACCCTGGTGTTCGCCATCAGTCGGCTCCTCTTCCCACCCGCCGGCGTCATCGGTGGGACCGTCACCTTCCGGGGTCAAGAGATGGCGCAGATGAGCGACGCCGAGATCCGCCACCTCCGTTGGCGCGACTTCTCGGTCGTCATGCAGAACGCGATGAACGCCCTCAATCCCGTGATGACCGTGGGCCAACAGATGCGCGACGCGTGCCGGGCGCACTCGACGATGTCGAACGACGAGATCACGACGCGCTCAGCCGAAGTGATGCACCTCGTGTCGATCGACCCGATCCACCTCGACAGCTATCCGCATCAGCTCTCGGGCGGGATGCGTCAGCGCGCGATGATCGCGATGGCGCTCCTCTTCACGCCTGACCTCATCGTGATGGACGAGCCGACGTCCGCCCTGGACGTCGTGGGTCAGCGTTCCCTCATGCGCCAGATCAAAGAGCTCCAGGACCAGCTGGGTTTCGCCGTGATCTTCGTCACGCACGACATCTCTCTCGTCCGGAACTTCTCCGATCGCCTCATGGTCATGTACGCGGGGCAAGTGGCCGAGCTGGGTGCCACGTCGACACTCTTCGAAACGCCACGCCATCCGTACGCTCGCGCCCTGCTCGAGGCGTACCCCTCGATCCGGGGCGAGAGGATCGCGCTCACCGGCATCATCGGTTCGCCGCCCAGCCTCCTCTCGCCACCACCGGGGTGTCGCTTCCAGCCCCGCTGCGCCGACGCGATGCCCGAATGCTCGCGAACACGGCCGCCGATCTATTCGATCGGCGGTGCCGATGTCCGCTGTCTTCTCTACCGCGACGCGCCGGCGGACACCGGGAGCCTCGCCAATCGGTCGCTGCGAAGAGACGGCGACGCCGCCCAACCAGACGCGGTCGCGCCACAGGCCGTCTCACCCGGGAACGGGCCACGTGATCCCTTGGGGGAGTCGACGTCCGAACGAGACGACGCGCAGCTCGAATCAGCGCTACTCGAGGTGTCCGGCCTGGGTCGAAACTTCCGGATGCGGGGATTTTGGTCCGAGAAGCTCTTGCACGCCGTCGACGACGTGAGTTTCACGATTGGCCGGCGTGAGATCGTCGCGTTGGTGGGCGAGAGCGGGAGTGGCAAGAGCACCATCGCCCAGATGCTCTCGTTGGTGTACCGACCGTCGGCCGGTGTTATCCGTTTCGATGGTCAGCCGGTCACTGACATCCGCGGGCGGAGGGCGAAGCTGGCGTACCGCGGCCAGGTCCCAATGGTCTTCCAGGATCCCTACGGCGCCATCAACCCGGCCTATCGCGTCTCGCACGGGATCATGCGCGCCATCAAACTGCATCGGCCGGATCTCAACGCCTCGACGCGACGCTCTGAGGCGGTGAGAGTGATGGAGGCGGTCGGCCTCGCGCCGGAGTCGCTCGACAAGTACCCCTTCGAGCTCAGCGGTGGCCAGCGCCAACGAATCGGCTTCGCCCAGGCGCTCGTGCTCCGACCGAAACTGATCCTCGCCGACGAGCCGGTCTCGATGCTGGACGTCTCGATCCGGGTCGGGATCCTCAACCTCATGGCCGAGTTGCGTCAGCGCGACGGCGTCTCCATCCTCTACATCACCCATGACCTCGCCTCGGCTCGCTACATCGCCGACCGGATCATCGTCATGTACGCCGGCCACGTCGTAGAGGTGGGCCCGACCGAGCAGCTGCTGAGCGACCCGCGCCATCCCTACACCAAGCTGCTGCTCTCGGCGGTGCCCGACCCCCGTCAGCTCCTGGACCAATCGGCCAACGTCGACGCCGGTGAACCTCCCAAGGTCGTGGACCCGTTACCCGGGTGCCGCTTCCAGCCCCGTTGTCCGTTCGCCATCGAGGAGTGCAAGAACGTCACACCGCAATTGGGCGAGGTCGCGCCGGGCCAGCTCGCCGCCTGTCACGTGGCGCTCGCCGACGCTCGTCGCTCCGGCCCCGTCGGGGCCTGAAACGCACGACGACCCGACGAGATCTGGATCAACTCACTCGAGTCGGTGAGGGCCCTCCTTACGTCGCGTCGACAATCGGCAGGAACACTCGCCACGGTCCGATGGCGTCTCGGTACTGCTTGCCCATCGTCTTGACCACTTGGTCGACGTGATTCAAGTCATGAACGGTCCACGTCGCGAGCAGTTGACTCAGGGTCACCTCGCCGAAGTCGGGGTGGATGCCGACGCGTCCCAGGTCGTTGACCGAGACGAGGGAGTCGAGCTGTTCGAGGTTCGCCGTTCGGGTCGCGGCGAAGTGCTCGAGGATCTTCTCCATCGACCAACCGTCGAAGCGCGCGAAGCCCGCTTCGCGATCGACCGGTTCCATCGCCGTCGGTTCGTCCTCGGCGAGGATCTTGGTGGTCCGGTCCATCCAGTCGCACTCTTCGATGTGCGCCATGTGCCCGACGACCTGATACGGCGACCACGTGCCGGGTCCCTCGTTCGACATCGTCCACTCATCCGACAGACCCGACAGCAGTTCCTTCAACGTGGCGGGGGTGCGGACGAGAACCGCCCGACCCAGTTCGAGGGAGAAGTCCACGTGGCCATCGTCGCACATACGAGCGACGTCAGATAGTGGATCGAGCGGAACGTCCCGTTCGGACGCTGGCGTTCGCGTTCGCCCTCGCCACTCATCACTGCGCCCAAACATGTGACAATTGCCCTATGCCAAATATCTATGAGTACGTGCGACACCCCTGGGTCGAGGAGAGGAGGCTGGCCACACCGACCAAGACCCGCGACCTTCGTCACCTGGACCACCCCAATCCCTTCGTCCGCTTCAACGCGAGGTTCGGGCTGCGCATCACGCTGGTCGTGGGAACGATGTGGATGGCCTACATCTTCACAATCATCGCCCTCTTCGCGCTGCCGGACGCGATCAAGCAGGGTACGTACTTCGTCGTCGTGTGGCTCTCGAGTTCGTTCCTGCAACTCGTGTTGTTGCCGATCATCATCGTGGGTCAGAACATCCAGGCCCGCGCCGCCGACAAGCGCGCGGAGGACACCTACAAGGACGCCGAAGCGGTGCTGAAGGAGTCAGAGGAGATCCAGAAGCACCTGGTGGCCCAGGACCTCGCGATCTCGAACATCCTCGATCGCCTCGAGGTCTTGATGGCGCAACAGGAGAAGAAGGCGTAGGTAACGTTCGTCTCCAATGACGAGTCGCGCAGTACCGCACCCGAGAGGAGCGCAGTTGAGCGGAGTGACGTCGGTCCTCGCGACGACCACGACCATCGTGAGTGTCCATCGGGGCGTGGTGCTGCCCGAGGCGCGCGTCATCGTGCTCGTCGTGCCGGTGACGGTCTTCTGCGTCTACTGGTTCATCCTTCGCAAGCGCCAACGCCCGTGAGCGACTTCCCGTACATCCCGCTCGAGACCAAGGGCTGGCGCATGGCCATGGGTCTGCGGCCGTTGGACCTCGATCACTGGCTCGAGGTCGACGAGCGACGGGGTGACGAGCTCGAACAGAAACGTCGACTGCTCGACTCCTCATACGACGTGGTCGTGGCGACGAATCCCGACGGCGACGAAGGGAGTCGAGAGCTGTTGTGCGAGGTGACGCGCTTCCTCGAAATCCACCACCCGGAGTTGGCGTTCGAGGTGCGCGACGAACACCCCGTCGTGGCGGCGGCCCGACTCGTGCAGGAGGACCTCTGCGTGCTGGTGCGCTCCGACGCGTGGCGGCTGCAAGCGGCCTGCGTCTGCTTTCCTTCGCGCTGGAACCTCGCGTCCAAACTCGGCACGACGCTCGATGACATCCATCGACCCGTGCCGATCTACGACGTCGAACTGAGCCGGCCGACCAACGCCTTCTTCGAGCGCCTGAAACCGGATCGCTCGTTCTGGCGACTCAACTGGACCCTCATCGACTCCCCGGACCTGCACCAACCGACGAGCGCACGGCACAGTCCTCACGGTGACCTGGGGGACTGGTTCTTCCGGGTGGAGCGTCAGACGCTTCGTCGACTGCCGGTGAGTGACGCGGTCGTCTTCACGATCCGCAACTACGTGGCCTCGGCGAAGGAGCTGTGTGAATCCCACGGAGAGTTCGGGGCGACGTTGCTGTTGAACCTCGACACCGCACCGGACGCGATGCAGGAGTACAAGGGTTGGACGGGCGTCGCCGATCGCCTGCGCGCGTCGCTCGGCGGCGCGACGAACTAGTCGCGAACCAGGTCCTTCGCGATGGCGATGACCTGCATCTCGTCGGTCCCGGCGTAGATCCGTAGGACCCGCGCGTCGCGACTGAGTTGCTCGACCCGGTACTCCGCGATGTAGCCGTTCCCGCCGAAGATCTGAATCGCGTCATCGGCCACCTGACAGGCCGCCTGGGCCGAGTAGAGCTTCATCGCCGAGGCCTCGGCGAAGGTCGGCACCGCACCGTGCGACGAACGCTCGATGTGGGCGAAGACCATGTTGCGAACGTTGACGCGCGCCACCTCCATGTTGGCGAGCTTCAACTGGATGAGTTGATAGTCGGCGATCGCCGTGCCCCAGAGCCGACGGTGCTTGGCGTAGTCGATCGAGAGCTTGAGGCACTCTTCGATGATGCCGAGCGACATGGCCGCGACCCCGGCGCGCTCGGCGACGAAGTTGTCGCGCGCGCTCTGACGACCGCCGCCGATGGGGTCCTCACTCTCACCGAGGAGGCGGTCGCGCCCGACGCGGACGTCACTCATGAACACTTCGCCGGTCGGTGATCCGTGTTGGCCCATCTTGCGCATCGGTGCGGCCTGCACCAGCCCGTCCATGCCCTTGTCGAGCACGAAGGTGAGGACCTTGCGCGTGCGCATCTCCTCGCCGCTGCCGTCGTCGAGCTTGGCGTACATGACGATCGTGTCGGCGTAGGGTCCGTTCGTGATCCAGGTCTTTTGCCCGTTGAGGACGTAGTCCTCGCCGTCGCGCTTCGCGCTCGTGCGCATCCCGCCGAGCGCGTCGGAACCGGAGTCCGGCTCGGTGATCGCCCAGGCGCCGATCTTGTCGAGTGTCATGAGATCCAGCGCCCAGCGCTCCATCTGGGCCGGCGTGCCGAGTTTGTTGATCGTCCCGGCCGCCAGACCGCTCGACACGCCGAGCGAGGTGAGGAGACCCGGGCTCACGCGGCACAGTTCGATCGTGGAGATCAGTTGCGCGGCCGGGTCCGACGTCCGGCTCTCGCGCGACGGCTCCTCACCGGAGAGCTTTCGCTCGAGTTGGCGCGCGAAACTCTCCTTCGCCATCTCCTTCAGACCGAAGGCGTCGTACATCTTTCGCAGGATCGCGTAGGGCGGCAGTCCGTTGTGCTCGAGGTCATCGAGTTGAGGCCGGATCTCCTCGTCGACGAAACGCCGCACGACGGCGATGATCGCCTGTTGCTCGTCGGTCCATTCGTACATCTCGCTACCCGGACTCTGCCGAATGAACCGGTGCGGTCATATCAGGAAGTGACCGGTGAGGACGGTGAGGAAGAGTTCAAGAGATGGTCGATCAACGTCGTGGTCCACTGGGACTGTCCGACCGCGACGATCACCGGCGCGAGGCAGAGCCACGGCTCGGCGTGGAACTCGGCGACGAAGAGCAGCATCAGTATCGCCTCGGAGCCGACGCGTCGCAGCGGCTGACCGCCCAGTCGCTTGGTGACCAGGGCGTTGACGGCGAAGAGGTTGACGCCGGGGATGAACGCCCACGCTGTCCAGTGGCCCTCGAGCTCGCGGGCGGCGACCGCGAAGCAGGCCGAGCCGATCACTGCCAGGGCGACCGCGACGTTGCACGCCGCGACGGCGAACCACTCCGAGACGGGGTGCGCGGTGCCGGGCCAGTGCGCGAGCACGGAGACGAGGATGCTGATGCCGGCGAACACACCGGTGATGCCGTAACGCACCAGACGGTGGAGGGCCTGGATGAGCGACAGATCGGAGACGATGCTGCGCGCGGGAGCCGGGTCACCGTAGGGGCGCGTCAACTCGGACCACTGCGTCCCGGTCCAGACGCGCCATTGACGAGCACCCGAAGGGTCCGGATACCAACCGGAGGGGACGGGGACGCTGCTCAAACTCACCCCCCTAGCCTCGCATACAAACATCTCACGGGAACATCGCGGGTGTGGACGAAGGCCTAGGGCCGTAGCGTCATCACGGTGGTCACGCCGATCGCGGCGCAGATCCTCGATCCGCAGGCCACCTCAGAGATCGGTGACGGCACGTACTTCAGTTTCGCGACCCGAACCGCACCGGACGTCACCGTGGCCAGTAGGGGCACCGACGATTGGAGGTTCGTCATCCCGGCGACGACACATCGATCGAGCGACGTGCAGGCGAAGGTCGAGATGGAACCGACCAACGACGAGACCCTCGACCACGACGTCCCGAAGTTGTCGGTTCGCACGATCTGCCATCCCGTGAAGCGCTTCGTCAGACCTACGCACTTCTTCCCGGAACAGTTCAGTGACGTGAGAACCGACCACGTGTCCGGCGTGGGCGGACGCTCGTTCCACAGTGTTCCGCCGTCAGTGCTCACGAAGACTTCGATCCCGTGGGACGCGCTGAGGAAGCTCGCCATGCACCTGAGGTCGCTCTGGCACGAAAGCGCGGTCACCGACCCGTGTGGCGGGAAGTCGAAACCATCCGGTGTCGACCACGTCTCGCCGCCGTCGACGGAGGTGAGGAACTGGGGGCCACTCGTTGTCGATTCGACGATCGCGCACGTCATCGACGCGTAGCAACTGATCGCCGCGATTCCCGACGCGCCGGTCGGAGCGGTCACCGCGGTGATCGTGTGCGTGCCGGCGTCGTAGCGCCACAGAAGGCCCCCGCTCGCCTGGGCCCCGCCGAAGAGACAGCCGTCGTTCCAACACGACGATGACTGGATGTACGTCGAGGGGCCGGCGTCGGGCGCGGCGAGTTCGGTCCAGCGACCGCTGGCCGCGCGATACTCTCCGACCGAGGTCGGGCTCACGTCGAGGTTCGACGTGCCGAGCGCGACACACGAGTTGTCCGTCGTGCACGCGACGTTGGACAGCGGGACCGAGATGCTGATGGCGGGCAGTCCCGTCACGTGTGGTCTCGCGACAGTGACGGTCGCGCATGACGCCAACACCAGAGCGGCCAGCGAACACATCGCCACGACTCGTACCAGTGAACGTACGTGGGCTGGCACTCGAATCATTGTTTCCTTGTGATCGTGACGACCGTTGTCGCCCTGTTGATGTTACTGAACCGTCGATTGACCGCGGTTCGTTGACGACAAGGGAGGGGTCTAACTTGGACGATATGAACTGGGTCGATGTTCTCATCGTCGCCATCGTCATCGTGGCCGCGATCCGGGGCTGGTTCCAGGGTGCCATTCGTCAGGTCCTGGGCTGGATCGGCCTGATCGCCGGCTTCTACGTCGGCATCGAGATCGCGCCTTCGCTCTCGAGCGACATCACGCACTCCTCGTGGCGACCGGTGCTCGGAGTGATCATCGTGATCGCCACCGCCTTCGTCGGTCACTTCCTCGGACACATCCTGGGATCTTCGATTCGACGGACCGTGAAGATGGTGAAGTTGGGTCTCGTCGACTCCGTCGCGGGCGCTGTCGTGGGCGTCGCCGGCGCGCTGCTCACGGTGTGGCTCGTCGCGGCGTTGCTCGTGGCCACCCCGTGGTCCTCGGTCGCGGGTGGAATCCAAGGTTCGCGAATCATCAAGGACCTCGACAGCGCCCTCCCGACGGTTCCGTCGGCGGAGGCCCGTCTGCAGACGATGCTGCGAAACGCGGACTTCCCGAGCGTGTTCGCCAGTATCGTCTCTCCGACCGTTCCTTCCTCGGGCACCGCACCGAAGCTCGCCAAGAACACGTTGTCGCCTCGTTCGCCGAATCAGATCCTCAAGGTGCTCGCGCTCGGGTGCTCTGGCGCCCACCAGGGAACCGGTTTCTTCGTGGCTCCGCACCTGGTGGTGACGAACGCCCACGTGGTGGCGGGCGCAACGAGCGTCACCGTCGGGGGAGCCACGGCTCAGGTGGCGCTGTTCGATCCGGTCAACGACGTCGCGATACTGCGGGTCTCGTCGATCACGGAATCCGCGCCACTGGTGTTTGCCGCGTCGGTACCGTCATCCGGCGTGAAGGCCCAGGTAATCGGCTTTCCGCTGGACGGCACGCGCACCATCAGCCCGTCGATCATCAACGGCGAGATCACCGCGCAGTCGTGGGACATCTACAACACGGAGACCTACCGACGTACCGTGCTCGAGGTCTACTCCAACATCGAACCGGGCAACTCCGGGAGTCCGGTGCTCGTCGGCGGCGACGTGACGGGTGTCGTGTTCTCGAAGTCACTCAGCCAAAGTGAGACGGCCTTCGCCGTCCCCGCCGACACCGTCGAGAGTGACGTCGCCAAGACGCCGGCGCACGGTGCGCAGTCGACCGAGAGCTGTTTGAACTAACCCGCCGAACGCACCGCCGCACCGAGGACGTCCAGTCCGTCGGCGAGCTGGGCGTCGGTGATCACGAGCGGTGGCAGTAGTCGCACGACGTTGCCGTAGGTGCCACAAGAGATCGCGATGACGCCGTTCTGGTTGCAGTAGTTGACGATGGCCTTGACGGCCGCGGCGTTCGGCTCCTTCGTGCCCGGTTGCACGAACTCCATGGCGACCATCGCGCCTCGACCGCGCACGTCGCCGATGATCGCGACGTCCTTGGCGAGCGATCGCAGGTTGGCGAAGAGGATGTCGCCGATCTCGCAGGCCCGCGCCACCAGGTTGCGGTCGCGCAACGTCTTGATCGTGGCGAGCGCCGCTGCGCACGCGACGGGGTTGCCGCCGTAGGTCCCGCCGAGTCCGCCCTCGTGGACCGCGTTCATCAACTCCGCACGGCCCGTCACCCCGGCGAGCGGCATGCCCCCGGCGAGGCCCTTGGCGGTCGCGACGATGTCGGGGATCACGCCCTCGTGGTTGACGGCGAACCAGTCGCCGGTGCGGCAGAATCCGCTCTGGATCTCGTCGGCGATGAAGACGACGCCGTTGGCGCTCGTCCACTCCGAGAGCGCCGGCAGGAACCCGTCGGCTGGCACGACGAAGCCGCCTTCGCCCTGGATGGGCTCGATCAGCAGTCCCGCGACGTTCTTCGCGCCGACCTGGACTTCGATCGCCTTGATCGCGAGCGCGGCCGCCTCGGCGCCGGTGAGACCGTCGCGGTAGGGGTAGCTCATCGGGACGCGATAGACCTCGGGCGCGAAGGGACCGAAGCGGTCCTTGTAAGGCATGTTCTTCGCGGTGAGGGCCATGGTCAGGTTGGTGCGACCGTGGTAGGCGTGGTCGAAGACCACGATGGCCTGACGGCCGGTGGCCAGACGAGCGATCTTGACGGCGTTCTCGATGGCCTCGGCGCCGGAGTTGAACAGCGCGGAGGTCTTGGCGAAGTCGCCAGGTGTGAGGGCGGCGAGCTCCTCGCAGACCTCGACGTAACTGGCGTAGGGGTTCACCATGAAACAGGTGTGCGTGAAGGCCGCCACCTGGGCACTGACCGCATCGACCAGTTCCGGCACGGCGTGACCGATGGTCGTGACCGCGATGCCCGAACCGAGGTCCAGTATCTGGTTGCCGTCGACGTCGACGAGGATCGCGCCGTCGGCGCGGTCGATGTAGATGGGGAAGCCCTGGGTCAGGCCGGCGCTGACGACCGCGTGACGGCGCTCGTGCAGGGCGCGCGACTTCGGACCGGGCAACTCGGTGACGACCTTGCGCTCGGTTCCCACTGATGTGTCGACTGACGAGACCATGTCATTCTCCTGAGATCTGTCGGCGTACGCCGTACGAAACCAGAGTAGTTCCCACGTCGGATTGGCTCACCGGAGCAGAAAACGGGTGACCGAAGTCACCCGTCGTCCTGGCGGAGGAGGTGGGATTTGAACCCACGGTGCCCGGAGACACAGCAGTTTTCGAGACTGCCCGATTCGGCCGCTCTCGCACCCCTCCGTCATTAAGTCTACAACCCGCCCTCGTTACGACTTTTTGACTCGTCGGCGCAGCACCTCGGTAAGTTCGTGGTCGTGGATGAACTGGCGAACGACGAACTCTTCATGCGCGCGGCGCTCGACATCGCGATCGTCGCGGCCGGGCACGACGACGTACCGGTCGGCTGCGTGTTGGTGGAGAACGAGGTCGTGATCGGCGTCGGGGAGAACCGGCGTGAACTCGACCAGGATCCCACGGCCCACGCCGAGATCGTGGCCCTCCGAGACGCCGCGTTCTCGCGACCGTCGTGGCGGATGGACGAGGTCACGGCCTACGTCACGCTCGAACCGTGCGTGATGTGCGCCGGGGCACTGTTGAACGCACGCGTGCGCCGGGTCGTCATCGGCGCCCTCGACGAGAAGGCCGGCGCGGTCGGCTCTCGCTACAACGTGTTGAGCGACCCGAGACTCCTGCACGAGGCCTCCCTCACCTACGGCGTGCTCGCCGAGGAGTCGGCCGACCTGTTGCGGGCGTTCTTCCTCGAGCGCCGTCCGAACCCGTGACCGTAAAGAGTTGTGCCGACGACACCAACTCGTCACGGTTACGAAACGTGCCCGACGTATTTTCGCGACCGTGCTGAACGACATCGAAGCGACGCTCCAGGGTCAGCGCGTCGTCGTGGTCGGGGGTGGTGTCTTCGGAACTATGCACGCGCTCTTCGCGCTGGTGCGCGGAGCCAGCGTGGTGCACCTCGAACGCGACGCCGTGCCCAGCGGCGCGACGGTACGCAACTTCGGACTCATCTGGGTCAGCGGTCGAGCGCCGGGACGTGAGCTGAGCTTGGCGCTTCGGGCGCGTGAGCTGTGGGAGGACGTCGCCACCGACGTCCCGGGTATCGGCTTTCGCGCGAACGGGTCGATCACGTTGATCGACGACGTGCGAGAGCTCGAGGTCGCCCAGCGAGCGATGATGCGCGGTGACGCCGACGCGCGACAGTTCGAACTGCTCTCGGCCGACGAGGTCACCCAGCGCAACCCCGCGCTCCAGGGCGTGTTCAGTTCCGGGCTCTACTGCGGTCGCGACGCCGCCGTCGAGTCTCGCTCGGCCCTCGGGGCGCTGCGCACCTTCATGGAGAACAGTGGCCGCTACGAGTACCTTCCGCGACGCGAACTCGTCGGCGTCGTCGATCACGCGGCCATTGATCACCGTGGCACGCACTACGCCGGTGACCACGTCGTGCTCTGCCTCGGTGCGACGCTCAGCGGCTTCGCGGCGGAGCTGTTCGAGGGTGAGCCTTTGCGCAAGGTCCGCCTCTATATGGCCGAGACCGAACCGCTCGGGCAGTCACTGACGACGTCGGTCGCCAACGGTGACTCCTTCCGCTACTACCCGGGGTTCAGCGAGTTCGCGGCCGAGTTCTTGGAAGAGCAGCCGTCACCGGCGGCCGACTTCGCGATTCAGCTCTTGTGCCAGCAGCGGCTCCACGGCGGACTCACGATCGGCGACACCCACGAACCAGAGCTGCCCGGTCTCTTCGAGACACTCGATCGGCCGATGGACATCATCGAGGCGGCCGCGCGACGGGTCATCGGTTCGGCGATGCCACGAATCGAGCGCCGCTGGAGCGGGGTCTATCACCAGCTGGCGGACCCCGCGCCCGACACCATCTACTTCCGCAAGCAGGTCGCTCGCGGAGTCAGCGCCATCACCGGCGCCGGGGGACGGGGGATGACCCTCGCCCCGGCCATCGCGGAGGAGAGTTTCCAATGAACGACGTCGAACTGATCTGTTTTGACATGGCCGGCACGACGGTCCTCGACAACGGCCTGGTTTTGGAAGCCTTTCGCCGCACGATCGAGGACCTCGAGGTCAGCGCGGAGGAGTCCGAGTCGGCCGAGGCCTACGTCATCGAGACGATGGGCCAGTCGAAGATCGAGGTCTTCACCGTCTTGTTCGGCGAGCGCGCGTCGAGCGCGAACGACGCCTTCGAGCGCCACTTTGTCGAATCGGCCCAGGAACTCGGCGTCAGTGAGATCCCGGGCGCCCGTTCGACCGTGGAGACCCTGCGCGACGTCGGCCTGCAGGTCGCCCTCACGACGGGTTTCTCGCCCAGCACCCGCGAGGCGTTGATCGAGGTGCTCGGGTGGGGGGACCTCTTCGAGCTTCGTGTCTCGCCCGCCGACGCCGGCCGGGGCCGGCCCGCGCCGGACATGTTGTGGCTCTGCGCGTTGAGGTCCCAGATCACCGCGGCGAGCTCGTTGATGGTGGTCGGTGACACCGCCTCGGACATGGTGGCCGGTCTGCGCGCCGGGGCCGGCTACTGCGTCGGGGTGCTCTCGGGCAACGACGACCAGGCCCGACTGATCGCCAACGGCGCGGACGATGTCATCGACTCGGTCGTCGATTTACTGAGTTTCGACCTCCTGGTCACCCATTAGTCGATGTCGAAGTGTTCGCGAAGAATCCGTGAAGTCGTCACACATGTTGCTCCGTAGCGTCACACTCGGCTAACCCTCGGAACTTACTCTCATCGCGAGTCACCAACGCGGTGCACTCACCTTTAGGAGGACGACGAGTGTCGACAAAGAAAATGAAGGTGGCGGTCGCCGCTGGACTCGTGAGCACCATGCTGACCGGTGTCTCATTGGTGAGCGGAGGTGCCGGCGCATCCAGTATGAAAGTGAACTGGGCGACGGAGACGTCGGCTCAGGCAGGTGGTGGGATGAAGGCGTTGATCAAGGCCGCCAAGAAAGAGGGCCACGTCAACGTCATCACGATCCCACTCGCGGGATGGGCGAACTACGGCCTGATCATGAAAGACTTCACGGCCAAGTACGGCATCCACATCAATGACGCCAATCCCAACGGATCGAGCGCGCAAGAGATCACCGCGATCCAACAGGACCGGGGTCGCGCGGACGCGCCGGACGTCGTAGACGTCGGTACGAGCTACGCCACCGAGAACATGGGCCTGTGGGCTCCCTACAAGGTCGCGACCTGGAGCCTGATCCCCTCGGCCTCCAAGGACCCGAACGGGCGTTGGTACGACGACTACGGCGGCTACGTCGCGATTGGATGTGACACCAAGATCGTCACCACCTGCCCGACGTCCTTCGCGGACCTGACCAACCCGGCCTACAAGAACGAGGTCGCCATCAACAACGACCCGACGTCCGCGTCCGCCGCGTTCTACGCGGTGTGGGCGGCGGCGATCGCCAACGGCGGCTCGTACAGCAACATCACGCCGGGTATCACGTTCTTCGCGAACCTGAACAAGATCGGTAACTTCGTGCCCGGTGGCACGGCGGCGACCGCTGCGGCGGGCACCACGCCGATCCTGATCTGGTGGGACTACCTGCAAAACGGTGTCGCGGCGACCGTCCCGGGCTGGAAGTCGGTGATCCCGTCGGACGGAACGATCGCGGCGTACTACACCCAGGCGATCACCAAGGACGCGCCGGACCCCGCGGCGGCCCGACTCTGGGAGGAGTTCCTCTACTCGACACTCGGACAGAACCTGTTCCTACAGGGCTACGCCCGTCCGATCGAGTTGCCCGGGATGATCGCGAACCACACGGTGAACGAGGGCTTCCTGGCAAAGTTGCCGGCGGCCCCCAAGGGCACCCTGACGTTCCCAACCATGACCGAGGTCAACAACGCCAAGGCGACCATCGCGGCCGACTGGGCCTCGGCAATCAGCGGTAGTTAAACAGTAGATTCGCCGCGATGTCTGAACTCATCACTGACACCAGTCCTTCCCCTTCTGGTGTCAGTGATGAGGTCGGCGAAAGGTCTTCGAAGGCGGGGGCACTGCTTCGCTCTCTGCGAACCGGCGCGCCCGTCCTCCCGTTCCTCGCCTACATCTCACTCGGACTGATACTGCCGACGATCGCCATCATCAACCTGGCCTTTCGATCGAACGCCGGCAAACTGACGCTGGCCAACATCAAGGTGATCCTCTGCACGTCGAACAGCCCGTCGTGCATGCAGTACCGGATCGGATTCGAGAACAGCCTGAAGTTGGCGCTCGTGACCTCGATCGTCCCCGGCATCCTCGGCACGTTCGTGGCCTACGCCATCGCGACGTCCAAGCACGAACTCTTCAAACGCCTGACCGCGGCGTGCTCGGGCGTGCTCGCCCAGTTCGGCGGCGTCAACCTGGCCTTCATGTTCATCGCGAGCTTCGCCGCGGTGGGCGGCGTCGCGACCCACTGGCTGGCCGACATCGGCCTCAACCCGTGGAACCACGGCTTCGACCTCTACAAGTTCTGGGGCGTGGCCTTCGTCTACATGTACTTCCAGGTTCCCCTCATGATCCTGATCATCACGCCGGCCTTCGCCGGACTCAAGGAGTCCTGGCGCGAGGCGGCCTCGGGCCTCGGTGCCTCGTCGTGGCGCTACTGGCGTCACGTCGGACTGCCGGTGTTGGCGCCGGCGGTACTCGGCGGCATGTTCCTCCTCTTCGGCAGCGGGTTCTCGGCCTACGCCACCGCCGAAGCGCTCACGACCGGCACGATCGCCATCACGCCCATCCAGATCGGCGCCATCCTCAACGGCAACGTGCTGTCCGGTGAGGCGAATCTCGCCTACGCCCTGGGCTTTGCGATGATCGTGATCCTGCTCATCTCGGTCATCGGTTACGCACTGCTTCGTCGAAGGTCGTCACGATGGCTTCGCTAGGACTCGGAGAGGCCCTTGAGGGCGACCAGGACTTCATGGACCAGTACTCCCGGGGCAATCCGTCGGCGCCGTGGATCAAGCGCGTCCGCTGGGGACGCGGCATCGCGCTCTTCCTCGCGGCGGTCTACTTCATCGTCCCCTTCTACGCCGCGATGCAGTTCTGCCTGCAGAACGTCAACGGCGGCTTCTCACTGGCGGCGTTCAAGGAGGTCGGCGAGGCGCCGGGCTTCTATTCGGCGCTGTGGCTCTCGACGCAGCTGGCGATCGCCACCATGGCCATCGTCCTGTTGCTCATGGTGCCGACGATGATCTACGTGCACCTGCGGTTGCCGCGTTTTCGCCGCGTGATGGAGGTCATCACCATCCTGCCGATCGTCATCCCGCCGATCGTCCTCATCGTCGGGGTCGACGGCGTGGCGCCGCTGTGGCTGAAGTCCTCGCAGTACCTGCTCGCGGTGGTCTACGTGGTCCTCGCGATGCCCTACGTCTACCGCTCGCTCGACGCCGGCCTCGGCGCGTTGGACCTGAAGACGCTGGTCGAAGCGGCACGTTCGCTCGGCTCCGGGTGGGTCTCGATCATCTGGCGGGTCCTCATCCCCAACATGCGCAGCGCTCTCTTGTCGGCGTCGGTCCTCACGCTCGCGCTGGTCTTCGGGGAGTTCACCATCGCCAGCCTGGACGGGTGGACCACGATCCCCGTGTGGATCTATCTCACGCCGACGACGAATCCGCGCATCAACACCCTCGTGGCGATGATGGCCCTGTTCGGCACGTGCGTCGTGTTGGGGCTCGTCGTATCGTTGGACCGCTCGCGTCGAAACTCCCGGAGGAGCTGATGGCCATGGATACCCAAGTCCCGACTACATCGTCCGTCTCCGGGTCAACACCGCAGACCGGTGCGCCGGTCGTGCTCGAGAACCTCACGCGGCGCTTTGGCACCACGAAGGCGCTCGACGGCTTCACGCTCCACATCGAACCCGGTGAGTTCGTGGCGTTGCTCGGTCCGTCGGGCTGCGGCAAGACGACGGCGCTGCGCGTGCTCGCCGGCTTCGAGCGGCCCGACATCGGCAAGGTGGTCGTCGACGGTCAGGACGTGGTGCACATTCCGGCCCAGAAGCGCGACATGGGCATGGTCTTCCAGAGTTACTCGCTCTTCCCCAACATGAGCGCCCGCGACAACGTGGCCTTCGGGCTGCAGCTCCGCCACCAGCGTGGCACGCAGCGTCGCACGCGGGCCGAGGAGTTGCTGGCGCTCGTGGGGCTGGCCGAGCACTCGGCCAAGTACCCCCACCAGCTCTCCGGCGGGCAACAACAACGCGTCGCGTTGGCGCGCGCGTTGGCGATCGAACCGCGTGTTCTCCTGTTGGACGAACCGCTCTCGGCCCTGGACGCCAAGGTGCGCGCCGAACTCCGGGACCAGATACGCGCCCTGCAGCAGCGACTCATGATCACGACGGTCTTCGTCACGCACGACCAGGAGGAGGCGTTGTCGATGGCCGACCGGGTCTGCGTGATGTCGCGCGGTCGCGCCGAACAGATCGCCACGCCGGCCGAGCTCTACTCCAAGCCGTCGACGGAGTTCGTCGCGCAGTTCGTCGGCATCTCCAGTCGAGTCGGCGTCGTTCGCACCGGTGATACGGTGTCGCTCTTCGGCCGCGACGTCACGATTCGGGGCGCCGCGCCCGAGGGTGCGCAGTCCCTCGACGCGTTGTTGCGACCCGAGGACGTCGACGTCGTCGTGAACCCCACGGGCCTGGGCATCATCACGCACAAGAGCTTCCTCGGCGCGACGACACGTCTCGAGGTCGGCATCGGGGGAGCGGCGGTGAAGGCCGACATCTTGAGCAGTGGCGCCGACGTGTTCGAGCTCGGCACGCGCGTCGACCTCGTCGCCAACGCGCGCGACGTGCTCGTCAGCGCGCCTCGGCCAGCGACCTGACCAGCGGCTCCCAGTCGCGCAGGGCGCCGACCGGTAGTCCCTCCACCTTGCCGGTGTCGTCCCACGTGCGAAGGGCGAGGGCGTCGTCGAAGCCGGGGTGACGTTCGAAGCGTTGACACTCGTCCTCGCTCAAGAGTCCACCCTGGGCGATGAGCGTGGCCCGCGAGGCTCGCGAGAGTCGGTCGTGGTACTCCGGTTCGCGCGTGCAGCGCCAGCGCTTGGCGGTCACGTGCAGCGCGACCGGCTGGGCCACTCGCGGCCCGAAGATCGGTGCGAGGATGCGCGCGCCGCGTGCCTCGTGGTCGTCGTCATCGCGCGCGAGGTCGAAGCCGGGATCTCCCTGCACGTCGAGGGCCAGGTGACCGACGTCGTGGAAGAGCGCGGCGACGATCAGGGCGTCGCTCGCGCCGGCGTCGCGCGCGAGCGCGGCGCACTGCAGGGCGTGCTCGTTCTGCGTGATCGACTCACCGTAGGAGCGGTCGCCCAGCGTTTCGTAGAGTTCGAACAGTTCGTCGATCGACGTCGGGTCCACGGCACTCATGGTAGGGGAGGTCGGTGACGCCAACGTGAGCGAGCGCGTGGACGTGGTGAGTAAACGCGTCACCGCGGCGTCACGGTGATGACGACTGACCCGTGAAGATCGGCAGTTGGATCGTGAAGACCGATCCCTTGCCCGGCGTACTGTCGAAGGTCAGGGTCCCTCCCATCGCCTCGGTCAGGTTCTTCGATAGGGCGAGGCCGAGCCCGGTACCTTCGATCCCGGTCGCCTCGATGTTCAGCCGATCGAAGGGGATGAAGAGTCGCTCGACCATCTCGGGACTGATTCCGAGGCCGGTGTCGCGCACCGAGATGCGGACCGCGTCCTCGGTGGTGTCCGTCTCGACGATCACGCGACCGTTCGGAAGGTTGTACTTGATCGCGTTGGAAAGGAGGTTGAGGAGGACCTGTCGAAGACGCTGTTGGTCGGCGCGCACGAGCGCGCTGGTGACCTCGCCGACCTCGATGGCGATGTCGTGATCGTTCGCTTGCGGGGCGATGATCCCCACGCAGTCCCGAATCAACTCATCCAGGGCCACGGCGCGCAGGGTCACGATCACACGTCCGGACTCGATACGCGAGATGTCGAGGATCTCGTCGATCAGGTTCAAGAGATGCTGTCCGGAGTTGTTGATGTGTCCGAGCATCCGCAGGACGTCGGGGTCGTCGGACTCCATCTGCAGGAGTTGTGAGAAACCGATCACCGAGTTGAGGGGCGTGCGCAGTTCGTGACTCATGCGCGACATGAACTCGCTCTTGGCGCGGTCGTGGCGTTCCGCTTCGGACCGGGCGATCTCCAACGCGTGTTCCATCGCGACCGATTCCGAGATGTCGCGGGTTATGACGACCGCGGCCACCGGTGGCTCGCCGCCGTTGTCGAGCGCCTGTCCTCGCGACTCCACGGTGACCCAGTGCCCGTCATCGTGACGGACGCGAAAGCGCGCGGTGGTCGCGCGGCCCTCGTCGAAGATCCGGCGGATCGCGGCGACGACGACGGCCTGGTCGTTGTAGTGCACGAACTCGAGCGCCGAGTGGCCGATGCGTTGCGCTTCGGGGATGCCGTACATCTTCTCGCTGGCCGGACTGACCTCCAGCATCACACCGTTTCGATCGATCACGGTGATCGCGTCGACCGCGGCGTCGATGATCGCGCGCATCTTCGCGACGTTCTCGCTCAGGGCGGCGCGCGTCTCGGACGCGGCCGTGATGTCGCGGGTGATGAAGACGGCGCGCGTCGGCGGGCCGTTGGGGTTGCGGAGCGCCCGTCCCCTCGTCTCGAGTGTGATCTCGTGACCGTCGGCGTGTCGAGCGCGAAAGCTCACCGTCGTGACGTCGTCGATCTCGAAGGTCTTGCGCAGCGCCACCTCGACGTGGGGCCGGTCGAGCGCGTCGATGATGTTGAGACCGGTGTGTCCCCGTCGACCGGTCTCGGGGTAGCCGTAGATCTCCTCGCTCTCGGGGCTTGACTGCACGATGTTGAGGTCCCGGTCGATGATGACGATGGAGTCGGCGGCCGCCGCGAACATGGCCTCGGCGACCGCGAGGCTCTCATTCAGCTTGTACTGCATCTCCTGGCGGTCCGTGACGTCCTGGCCGGTGGCGCAGATCCATCCGTCCTTGCGCAGCGAGCTCCACGAGATCGTTCGGTACGAGCCGTCACGGCATCGTTGGCGGTTCTCGAAGCCCCGCCGTGTCTCGTCCGGGCCGTGCAGTACGAGACGGAACTCGTCCTCGGTCGCCTGGACGTCGTCGGGATGGACGAAGTCCACGAACGGCACGCCGCGCAGTTCCTCGAGCTCCCAGCCGAGCATGTCCTTCCAGGCCGGGTTCACGAGGATCAGTTCGCCGTCCTTCCCGAAGACCGAGAGGAGGTCGGGCGAGCTGTAGAAGAAGTCGCCAATGTCCGGGACCGTCGAACCGTCGTCCTTCACCTACTGCAACCTCCTGCCGGGTCGACTTCAAGGCTGAACAGTCGTCGCTCCGGCGCACGGCATCCCTGAGTGACTCGCTCACCCAGTCTTGAACCTACAGTGCGGGAGAAGGCCGGCGGCGTACTAACAATTCCGTGACACATCGAGCGCGTGACGGCGAGGGACCGGTCTCCGGGGGCCGAAACGGAAGAACATCGCCGGTTACGCGTCGCGACGCGGTCCGGTTGGATAAGTTTCTTGCTACTGACCCAGATTCCTCTGTCGAATCTGTCGCACCCGTTCGACGTAGGGGTGTAGGGCGGAAAAGGTCCGCTCGAGAGGAGAGCCACCATGGCTGAATACGCAATCCTGCTTTACGCGCCGGTCGATGAGCCCGAAGAGGAGTACGACGGCGACGCCGGTGCCGAGCACGACCAGCACTCCAAGGACCTCCAGCGCGACGGCGTGATGATCGGGGCGTTCGCCCTGGAGCCCCACACGATGTCGACGTCGATCCGCGGTGACGTCATCACCGACGGGCCGTTCCTGGAGACGAAGGAAGTCATCTTGGGTCTGTGCATCATCGAGGCGCCCGACCTGGACGCCGCACTCAAGATCGCCGGGACGAACCCGATCTGCCACCAGGGCGGTGGTGTCGAGGTACGACCGGTCCAGGACTGGGTGATTCCGACGCGAGACGGCCACGTCCACTAGGACGTCGAAAGCGGAGCGTCGCTAAGTGAATGACGGTGCGCCGAACGAGGTCGAACGGGCCATAGTTGAGGCGCACCGTCGTGACTGGGCCGTCGTGCTCGCCGCCACCGCGTGCACGACGCACGACCTCGACGTCGCCGAGGAGTGCGTGCAAGAGGCGTACGCGGCGGCGGTCGTGGCGTGGACCCGCGACGGAGTGCCGAACAATCCCGGGGCGTGGCTCACGACAACGGCCAAGCGCCGGGCAGTAGACGTGATCCGCCGAGAGGTGACGTTTCGTTCGAAGATGCCCTTGCTGGTGGAGCCCGAAGAGAACGCAGGAGACGAAGACGTGCGAGGAGAACTCATCAACACCGAGTCGGAGGAGATCGTGGCGGACGAACGACTCCGTCTCATCTTCATGTGCTGTCACCCGGCGCTGGCCCGTGAGGCGCAGATGGCACTGACGCTTCGACTGGTGTGCGGAATGCCCACCGGCGACATCGCTCGACTCTTCTTGGTTTCCGAGACGACGATGGCCGCGCGGATCACGAGAGCAAAACAGAAGATAGCCACGGCGCGCATCCCGTTGCGCGTGCCGGTCGATGTCGAGATGCCCGAGCGCTTACGTGCGGTACTCGGCGTGATCTATCTGCTCTTCACCATGGGCCACACCGCGACGTCCGGTTCGACGCTGATGCGAACGGAACTCGTTGACGAGGCGCTGCACTTGGCCGGCGTCCTGCGAGAACTCATGCCGGATGAACGCGAGGTTCGAGGACTGCTGGCATTGATGTTGGTCACTGACGCCCGTCGTTCCACGCGACTCGGCGCCGACGGTTCGTCGCTGCGACTGGACGAACAAGACCGATCGCAGTGGGATGCCGTCGCGATAGCTCAGGCCGACGAGTTGGTCCGGGCGGGCCTCAAGGCCGGTCGGCCCGGGCGATACATGCTCCAGGCCGCGATCGCGTTGGTGCACGCGAAGTCGCCGTCGTTCGATGAGACGGACTGGAAAGAGATCGTCTGCCTCTACGACGTGTTACTCGTGGCGTGGCCGTCACCGATCGTCGCGTTGAACCGTGCGGTCGCCGTGTCGATGGTCGACGGTCCGGCGGTGGCCCTGGCCCTGGTCGAAGGGCTCGAATCGGACCCGCGGCTCGCTGACTACCACTACCTTCCGGCCTTGAAGGCCGATCTTCTGCGCAAACTCGGCCGCGTCGAAGAGTCACTCGAGGAGAGCAGACGCGCCCTCGAGCTGACGCGTAACGAGGCGGAGCGAGAGTTCCTTGGCGCGCAGATGCGCGACGGCGCCGCGCCCGAGGTGTAGGCGGCGCTCTTCAGTGTTTACTTCGCGCGGCGCGCGCGAACGATCGTCACGCCGGTGATCCCGGCCAAGCCCAGGGCGAGAAGCCCAATGGGGAAGAAGAGCGACGCGTCCGACGTGGCCGAACCTCCGGCGCCCGTCTCCGGAGCGCCGATGGGTGTCGGGAACGTCGACGAGGTCGTGGCGGCCGACGCGGTCAAGCTCGCGATGGTCGTCGTGACACCGGTGCTCGAAGTGGTCGTTGTCGTTCCGACCGCGGTGGTGGAGGTCGTACCTCCGGCGCTCGTCGTAGAGGTCGTACCTACGGCGCTCGTCGTCGTGGTCGTGCCCCCGGCGCTCGTCGTCGTTGTGGCCGCCAGTTGACAGGTCGGCACGTTGATGGTGTTGTCATCCATCGTCACCGCGCCACCGAGCGCGAGGACCCGGCCGTTCACGGTCGCGCCGGTATTCAGGGTGATCGAGGTCGTGGCCAGGATCGTGCCGGCGAAGTTGGTGGTGGTCCCGAGGGTGGCGGAGCTCCCCACCTGCCAGAACACGTTGCAGGCCTGTGCGCCGTTCTCGAGCGCGACGGTGCTCGTCGAAGCGGTGGTGAGCGTCGAACCGGCCTGGAAGATGAAGACCGAGTCCAGGTTTCCACCACCGTTGAGGGTGACGGTCCCGGTCAGACCCATGGACGAGGCGGAGTGGTAGACGCCGGCGACCAGCGTCGTGCCGCCCAGGTCACCGGAGACGGTGGTGAACGGCGTACGCCCGGCGGCGTCGTTGGACGCGGTGATCAAGTCGTTCTCGGCGCCGAGCGCCGCGCCGTTGGCCACGTTCGTGGTGCCAGAGATTTGCTGTCCCGGCGGGAAGCCGGTGATCGAGGTCCCGGGGGAGATCCCGATGTCGCCGCCGACGCTGGTGGCCCCGGTGTTGGTGATCGCGCTGCCCGCGAGTACCGCGTACGCCGAGGAGGTTCCGAGGTTCACGGTCGCGGTCGCGGCCATGGCGGACTGGGTGCCGACGGCGGCCAGTGTGAGGAACGCGACGCTGGTCACCATCAGGGTGCTGAAGGTGACCCGGAGGCTACGCGCCACGGCGCGACGACCAGGGGTGCGAGGTGCCGAGTGTCGCGGCGAAACGGAGAGGTGATTCGAAAGTCGTGCGGTGGTGGACATGTCTGTCCTTCCCAAAGATCGTCATGCTTCATCATTGGGTAGTGACAAAAAACGACAAGCCTCATTGGTACTGCTGCATTCAGCCTACGGGGATGGTTCCTCGCGGCACCCAACTCCTTCACAACATTGACCGGTGCTTGCGTCGCGGTTCACATGCCGGTGCTATGTGTCAATCGTGTAACACCACGTTGAGCGGTGAGTCCCCTCGCTGCAAGCGCGAGATCTGCACGGCGATCAGGCGCGCCATCCGCGGCAACATCGCCGACGTCCGACCACCGACGTGCGGCGAGATGAGCACGTTCGTCATCGCGTAGAGCGGGTGGCCGTCGGGGAGCGGTTCGGGGTCGGTGACGTCCAGGGCGAGTCGGAGTCGCCCCGCGCTCGCGTGCGCCACCAGAGCGTCGGTGTCGGCCACGCGTCCGCGAGAGACGTTCACCAGCAGAGCGCCGTCGCGCATCAGCGACAGGAACTCGTCGTCGATGAGACCGGTCGTCGCCACAGTGAGCGGCACGACGACGACCACGACGTCCGAGACCGGCAAGAGCCGATGAAGGGAGTCGAAGCCGTAGACGATCCCCGACTCGTCCACGCGTTCGGTGCGCGCCAACCGCTCGACGTGAACTTCGAAACCACTCAAACGAGATTCGATCGCCCGGGCGACCCCGCCGTAGCCGACGAGCAGGACCGTGCGGTCGGCGAGGCTCTGGTGCCACCGCGGTGCCCAACGACCTTCGTCGCTCGCGCGGACGAACTCGGGGATCCCGCGTTGGGACGCGAGTATCAGCGCCATCGTGAGCTCGGCGGTCGAGGTTTCGTGGACCGAGGTCGCGTTGGCAAAGATCGGACCGGGCGGCAGCGCTTCGCGAACGCCGTCAAATCCGACCATTTGACTCTGCACGAGTCGGACCTTCACGCCGACGAGTTGACGCAACACCGACGTCGCACTCATGTACGGAGGCACCACGATGTCGATCTCGGGTGCGGGAGACGGGCCCGTCATGTCCCACTCGAGGATCGTGGCCCCCGGTGATAGTGCACGAAGGGCGTCACGCAACTCCGGCGTGGGAACGCTGACGGTGACGGGCGACACGGATCAGCTCTCGGTACGTCGCTCCCAGTCCAGACCCGAGAGTGACGCGAGAGCGCGGATCAGTGACTGGGTACCGTCGGCGCCACCGCCTTGGGCCTGCAGCGCGACGTAGAGCTGGTGCGCCAACGCGAGTCCGGGCATCGAGATCTTCATGCGGCCCGCCTCGGCGAGGGCGATGCCCATGTCCTTGACGAAGTGATTGACGTAGAAGCCCGGGGCCATGTTGTTGGCGATCATGCGCGGTGCGAGATTCGAGAGTGACCAACTCCCGGCCGCGCCACCACTGACCGACGCCAGCACGGACTCGAGGTCGAGTCCGGCGCGAGAGGCGTAGAGCAGGGCCTCACAGACGCCGACCATGTTGCTCGCGATGAGCACCTGGTTCATCATCTTGGTGTGCTGGCCCGCGCCGGGACCTCCCTGGAGCACGATCGTGGCGCCCATGACGTCGAGGCACGGGCGCACGGCGTCGAACACGTCTGGAGTGCCGCCCACCATGATCGACAGCGCCGCGTTGCGCGCACCGACATCGCCCCCCGAGACCGGTGCGTCGAGGGCGTACACGCCGACGTCGCCGGCGCGTTCGGCGATCTCCACGGCCAACGCCGGTTCACTCGTCGACATGTCCACGAGGACCGCACCGGGTCGCGCCGAGGCCAGAGCGCCCTGTGGGCCGAGGATCACTTCACGCACGTCGGCCGGATATCCCACCATCGTGAAGATGACGTCGCTCTTGGACGCCACGTCACCGGGCGAGTCCGCCCACGTCGCGCCGGCGTCGAGCAGTCCACTGGCCTTGTCGCGCGTGCGCGTCGTGACGGTCGTCCTATAGCCCGCCGTCACGAGGTGGCCGCACATCGATGAGCCCATCACGCCGGTGCCGATCCATCCGATGCGCGTCGTTTCCGGTGAGGCAGTTGTCACGTCGGCCATCCCTCGAATGTACTCACGACCGCCACGACTCCACCGTCGAGTCGTATCTCGCGAGCTCCGCCTCGAGTCGGTCCGGACCCCAGTCGAGCAGCGGCGCCATCGCGATGCCGACCTGACGGGCGGCGCCCGATCCGTGGTCCGAGGTCTCGATCGACACGTGCGTCCGTCGTTCGAGGATGTCGTCGATGTGGAGGGCCCCTTCATGCGTGACGGCGTAGCCGATCTCACCCGTCAGGTACTGAGCATCGCCGAACGGACTGGTCAGGGAGTCGTCGTTCATCACCTCGAGGACCTGTGGGGTCAGCGAGCCGTATCGACCTAGGAGATGTTCGATCCAGTGAACGCTGAGTCCCGATTCGTCGGCCAGGGCACCACGTCGTTGCCAGGTCTCGCTCCAGTCCTCGCCACCGACGATGACGACGTTTCGCGTGTTTGACGCGGGCACCGCTCGTCCGAGTTGGGTGGTCGCGCGGTCGACGGCGTCCTCGGCCATCACGCGATAGGTCGTGAACTTTCCGCCCGCCACGACCACGAGGCCGGGTCGGGGCAGGCTCACCGTGTGCTCGCGCGAGAGTTTGGCGGTGGCGTCGGCACCGCCGTCGACGAGTGGACGCAGTCCCGCGTACACGCCGACGATGTCCTCGCGCGTCAGCGGTGCCACGAGCAGCGTGTTCACGTGTGCCAGGAGGTAGTCGACGTCATCGTCGGTGGCGAGCGGTCGGTCTTTGTCGGCGCTGTAGTCGGTGTCGGTCGTACCGATGATCCAGAAGTCGCGCCAGGGGATGACGAAGAGCACTGAGCGTTCGGTGCGCGTGATCAGTCCCGTTGACAGTTGGAGTCGACCGCGGGGAACGATCAGGTGCACGCCCTTGGAGGCCCGCACCCGCAGGGGGTCCTCGATGTCGGCCATCGTTTGGATCTCGCCGCTCCACACGCCGGTGGCACTGATGACGACCTTGGCACGAACGACGATCGTTCTTCCCGACTCCGTGTCGGTGACGCGAGCACCGGTCACGCGCTCCCCGGAACGCTCGACCGCGATGACGCGAGCTCGGTTGGCGACGAGGGCGCCGTGCGTGGCGGCCGTGCGCGCGAGCATCATCGTGAATCGGGCGTCGTCCACTTGCGCGTCGTAGTACTCGATGGCGCCGATGAGGGCGTCGCGCCGCAGCACCGGGGCGGCGGCCAACGCGGCACGTCGACTCACGTGGCGATGGTGAGGTGCACCGCCCGCTCCGCGGGCGCCCTTCGCCAGTACGTCGTAGAGCGCGATGCCGCTGCCCGCGTAGGCCCGCTCCCACACGCGATGGCGCAGCGGGTAGAGGAAGGGCACGGGCCGCACGAGGTGCGGGGCGAGTCGGTGGAGCAAGAGGCCCCGCTCGCGCAGCGCTTCGCGAACCAAGTGGAAGTCCAGCATCTCGAGATAGCGCAGCCCGCCGTGAATGAGTTTGGAGGACCGCGACGACGTGCCGCTGGCCCAGTCCGCGCCCTCTACGAGCGCGGTCGAGAGACCCCGGGTCGCGGCGTCGAGGGCGGTACCCGCACCGACGACGCCACCGCCGATCACGAGCACGTCGAGCTCGGCGCTCTCCATCGCGGCCAAGGCGTCGCGGCGCGACGCGGGCGAGAGTGCGGCGACGTTCACGCCGAGTCGCCGAGTGAGCCGTCGTCACGGTCTCTGCGGAGTCCGATTCGCGAATGCAACGTCACGCCCTCCGATGAACCCGCAGTTCGAAGATGCCGGGCACGTGCCACTCCGAGGAGAACACGATGGGCTGACCGCTCTTGTTGTAGTCGACTTCGATGATCTGTTGCAGGGCGCTGCCCGCCTTGACCTTCAGCAGTTTCACCAGTCGTTCGTCCGCGATGACCGGTGACAGTACGGCGTTGGCGCTGATGACCGGTTCGTCAATGGAAGAGAGCACGTCGTAGAGGGAGCGATCGAAAGCGCGGTCAGAGACATCCGAGATGAATCGCTCCGGAATGATGTCCACCGAGTAGATCACGGGTCGTCCGTTGGCCGTGCGGAGGCGTTCGAGGCGCCGGATGAGTTCGTCGTCGTCGAGGGCGAGCGCCTCGGCCTCGTCGGCACAGGCCTTTCGCGTCTCGACGGAGAGCACGCGCATACCTGGAGTCATGCCCGCCTCGGCGATCATGTGGGTGTAACTGAGCGTCGCGTCGAGCGCGTGGCGGGGCCCCGGCAGACTGACGACGAAGGTCCCACTGCCGTGATGGCGCTCCAGATAGCCGGCGGTGACGAGGGCCGAGACGGCTTCGCGCACGCTCGAACGACTGACGTCGAATCGCGTCGCGAGACCCTGTTCGTTCACCAGCTTCGTGCCCACGCGCAACTTCCCCGTGACGAGGTCTCGCAGCAGTCCCTGGCGAACCTTCTCGATACGGCTGATCCTCTTGGTGGTCGCGGGTGTCATGTGCCAGCCGCGACCTCAAGGACGTGGCGTACCTGCGCGGCGACATCGGGCGCGCCCGGGAAGAGCCCGTCGAAGATCGCCGAACCGATCGTGAAACCCCACGCGCCGGCCGTCGCCAACGTCGAGATCTGGACGTCGTCCACGACCGATCCGGCGGCGATCACGGGGCCACGCGATGACGTCACGACCCGTCTCGTGAGTTCGGCGACGTCGACGGTCGCGTGCCGGTAGGCCAGGAGATCGAGGCCGAACACGCCGGGCGTGGCCGTCAGGGTCGCCGCACTGTCGGCGATCTCATCGATGCTGCCTTCGAGGACGCTCGGGTGTCCGACGACGCGTCCGGGGAACGGGCAGTAGTGCACGCCGGAACCTTCGAGCAGTGGCAGTACCGCGTCGGGATTCGTGCCCCCGAGGACCCAGTCGACACCCGCGGCGAGCGCGGCCTCCACGGAGGCGACCTCGGCCTCGCGAGAGGTCGAGACGACCTCGAGCATCGTCTCGAAGCCGGCGTCGCGCGCGGCCCTGGCGATCGACCTCTGACGTTCCGGCGTCGCGCCCACGTCTTTGAACCCGATGTAGTGAAGACCGGTCGCCGAGAGGACGTCCACGTACTCCAGGGCGTCTTCGATAGTGCTGTCCGAGTGCGTCAGCATGAACACGAAATTGATCATGGTCGCTCCTGTCTGGGGAGTAGTTCGAGCAGGCTTCGAGCGACGTAGTCCGGGTGCACGTCACTGCGGGCCACGTCCTCGAGGCTCGTGACGCCGGTGAGCACGAGCACGCTCGACATGCCGAGTTCGTCGGCCATCGCGATATCGGTGAGAAGTCGATCGCCGACGATCACCGACTCTTCCGGTTCGACGCCGAGACGACTGAGGATCGCGCGACCCATGTGCGCACTGGGCTTACCCACGATCGCCTCCGCGCGAACGCCCGTACAGGTCTCGACGGCCGCCAACATCGCGGCGCAGTCGGGAAGTCCCCCTTCGGGCGTGGGACAGAACGGATCGGGATTGGTGGCGATGATCACGGCGCCGTGACGCACCGCCTGGTACGCCGCGAGCAACTTCGCGTAGGTGAAGGTTCGGTCGAAGGAGACGACGACGACCCCGGCGTCGAGAGGATTCGTGGTGACCACGTAGCCGGCGTCGCGCAGTACCTGGTCGACGAGTTCTTCGGCGACGCTCAACAACGGGGCACCTCGATGGTGCTCGTCGAGGTAGTGCACCAGGGAGTCGAGTGGCGTGACGACGTCACGATCGGTCGCGGGGATGCCCAGCCTGGTGAGCTTGTCGGCGTAGGACGCGGCGGTTTCGAGCGGTTTGTTCGTCACGAAGACGACGCGGGCGAAACCGCGCAGCGCGGTCAACGTCAGTTGGGCCCCTTCGAGGAGCTCGTCGCCGAGGTAGACGGTGCCGTCGAGGTCCATGGCGTAGCCCTCGAAGACCCGGTCCGGGGCGCCGGCGGTGACGTGCGTCATCGGTCCAGCCCCTGGAGTTCGCCGAGCACGGCCAAGACGTGGTCGAGGGTCCACGCACCCACGAGGTCGGCGAGGTCGATGACACTGAACCGGTCACGCAGCAAGTGACAGTTGCGCAGTGCCCAAACGACCTCGCCGTCGGTCGGCGGCGGGTCCAGCTGGTCGAAGCGCACCGGCGCCTGCGCCTCGCGCAGAGACGCGGCGAGGACATCGACGGGCGAGAGCAACTGGTCGATCACGTTCGAGTGGATCGACCACTCGTCGACGAGGCGTTGGAGCTCGCGCAAGTGTTCACGGATCCACGACGCTTTGCGCTCGTAGAGTCGCCAACATTCGCGCGCCGTCGCTCCCGAGTCGTCGAGGTCGGCGAAGGCCACCAGGACTCGTTCACGCGAGGCGATGTTGGTCTCGATCAGTGTGACGCTTCCCTCGGTGAGTCGGTCGCTCACTCGCCGCCACACGAGAGCCGCCACGATACTGGCCACGCCCACCTGAGAGCCGTGTGACGCGCTTCGTTCGCCGTTGGCGTCGGCGCGCATCTCCAACAGGTGGCTGATCGTGTGTTCGAGTCCCGAGGACGGAGCCGTCCGACCCGCGGCACCCATCGCCACGCCGCCGCGCGTGAGACAGTCCGCGAGGGCGCTGACTGCAGAGGTCTCACCACGCCCGAGCGCCGAGCTGTCGGAGAGTAGGGCGTCGACGCCGCGACGCATCATGGCAACGATGGCCGGCGAGTAACTCGGGTCGAATCCCACGGCACTCGAGAGGTACCAGTCCGCGGCGGCGCTGAACATCGAGAGTTGGTCGCCCAGACCCGAACGCGTCATGTCCAACGGCGCGCGGGCGACGACGATCGAGTCGACGACGAGCGCGTCGGGCCAGTGGCTCGGCGTCGTTCGCTTCGCGCCGTTGATCAGGAGGACTGATTGGTCATCGGAGAAGCCGTTCACACTGGCGGCGGTCTGCACCACGACGTGCGTGATCGAGAGTTCCGCCGCCACGACCTTCGCGATGTCCGTGATCGTCCCGGACCCGACACTCACGAGCGCACTCGTTGTCCGTTCACGAACCGCGTCCACCGCACTCGCCACCGTGACCTCATCGGCGATGACCGAGTCCTCGTGCGCCTTTGGCGCGATCACGACCAACTCCACTCGGTAGTCGCGGAGGGCGTCGAGCACGACGTCGAGCGCGTCACCGTCGCCGTAGCGTTTGGGTGTGTCGTCTGAGAGCACGCACAACGACGCACCGTCGGTGACGCCACAGCGTTGCAGGACGTGCGGCAGTTCGCGCACGGCGCCTTCGCCGTGGACGACTTCGCGGAGGCCAATCGGACGGAGCGAGGGCACGTCGTCCAAGACCGAGCGCAGGTCACGGAGGTCGTCGAAGGCTACGGAGTGCAGTTCGCTCACTTCAGGGTTCCTTCGACGGCGTAGTAGTGGTCTCGGTACCGTCCGTACGCCTCGTCGTAGTTCGAGCGATTCGCCGGATTGGGAACGAACGGTTCGTCGGCCACGGTGACGGTTCGACGCACGGCGTCGGTCAGATCGGTGAAGGTACCCGCGGCCACGCCCGCGAGTAGCGCGGCGCCGAGCGCGGTGGCCTGTTTGACCAAGACGCGGTAGATCGGGCGATCGGTGACGTCGGCCTTGATCTGCATCCAGGTGTCGCTCGCCGCCCCACCACCGACAACTCGAATCTCGTCGCGTCCGAGTCCGAGCGAGTCGAAGCATTCGACCACGTCGCGCAGGGCGTAGGCGCAGCCCTCGAGGACGGCGCGGGCCATGGTCTTCGAGCTATGGGACATCGCCAGTCCGGTGAAGGCGCCACGCATCCGGGCGTTCCAGGTCGGGGTCATCGCACCCGAGAGGGCGGGAATGAAGAGGACGCCATCCGACGCCGCGGGAGCCTGATCGGCGAGTTCGAAGAACGTCGACTGACTAACCCCGAGGACCTCGTCGGCGAACCACTTCGTGCTTCCGCCCGAGACGAAGCCCGGATTCTCGATCAGGTAGTACCCACTGATGGCGTGGGCGTGCGTTTCGACGAGCATCGAGTGGTCCAGTACCAGGGCGGCGGACGCGACCGTCACCGGTTCGGCGGTACCGGTCACGTCGGTGATCGTTCCCTCGGAGAGCGCTCCGGACCCAATGGACGCGGCGTGCTCGTCTCCCGTTCCAACCAAGACCGCGCAGTTCGTGGAGAGCCCCAGCGACTCGGCCGCGTTGGGGGAGAGCGGGCCGGCGACGTCGCCCGCGTTCAGAATCTCTCCCAACTGACCCGCGTCGAGTGCGAAGGCGTCGAGGAGTTCAGCGGACCACGCTCGGGCACGAATGTCGTAGAGCATGCTGGACGATGCATTCGCGTGGTCGATGGCGAGTCGGTTGGTGAGTCGGTGGAGCAGGTACCCGGCGACCGGCGGGAACGCGGTGGCCGTCCGGTACGTCTCGGGGTCGTTGTCACGCAGCCACAGGATCTTGGGGCCCGAGTGAGAGGCGTCGGGAACGAGACCCGTCACGTCGAAGAGTCGGTCACGGCCGATGCGATCGGCCATCGTCTGGGCCTGGACGTCCGCGCGTCGGTCCAGCCAGATGATCGCCGGACCCAGAGCGTTGCCGGTTGATGACAGGGGCACGACGCCGTCCACTTGGCAGGCCAGCGCGAGGGTCGTGACGTCGTTTCGTGCACGGTGAGACGATGTCAGCAAGTTCGCGATCACCGCGGCGGCACCGCGTTCGAAGTCGCGAGGATCCTGTTCGGCCCAACCGCTGCGCGCGTGGATCATCGTGAGGGCACTCGTCGCCGAGGCGATCTCCCCGCCCTCGACGTCGAGCAGGACTCCCTTGATGCTCTGTGAACCGACGTCGAGACCGATCGCGAGGGTCACGACGCGACCTGGGGAGCGTTCTGAACCACCGAACGGGCGCCGTTCTCATTGACCGTCATCGTCGGTATCGACAACTGCACGTCCTTTCAAGAGCGGCGTCAACCCCGCGTCGACTCGTCGCGGCTTTTACAGTAAGTCATCTGATGACTTCGGTCAATCACGCGGACTCAGTTTGTCGCCAACAGTGGTTGACAAAAGTCATCAGATGACTTACTCTGTTCCAAAATTGGCCGAGGACCGGGGGGATTCTGTGGCAACGGAAGAACAGCAGATACAACAGGAGTTAGGGCTCAAGGAAGATTCCGTAAGTCTCTGGGGTGACTTTGTCGTTTCCGTCGCGAACGTCGCGCCGTCGAGCAGTGTGGCCTACACGCTGGCGCTCCTGCTCACGTTCGCCGGACACGTGTCGCCGTTGGCGGTCCTGGTCGTGGGTCTCGGCATGTCGGCCTGCGCGGTGGGGTACGCGAGCCTGAACCGGTGGCGCGCTCACGCGGGTGCACCGTACGTGTGGGTGGGCGAGGCCGTGACGCCGTCAATCGGCGTCGGCACCGGGCTGCTGAACGTGGCGGTGTCCACGTTCGCCAACGTGGGCAACATCACGCTCGCGGGCGCGTACTTCCTCTTCGTGGTCGCCCCGACCGGTGACACGTTCTCCAATCCCGTTACGTGGCTCGTGGCAACGGCGATCATGGCCGGATTGGTGTACCTGGCCATTCGCGGCATCAAACCAACGGTTCGATTGCAGTGGTTCTTCGTCTTCATCGAATACAGCGCCATGATCTCGTTCGTGATCCTGGCGCTGATTCACGAGTCGGGTCACACCGGCGGAGCGACGCTGCCATCCTTCAGCGCGTTCACGTTCAAGAGCTTCGGACACGGCGTCGGTGGATTCACCGGCCTCGCCAAGGCGGCCGTGCCGTGCGGATTCCTTTACTTGGGCTGGGAGGCGACGGCCGTGCTCGGTGAGGAGTCGACCAATCGCAAGATCAACCCCGGTCGAGCGATGATTATGGGGACACTCTTCCTCACGGTTTGGTACACGTTCTTGATCTGGGTCTTCCAGGGCGTCTCTTCGACGCCGCACATCCTCAACTCCGGGACCGACGTCCTGGCCTTCTCCGGTCAGTTGCTCGTACCGGGATTCTGGGGTCGGGCCCTCCCGCTGGCGGTGCTGGTCGCGGTGATCGGTACCTGTCAGATCCAGATGACCGAACCAAGTCGCGTCCTGTACGCGTTGGCGCGCGACAAACTGATCCCCAAGGTCTTCGGGTTGATCAACAAGGCGCACCAGACACCGTGGGCGGCGCTGCTCATCTTGGCCGCGATTCCGCCGATCCTGCTGATTCCTTACCTGATCAACACGTCGGCGAATCACGCGATCGGAGACATCATCAGTTCCGACGGCATGATCGGACTGTTCATGTACTTCGTGGTCCCGTGTGCGAGCGTGTGGTTCTACCGAGATCACCTTCGCCACAACGCCGAACGGTTCTTCGTACTGGGCGTCATCCCGATCCTTGGTGGGCTCTTCATGTTGGCCGTCTTCCTGTACGGTCTCAAGACCCAGGCCCACATCGTCTCGGTGGTGACCGTCATCATCCTGGTGATCGTGTTCGGGCTCGGATTCCTCATTCGAGCGCTCCGACCCGATTCCGAATACTTCACCTCCATACGGGAGCGTCGCGAGAGCGGGATCAAGGGTTCGGACGAACTGTAGAGCGTTACCCACATAACGTCCGTCACTGGCGGGCCAACGGCACTGTGTTGTCGGTGGCCCGCACGAGGCGGTCGGCGGGGTCGCGAACGCATTGACCGGAGAGTACGTTCGTGAACGACATTGTCTCCACGCGCTCGCGCGTGATGACGAGGAGGTCAGGTGAGCAGATTTGCGGGCAAGACGGCGGTCGTGACGGGTGCCGGGCACGGTATCGGACGAGCGAGCGCGTTGCGTTTGGCATCCGAGGGCGCGAACGTCGCCATCGTCGACATCCGTGAGGCGGAGAGTCGCGTCGTGGCCGACGAATGCAAGAGCGTCGGTCTTACGGGTCGCGCCTACTCAGCGGACGTCTCGGATCCTGAACAGGTCACCGACGTGATCGCCAAGATCGTGGATGACTTTGGCGGGATCGACGTCTTGCACTCACACGCGGGACGACTCCGGGCGGGCACCGTTGGTGAGACCGACCTGGAGGAGTGGAATCGAACGCTCGCGGTCAACGTGACCTCGATGTATCTCGTGGTGCGCGAGGTGGTGCCGGTCATGTTGTCACGCGGCGGCGGCGCCATCGTGACGACCGGATCGATCAGTGGTCTCTTCGGCGAACCGGCCCTCGCGGTCTACACGGCGTCCAAGGCCGCGGTCGTGAATCTCACGCGCAGCCTGGCGATCGACTACGCGCGCAAAGGAATCAGGGTGAACTGTGTCTGCCCTGGCTGGGTCGACACCGGTTTCAACAATCCGCAGTTCGAGCATGACGGTTTGAGTGACGAAGAGATCGCCGAGTTGATCGACCGAACCGTGCCGATGGGACGCCAGGGACTACCCGAGGAGATGGCCGCCGCAGTCGCGTTCCTCGCTTCCGAGGACGCGTCGTACATCACGGGCCAAACGTTGGTCGTCGACGGAGGACTGCTCTGTCACGTGTGACTCATCGCCGGTTCCGCGATTTTTTCACACGGTGATGACGACCTTGCCACGAGCGTGACCTTCTTCGACGTACCCCACTGCCGCTGGCGTTTCACTGAGCGCGTACGTCCGGTCAATGAGGGGTACGACGTCACCCGACATCACGAGCGAGGACAACGTGTCGAGGTTCTCCGTCGTGACGACCGCCATGAAGCCACGGATCCGCTGGCGGACGAATGGTGCGACGACGACGGCCTTCAATAACAACGCCACCGGTCGAAACCACTTTCCGCTTCCCCCGCCCGCGATGACGAGCGTCCCGCGCGGCTTGAGCGTGCGGCGAAGATCGCGCAGTGAACGGTTCCCAATCGTGTCCACGATCACGTCATATTGCCGGGGACCCCGAGCGAAGTCGTCACGCGTGTAGTCGATGACCTCGGTGGCACCAATCGACTTCACCAGTTCGACGTTCCTCGTGCTACACACGCCGGTCACGTCGGCTCCGAGTGACTTCGCGATCTGAACCGCGAAGGATCCCACCCCCCCGGACGCGCCGTTGACGAGGACCCTCATTCCAGAACTGACCTGTCCCTTGTCCCGCACCGCGAGTAGGGCGGTGTTACCTGCGCACGGAAGGGACGCCGCCGACTCGAACGTCATCGCGTCGGGCTTGGCAGCGAGGCGCTTCTCGGCCGCGGCCGCGTATTCGGCGAAGGCGCCCCTCGCGATACCAAAGACACTGTCGCCGGTTGCGAAGCGCGTGACGCTCTTGCCGACGGCGACGACGGTGCCGGCCACGTCGATGCCCATGTCGGGGCTCTTCGGACGTCGAACGCCCTCGCTCATGCGTAAGAGGTAGGGCTCACCGCGCAGCATGTGCCAGTCGTACGGGTTGGCGGAACTGGCGTGCACCTTGACGAGCACGTCGCAGTCCCCGACCTCCGGCATCGGCGCCTCCTCGAAGGAGAGGACCTCGGCTGATCCGTATGCACTTCTGGTCATTGCCTTCATCGTTGATCCCTTCACGATCCGTAGAGTTCCCTTACACTGTATCCTTACGTCGTAAAGATACCCATACTGTGTAAGTATGTCAAGCGTGCCACGCGTGCCCCGAACGCATCGAGCGAGGACTCCGCTCAGCCGGGAGCGGGTCCTTGGCGCCGCCCTCGAGATGGCGGACAGCGCCGGGATCGACTCTCTGACCATGCGCGCGCTCGGCCAAGCCCTCGGTGTCGAGGCGATGTCGCTCTACAACTACGTCGAGGACAAGGACGATCTGCTCACCGGAATCGTGGAGCTCGTGCTCTCCGAGATCGATCTCGCACCTGCCGCGGAAGACTGGCGATCGGACATGCGAGCGACGGCGGTATCGGCTCACGAGGCGCTGCTGCGTCACCCCTGGGCGACCCGGCTCGTCCTCACTCCAACCTCGGCACGCATGATCTCGGTGCGAATGGGCTACATCGAATCGATCCTCGCCAGGCTCCGCGTTGCGGGGTTCACGCCCGAGGCCGCGTCGCGGGGCTACCACGCGCTCGACAGCCACATTCTGGGATTCACGATCTGGCAACTCGGTCACGCCCTTCCCGCGGACGCCCCGCCGGACTTCATCGACACCGTGATGCGACAACTCGATCCCGACGCCTTCCCCTACCTCATGGAGCATGCCGGAGTGCACATGAAGGAATCAGAGGGTGAGGAGGAAGGTGAGTTCGAATTCGGGCTTGACCTCATCCTCGATGGACTCGAGCGATACGTGCACTCGACAGCGACGCGGTCTGACCTTGGCGCGGTAACGAAACCGCAACGGCCCTGATGCCGCGATGACCGGTGACCCGTCGGACGGTGCGAATTGGGCCGGGACGTACAGCTATCGAGCGCACGAGATCGTCTCTGTTCGATCCAAGGAAGAGTTGATCGGAATAGTGAATACGGCTCACAGGGTCAGGGCCCTGGGAACCCGGCACTCATTCAATGACGTAGCTGACTCGCCCGGTGTACTCGTGGAGACGGGTGCTCTCGCGGGCCAACCGTTGATTGACGAAGCACGATGCCGCGTCAGTGTTCCGTCTGGGATGTCGTACGGCACACTCGGACAGTTTCTCCAGGAGCGCGGATGGGCGCTCCACAATCTCGGATCGTTGCCTCATATCTCCGTTGCGGGAGCTTGTGCAACGGGAACCCACGGTTCGGGTGCGACCAATCAATCCCTCGCTGCGGCGGTGTGTGAGATTGAGATAATCACCGGACTCGGTCACGTCGTTCGCCTCGATGAGCACGACCCGCGATTCTTCGGTGCCGTCGTGGCACTCGGTGCGCTCGGAATCGTCACCTCACTTACCCTGCGCGTCGAGCCAACGTTTGACGTCCGTCAAGACGTGTTCATCGCAATGCCGTGGAGCGACCTGGGTCAGCTGGACGAAATCATGAGATGTGCCTACAGCGTCAGTCTCTTCACGCGCTGGGAGGGAATCGTCGACCTTGTGTGGACGAAGTCTCGATACGTCGATGGCGACAGCCCGCTCACAGTGCCCTACCGCGACGCATTGGCTGCCACTCGACCCATGTCGCCGACGGACGACGATCCCGGCAACACGACGGACCAATGTGGCGTTCCAGGTCCGTGGAACGAACGGCTTCCCCATTTTCGATTCAACCGGATTCCCAGTCACGGTGAGGAGATCCAAAGCGAGTATTTCGTGGCACGTGAACACGGACCTGCCGCGCTGCGCGCTCTTGAACGGATTCGCGACCGGTTTGCGCCTCACCTCATTGTCTCGGAACTTCGGTACGTGGCATCGGACGCGCTGTGGCTGAGCCCGGCGTATGGACGCGATTCACTCGCGATTCACTTCACCTGGAAGAGACATCCCGCGGAGGTGCGACGACTCCTCGCGGTGATTGAAGAGACGTTGCAGCCATTCGACGCGCGCCCGCACTGGGGGAAGTGGTTCGCGATGGACGCTTCACGTATCTCTGTTCTGTACGAGCGATTGCCTGACTTCGAGGCGCTGGTTCGCGAGTTCGATCCGAACGGCAAGTTCAGGAACGATTACCTCAGTCGTGTGTTGTCGATCGGATGGCCGGCCTGAAACGTTTACGCGTTTGGCAAGGGAGCGTCCGGTCGCACGAGACCGTACTTTCCTCGCTCTCGAATCTCATTACGAACTGTGGTCCAGTCTCGTCGGGTCTCGGCGGAGGAGGTGGGATTTGAACCCACGGAAGGTTTCCCTTCACACGATTTCCAATCGTGCCGATTCGGCCGCTCTCGCACTCCTCCCGAATGTCGCTATCCACTGTTTGAAATGAATACCGGCTCGCAAGGCTACCCGAGTCGCTCCGTGGGCTCCTCCGGTAGCCTTTAACCGCCGAGGTTCACAGCAGTGGTCGGGTCCCGTGCGACGACCGTTTGTGAACCGAGTCAGGGGTGGAAGCCAGCAGCTCTCAGCAAATCGTGTTGGGTGCCACGGATCGCCTGACCACTGCTT
>JBEKCK010000001.1:0-124858 GCA_050014915.1 Acidimicrobiales bacterium | reverse complement strand
GACCGTCGCATTTTCCTTGTTCTTGCCGCATAAGTGGTCGGCGTGAATCTCGATCTGCTGCCCGGGGAATCCCAGGACTGCGCCATCTGCAATCTCATTTCTCAGGCTTCCGATGGATTCGAGTCCGAGCACGTCCCGATAGAACCGAAGCGCTTCTTCGATATCGGGAACCGTGATACAAACGTGAAACAAGCGGTTGATATACCGATCCACAACTACGTCCTCGGGGCTTGCGTCATTGTCATGAACACCCCGTAAGGGTCTTTGAAGCTGAGCCACCTAGTCGTGAACGACGCCTCTGGCTCACGGATGATGATGTCCTTAGGTGCGCACACTGTCTGGACTCCTGGATACGATCGAATCCTCTCGAAGGCCTCATCAACACTGTCGACGAGCAGCGCTAAGCGCGTAATCCCCACATGATTCATCTCGTCGTAGGGGCCATCGGCGACGTTGGTTTTCGGGTTGGTGAACTCCACAAGGTTGATCTGAGTCGCCTGATCGGGGTCAGCGCCCACAGTCATTAAGTGGTGAGCGTAGAGCCCAATCGCATCCTGTTCAAAACCCAGCAGCGGGCCATCTGCATCGTCGGATCGTGTCTCGAATACGGACGTGAAACCCAGTACGTCTCGATAGAACTTCAACGCTTCATCGAGATCTGGAACGGTAATGCAAACGTGCAGAACCCTCTTTACCAAAACGTCCACTACTCACCCCAGTCCTTGTAACGACTCCTGACGATGTGCCTTCAAACCACGGCGACGCCATCGCGAATGTCGAACAACTGTGACTCTACCTTCTCGAAGCAATTAAATCAACAGTCGTAGAGAAAGTAATTCTCCTGTGTTTACAGGGTATTGAGAGCACCAGAAGGACGCACTCTCCCCTTCCCGACGCGCCAAGACCAACGAATTTGGTGACCTCTAACTTCGCAGGTTGAGCTGCTCATGTTGCTTCACGTTTCGCACCGCCGAGCGCGCGATCTGCGAAATTGACGCGACGCCTTGTTGCCCACTGAATCGGTTCGGAGGTTCTGTCGGCGGCACACGCCGCCAATCAGACAGCCACGCCACTCGGTCACACAGGCGTGGGTTGTGTTCTGCACTCTTGCAAACTCCGGGTCACCGACCGCGGGCCCACGTCATGTTCGGTCCATTCCAGGATCGCTCTAGACGGACTCGAAACATCGTGTGGCGCCACTACGACGCCAAAAAAATGGTTGCACCGCCGCGAGAAATACAGACCATCAAGCTAGTCGCAGCCTATGGAGGAGGCGACGTCGTGCGTGGGGGTGGTGGTCGTAGCGTGCGCTCGGTCCTGGTCGGTGATGGGGTTAGTCGTTGTGGTCATGCAACGACAGGTGTGCCGCCGTGCGCGCGCGACAGACGCCGCACTATTGGCGTGGCCGGCCCTTCCCATTGGACGTATCGTCCCTGACCATGATCCGTAACGGGCGCCGCCATCCTTCGCCACGGTTGGGTGTCGCCCAGGTGTCACGGAACCTACAACAGGTCGCCGGAGTGGGTCAGAAGCCCAGTCCCCCCTTAGCATTCCTCGTTGAACAGCGTGGGGTCAAGCTGAGAACGCGAGTTCGATTCTCGTCGCCCGCTCCAGTTGGAACTTGAAGTACCGTGCGGCCTTGATTCGCTCACTCGCGTGTCCGAAGACGTGGCTGACCCATGCCGACGTCTACTGAGCTGTCCAACCCCCGTCCATCGAGATCGTCGCGCCAGTGATAGTTTCTGCGGCCTCGCCGCAGAGAAAAACGGCCATGGCCCCTATCGACTCCGGCGCCGTGAACCTGGACATCGGCTGCTTTTCGGCAAGTAACAGGTCCATCTCGATGCTCATCTCCGTTCCCGCCAGCTCCGCTCGATCGTGCAACTGACGTTCGACGAGCGGTGTGAGAACCCAGCCGGGGCAGATTGCGTTGGCCGTGACTCCATGATTGGCCAGTTCGAGCGCCGCGACCTTCGTGGCACCGACCAGACCGTGCTTGGCCGCGACGTAGGCAACCTTATTGGAGCTCGCCACGAGTCCGTGAGCCGAGGCGACGTTGATGATGCGGCCCCATCCTTTGGCCTTCATCACCGGAATGGCGGCTTTCATCGAATAGAAGGCCGCTGAGAGATTGAGTCCGATGATCGTTTCCCATCGATCGTCAGGAAACTCCTCAATGGGTGCGACGTGTTGGACCCCGGCGTTGTTGACGAGCACGTCGACGCCTCCGAGGATGTCGACGGTCTGGGAGACCAGTCGACTCACCTCGTCGCGTCGCGACAGGTCCGCTCCGTCGAACGCGACACGCACCCCGTATTCGTCGGCGAGTCGCGAGCGCTGGCTCTCGATCTCCTGTGCGTCACCGAAGCCGTTCATCATGATCGATGCGCCGGCGCCGGCGAGAGAACGCGCGATCGCCAGCCCGATGCCGCTCGTCGACCCCGTGACGAGAGCTACTTTCCCCTCAAGCGTCATGTGCCACCTCCCCTGGTCACCCCGAGATCAGGACTTCTTGAACACCGATAGGAGTGTTGTCGCTGAGGCCCGATGGAGTCGGCGGCGCACGACGATCCCGGCGATGCCCCCCGGAGCGAAGAACACGAATAGGACGAAGATCGCGCCGAGCAAGAACTGCGGCTCCGAAAGTGGTACTCGCAGCACCGCGGGAAGTCGGGCGAAGGACGGCTCCGCACCGACCTTGTCGAGGTACTGCTGGAGGTACACGTAGACCATCGCGCCGACGACCGCACCCCAACGAAGGCCGGCGCCGCCCAGGACCACCATGATAAGGATCGAAAGGGTCACGGTCGTCGAAGCCACGACGCTCGGCACGGCCGTGCCGATCACCAGGATGTAGACGATCCCGCCGCCGGTCGCGATCAGCGAGGAGACCACGAACGAGACCATCTTGAAACGAAACGGACGCACACCGAGCACGTCAAGGCGGAGCTCGTTGTCTCTTATGGCGACGAAGACGTGTCCGGTGACCGACTCGGTGACCAACCAGACGATCAGATACGCGATCAGGAGGAATCCGAGCGCGATCCAGTAGAGGTTGCGCGTATTCGATACGGCACCCGAGAGGAAGGAAGGTAACCGAGTGTAAGAAAGCGAGAGTCCGGTATCGCCGGCGGTCAGATTGTGGGGGTTGCTCTCGACCAGGAAGTAGAACGCCTGGGCGAAGGCCAGGGTCACCATGGCGAACGCGATTCCCTGCACGCGTAGCGCGATCGCGCCCAGCACGATTGCGAGGGCGAGGGAGACGGCGAAGGTCAACAACAGTGCTGAGAACAGGGGCCACTCCCAGCGGGTAAGGGCGATGTCGAAGACGTAGGTGCCGACAGCGAAGTAGAGGACCGGCCCCAGCGACATGAGACCCGTGTAACCGAACATCAGGTCGTATCCCACGGCCACGCCCGCGAACAAGAAGCACAACGCCAGCACCTCGAGCGTTCCAGTGGAGTTCACGATGTCGAGCGTGCCCGGCAACACCCAGGGTACGTGTAATCCGATGAACGGCAACACGATGAAGAGCACTAGGAAGACCGCGCCCACGGATAAACCCACTCCAGGACGCCACCTCATGCGACCCTCCCGAAGAGGCCCCGGGGCCGCAACTCCAAGACCACGGCTAACAGCAAGACCGTCGAGAGGTCACCGATTTGAGCCCATCCGCTGTGACCCCCTATATAGAAGGTCGTGTACTGCTGCAGTAGGGCCACGACGAGCGCCGCCACCGCCGACCCTCGGATCGAACCGAGGCCCCCGATCACGACCACGATGAAGGCGAAGATCAAGAGGCCATCACCCTGACTCGGCGATACGAGATCGCCGCTGAAGACAATGGTGTAGAGGACGCCGGCGAGTCCGGCCATGGCACCACCGACGACGAAAACGAGCGTAAAGGCTCGACCGACGTCGATCCCGAGAGCGCGCACCATCTCGCGATTCTCGACGCCCGCTCGGATGATGATGCCGTACCTCGTGCGCGCCAAGAACAGTTCCAGGCCGAACAGTACGATGACGCCGGCGCCGATGGCGAGGAAATTCGCGTTCGGCAGAAAGAGCCCACCGATATGCGTCGGCTCGATGAGCCAGAGCGGCACGGGGATCTGCAACGCAGTACTGCCGAAGCCCCCCATGAGAAGGCCGACCACCGCGAGGTCCAATCCGATCGTGATCAGGATCTGACTGATCGGCTTGCCGTACAAGGGTCGGATGAGGATCAATTCGGTGATGCCGGCCACCAGGGCTCCAACGACCGTCGCACCGATGATCGCCAGGATCACCCGGGTCGGTGCGCCCCACGATGACGGCAGCCGCGTGGCGAACTCGTAGCCCGCGTAGGCGCCGAGGGTCATGAATAGACCGTGGGCGAAGTTGAGGACGTCCATGAGTCCGTAGATCAGCGAGAGCCCGGAGGCCGCGAGGAAGTAGATCGCACCCAGAGCCACGCCGCTAAAGGTGAGCACGAGGAAGATGTTCACGCGGCCCCCGCCACGCCCAACAGTTGTCGCACGAGCGTCGGGTCGTCGAGGTCAGAGACCGCGCCGCGGTGCACGACCTCACCGTGGTCGAGCACGACGACGCGCTGGGCAAGACGCTTAACCACGCTGAGGTTCTGTTCGACCAACAGCACCGTCGAGTGTGCCGCCGCCCTCTCCAGGACGTTCGCGAACTCACTCACGATCTTCGGGGCCAATCCCTTGGAGGGCTCATCGATGAGCAGGAGGGGCCGGTGGTTCAAGAGCGCCCTCGCGATCGAGAGCATCTGCTGTTGACCGCCGGAGAGCGTGCCGGCGCGCTGGCGGGCTCGGGTCTTCAGCTCGGGGAACAACGCGAAGATGTCGTCGTAGTTCGCGACTGAGCCGACCTCGGCGAGACGGAGGTTCTGTTCGACGGTCAAAGCGGAGAAGACATCGCGATCCTCAGGCACGTAACCGATTCCGAGGCGCACGACTCGATGCGTCGGCCATCCGGAAACGTCGTCACCGAGCACACGGATTCGGCCGCTGCTCGCGACGAGACCGAGGATCGCTCGCAGCGTCGTCGTCTTGCCGACGCCGTTGCGTCCGAGCAGTGCGGTGACGCTGCCGGAAGGGACGTTGAAACTCACGCCCTGGAGCACGTGTGAACCGGCGATGGTGACGTGCAGGTCCGAGATCTCGACGGCGTCGGTCACAACGGCTCGCCGAGATACGCCGCCTGCACGTTCTCATCCGCCATGATCTCCTCGGGTTCGGCGCACGCGAGCAGTCGCCCGAAGTCGAGGACGGCGACCTTCTGGGCGAGACCGACCACGACGGCCATGTGGTGTTCCACCATCAAGACGGTGCGCCCCTCGGCGTGCAATCGTCCGATGAGATCCGTCAACAACGGCACGTCTTCGGTGTTGACCCCGGCCATTGGCTCATCGAGCAAGAGGACCTTCGCCTGGGCCGCCAGGAGGATCGCCAACTCGAGTTTCCGCTTGTCACCGTGGCTCAGTGCACCGGCGTACTGATGGGCGACACCGGAGAGGCCAACCTCCTCCAGGGCGGACGCGGCGGCGGCGGTCGCCTCGTCGCCCGCGCGGGGTCGCCGCCACAGTTTCATATTGCCGCCGAGATGAGCCTGCGCGGAGAGTCGGGCGTTCTCCAGCACACTGAGCGAATTGAACAGACTCGAGGTTTGAAACGTTCGGCCGATCCCGAGTCGCGCGCGACCCGACGAACTCACGCGCGCCAGATCGCGCTCGAAGAAATCGATGGCACCCGACGTGGGTACGAGTAGCCCGCTCAGAAGGTTGAGCAGAGTCGTTTTCCCGGCTCCGTTCGGTCCGATGATGCCGAGGAAGCTCCCCTCTTCAATCTCCAGATCGATGTCGCAGAGAATGTCCGCTCCCCCGACCCGAAATCCCAGGTCCCTCACGTGTAACGCGAGGGACCTGGAACCGGGACCGTCTGTCATTGGGGATGACTATAACTATTTGTTGAAATGTGCCGCGACCGGGGGAGCCGTGGATGCGGCACTCAACGTGCGCAGTACCACCGGCTTGTAACCGCCGTTTATCGTCGAGACCAAGCTCACCTGGTACATCGGCTGCAGCATCGCGTGGTCGGACGCGCGAATTGTCTGCTCCCCCTTGGGCGCGAGGAAGCTCCATCCCGCGAGACCCGCGATCATCTTGTTCACGTTGGTACCGTCACCCGTTTGAATCGCGCGCACCAACATCTGCGCCCAAACGAAACCGTCCGGCGTGAAGAGGTCCGGCTGCTGCTGATACTTCTGCTCCATCGCCTTGATGAGGTACTTGTTCGGAGCGTTGGTCGATCCGTCGGACACGTAGAGCGACAGGTAGTTGAATGACGTCCCGATCGTGCCGTAGAAGGGATACGTGGCGATGTTCGCCAGTCCAGTCACGACGTGCGCGGTCGTGAGTGCACCCTGTTGTTGAAGCGCCTGCATCAGTGGCGCACCGGTAGTGCCGGCCCACGCTAGGAAGATGATGTCCGGGTTGTCCTGTTGCACCTGCAACGCGGTTGACGTGAAGTCGGTGGTCGTGAGGGGAACGAGGAGGCTGTCGACGGTATCGCCGAGACTCTTGAAGGCGTTCGTCGCGTCGGTGACGTAGGACTGACCAAAGGCAAAATCTTGACCGAGCACGAGGATCGTCTTGCCGGTGCCGAGTGCCTCCACGTAGGACTTGGCGGTCTGAACGTCCTGGTAGGTCTGACGTCCGGAACGGAAGGTGTAGCGGTTCACGCCGGTGATGGCGTCGTCCGCGGCCGCGCCGGAGATGTACAGGACCTTGTTCTGCGCCGCGAGCGGTGCCAGCTCATCGGCAATGCTCGAGTCGCCCGTGCCTCCGATGATTTTGTAGCCGGCGCCCACGTAGGCCTTGAAGTCCGAGACGGCGGTCGTCGGGTTGTCCGCGTCGTCGTCCCAGTTGATGTCGAGCTTCTGGCCGTTCACCCTGTCGGTGCCGTTCGTCGCGTACTTGAGACCGATGTTGAAACCTTGGCGCCACTCGGTCTCGTACGCCGAGTAGATACCGGTCTGCTCCAAGATCATGCCCACTTTGACGGCGGGCTTCGCCTTCGCGGTGGCCGCGCCTGACAGCTGCGACGCGCTGAAGCTCAAGCCGAGCGCCACCATCGCGATCGACATCGTGACAGCCGTCAAACGAAAGATGCTTTTCATTTCCCCCCTTGGAACGCGCCGCCCCCTTGACCGCGTGAGCGAAATTCAAGCAGAATCCGTCAGGAATGTCAAGTGAATCACCTCTCATTTTCCGGTCGATTTCCCTGCTATGGAAGCGAAACAGAAGATTTCATCAAAAGAGAGTTCTCCCGGACTCGAGGGATCAGCCACTTTCTCCGGCGGCCACTAGCGGTCGCCACTGAGGTGACCCACGGCTTGAAACGAGGACCGTTAGCGAAGTGCGGCCTCCACTGCGGCTCGCGCGATGGTGGCTCCGCGAGTGCTGCCCGGCACGAACTGCATCTTGTTGGGCGTGTAGGCAATCGTGATACCGAGGTCTTGATCGATGAGGACCAATGAACCGAGTCCCGCCCAGAAGCACCCGCGCGGTCCAAGTGGTGTGATGCTGCTCGACAGGCCGTAGCCCATCCCAAAGTTCGTCTCGATGCCGAGCACCAAGTCGACGCCGTGAGCTTGCGTCTCGAAGATTCGCGCGCCGGTCTTCTCGGAGAAGAATCTCGTTCCGTTGAACTCACCGTTGCTCGCGATGATCGACTGAATCAACGCCACGGAACGGGCATTGCCGTGGCCGTTCGATGCAGGGATCTCGGCCTCGCGCCACCACCGAAATCTCGGCCAGGCGAAGTCAACCGGCGGCGACGTCCACGAGCGATACGCGATTGATGTCGCATCCATCCCGTCGACAACGTTGCCATCGCCCGGGATCACGAAGCTCACGCGCGACTCTTCGGACTCGGGCAGACCAACGTGGAAATCGGCGTCGAGAACATCGGTGACCTCTGACTTGAAGAACTCAGCGAATGACGTGCCCGTGATGCGACGCACGAGCTCGCCGATCAGATAGCCCTGCGTCACAAGGTGGTACCCCGACGTCGTGCGCGAATCCCACCAAGGCGCTTGGGCGGCGAGCGCGCCAACGCAGAGATCCCAGTCGGCCAAGTCCTCAGGCTTCAGCACCGCGTCGAAACCGGACAGTCCCGACGTGTGGCCCATGACGTGACGGACGGCTATCGACTCCTTGCCGGACTGGGCGAACTCGGGCCAGTACTTGGCGACCGGTGCGTCGAGGTCGAGTTCACCACGATCACTCAGCATCATCGCGACCAGGAAGGTCATCGTCTTTGTCACGGACCAAACGTTCAAGATCGTGTCGCGTTGCCACGGACGGGTCATCGCTTCGTCGACGTACCCGCCCCATATGTCGGCGACCATTTCACCTCGCAGCATGACGGCGATCGACGCGCCCACGTCTTCGCCGTTGGTGAGGTGTCCTTCGAACACGTCACGAAGCGAGGCGAAGTTGTCAGTGGTGTATCCCTCGACGATGGACATCGCGTCTCCAATTTCCGATCACGTTGCAGGTGAAGTGTTCCAGACAATAGCGACTCGACTCTCGGCGAATCGAGATTCTTCGTTTTCACGCGGGACACGTTGCCTGTCGCTCGAGTCGAGTATGAAGGCCTTCAGACGTGGGATCTGACGATTCACGTGTCACTGCTAAAGAGGGGTGGGCGGCGAGCGTGGGGACATCGGCCCCTCGCCGGACGTACCGGTCGAGCGTCGCGAGAACGCCGCAAAATTCTTCGCACGGACCCTTCGAGGCGAGTCGATAGAGTACGCGATGTGCACGATGTGACTCTGGGGGGTGTCCGTGACGAATGACTTCTCGGTTCGACCGGGAGCATCGGGTCCGCCCGACTTCGAACGCGACAAGTCCGCGACTGACGGCATCCGGTCGTCCGTAGGCAAGGGTGCGCGTACCCGCCGCAAGTTGGTTCAAGCGGCGGAAGAAGTGTTCAACATATTCGGCTACTACGACGCGTCGATTGTCAAGATCACCGAAGCGGCCGGCGTCGCACAAGGAACTTTCTACGTGTATTTTCGCAGCAAGAAGGAGATCTTTGACGAGGTCGTGGCCGATCTCAATCGTCGCGTACGACACGCCATGTCCGAGGCGGCTCGTGGAGCAACGTCGCGGTTGGAGGCCGAACGCCTTGGTTTTGCTGGGTTCTTCCGTTTCACATCCGAGCACCCGGCGCTGTATCGCGTGATTCGGCAGGCCGAATTCGTCTCGCCCGGCGCCCTGCGGAATCACTACGAGAAGGTGGCGGAGGGCTACGTCGCACCTCTTCAGGAAGCGATGGACGCCGGCGACGTCATTCCCGGAGACCCGATGATCCTCGCGTGGTTGTTAATGGCGATTGGTGAGTCCGTCGGACTCCGGTGGATCATTTGGGATGAGGCCAAGGCGGTCCCGCCGGAGGTCTTTGACGAGATGATGGTGATCATCGCCCGCATGCTCGGCGGCAACACGAGCGGCAAATACGATGACGGCGCGACCGACGACTCGCTAAGAAACATTGACGTTTCGACTCAAGACAACGCCTCATCCGAATCGATCTAGTGCGATGAGCGAGCCCACCGAGAACCTTCACGCCGTCGGACGATGGATTACGGATCGCGCTCGACAAACGCCGCAGCGTAGTGCCATCGAATTCTACGATCGCACGATCACTTACAGCGAACTTGACGCGACGTCGAGTGAACTCGCTCGGTCGCTCCTCCACCACGGACTCGCTGTCGGTGATCGTGTCGCGACCCTGACTGAGAACCGTCCCGAGCACGTTGCCCTGTTCTTCGCGTGTGCGAAGGCCGGCCTGATTCTGACACCTTTGAACTGGCGACTCAGCGCTCCCGAGATTGCCCAACAAGTCGAGATATTCGATCCCGCGATCGTCTGCGCGTCAGCGACGCACCGACCACTGATGAACGAAGCGTGCGACTTGATGAAGCGTGCACCGCTCACGTTCGACCTTGAGCAACTGGCGAGAGAGTTAGGCACTGACGAATCGAATCGTGCCATGCCACAAGTGGCCGACGATGCTGGACTCCTCATCATCGCCACTTCGGGTACGACGGGTACTCCGAAGGGCGTGGTGTTGACGCACGCAAACTGCTTCTGGACCAACGTTGGTTTCGACCTCGCCGCGCCGATGGCGGGCGACGATGTCGTCTTGCAAGTGCTACCTCAGTTTCACGTCGGCGGCTGGAACGTTCAGCCCCTTCTCGCCTGGTGGAAGGGTGCAACGGTTGTACTGGAACCTTCGTTCGAACCCGATCGTGTGCTCAATCTGATTGAAGGTCGGCGCATCACGACGATGATGGGCGTTCCCGCGACGTACCTGCTGCTGGCCCAACATCCGCGTTTTGAAGACGCCGACCTTTCGAGTCTGCGCCGCGTCCTCGTGGGTGGCGCGTCGATGTCGCTCGCCCTGATCGACTTGTGGCAGCGACGAGGCGTCGAAGTCGTTCAAGGTTACGGGCTCACCGAGGCGTCGCCAAACGTACTGTGCCTCGCTCCCGAAGACGCCCGCTCCCATCTGGGATCAGTCGGAAAGCCCTACGCCTACGTGGAAGTATCCCTGCACGACGACGTCGCGGACGATTTCGTCATCGGCGAAGGGCGCGGCGAAATCTACATCAAAGGACCGAACGTTTTTCTCGAATACTGGAATGACCCCGCGGCCACGGCGGCCGCATTCGATGACGGTTGGTTGCGCACGGGCGATGTCGCCGAACGCGATGACTCGGGTTACTACCGCATCTGCGGGCGATCGAAGGAGATGTTCATATCGGGTGGCGAGAACGTATACCCGGCGGAAGTCGAACAGGTCGTCGTCGCGTTCGACAACGTCGACGACGCAGCGGTCGTCGCCGTCGCACACCCTCGGTGGGGTGAAACGGGAGTGGCCTTCGTCGTATCCAAGTGCGACGCGACGCTCGACATTGACGAGCTCGTGCGGCACTGTCGATCGAATCTCGCATCCTACAAAGTGCCCAGCCAATTCCTAGTGCTCGAAGAGCTGCCACGAACTGCGGTAGGCAAGGTCGACAAGAAACGCCTCACGGCACTTGCGCAAGATGGTGTATAGAACATATTGATTATCAGGAGAAACGCTTCCTTCCGACGAGAACGCTACGTGCGCCGACCCAGCACTGCGACGTGCTTGCTTCGGAATATCGCTACTTGACTATCTCGATGGTATTGCGCGCGTCCCGCTCCATCACGAGAAACACCGGCGTGGCTTCGGAATATCGCTACTTGACTATCTCGATGGTATTGCGCGCGTCCCGCTCCATCACGAGAAACACCGGCGTGGTCGCGGCAATAAGTTCGAACTCCGCGACATCGGCGTTTCTATCGATCGGTATGTGAGGTCGCGCGCCCGGAACCTGCTGCAGGTAGAGCTTGATCAGAGGTGCTCGCTCTTCAACCTGCACCTCGACCAGACGGCAGACCTTCGCGCGTCGGTGGCGAATGATGACATCACCATTTGCGGCCCGGACGTTCTTGACCCAGTTACAGTCACCGCCCAACATCGACACCAAGTACGAGTGGCTCCCCTTTGTCGCCATGCCGAGCGGAAACCGTGTGAGCTGTCCACTCACTCGACCTCGCACTTCCAGTGTCACCCACCGGCGCGGCATTAAACCCAAACTGAACACCAGCGACCAAAATCGAGCGTACCTTCGAGCAGTCGCGTTACCGTGATGGCCCTCGTACATCGCGCGGAGTTCATCGCTGGTGTAAATCGGCCATATTCTCACGCCGAAACCCTACCTATTCACCCGATGGACAGGTACCCGTGACCATCAGCAGGATTAGGTCTGTCCTCCGACAATGTTGAGAGCAGAATTCAAATCTGGGCGGCGAACAGTTACCTCGCACGAAGATCTTCGAGATCCTGTGCGATCTTGTCGGTCGTCACTCGGTCAACCATCGCGATTGCCGCGAAGTCACGCCATTCGGAGATGGACGTCGCAACTTCGGTGAGAGTTCGTTCGATGTCCGGAACCTGGAGTCGATCACCCATCGAACGAAAGTCGTCGAGAGAGATATCGAGGTACTTCCCATTGACACTCATCTGCTGCGACTGGGTCCACGACGCACCCCAGTTGGCGTGAGTGACGTCATACGCGGGCGCGAGCTGCCAGCCTCCGTTCTCGGGTAACAGGAACGAGAAGTTCTTGGCGTGGTCGTCGCGATTCACGCCCATCACATTGAAGGCCGCGCGCCGAAAGATCTGCGACATGCTCTCCGCTCCGAGACCGAGCTGTCGAGCCGTCAAGAAATATGTTTCGTACGCGTGGGTGCGTCGGGCGTTGTAGTAGAGGTGGGCGAGAGCGCAGAGCGTCTGGGAGTGGATCCTCTCGTCCTTTGGACCGCGGTCGAAACGACGAGTCATGAAGTGCAGTCGCGGTCCCTCCGGCCACAGCATCGAATCGCTCATGGTGACGCCCGCGTTCTTCGCCATGAGGTAGTAGGCATACTCCACGCGGCAGTACTGCTGACTCGAAACGAGGGGGTCGTGTTGTTCTTGGGGATCGCCGACGCCGTCAAACTTGATGAGCCACTGTTCGTAGCCTTCGGGCGCTTCGAGTTGACCGGAGAGCATCTGTCCCGTGGATGGGTTGAACGCCAACACGGCCTTCGCTCGAGCGCCGCCCGCCGACGAGCCGACCGTGATGAGTTCGGCGAGCGCGCGGTGGACGTCGGCGGAGTCGCGCAGGTTTCCCGATATCTGCGCGCGGGCCGCCGTCACCAGATCCGCCAACTGCACCGTGCTGACGTCCGAGGTGGACGGACCAGCCGGGGGACGGAAGGTGAGGGCACCCATCGCTCGATCGCTCGCGTACGCCAGCCGATCGAGTGGCGTGATCCTTGACTCTGCGATTCCCTGCGTCGCCATCCAGGCGTTGACGAGGTAGTTGCCGAATCGGTCGGGCAATGCGTCCGCCAACATTGCGGGCAACCGGTGGAAGGTCTCCGGATTCAGTTCGGGATAGATGAACGTTCCCTTGCGCCGGGCCATGTGCAGTGGCGCCAACTCTGCGCCGTTGGCGAGCCACGAATCTTCGTACTCGAACGCGTAGAAGTCCGTGCGGGGATCGAGCGTCACCGCACCCACGTGACGCCCCCACGCCGAGACGCCGACCACGTCCACGGGTGAGTAGCTCATTGACGGCTCGCTGGATGACGCACGCGGGATCGTGCGCGGTCCTGCTCTCGCTCTCGAAGCAGCTGTACGGGGCTCACCGTGGGCTCTTCGGGAGTAAATGAGTTCAGCCACTCGGTACGACCGAGGGTGCGAGCCACACGGATGATCGTCGACAACGTCGAACCGCCTCCGCGCTCAAGACTCTGAACCGACGACTTTGAAATGTTCGATTGGCTCGCTAACTCTTCTTGTGTCAAACGGAGTCGATTGCGGAGCCTTCGCACCTCTCGGCCGAATCGTTGCTCCCACTCCTTGGTCGAAATCAGCGGTTGAAGTTCCACCTTCGTCTCACATTCCTTGCAAATACACGTTTTACGCTTAGACCCAGTGTAGTGGTTTTGCAAGACATTATATTCCAAGTTTTATAACTAAATTTCGCTATAACACGTGCTATTCAAAGTACAGATGAGCAGGAATGACATGCAGATTCATCCAAAGCCACGGTTTTACAAGCTGAGATCGCGATTTCGGTCCCCGTCGCCCGCTCCGTGGTTCTTCATTTCAAACCCGGGTCGTACAAGGCTTTTGACTACTCAGATGCAAGCGGATCCAGGGAGGCGATGACTCTTTCAACCTCTTCTGTTAAAGGAGTTTGGCTCGACCGGTTGAATATTGGGCCTGCGCCGTCCCGAAGTATCTCGATTGACAGTGCCACACCACGGACGGTTGGCAGTGGGCTAACGAGCACTTCGGCGAGGGATCGAATCTGGTCTTGGGCGTCCAGGACCGAGTCACGGACGATCGGCACCGAAAGGTCAAAGGGGTCGCGGCGACGGCGAGCCTCAGTCAAGAGGTGAAGCCAGGCATCGGCAATCCCCCGGCGATACGGAGCTGCCATCAACTGCTGCGCCCGAGCGGCGAGCAGGTCGCCGGACGCGGGGTCTTGGCCGGCGGCCAACTTTGGGTCGAGCGAAGCGGCAAAGAGTCGCGTAACGAGGCGGAGCCACGGCGGGAAGAAATTCGCGCTCGTCTGGGGCGCTTCGAACGCCGGACTTATAGAAATGAAATGATGCTTGTGTTTCATGGGGTCACTCCTAAGGGGCATCGCCCCAACCCATCTAATTGGACAGGTTATGGCTAGAACCTGAAAAACGCGACGGAGGACTTAACAATCTCTGAACCACGTTGGTAAAAGGGAACCGAATTGCTCAGCTCCCGTCAGGCGTGGCGGCAGTCCTGGATGTCTCGTGCCCCACCTCGTCGACGTGCTTTGGGCTTGGCGTACCACAAGTCAACGACGGTGACACCGCGTCGCAACCGCTCGTCTTCCTCGCGTACGGGACCTCGTCGTCGGAAGCCAGTTAGCGACGGTTTCCTCCCACGCCGAGAAGGCACGTTCGCTGTTGACCGACATTGCATTATGTCCCCTTCGGTTCGGCATCTTGCGAGATAGACGCCGGTATTTGCCACGTGAAATGAAGGCGTCGAGCGCCACAGCCGGCAGGTTCATCGTCGCGCTCCTCTTGACTCATTGCGGAGGTTTGAGCGACCTCCGCTGTTGAGGGGGCGTGTTGCGCTTCGACGGGTCAACCATCGACGTCGATGAAGATCGACCCGCTCTCGACCTTCGCTGGGTACATCTTGAGATCGACGAGGACGGGTGCGCCCAGAGCCATTCCGTCACGTAGTGAGAATCGGCCGTTGTGTTTTGGACACTCGATCGTTCCATCCATGACGAGTCCATCGCAGAGCAACGTTCTCTCGTGGGTGCAATGCCCTTCGCTCGCAAACACGTCGCCGTCGGCGGTCCTATAGACCGCGAAGTCGCGACCGCCCACGGTGAATGGAATCACGTCGTCGTCACCGATGTCGTCGAGCGCGCACGCCAGCACCCAGGTCACCACGGCGTCACGCTCACACGGTCACGCATCTACGCGGACAGGGCGTCAACGAAGAGGCCGTTGACCGGTGGGTTGTAAGGCTGCGCGCCATTCGGAAGCTCACGCTTGATGAAATAGGTCGGATCCTTCAGTTGACGAATCACCGCGGGGACGATCTCTCGATAGGCCGCGAAGAGCGACGGGTACGGCGCGGGCATGTCGGCTTTCAACGCCTCGTGCAGTTCCGCCAACTTGTAGTAGGGGACCATGGGGAACATGTGGTGTTCGATGTGATAGTTCATGTTCCAATAGACGAACCGGTTGAACGGTCCCATCAGCACCGTGCGTGTGTTCAAGCGATGGTCGAGGACGTTTTCGCCCAGTCCGGCGTGCTGCGTGAAGCTGTAGATCCGCTCCAAGAAGCACCCGTAGAACTGTGGCCCTCCGATGAGGAGGATCGGGATCCACGTGTGCAAGGCGACCGCGCTGGCGACGGTCGCGGCGTATATGACCAACCAGACCCTCGCGGTCCGGTAGACCTTTCGACGTTCCGAAGGAGGGATGACGAGTTGTTCGTCGCCGGAGACGTGTCCGAAGGAGTGCTCGATGATGAGTCCGAACTGGACCGGTACATCGATCAACCCGAACATATTGAGCAACAACTTGAAGAGGCGTGCCGGGCGCATCACTTCGATCTCTAGATCCCTCCCGACGATGAGGGTGTCCGTGTGGTGTCGCGTGTGGCGCCACCGCTCCACGACCGGATCTCGCATTCGACAGAACGAGGTGATCTGCACTACGACGTTCTGAAGTCGCCGCGTTCGAAATGCCGTCCCGTGACTCGTCTCGTGTCGACGGGACTCGCCAGCCGAACTATAGAGAACGCCGTAGACCAGCCAGAAGGGGGCAGACCACCACGAGGGCCACAGGTAGACCGCGGCGATTGCCGACGCGAGTCCCAGCCCCAACCACAGTGCCGTGTCGCGAATCGCCGGTGAGTCCGAACGCGACATGAGTTCCTTCATTCGAGTTCGGGGAACGGAGCTGCGAAACCAGGTGCCCTCGGAGAGCCCCGACTCGACCGCGAACTCGCTCGCCGGCCCGGTCAAGTCGTACCAGCGAAGGCGACTCCGATAAGTCATCCGCCCCCCCAAGCTCCAGTCGCATCAACCTAAGGAGAAATCATACCGACGCCAAAACTGGTTCCCTGTCCGAGATCGCGTGTCCGACGTTCGTCGTCCGTTCATTTCGAGACATCGAGATCGGACCGATTTGGCGCACTCCGACGCGACGCCGTGACGCCCGTTCCCCTCGGCCAATTAAACCTATGATTTCTCTCCAAGGCGGGCTCCGTCGTGACCGGGTTTGTAAGTGTCCACTCGATGGTGTTTGATGATTCTTTGACGTGTGAGCCAAGACAGGGGGAGGCGGTTTTGTTGGTGACAGTCGCGCTTTCGCTCGACTCGGTCTGGACCAGTCGTGGCTGAAATTCCGACGTCAGGGGACAACGCCAGCGGCTCCGAACAGGGAATTCTGCTCCGGGGCATCACGAAGCGTTTCGGATCGCAAGAGGCGGTCAGCGACGTGGACCTGGAGGTCTACCGCGGCGAGTTCTTCACCATGCTGGGTCCCTCGGGATCGGGCAAGACGACCCTGCTGCGACTCATCGCCGGCTTCGAGGTGCCCGACGCGGGAACGATCTCCCTGCGCGGCGTCGACGTAACGGGGAAGCCCCCGTACCAGCGCGGCGTCAACACCGTCTTCCAGGACTACGCCCTATTCCCCCACTTTGACGTCGCTCGGAACGTGGCCTACGGACTGCGCGTTCGACGCGTGAAGCGCGACGAAATTGACGAGCGCGTAAAGGCGGCGCTCGAGATGGTGCGGATGACCGAGTTCGCCGCGCGTCGCCCCGCACAACTCTCGGGAGGTCAGCGCCAACGCGTCGCGTTGGCCCGGGCCATCATCAACGAGCCCCAAGTGCTCTTGCTCGACGAACCGCTCGGGGCACTCGACCTCAAACTTCGCCAGGAGATGCAGGTGGAGCTCAAGCGAATCCAGCGTCAGATCGGCATTACCTTTATCTACGTCACCCACGACCAGGAAGAGGCGTTGACGATGAGTGACCGGTTGGCGGTCTTTCGCAGTGGCCGTATCGAACAGATCGGACCGCCCTCTGAGGTGTACGAGCGCCCGGCCACGGAGTTCGTGGCGTCGTTCGTCGGTACCTCGAACGTGATCGAAGCGCCCTACGGTCGAGCGGTCCTGCGCCCAGAGAAGATCGAGATCTCGACCGGTCCACTCGAGGCCGGACGAACCGGCGCCGCCGGGCGCGTGATCGACGTGGCCTATCTCGGCATGGTGACCCGCTACAGCGTCCGCCTCGACGACGACACCACGATGACGGTCGCGCGCCAGAATACCGGTGGATCGCAGATGAACGCGCTCGCACCCGAGACTCGGGTGACGTTGTCGTGGGACCTCAACGACGCCTTCCCTCTTACGTCACACTCCGTTGCTGAAACGCAGCTCGGATCATAAGCCAAAGGAGCAATATGTATAGGCCACGATTCTTACGATGGGTCGGCGCGGGACTCGGAGCACTCATGCTCGGCTTCTTCGTCGTACCGATCGCCCTTAGTTCACCCGCGGGCGCGTCACTCGGCACGCCGCCGACGCAGAACATCAAGGTGCCGACGTCGATCGGCAAGGGCGAAGGCAAGCTGAACATCATCGCCTGGGAGGGCTACACGGCATCGGAGTGGGTCAAGCCGTTCGAGCAGCAGACGGGCTGTGAGGTGAACGTCAAGTACGCCGGCTCGTCCAGCGAAATGGTCTCGCTGATGGCCAACGGCGGCGGACACCAGTGGGACCTCGTGTCGGCATCCGGTGACGCCGACCTGCGCCTGATCTACGGCGGCGACGTGAAGCCGATCAACATCAAGTTGATCCCCTCGTGGAGCGAGTTCCAGCCGTTCCTGAAGTCACCCTCTTTCAATACGATCAACGGTTACCACTACGGCGTGAGCTTCGAGTTCGGACCGAACGTGTTGCTGTACTCGACCAAGGTCTTCAAGACCGCGCCCACGTCGTGGTCCGTTATCTATAGCAAGAAATACAAGGGCGAAATCTCCATCCCGGACAACCCGATTCAGATCGCTGACGCGGCGCTCTATCTCGAGTCGGCCAAGCCCAGCCTGGGCATCACTGACCCGTACGAGTTGACCCAGCCGCAGTTCACCGCGGCCGTCAACCTCTTGAAGGCCGAGCACCCGTTGGTCAAGAAGTACTGGGACCTCGCGAGCCAGGAGATCTCACTCTTCCAGAACGGTGAGGTCGTCGTCGGTGCGGCGTGGCCGTACCAGACGTCGACACTGAAGGCCGCGCACGCGCCTGTCAACGACACCATTCCGAAGGAAGGGGCCACCGGCTGGGCCGACACCTGGATGCTCGCCGCCAACGCGCCAGATCCGAACTGCGCGTACAAGTGGATGGCGTACATGTCCACGCCGAAGATCCAGGCCGAGGACGCGATCTCCTACGGCGAGACCCCGGCCAACACCCTGGCCTGTCCGATCATGAACACGCTGCAAAAGGGTGGCTGCGCCGCGTACCACGCCAATGAGCCGGAGTCGTATTTCAGCACGATCAAGTTCTGGAAGACACCGCTCACGACCTGTGACAACGGTACGAACGATTGTGTCGGCTTCACTCAATGGCAACAGGCCTGGACACAGATCGAGGGTTAACGCGGCATGTCAGTCCGAGAAGGAACCCGCGAACGACTGGGGGCGGCGCTCTGGCGCCGCCCCTGGTTGCGTGGGGCCCTCATCCTCTCGCCACCACTGCTGTGGTTCCTGGTGGTGTATCTGGCATCGTTGGTCGCCCTCCTCATCACCGCGTTCTTCAGCACCAATTCGCTGACCGGCAACATCGTCTATCAGTGGACGTGGTCGAACTTCTCGCAGATATTCACGCAGTCGGTCTACGGAACCATCATCTTGCGAACGGTGATCATGGCCGTGCTGGTGACGATCACCGACGCGTTGATCGCCCTGCCGTTCGCCTTCTTCATCGCGAAGATCGCGTCGCACCGTTCTCGCCAGGTGTTTCTCGCCCTCGTCTTCCTACCGCTGTGGGCGAGCTACCTCGCCCGGGTGTACGCGTGGATCAACATCCTCTCCAACCACGGGGTGTTGCCCGACTTCGAATCGCATCTGGGACTGCCCATCACCAACCTGGCGTACACGAACGTCGCGATGTGGATCGTCTTCTCGTACCTGTGGCTACCCTTCATGATCGTGCCGATCTACGGCGCCTTCGAGCGTGTCCCCGACTCGCTGCTCGAGGCCTCGGCCGACCTGGGCGCCGGTTCGTGGTTCACGTTTCGACAGATCCTGATGCCGATGATCCTGCCCGGCGTCGTCGCGGGTTCGATCTTCACCTTCTCGCTCACGCTCGGTGACTTCATCACGCCGCTGTTGATCGGTGGGTCGAGTTCGAACTTCATCGGCAACGCGATCTACGACAGCGCGATCAACGGCGGCGACCTGCCCTTCGCTGCGGCGCTCGCCTTCGTGTCGATCGCCATCATGGCGGTCTACCTATTCCTCGCGCGCCTGGCCGGCGCGTTCGACGCGATATGAGACTCTCCCGACTCACGCGCGGCGGCTTCGCCGTCTTCGCCGCGCTGGTCGTCACGTTCCTGCTCGGCCCGCTCCTGGTCATCGTGCTTTTCGCGTTCGACAAATCCAACGTCCAGTCACTGCCGATCCGCCACTGGACGACGCACTGGTTCGCGGTCGCGTTCGACGATCCGGCGGTACGAAGCGCTCTCTGGCTGAGTGTGAAGGCCGGTCTTGCGGCGACGACCATTGCGCTGGTCCTCGGTACTCTCGTCGCCTTCGGGATACACCGTTTCCGTTTTTTCGGTCGCGACACGGTGTCCCTCATGCTGGTGTTGCCCATCGCCCTCCCGGGCATCGTGACGGGTCTCGCCCTGCAGTCGGCGTTCAACATCTCGCACATCGAGCTCTCGATCTACACGATCATCGTCGGACACGCGACGTTCTGCATGGTCGTGGTGTTCAACAACGTGGTCGCGCGTTTGCGCCGCACGTCGACCTCGTTGATCGAAGCGTCCTCGGACCTCGGGGCCCGACCGTTACAGACGTTCCGACTCGTGACGCTGCCCATGCTCTCGACGGCGCTGATCGCCGGGGCACTGCTCGCGTTCGCGTTGAGCTTCGACGAAGTCATCGTCACCACCTTCACGGCGGGGGCGCAGAACACGCTGCCGCTGTGGATATTCGGAGCGATCTTGCGCGGTCAACAGTTGCCCGAGGTGAACGCGGTCGTGGTCTTCGTCTTGATCTTGACCACGCTGCCGATCGCGTACGCGGCGCGGATATCGAGTGGCCAGCCGGCGTTCGGATCAACGAGGTCAAAGTGAGTGTGGCGGATTAGTGGAAACGCAGATTGGGAGGACCCGTGAAGTGGTTCAATGAGCCGACAACGTGGAGTGAGAGCGAGGGAGAGGTTCTTGTTCGTCCCGATCCACAGACCGACTTCTGGCGTGTCACCGGGTACGGATACGTCCGCGACAACGGGCACATCTACGGTGACACCCTTGACACCGACTTCGACCTGACGGTACGAATCCGAGGCGACTACGCACGGCAGTACGACCAGGCCGGCGCCGTCGTGCGAGTCGACGAGAGTCACTGGATCAAGACCGGCGTGGAACTCCTGGACGGTCGACACCGATTCAGCACGGTCGTCACGGTCGACAACTCGTCGTGGACGTTCACCGACCTACCCGAAGGATTTGCCGCCCTAAATCTCTCACTCGCTCGACGAGGTGACGCGATGGAGATCAAGTACTCCACCGATCAAAACGAATTGGAGTTGGCCTCGATTGTCTACGTGGAACCTCGTGTTGACGCCTTCGCCGGCGTGATGTGTGCCGCGCCCGAGGGAGAGGGATTTGCGGTGACCTTCTCCGAGTACCAACTTCACGCTCGTTGACGTCGTTTTCCTAGATGATCGTCACCGGAACGCACTCCCAACGGCGCGCTCTGGTCCTGATCATCACGTTCGGCGAGAATGACTCGATGCCGTCGAAACGGAGCGTCTCATGCCGGGCATGAATCCCAACACGATCAACTTGACGAACGCGCTCGTCGTCTCACTCTTTCGCCACGCGCTGTTCGTCACCGGTCTGTTGCGCCTCACCGTCATCGCGATGGTATTGATGATGGGCCTGGTGCTCTCACGACGAATACTTCGCTTCAACCTCTCGCCCGAAGGGACGAACGAGCCTCGAGCGCGGACGTACCTCCGGTGGGGCTTCGGCGCGATATGGCTCGTCGACGGGATACTTCAGTTTCAAGTCGCGATGCCCCTCGGACTCGCGAACAACGTGGTGGCCCCGCTGACTGCGAACACTCCCCCGTGGCTTCATGCGCTCATGGCGCACGGCATCTTCATATGGAACAGTCACCCCATCGACCTGGCGGTCGGGGTGGCGTGGCTACAGGTTGGTATCGGACTGGTCCTGCTCGCCTCGAACGGGACCACCGGACGCGTCGCGGGTGTGGTGTCCGCGCTCTGGGCGGCGCTCGTCTGGCTGATCGGCAACGGTGCCGGCGGCATCTTCGTGACCGGGGCGTCGTTCCTCTTCGGCTGGCCGGGCGCCACGCTGTTCTACGCGATTGCCGGCGTGTGGCTCTGCCTACGGCCCGAGACCTTTCGTCGATGGTTCTCCATCGTGACGTTGCGCGTCATCGCCGTGATCGCCTCCCTCGGAGCGGTGCTGCAGCTGCTGCCCTCGACCGAGTTCTGGCACGGCGGCGACTCCAACGCCCTGACCGCCATGACGTCGTTCATGACCAAAATCGCCCAACCTCACTGGGTGGCGTGGCTATCGCGGGGTGTGGGCGACCTCGCCGGGTCGATCGGCGGAGGTTTCAATATCGTCGTCGTCCTCTGGCTCATCCTTTGCGCTGGTGGTCTCTGGTTCGCCGAACCCAAGGGATGGCGCTGGCCTGTCTGGACCTTCGTGGCGGGTTGCCTGTTCTTCTGGGTCACCGCACAAGACACGTCCCTCTTTGGCGGGCTTTCTACCGACTTCAACTCCCTCTTGCCACTGGCGGTGCTGGCGTGGTGTGCCTCTCCTTCGTTGCGAAACGCTCCCCCGCGCGAGCGACGACTCGCGCGTGAGATCACGAGCAGCACGGCGGCGGTCGTCGCGACCTTCGCGACGGCGATGATCCTCTACTCCACGGTGCTGATGACGTCCTCAACCTTCGCCGGTGCCGAGACGACGCTCTACCAAGCCCAAAACGGCGGTGCGTCGTCGACCTCCACCAGGGCCTCGGGATTCACCCTCACGGACCAGTTCGACAAGAGCTATTCGCTCGGCGAGCACCGAGGCTTTGTCACCCTCTTGACGTTCCTCGATCCGAGATGTTGGACCGACTGTCCGTTGCTCGCCCAGCAACTCAAGGAGCTTCGCGCCGACCTGCCGGCAAACGCCAAAGTCGACCTCGTGGCGGTGGCCGCCGATCCCTTCCACGAACAGATCAGCGACCTCCGGCATTTCGACGCGATACGCGGACTCAACCACGTGTCGAACTTCTACTTCGTCACCGGCCAACTGTCGGCCGTTCGAAAGGTATGGGCCGACTACGGAATTGGTGTCACCATGACCAAATCGGACGCGATGAGCATCCACTCGGACTACATGTTCATCATTAACTCGAAACACCTCGTGAAATGGGTGATCCCTGATGATCCGATAACTAGCGCAACGAAGTCGGGGACGACAGAATCGTGTCCAACACTTCGGTAAACGAATGTCGCTTTCGACGCCGCCACGGTTCGTGTCAGCCGAACGAACGTTGCTCGCCTACGTGCGTTGCCCTATCACGATGACCAGGAGCAATGGGCTTCCTTTTATCGTTCGCACGTTAATTTGACCTCGTTGAGCCATGTCACGGGATTTCGGCACAGAAGTTCGCTCGTTGTTCTTGACGGACGACTTGGAACTCTCTGTGAATCCCAAGAATTCACTTATGTTTCAGTCGTCAAGTCTTCACAAAATCGATGGTTGTGGATAATCTAGGGGCGGAGTCCACCAGGGGCACCCTGTAACAAGGAGTGGGTTATGACCAAGGGGGGGAGACTGGCGACGGTTTTCGGACTGTTCCTGGTTGTCGTTGGTCTGGTGGTGTGGGCCGTGGCCGGACTTTTGAATCCCGGCGTTCCCGGCGGCGTCGTCAACTTCACGAGTGACCATGCGTCGGGCCAACCGGTGGACCTGACGGTCCAGACGGTCGGATCGATTGGTTTCGGCGCCCACCCCACGTGGGTTTCGTACCTCGTTAAGAACCCGACGACCGGGAAGTGGCAGCACTCCACGACGTTTGAACTTCCGGCCCACACGGTGATCGACATGACCGTGTACCAGTACGACAGTGGCAGCCCTTTGCGCAATCAGGAGTGGGGTCAAGTGCAGGGGACCATTGGTGGGACCGCAACGCTCAATGGCAAGAGCTTCAGTCAGTACGACTCGTACACCGGCGGAGGCGTGGGACACACGTTCGCTATCCCGACGCTCAACCTCAGCGTCCCCCTGGTAGGCGTGACGGGCAACCCCTGCGCCGTGGCACCGTGCCACTTCAACTCGCCGCACAACATCGAGAAGTTCAGCTTCAAAACACCTGGTCCGGGTAGTTACAACTGGCAGTGCTTCGTGCCGTGTGGCCTCGGTTACTTATTCGGAAATGGGGGGCCGATGTCGACACAGAACTACATGGGTGGCGAACTGGACGTGGTGAGCTAATCATGTCGACAGAGAACGCAGTCGCAACCGAAGAGAATCACTTTCGCCGCATCGTCATCATTTGGATCATCCTCTCGGTGGTCCTCGACCTCGTGTTCTGGTTCGCGGTGGGCCCGCACGTTCCTCCGGGGCGCATGACCACCTCAGCGAAGGACAACCAATTGGACTTCAACGTCCTTATGGTGATCGCACTGCCCGTCATGATCGGCGTGTTTGAGTGGTTGCTCTACGCCGCGATCATGTGGAACTCGAGGCGCAAGGACATGCCCGAGTCGGTGGGCGGACCGATCGCGGCCGGCAACAAGAGGACCGAGGTCTCCTGGATCGTGATCACCACGGTGGTGGTGCTGTTCCTCGCGATATACGGCACCATCGAGCTCTACGTCGGTAACGGTTCGGGCAGTGGTGAAGGACCGAACCCGATCCTCCAGCCCGCCGGGGCCGTGAAGGCCGAGACGGACGCCATCGCGGGCACCGGGACGTGGTCACCCAATAGCAACGAGGTACTCCCCGTCCAGGTCATCGCCCAACAGTGGAAGTTCACCTATCGGTACCCGACCTTCGGAGGCTTCGAGTCGCCGGACCTGATCCTCCCCAACGACACCGAGATCGCGTTCAACGTGACCTCGCTCGACGTCATCCACAGTTTCTGGGCCTACCAACTCGAGGTCAAGGCCGACGCCAACCCCCTTGAGAACAACGTCGCCTTCACCAAGACCGAGCAACTCGGCAACTTCGAGGTTCGTTGCAGTGAGTTGTGCGGCATCTGGCACGGGGCGATGTTCAACCCGGGCAAGGTGATCTCGGAGTCGGCGTTCATGACCTGGGCGACGTCGACCGAGTCCAAGAACGCCGCGAACACCAAGGACCTGCCACCCTTCGCGTGGACTTACGTACCGGACGCCAACGGCGCGGCGGGCGGCTACTACCCCGACGGCAACGTGACGCCCTACAGCACGGTCGAGATCTACGGATCGAAGCAGCCCTCATGACGAATAACGGTCGAACCTCAACGTTGAAGTACCGGAGCACAGAAACGGAGATCGCGCTATGACCACCAGCGTTGAAGCGGACGTCGAGGCCCCGGAGCCTCCGGCATTCATCCAACCGCGCAAGGGCCAGGGCGGGTGGTTGAGCCAGCACATCGGCACCGCAGTTATCTGCGGTTTCCTCGGTTACATACTGGGACACTGGTTCGGCAACTTCCTAGGTGGCGCGTACCCCTACATCGCGAACAGCGGCCAGAGTTCGCTCGCCGACCTCCTGGCACTACTGGGCATGGTCATCGGTTGGCTGCTCGGCATCGGTGCTCTCAACTATCCGATCGCCAAGATCTTCGGCCGTGAGGCCAAGGGTGAGGTCGAGTACCACGGTTGGACGCGGTACTTCCGCTTCAACCTCGACCACAAGGTCGTCGGCATCCAGTACGTGGTCGGGGTACTGGTCTTCTTCTTCACGGGCGGACTACTGGCGATGGCCATCCGCACCGAGCTGTTGAATCCGACGGTGCACGTCTTCAGCGCCGACACCTACATCAAGATCGTGAGTGAGCACGGCACGATCATGATGATGATGGCGTCGTCGATCGTGGTGGGACCGCTCGGAAACTACTTCGTCCCCCTGATGATCGGTTCGCGTCGCATGGCGTTCCCGCGCATCGAAGCCTTTAGTCTCTGGACCTTCGTCGCGGGCTACTTCGTCATCTTTTCGGCGTTGATCTACGGGGGGTTCCCGACGGGCTGGACGGGCTACGCGCCCCTCCAGACACAGGCCGGCCCAGGCATGGTGTCCTATCTCTTCGGCTTCGCCGTCATCAGCATCGGAATGATGACGGCCGGCTTCAACCTGGCGGTGACGATCATCAACTACCGCGCGCCCGGGATGACCTGGAGCCGGGTGCCGATCTTCGTCTGGTCCATCATCGCCACGGCGGCGCTACTAACCCTGGCGTCGCCGGTGCTCTTGGCGGCCGGTCTCTTCGGGCTGCTCGATAAGACCGCGCAGACGGCGTTCTACGTCACCGAGCACGGCGGGAGCTCGTACCTGTGGGAGAACCTGTTCTGGTTCTTCGGCCATCCCGAGGTCTACATAATGGCGCTCCCGGGATTCGGGATCGTCGGCGAGATCATCCCGGTCTTCTGTCGAAAGCCCCTCTTCGCGTACCGCATCGCCGCGGCCGGGATGATCGGCGTGGCCCTGCTGTCGTTCTTCGTCTGGCAGCACCACCTCTTCCAGAGCGGCATCGACCCGGACATGCGTCCGCTCTTCATGCTCACGACCGAGTTGATCTCGATCCCGACCGGGTTCATCTTCTTGGTGGGAATGGGCACGTTGTATAAAGCGAAGATCAGATATGAAGTGCCCATGTTGTTCTGCATGGCCGTGTACTTCAACTTCCTCATCGGCGGGATCTCCGGCGTGTTCCTGTCCGACGTCCCGGTGAACGTGACGGTGCACGGGGGCTTCTTCGTGCTCTCGCACTTCCATTACACGATCATGGGCGGACTCATCTTCGCGTTCTTCGCCGGGCTGTACTTCTGGCTGCCGAAGATGACCGGGCGCAAGATGAACAAGAAGTTGGGACTCTGGCACTTCTGGACCATGTTCGTCTTCTTCAACCTGACGTTCTTCCCGATGTTCGTCATCGGGCTCCTCGGTCAACCGCGCCGTGTCTTCACCTACGCCCGGAACCTCCAGACCCTGAACGACTTCTCGTCGATCGCGGCGTTCTGCCTGGGGGCCTCGTTCCTCATCTTCGTGGCCAACCTGATGTGGTCCCAGTTCATCGCCCCGGAGAAGTCCCCGGCCAACCCATGGGACTCCCTCGGCCTCGAATGGCAGACCGCGTCGCCGATTCCGCCCTACAACTTCGAGCGGATCCCGGTCATCATGACCGACCCGTATCACTACAGCGAAGTTGGTGCACCGGACCTGGCCGACTTCGGGGTACCACAACCGGTGCACGCCAGCAGTTCCGTTGCCCCCAGTCCCGACCCGGCGAGTAGAGAGTAACGACATGACGGACATGATCAAGGACGAATCCAAGATGAGTGATACCCCCGAAGAGCGCGAGTTCGAACTGCGCGCGCATATCGGCGCGATATGGAGCGGCGGCCGACTGTTCATCGGTATGTACACGTTCTTGCTCGCGTCACTCGCCTTCAGCTACTTCTACCTTCGCTCCAGCAACAATGGACTGCTGTGGCGACCGGATCACATCACCGCCCCGACCGCCTACGGCTGGTCCATCTACTCCTTGACGCTGCTGTGTGCGCTGATGGCCACCTTCGGACAGGTCCGTCTGCGCAAGGGCAGCGTGTTCGAGTGGCAGACGGCGATCTGGGTCGGGGTCGTGTCCGCGCTGCTCGCCCTCTTCCTGCAGATCTATGAGTTCACCGCGGTGCCGTTCTACCCCGGTTCGAGCGGCTACGCCTCGACGTTCATCGGCTACTCGGTGATCAACATCATCACGATCCTCATCGTGGCCTATTGGCTCGAGACCACGGTCGCGCGTTCACACCGAATGAAGAAGGAGTTGAGTGGCGTCGACCTCCAACTCTCGACGCATCCCTCGGCGCAGGCGTTCCGCGCGAACGTGGCGTCGATGACGTACTTCCTGGGCTTCGTGGCCCTCGCCAGCACGCTGTTGTTCGCGATGTTTTACCTGCTGTGATGACGAATCGACGGAGGAGTCATAGGGTGTTCGACGAGGTCCTAGTTGACGAACGAGAGTTGAGGTGGATGTGATGCCAGGCGGAGATAGCTTCATCGGCCCTCAGATCGAGACAATGGTGATTCTCTTGGGCACGTTGTTCGTCGTCATCATCTGGGGATTCTTCCAGCGTCATCGCCCGGAGTGACCCCGGAGACGATTCGTCCGCAGCTCTCGCCCCAGCGCGTCCTCTTCCACGATCTCCTCGCCTGTAGCGCTTTCGCCCTGTGGTTGGTGGCGTTGACGCCGCCCGTGCTCACGTTGACCGGCGAGTACGAGTTCGTCCAGGCGACGCAGTTCTGCCTTTTCGCGGTCGTGGTTCCAGCGCTGCTGGTGGTGGGTGGCCCGTGGCGGTGGTTGAAGTTGACCGCGAACGAGCCATTCAGCGTCGACGCCGACGGTCGGCGGATCTCGCCGGCGAACCCCCGTCTCCTCGATCGCTGGGCGCAGGGCCGGACGTCGAACAGCGGGTACCGTCGCGTCGTCCTTCTCCTCATCGTCTTCGTGGGTCAGTCGATCCTCTGGCGATCGGCGCCCGTGGTGGACGCCCTGGTGCGTCATCCGTGGATCTCGGTCATCGAATCGCTGACGCTGGTCCTCGGTGGGTCGTTCCTCTGGCTCGAGTTGGTGGAGTCGGCGCCGTTTCGACCGACCACGCCGCGCCCGTATCGCATCGGCGTCTCGGCGATCGCCATGTGGACGGTGTGGGTGATCGCCTATCTCATGGCCATGTCCCCGAACTCGTGGTACTCGGGCTTCCGCCACGTGTCAGGGCGGCTGTTCTCGCTCGCGATCGACCAACAGGTCACGACCGGTCTCATGTGGTTCATCTCGGCGAGCGCGTTCATGCCGATCATCTTCGCCAACCTCAATCGATGGCTGCAGTCCGAAGACGATCCCGACGAGGAGCTCTACCAGCTCGTGCGCCGCGACCGCTCGCGGGGGTTCTTCGGGACGAATCCGTAGTCGCCGCTCAAGCGGTCGGCGAGGTTTTGGCGCCCTATCGGTCCTCATCCCCGGGCAGGGCGGCGAAGCGCAGGATGAGCAGTCCCAGCAAGAGGATCACCACGACCCCGACCCCGACCCCCAGGGAGATCATGGTGTCGCGAAAGTCGACCGACGAGAGGGTGCCACTGAGGGCGAGGTGGGCCGAGGAGCTCAAGATGTCCCGAACGCCGGCCAGAATCCCGATGATGAGGAAGGGCCGCACCGGAAAGACCGAGGCCCGTAGGTGGCCGAAGACGGTGTGGGCGATATCGAGCAGGATGATCACGACGAGGATGCCGTCGATAGCCGACACGACCGACTGGGGGAACTCGTTCCAGTGGCTCAAGAAGTTGACCAGCGACCGCACCAAGACGATGCTGGCGACCAGCATCAGGCTCGCCACGATGGCGTACTCGATGGCGACGATGAGCCACCGAATGACCGAGTTGGCGTCCATGGTCGGGTGCACGCGATCGGGGTCTGACTGTCTCATATGCGGCACGCTATCGCGAAGTCACTTGACCACGGCGCGCGCGACCGGGCACGACTTAAGTTCCTCTCAGGTGCGGCAGCGTGGGGATCTTCAGGGCGTACAGTCGCTGACCGAGCACCTGCTCGGCGAGCGCCTCGTCGCTGAGCGCCTTGGCGCGACCGGTGGATAGTTGGCTCTCCGCGGTGGCAAGGTGACGAATCGTCGCCGCGTCGCCGGGATGTTCGAACAGGTACTGGATGTCGCGGATCGAGGCCAGGGCGTAGCCGGTTATCCAACGCTCCACGACGCTCAACATGCGGTCGATGTGTCGTCCGGCCTTCGTGTCCTGGACCTGGAGGTTGTTCGTGAGGTCGTAGACCGGCTCACTCGCGAACGAACACGCGGTCTCGTCGCCCGTGAGAAGCGTCGGCGCCTGGGACCTGTCCCCTGGGGTCAAGGTGCCGGCGACGTCAAGGTTGTAGATGTGGAACGACTCGTTCACCGCGAAGGCGCAGTCGGCGAGATCGGCGTTGATCTCCTTTATCGACGCGTTCTGTGAGGCCACGTCCTGGGCTCGAGTGAGCGGACGGGGAAGGTCGATCACCACCGAGATCGCCACGACCACGAGCAGGGCCAACGTCGCGAGGACCCACGGTCGCCGGTACCACACCGCCTTCGTGATGCCCAGCGACGAGGTCGGCATCGACGCCGGATCGAAGGGAACCGTCTCGAAACCGGAGAGGTCGTCAGTCACCGGACAAGACTATCGGCGGTCTCGGCGATGGCTCGGGCGTAGGTGTGCAGACTCGGGGCGTCGAGCGAGTACAGACCGGTCGCGCTTTCGGTGCCGAACGGCGCGGCGTAGGCCGAGAGATTGCCGTTGGGTCCGATGAAGTACAGCACGTTGTTGTGTGACACCTGATCGCGCTTCGCCCCCACGTCGATCCGGACCCCGTACGCGGACCAGACGCGGTTGAGCGTGGTAACCGATCCCGACAAGAAGGTGACCGACTGATCATCGCCGAGCCCCGGCACGCTGAGGGCGGGACTTTTCGCCGAGATCTTGGTCGAGTTGGGATCGGTGTTGACGATGACGAAGTCGACCATGTCGGCATCAGCGCCGAGCTCGTGCGACGCGATTCGTATCTCGGCGCCGAGTACCGGGCAGATGTCGTTGCAGATCGAGTTATAGAAAGTGAGGACGACGACGTGACCCTTGTGCGAACCGAGTCGCCACCGATGGCCGCTCTGGGTGTGCAGCGTGAACTTGGGGGCCACTTCTTCACCGATGTCCTTGAGCCCGATGAACACTTGCAGCGAGATCAGCGACGGCTCGTTGGGGTTCGTCGTGGGCGTGCCCTTGAGCACGTGGGTCTTCACCGGGGGCGACGCCTTCCCGTAGGTCTCGAAGAAGTGCTGCGCCACTTCACCTCCGAGTCCCAAGACCGCGATCGCGACGAGGGTCCACACGATGAACTTGGTGGGCACCGTCACGCGCCCGGCGCGTAACTTGCCGAGCCGGTCCCGCGGCGCGTTGGCGGCAGCGAAGATCGAAGCGCGCTCTTCTTCGTTCAGCTCGCAGGGTTCACGCGAGGTCTCCCCATTGCCGGTCGTCATCTCGCTGCCCATCGCTCGGGTCATTTTTACCATAGGGGCGCCGTATCACGGCCCCGCGTCGAGCGAGGGCGGCAAAAACACGCGGGTACAGTAGGACGGTGAGCGACACCGACAAGGTGCCCGAGGAAGGGTCGCCGAAGAGAGTTTCGCTCACGAGCGCGTCAGCGATGAAGACGCACTTCACCCTGGTCGTGGGACTCGCCCTCTGCGCCGCCGCGTTCATCTTCGAACTTCATCGCGCCGAAGGGGGAAACGAACTCAGTTGGGCCTACGTCTTCGAATGGCCGCTGCTCGGAATCTTCGCCATATATATGTGGTGGAAACTGCTGCACCCCGGCTTCACGATCCGACGCCCGCGCGAGAAGCCCACCGTCGCGCCCGAATACGAGGGAATGCTCCGGGCCTGGCAAGAAGAGGTGGCCAAACTTGAGACGAACCGTCGGGCTGAAGAGGCCGGTGGCCAGCCCAGCGACGCCATGAAGCGCGATGACGACTGAACCGGCGTCACCGACAATGACGGTGCGCGCGTTGCCACCGTGGCCCCGCGTCGCGGTGGTCACGGTGCTGGCCGCGGTCGCCTCGATCGCCGTCAACGCCGGGCTCGTGTGGCTGGCCACGGCCTTCGATCCCTCACTCCAGCACTATTCGCACTTTCGACTCTCGGACTACGGCACGCTCACGGCCGTCGGCGTCGTCGGCGCGGGCACGGCGTGGTACGTCGTCACGCGAACCCTCGATCCCCCCCGCCGTGCCTTCTTCCGCACCGCGGTCGTCGTCATGTTGGTGCTGTGGGTGCCAGACGGCTGGCTCTTGCTCAAGCACGAGCCGACGCGCGGCGTGGTCTTTCTGATGATCATGCACCTCGCGGTCGCCCTGATCACCTACAACCTCTTGGTGTTCGCCGCGCCTGTAACCGACCGGGGAGCCGTGTACGCGACGGTACCGGTGCGGTCGAACCGCGCGGTGACGTCCGACGGGGACGCGTCCATCCCGGTTGCGCGCGTGGTGTGGCTGTCACTGATGATCGGCGTGTGCGTCGAGTTCGCCGCCGGTCTCTTTGGCATGTTGTACGTGCCGTTCAATCGACCCGACGGTTGGCTGTCGCACCGCGGCGAGGCGATCTATGTCCTCCACGCGCTCCTCGGGGGTCTGCTGGGCGTCGGCGCGCTCGCCGTCGTGCTCTACGTGTTCACTCGCGCGCCGGGCCGTCGAGTCGATCGAATCGCGGCCGTCAGTGGTCTGGTCGGTGTCGTCGTGGGCGCTCTCGGCGGCATACTGTGCGTCGACCACCCGCTACGACTGCTGGGCATGGCACTGATGTTCCTCGGCGGGTCGGTGGCGTTCTTCGGCTACCTCATCCCGATGATCGACGAGGCGCCCACCGTGGCGGGCGACGCCAGTTAGGTGACGGTCTCGTCCTGACTGATCCCTCGGAACTCCTCGACGGTCATCGAGCGTCGTCCCCGCAGCACGTGATCCATGGCGCTGGAGTTCGTGTCGTTCTTGGTCGCCAGGCGTAGCGCCATCACCAGGGCCGGGTAGCACCAGAAGTCGCCGCACACCCACAGGATCGCGGCGCCGATCTGTTGGTCCGCGAATGGGTTCAACGTGGTGGGCACCATCGAGGACATATGGGCCATACCGAGCATCGAGTTCCCGATGTCGTAGAAAGGTCCCGACGCCAGGAAACTCAGCGACATGGCGACGATGGTCATCACGACGTTGGTGGCGAGCAGTGCGCCGACGCGGGCGAAGGGCGAGAGTGTCGGACGCCATGGACGCGACGGGATGAACTGCGCCCAGAACAAGAGCCCCGAGACGAAGAAGCTGGTCAGCATCAAGCTGATGTGCAGTCCCGGGTCACCCATCACCGGATTGAAGACGCTCGGGATCATCCACACGACCATGACCACGTTGAAGAAGACGATGGCGAAGAGCGGTGAGAACACGACCGCGCCAATCCGTCGCAGCAGGGGACGCCCGGGTCGAAGGAACACCCGACGAAGGAGTCGTCGACGCGTCGCGACGGGCAGCGCGAAGACCAGGGGCACGGCCGGCGCCCCGGCCACGTACAACGCCGGCGCGGCGAGCATGACCGTGACGTGCTGGATCATGTGCACCCAGAAGTACTCCATCGACCAGTACTGCAGCGGCGAGACCACGCTCAAGGTCAACACAGCGATGCCCGCGTAGGCCAACCACATGCGCTGCCGTCGCGCTCGGGCGTGGGCGATGGTGGAACGGGCATTGAGGGCGCGAAGGCCCCGTTCGTGCACCGCCACCACGAGCAGGGCGACCAACGCGAGCACCGGATAGCCCCAGTGGTGCGTGAGGTAGGTCACGGTGACGACCTTCTGTCTCTGGCGCGGGCGTGACGCTTCGTTGCCAAGCGCTTCATGCTACCGACCACCCCCGCAGCTCTCGCCTATCTCTGAAGAGTACCAAGACCACCGCGCACGACCAAGGGCGACGCGCCGGTTCCTTACCCACTGCGAAGTCCTGGCGCCGTACAGGGACCCAGCGCGGCGTTCTCGCACACGGTGGCGGAGTCGGTCAGCACGCCGTGCGTCTTCGCACCGCGAAGGTCCGCCCCTTGAAGATTGGCGCCGTCAAGGTTCGCGAATGACAGGTTCGCCCGGCGAAAGTTGTCGGATCCGAGGTCGGCGCCGTGGAAGTCGACGTGCGAGAGGTCGCAACCGGCGTAGTCGACGTTGGTCACGCTCACGGTGCAATCGGTCGAGGCCACGAAGCGCGAGGCCGAGGGTGCGCTCGACCCGCAGGCGCTGAGACCGAGGGCGCTGAGAGCGGCGACGAGCACGACCCGAGCGGTTTTCATCCAACAAAACCTATGTCATGACGCTCACGTTGGCGCGCGGGAGGAGGTTCACCTTCAGTCCGCGGACCGAATACTCGCGGGTAGATGTTCCGAGTTAGAAGTTACGCGGCCAACGAGACGGCGAGTCCGGCTCGGTGGAATTGCACTGACTTGACCGAGCGCCTTAGAGTCGGAGATAGGACCTTGTCCCCTAGTGGCTTTAAAGCGTCACCCGCGAGACTTGATTCAGGCATTTCGGGGAGGGAAGATGTCTCATTTTTTGGTGTTCGCGGCCATATTTCCGCTGAACACGCTCGGCCACTATCTGCACTGGCATATCTTCCTGATCAGCGTCGCCAACCTGGTGGTCATCGTCTTGATGATCGTGACCTTCTTGGTGGCGCTCTTCGCGCCATTTCCCGGTCGACGGCGCCGAAGGGAGAACCGATGAGCACGACTGAGATTGACCGCCAGTGGACGACGCGTCTTCGCCGACGCGCCGCCGGCAAACTGCCCCCGGAGAAGTTGCTACCTGACACGCAGCCAACGTACGTCTCATCGTGGATCTACGTCTTTGGCGTCGCGACCCTCGCCTCTCTCGTCGTCGTCATCGCCACCGGGTGCCTCCTCGCGATTCGCGGACCCCAGTGGTGGCACGGCTCCTACGTCGGTCACTTCGTGAACTCCCTGCACCTCTGGAGCGTGGAGATCTTCTTCTTCGCCATGGTCATACACCTGTGGGGCAAGTTCTTCATGGCGGCCTGGCGCGGCGGTCGCGGACTCACGTGGGTGACGGGCGTCGTGACGTTCGTCGTATCCATCGCCACGGCCTTCACCGGCTATCTCAGCCAGACCAATTTCGACTCCCAGTGGATCTCCACTCAGGCGAAGGATGGCATCAACGCCACCGGCGGCGGGGCCTATTGGAACGTCTTGAACGTCGGCCAGATGTTGATGTGGCACATCGTCCTCCTGCCGATTGCGGCAGTGGTCTTGACCGCCTTGCACGTGCTCCTCGTTCGTGTGAAGGGTGTCGTGCCACCGTTTGAGCAGAGCACACAGGTGGCGCAATGACGAAGAAGGCATTTCGACCCGACGTCGACGCGCCGGAATGGAAGGGCGGTCACAGCCCCTACGACATCATCAAAGAAGGTGTCATCGCGCTCGTCGTGGTGTCCGTGTTGACGGTGCTGCTCGCCGTGGTCTTCGGTTCACCCGATGAACCGGCGCTCACCATCAAGGGATGGTCCAACAGCGATCCCATGGACTTCGCCGCCACTGCTCTGAGTGAACTGAACGGCACGTCGGGCACCGCGCAGTACGGCGCGCCGTACAACAAGGCGTCCACCGGTCAACAACTGGGGCCGCTCACCCTGGCCAAATGGGTCGGTGTGCGAATCCCCATCAACACCGTGAAGGACTTCGTGGTCGACCCGTTGAAGTCACTGCCCGGCCAGCCCGGGCTGTCGACGGACTTGAAGCAGTGGTCCCACGCGTCGGCCTCGACGCGAACCGGCTGGGTCAACAACTACACGAGCGCGGCGAAGCACACGAAGATCGTCAACGGCGCCCTCGTGGTGAACGCGACGAACGCCGGTCCCGTGCCGTTGATGATGTCGGACCTCTTGCAGATGGCCCGTACCGGTGCCCTCGACCAAGCACTCGTGACGCAGAACGGTTTCTACACGACCGACTACACGCTGCCGTTGCTCTTCTTGGCCGACGGGTCGTACATGGCCAATATCGCCCAAAAGCAGCACCTCACGGGTGAGCAGTGGGGCATGATGAACGAGACCGGGAACTACCCCGGTCAAGCGTGGCTCTGGCTCTACACATTCTGGTACCAAGTGGCGCCCATGAATACGAGCGGTAACGGTGACATACTCGTCTGGGCCATCATGATGGTCCTGACACTGGGACTCGCGCTGATACCTTTCATCCCCGGGCTGCGTTCGATACCACGAATGACCCGCGTCTATCGTCTGATCTGGCGCGAGCATTACCGCGACCTCGCTGGCGGAGAGACGTAACCGACGTAGGGGCCTACTGCTCCGTCGGCTTCTCTCCACGACCGGCGGCGGTGTTGAGGTTCGACTGTGACTCTCGAAGGCCGTTGAGCGGACCGCCGGCGCTGAAGTAACGCTGGCCGGCGACCAAGAGCTCCTCGGCCGGGAACTTCGTGATGATCTCGCAACCAGAGGCCGTGACGACGACCTCTTCTTCGATGCGCGCCGCCGACCAACCGTCTTTCGCCGGCCAGTAGGTCTCGAGCGCGAAGACCATGCCTTCTTCGAGCACTTCGGGCTGATCGAGCGAGACCATGCGGCTGAAGATCGGACGTTCCCAGATCGACAGACCGATGCCGTGGCCGTACTGCAAGCCGAACGCGGCCTCTTCGTCGGCGAAACCGAACTCCGTCGCCTTGGGCCACAACGAGACCACGTCGGCCGTCGTGGTGCCCGGCTTCACGATCGATATTGCGGCGTCGACGAGCTCGCGGCACTTCGTATAGGCGTCACGCTGGGCGACCGACGCGCTGCCCACCGCGAACGTGCGGTAGTAGCAGGTCCGATAGCCATTGAAGCTGTGCAGGATGTCGAAGAACGCCGGGTCGCCCGGTCGGATGAGCCGGTCACTGAAGACATGCGGGTGCGGAGAGCACCGTTCGCCCGAGATGGCGTTCACGCCCTCGACATGTTCTGACCCCAGGTCGTACAGTGTCTTGTTCACCAGTCCGACGCACTCGTTCTCGCGAACGCCCGGCCGCAGGAACGAGTACAGCTCCTCGTACGCGGCGTCGACCATCGAAGCGGCATGGGCGAGTAGCAAAATCTCGTCACCGGTCTTGATGCGGCGCGCCTCCAAGAAGACCTGCTGGCCGTCGACCAGCGTCATCCCCTCCTTCGCGAACGCCGCGAGCACCGGCATCTCGATCACGTCGACGCCGATCGGTTCGTTCTGGAGTCCGAACTGCAACAACACCTCTTTGATCTTCTCGGCCACGGTGCCGGCTCGGTCCGCGCCTGGCGGGATCGCCCCGCGCAACGTGGAGATGCCGGCGCGCGCACCCTCGTAGGGAATCTCGGTACCGTCGGGTCCGATCTGGACGCCGCTCAACCACGGGTTGTACAGCTGGTGATGTCGCGCGGCCGAGCCGAAGTCCCACACGACGGGCTTGCCCCCGCGCGGCAACAGCGCGAAACGGATCAACTTGTCCATCGCCCAGGTGCCGATGTGCGTGCCGGTCATGTAGCGGATGTTGTGAAAGTCGAACGTCAAGAGCGCGCCGAGGTCCGATCGCTCCAGTTCGGCCTGCAACTTGGCAAGTCGTTCTTCGCGGAGACGGGGCACGTCGACGCGGTTCTCCCAGTCAACGGCGTTACTTCCGTAGGTGTGAACGCCCATCATTCCTCCAGGTATCTAGCGATATTCAAACTCGACGCTTGCGCGCCCAGACGTCCAGTGAGACGGCGACCAAAATGATCACGCCGAGCACGATCTGCTGGTACACCTGGTCAATGTTCGTAAGGTTAATGCCGTTGTAGATGATGGCGATGAAGAGGACGCCGATCGTCGTTCGTGGCACGGACCCCTCGCCACCGGCAATCGACGTGCCGCCGACCACAACGCCGGCCAGCACGATGAAGGTCAGATTCGGGACGCCGGTGGCCTGGGCACTGAGCAACCTCGACGTGTCAATGACGCCGCCGTATCCGGCCGCGAGTCCACTCAACGCGTAGGTGATGATGCGAATCTGGTTCACACGAATACCGGAGAGTCGCGCGGCTTCGGCGTTGCCTCCCGAGGCAACGACGCGGCGACCAAACGTGGTCTTGGCGAGCAGCAACGCGAGTATCACGACGAAGACCAGCGTTATCCATACGGCGCTCGGTATCGACAAGAAGACGGTGTTGCCGAACTTATAGAAACCGGAGTTCTGCGAGAGGACGATGAGGTTGTTCCCAGACGCCTTGAGCGCGACACCACTGATCACGAACGACATCGCCAGGGTGGCGATGAACGGGTTGATCTTGAGGAACGCCACGATCATCCCGTTGGCCAATCCCATCCCGAGTCCGACGAGGAGCCCGGCACCGATGGCGATGACCGGCGAATGGTGTTCGGCCAGTTGTCCCGACACCACCGCGGCGAGTCCGTAGATTGCACCGACCGAAAGGTCGAGACCGCCGGCCACGAGTACGAGCGTTCCGGCCGCGGCAATCGCGAGATACGCCGACTGCTGGTCGAGGATGTTGATCAAGTTGGTCTTGGTGAAGAATGGCCCGACCCAGATGGACAACGAAGTAAAGAGGATCAAGAATGGGATGACGATTCCTGCGAGACGCCAGGACCCGAGTACTCGAACCGCGTTCGATCGCAGACTCGAAGTACCTTCCTCGTCGTCAAGGACGTCGAGAGTTTCTACCTGTTCGTTCATGAGGGAATCGCTCCTTTGGAGGTCGACTCGGCGAAGGCGGCCGCGAGCACGGCCTGTTCGTTTATGCCTTCGCCCGAGAGTTCGGTGATGATGCGTCCATGACGCATCACAAGTACTCGATGGGCCAGTCCGAGGACCTCCTCAAGGTCCGACGATATGACGACCACACCCATTCCGGACTTGGCCATCTCAGTCAATATGTCGTAGATGGTTCTCTTCGAACCCACGTCGACGCCTCGAGTAGGTTCGTCGGCGATCAAGACTTCGGGCGAGCACATGACGGATCGAGCGAACAGGAGTTTTTGTTGATTTCCTCCCGAGAGCATGGACACCGGCATGCGAATACTGGCGGCTCGGACAGTGACGAACTTGATGAGTTGATTCACCTTGCGCCGTTCTCGGATGCCCGTGATCCAGCCGAGTCGACTGACGAGGTCCAGTCGCGAGAGTGAGACGTTCTCCTTCACCGATCGACCGACCAACAGGCCCATCTCTTTGCGCGACTCCGGGATGAAGACCAGTCCCCTTCGAATCGAACGCGACGGACTGTGACCACCGAGGTCTCTTCCCTTCAGACGAACGTTGCCGCCCGAGACCTTCGAGTCGCGGAAGATCGCGCGGGCTAATTCGGAGCGACCCGCCCCAACCAATCCCGCGATGCCGAGGATCTCACCTTCGTGAAGGACGAAGGAGCAGTCATTGACCCCCGGCGCCCGGAGGTGATCGACTTCCAAGACGACGGGCCTCTCCTCCTGCGCCACGACCTTCTCAGGAAAGGCCGAGGAGAGCGAGTGTCCGAGCATTCCTTCGATGAGTGTCTCCTCGGTCGCGTCCTTGGCGTCTACCGTGCGAATCAGATGTCCATCTCGGAGGGTCGTGATGACGTCGGCGAGCGCGAGTACTTCAGAAAGGTAGTGCGAGATGAGGACGACAGAGTTGCCGTCGCGAACGAGTGAACGGATGATCGCATGTAGTGCTTCTGTTTCACCACCGGAGAGCGCCGCCGTCGGCTCATCCATGATGACGATCGACGCGTTGCGAGAAAGGGCCCGCATGATCTCGACTTTCTGCTGGTCGGCGATCGACAAGGTCCCGGCGCGTCGATCGGGCGAGAGATCGAAACCAACCGTCTCGGCGAGATCTCGGAACTGTCGACGCGATCGGCGCCGTCTCACGAACCCGGCGGTCGAGGGTTCCACTCCGAGATAGACATTCTCGGCCACCGTGAGTCCCGGGACGATGGCCAGTTCTTGAACGATGGTCGCGATACCATGCGAGAGGGCGTCCCGGGGCGACTTGAAACTGAGGGCTTCGCCGCCGAGCGACATCGTCCCTTCATCTGGAGCGATCACCCCCGACATGATCTTGCCGAGCGTCGACTTTCCGGCACCGTTCTCTCCCACCAGCGCGTGCACGGTGCCGGGAGCGATGGTCAGCGATACGTCACTGAGGGCGGGCACCCCGCCGTACCGTTTCGACACACTGGTGACGACGAAATCGCCACCAGTGGACGCCGCAGTACTGCGGGGTGCCTCTTCCACGTTCCCGGTCGACATGTCAGTTCAACCCACGCATGTCAGTCTTGGATGTTCGTTCCCTCTCCTACGAACGAATCAACCCGGCCACTCACCGTTGAACTTGCTGGCATTGGCTTGGGTCACGATTCCGTTGTTCGGCAACTTGGCCACGGGGTTCTCCGAGCCGGAGCCCTTCCCTGTCTTCATCGCCTTGATGAGTGCGATCATGCCGAGCTCACCTTCGGTCGCCGGCAATTGCGCGACGTCCGCGAACCAGGTACCGGCCTTGACGGCGGCGATGCCGGTCGCACTCGCGCCGTAGCAAACGAGCTTCACCGAAGTGTTCTTAGCCGACGCGAGCGCCGACTGCGCGCCTTCGCAGTCCTGGTCAGCACCGACAATCACGTTCAGGGTCGGGTTCGCGACGAGCGTGTCCGCCACGAAGGTCAATGCGACCGACGGGGTATAGAGACCGTCGCCGTTGGCGACGATGCTCGCGCTCGAGTCCTTGGCGATGCCGGCGTCAAAGGTCTTGGTGATCTCCGCGTCCGGCTCGTCACCCGTGTAGTTGTGAACCAGTGCAATCTTGCAGGGGTTCGCCGTGCCACAGGCCAGGATCGCTTCCGCGGCCAACTGAGATCCAATCTTCGCGGGGAAGAACACGACGTTGCCCGAGAGACCGTGCACTTCGATCTGGTCGCTGTTGTAGTTCGTGCCGAGAATCTGGTCGATGTTGACGACCTTGATTCCCTTCTTGATCGCGAGCTTGACGCCGGGTAGCAGGGCCGGTCCATAGATGGGCTGCGTGATGATGCCCTGGTACTTGCCGGAACTAATCACGTCTTGAAGATCGGACACTTGGAGGGTATCCGTGCTCTGTGAGTCGAACACCGTGACGTTCACGTGACCAGTCGTTAGGGCTACAGCCTTGGCCGCAGCGAGCATCGGTGCGTCATAACTGTTGGCGACCCCGTAGGACAGGTAGGCAACGTTGTACGTCTTCACCTTGTGCTTCGTAGCAGCCTGTGCGTTCGTCATAACGCCAAATCCAACCGACGTCATCACCAATAATCCGGCCGTCAAAAACGTGAGACTACGAAATCTGTTCTTCAGCATTGATTCCCCCCTCGAAAGCCGAAGGCGCTTTGCCATCGACAGGTGTTGCGATGTTCCTTGCGTCATGCGGCCCCCCGGTGATCTCTCGTCGAGAGGCTCAGCAAAGACCGACGTTCCGCCCGAAACGAACTGCCATTGACGACCGACAGTACACGTGTTTACTTAACGTGTCAATCGATAGTGAACAGTTGTACGGGGCCAGTTCTGAAGCCGCGACTAGAAGCAGACTGCCCAACTATTGGTACGTCCGAGACACGGATCAGATGACTATTTGACGTACTTATATGGGTTTTCGTTGACCTGTCGTTCAGTCAGCTCGGGGTTCTGACCTAAGACCCAGGCCTCTTCACCGATCGTGTCGGCCAGGAACGAGACGGTCTTCTCGGTCTTGGTCCGCGCTTCCCCCAGGTCGATTCCGACGAGTCGGTGCTCGTGCTTAACGATGTTGCCATCCACGACGACCGTGTCAACGTCGGCCCGTTGGGCCTGCATGACGACGTGACCGTAGGGGTTGATGATCGGGAACATCGCCGGCGAGTTGTCGTTCTTCACGAGCACGACGTCGGCGCGCTTGCCGACTTCGAGGCTCCCGACCTTGTCTTCGAGGCCCAGGGCCTTGGCCCCACCGCGGGTCGCCCAGTGGACGACCTCCTCGCAGCGCACGTCGAGGTTGATCACCTGCTCGCCCTTCAACTGGGATTCAAAGTGCTGACGCGATCGATCCGAACCGGCGGTCGCGCGCATAGCGGTGAAGAAGTCTGAACTCCACCAGACCGACGTGTCGTGCGAGAGAGAGATAGGGATGTCGTACTGACGCAAGATCCACGACGAGGGATAGCCCTGCCCCGCGCTCTGTTCGCTCTCGGTCGCGACCGACGCCGAGCCACCCGACGCGGCGATGCGGTTGTAGGAGTCGGCCGACAGCGTCGAACAGTGGACGAACACGGTCTCCGGTCCCATGCAGTCGTGCTCGTGCATCAGGCGAATGCTCTCGTCACCGGTGACCCCGAACACCCCGGCGTGCGTCGTGACCGGCACGCCCAACTCCTTCGCCACGTCAAAGGCGGGCTTCTCAGGAAATGCCGCGTCACCAAGGACGTCAAAGGCCATTTGGAAGCCCAGCATGTCATTCTTCGAACCGAACCGACGGCTGTAGAACTCCTTGAACTCCGGGGCCACGGACCACTCCCACGGGGCAGCCTGGATGTTGCCGTAGGCCAAGATGAACCTGCCCGGCACGGCTTCGAGTGCGTCGGTCGCAGCCTCCGCGTGATCCGTACTGGAGAGACCGTGGGACCAGTCGACCGTCGTGGTGACGCCCGCGTCAACCGCTTCGATGGCCGACAGAAGATTGCCCGCGTAGATGTCCTCGGGTCGGAAGTTCTTTCCGTGCTGCAGGTAGTACCAGACGAAGTACTGCGAGAGGCTCCAATCCGCGCCGTAGCCCCGCATGGCGGTTTGCCACATGTGGCGGTGCGTGTCGATCATGCCCGGCATGATGATGCCGCCCTTCGCGTCGATGGTGAGGGCACCATCGGGGGCATTGAGGTTCGGACCGATCTCCTTGATGACTCCGTCGACAATCAGCACGTCGCTGTCCTTCAGTACGCGATGCTGATTGTCCATCGTGATTACGATGCCGTTTCGAAACACAATCGGTCGTCCGTGCTCGAGCGATTCGCCCTTCGAGTTGACGTCATTGCTCATTACAAGCCCCCCAATAACTAGCCGTTAAGGGCTTGAGCGTAGCACCGCGTCGTTCAATGTCAATAGTGACTTCACACGCTGCGACACGAACGAAACGAGGTCATTCCCCATACGGGGACAACGAAACAGTGAGTGTCATCGCACCGGCCACGACGCAGATTCTCTGTTTCACTTCGTGAATTCTTGGAGTATGTTTTACTTCACTGAACACTCAAAGGGGGTTGGTCGATGTCAGAAAGCCGTGCGGGTCGCACCGCCGTGGTCCTCGGGGGAACCCAGGGTATTGGCAAGGAGCTCGTCAAGTCCCTCGCCGCGAAGGGTACGACCGTGTATCTCTCCGGACGAACTCAAGAGAGTGCGGACGCCGCAGCCAAGGAGATCGGTATGGGGACGATCGGGCTCGCGGTCGACCTCTCGATGCCCGAGACCATCGCCGAGTCGCTGTCGAGCGTGCCGGCCGTCGACGACCTGGTCATCGCCGCGATCGAGCGTGACGCGAACACGTTGGCGAACTACGACGTCGATGCGGCGGTTCGTCTCGTCACGCTCAAACTGGTGGGCTACACCACGGCAGTCCACGCCCTGCGGAGTCGCCTCACGCCCAAGGCGTCGATCGTGCTCTTCGGCGGATTGGCGACACAGCGTCCCTACCCCGGCTCGACCACGGTTTCGACCGTCAACGGTGGCGTCATCGGCATCGTCAACTCCTTGGCGACGGAGATGGCCCCGACCCGAGTCAACGCGATTCACCCCGGCATCATCGGTGACAGTCCGTATTGGAAAGACAAGGACCTCAGCCTCGTCATCAACCGCACGCCCCTGGGACGAACGGTGACGATGGCCGAGATCGTGGACGCCGTGGAGTTCTTGCTCGATAACACGGGGATCAACGGAGTAAATCTGGCGGTGGACGGTGGCTGGTTGCTGAAGTGACCGTCGCCGCTCCCGCCACTGACTGAAGGATCGAAGGAGAGGACCATCTATCACCTGACTGCGATCGAGGATTCGACGGCCCAGGAGCCCGAGGCATTCGCGGGTCACTCCTCGGGCTATCGCCGTCAGGTCCTGGTCAGTCGCTCCACCGGATCACCCCATATGACGTTGTCACTGAACCACCTCGCCCCGGGTGGACGCGTCGACGCTGCACTCCACTCGTTCGAGACGAGTTTTTACGTGCTCTCGGGAACGCTCGCGGTGACGACACTTGGTCAGACCACCTCGCTCGGCCCCGACCACTGCATCGTGCTTCCTCTGGCGACGACGTATCAACTTCGAGCCGTCGACGGTCCGGTTCGCTGGCTGCAGATGCAGGCCCCGGCCGAACTCGACGACGGCCGCCGGCACGACACCTTCTTCCCTGGCCAGGCGCTCGCCGAGGGCGACACGGTGACGCCCGACATGCGCGACCCCCGGAACCGCAACGCGGCGCGATTCGACGCTGACGCCATGGACCTCAAACGACTCGCCGGGGGCTCCGACGTCGCGGCCCCGACGGTGTCGCCCAGCATGGCGACCGCGCTGCTCGCCTACAGCGGGATCGGCGTGAAGATGCTGATCGACCAGCAGGTGGGCGCGCAGCTCCACACGATGTTCATGGTCGACTATCAGCCCACCGCGATCGCGCACCCGCACGACCACCCCTTCGAGGAGGCCTACGTGTTTGTCGAGGGCGAAGTCCACGGTCTCATCGACGGCGAACTCCTGGTCCTGCACCCGGGCGACGTGCTCTGGGCCGGGGTCGGCTGCGACCACGGCTTTGAGAATCGCAGTTCCGGACTCGTTCGCTGGATCGAGGTGCAGGCCCCGGCGCCGCCGCCGCGTCACTCCTATCGCTTCAGTCGAGAGTGGGAGCATCTCGCGGAGAAATTGAAGGCGGGGGAATAGGTGTCAATAGAATCTGATAACGCCGTATGCGCTGGCGAGGGTCGATCCCAACTTAGGTGTGCGGGTGACGAGTGCGGGAAGAGGGATTGACAGATGGCGGTTCCCAAGAGGGTAGCCACCGAGCCAAGGGCGACGGCATCTCCTCGGACGTCGGCGAAGAGCACTCGCCAGACGAGCGTCGCCGATTCCATCGCCACGAATAACCGCTTCGCGCCTGGCTTGGTGGGCGCCCGACTTCGCGAGCGCCGCCTGGAGCGCGGCATCACGCTTCGCCAGTTCGCCCGGGACATCGACGTGTCGGCGTCGTTCATCTCCCAACTCGAAACGGGCAAGGCTCAGCCGTCGGTCGCCACGTTCTATTCAATCTGCGCCGCACTCGACATCTCGATCGACGAGCTGTTCAACTACGACCAACCGGCCGAGCCGGTCGGCGACGATTCGCTCAACGGACTGACCGACGCCGCCCACAACAATTGGCTCACCGTTGAACCCGGGGAGAAACCGCCGACGAAGGGTCGCGTCCGAGAGGGCGCGTCGCCCGTCGTGCGACCGGATGAACGCAAGGTGCTGGTGCTCGACTCGGGCGTGACCTGGGAGTCGCTGATCTCCTCACACCACGACAAGACGGACTTCATGTTCGTCCGTTACGAGGTCGGCGGAAGTTCAACGTTGGACGATCGGCTGATCCGTCACGTGGGAACGGAGTACGGATTCATCCTCAAGGGAACGCTGCAGATCGCTCTGGGGTTCGACACGTACGAGCTCAACGCAGGTGACTCCATCTGCTTCGACTCCAGTCGACCCCACCGTCTCTACAACGTCGGCGACGTCGCGGTCGAAGCGATTTGGGTGAACCTTGAATTCCGAGGGAACTAGCGAAGCCCTTCGCGCAGTGACGTGGCGGCTGACGTACCTATCGTCGACGGCTTGCGCGTCTTCTTCAGTGTTTGACCTCGTCCGTTGAGCGTCCGACACATTCGAGAAAGGATCGATCGTGGAACAGAGTGAGGAACGATCACCCGTCGCCATCCTCGGTATGGGCAAAATGGGACAAGCCCTCGCCGGTCGTCTACTCGATCAAGGGTGGTCGGTCCTGATTTGGAATCGATCGCCGAAGGACTACTCGGCCCTGGAAGCACGAGGCGCCGTTCGCCTGAACGACTTCCACGACCTCTGGGATCGCGCCAACATCGTCATCACGTTCCTCGCCGACGACGACGCGTTGACCGGCGTCTGTCTCGGGGACGATGGCGTACTTCGATCGGGGCCCGATGGTCGCGTACTCATCGACATGTCGACCGTCTCGCCACGGATCTCGAGCGAAATCGCCGCAAGGGCCGATGCGGTCGGCGTCGACTACCTCCGCTCGCCGGTCAGCGGTAATCCGGCGGTCCTCTCGGCGGGCAACATCACGCTCATCGTCTCCGGTCCCCGGGCCACCTTCGACCGGGTCGCAGCGCTCTTGCAATCGATCGGACCGACGGTGCTCTACGTGGGTGACGCCGAACAATCGCGAACGTTGAAGCTCGCGATCAACGCGGGACTCGCGATCACCGCAGAGTTGATGGCCGAACTCATCGTCCTGGGAGAGAACAACGGTATCGACCGTTCCATTCTGTTGCACGCCTTGGGCGAGTCGGTGATGGGGTCGCCGTTCGTTCGTTACAAGACCCCGGGTCTCATCGACCACGACTACTCGGCCACGTTCACCACGAACCTCTTGATCAAGGATCTCGAACTGGCCCTCGACGTCGCGCACGGCGCGGACCTGACGCTCCCGGTGATCGAGTTAGTGAACTCCCTGACGCATCTGACCTCTGCCAACGGCTACGGCGAAATCGATTTCATGTCGTTGCTGCCGAACCTACAGCGCACGTTGGGCAAGACCCCCGACGTCGAGCCCTCGCCACCGTCGTGATGTTGATCAGGAGTTCATCGCTTTGGCGATCGTCGTGACGATTCTCTCGACGGACGGGATCGCCATGTCCTCGAGCGCGTCGGCCGCGGGAAGAGGAATGTGCGGCGTCGTGATCCGGACGATCGGCCCGTCGAGGTCGTAGAAGACCTCTTCACTCACGATCGACGACAGCTCACCGCCCCAACCGCACAGCCGCGGGTTCTCCTCCACCGTGAAGAGACGACCGGTGGCCGAAACCTCACGCAGGATCGCGGCGGTGTCGAGCGGAACGAGTGAGCGAACGTCGACGACCGTGCACTCCACGCCAGCGCTGGCCAACTCCTCCGCCGCGGCGAGCGCCTTGGGGACCATCGCGCCGAGCGCGACGACCGTCGCGTCCGAACCGCGTCGCAGGACCTTGGCCGAGCCGAGTGTGTCGACGATCTCGCCATCGGGCACGTCCATCTTCGACGCGTAGAGTGCCTTGGCCTCGAGAAAGATGACCGGGTCATCGTCGCGAATCGACGCGGCCATGAGTCCGATGACGTCGACGGCGTTGCTGGGCACCACGACCTTGAGACCCGGGATCATCATCGCCCAGTTCTCCACGCTCTGGGAGTGCTGCGCGCCGAAGCGAAGGCCCCCACCGTTGCCCGAGCGAATAACGAGCGGAAAGGTGAGTTGTCCATTGGTCATGTAGCGACTCTTGGCGATCTCATTCGCCACGATGTCCCAACAGACCGCGAAGAAGTCCGCGAACATGATCTCGGCCACGGGTCGCAGTCCCGTCATCGCCGCACCCATCGCGGCACCGAGGATCGCCTGTTCCGAGATCGGGGTGTCGCGAACGCGCACCGGTCCGAACTCCTCGATGAGTCCGACCGTGCCCTTGAACACGCCGCCGGCCGCGCCGACGTCCTCACCGAGGAAGACAACCGATTCGTCGCGACGCATCTCTTGGGCGATCCCGCGCGCGATGGCCTCGCGGAACGTCAGTTGCGCCATGATCCACCTCCGTCGGCCCACACGTCCTTCATCAGGAGGTCCTCACCCGGGATGGCTCCGGCTTTGGCCTCCTCGGTCGCTTGCTCGACTTCGGCCACTACCTCATTCTCGATGGCGATCAACTCCTCTTCGCTCGCCCCGAGATCGAGGAGTCGTTGCCGGTACCGCGGGATCGGGTCCTTCGCGAGCCACTCCGCCACCTCGGCGTCCGGACGGTACTTGCCGGGGTCGGCTCTCGAGTGACCACCGTGACGGTAGGTCAACGCCTCGATCATGCTCGGCCCTTCACCGGCGCGGGCGCGCGCGATCGCGCTGGCCGCGACCTCGAAGACCGCGTCGGCGTCGTTGCCGTCCACCATGATCGAATCCAGGCCGTAGGCGCTGGCACGATCGGCGGCGGGGTTGGCGACCGCCGTCACCTCGCTCGTTCGGGTGTACTCCATCCACAGGTTGTTCTCGCACACGAACACGACGGGCAGCTTCCAGATCGCCGCAAAGTTCAGGGCTTCGTGAAAGGCCCCGATGTTCACGGAGCCGTCGCCGAAGAAGCAGACCGCGACCTGGTCGGTCTTGCGGTACTGCGCGCTCCACGCGGCGCCGCAGGCGATCGGCATGTGGGCGCCGATGATCGCGTAACTGCCCATGACGCCGTGCTCCACGCTGGTCAGGTGCATCGAACCGCCCTTTCCGGCCATCAGGCCGTTGGTGCGGCCCATCAGTTCGGCGAAGACCGGCGTCATCGGCACGCCCCGCGCCAGGGTGTGGGCGTGACCGCGATAAGTGGCGAAGGTCCAGTCCGTCGGACGCATGGCCGCGGCGAAGCCGGCCGCGATCGCCTCTTGGCCGATCGACAGGTGGCTCGTGCCCTTGACGAAGTTCTCCAAGAACAGGTCGTAGGCGCGTTCCTCGAACTTGCGCAGCGCCAACTGACACCGGTAGAGATCGAGCTTGCTGGTCAGTTCGACTGGCGGCGACGCGACTTTGGTGCTGACCATCTTCGTGATCTCCCATACTCGTGGACGACGCGGAACGATTCATCCGTCCGACGACGAGACTACGGTGTGGCGTCGAACCGTCGTTCATCGTGACTTAACATGCAGTAGCATATAACTTCACCGTAGGGCAATCAAGCGTGGAAATAGGGCTCGCGCCGCGTTCATTCGGACCTTCCTCCACCATCTGACCGTCGCACCAGAACTCGAAGGACAGGACTCATGGCCAATGTCACGATGCCGCAGTTGGGCGAGACGGTCGCCGACGGCACGGTCACGAAGTGGTTCAAGAAGATTGGCGACACCGTGGTGAAGGGTGAACCACTCTTCGAGGTCTCGACGGACAAGGTCGACACCGAGATTCCATCCCCGACCAGCGGCGTACTGACCACCATATTGGTCGACGAAGGCGTGACGGTCGACGTCGGAACCGTGCTCGCCGTCATTGGCGACGGCTCCGACGAGCCGGTGGCGACCGCCGGCACGATCGCCGCGGAGACGTCTGAGAAGTCCGACACACCGCGATCCATCCAGGCGCCACCCAAGAAATCCCGCTCAGACCAGGAGCAACTCTCCCCCGTCGTTCGACGACTCCTCGAGGAGAACAATCTCGACGTCGCCGGAATCTCCGGTACGGGACCGAATGGTCGCGTCACTCGTCAAGACGTGCTCGCGGCTATTGAGGAGATGAAGACTTCGGTGGTCGAAGACGTCGGCGGTTCGCTGTCACCAATCGTGCGGCGACTGATGAGTGAGCACCACATCGACGCGAGAAGCGTGGTGGGCACCGGTCCCCACGGCACGATCACGCGTCACGACGTTGACCTACTACTAACGATTGCACCGACGACCTCGGTCTCCAGTGGTGATCGTGACGAAGTGGTTCCGTTCACCAAAATCCGTCGACTCACGGCGGAGCACATGGTCCGTTCAAAAGCAACCTCGGCGCACACGCTCATGGTGAAAGAGGTTGATTACGAACACGTGGAGCTCGCTCGCGCTCGTCACGGCGACACCTTTAAGGAACGAGAAGGATTCGGCCTCAACTATCTACCCTTCAACGCCGCGGCCGTCATCGAGGCACTCCGAGACTTCCCGCATCTCAACGCCACGGTGAGCGACGATGCGCTCATTGTGCATCTCGACGTGAATCTCGGGATCGCCGTGGACATCGACAGTGAGGGGCTGGTCGTACCCGTTCTTCGCCGGGCCGATCTCCTCGACCTGAAGCAAATCGCGCGCGCAATCAAGGACGTCGCCGAGAAGGCTCGTTCGAAGCACCTCGGGGTCGATGACCTCGCGGGAGGAACCTTCACAATCTCGAACCCCGGCCCCTTCGGTACCCTCCTTACCGGTGCGATCATCAATCAGCCGCAAGTCGCGATTCTGTCCACCGACTCCGTCGTGCGCAAACCCGTGGTGATAACCGCGTCAGACGGTACTGAGTCGGTCGGTATCCACTCCGTGGGGTTATTGGCCCTCACCTTCGACCACCGAGCCGTCGACGGCGCCTACGCGGCGCGCTTTTTGCGTCGGATGGGCGAAATCTTGACGACTCGCGATTGGGACAGCGACCTCGTCACGGACTAAAGCCCTGCCTGACATTTCAACGTCACACGGGCCTAGTAACTTGAAACCTCGGACCTTCGGCGGGGTTCTTCACGTCCGTCATGCGGTCCGAGCACACTCATGAGTACACAGTCAAGGGGGACGCGACACTCGTGTTCAGGTTGGGCATCATCTCGGGGGCGGACGGGCCCGTCGCAGCACGTGATCGGAGGTCACCGTGAACGCCCACATCCTCGAGGCGCGTCAACTGGTGAAACGATTTGGCGACTTCCAAGCCGTGAAGGGCATCGACGTCGCCATCAATCGAGGTGAAAGTTTCGGATTTCTTGGTCCCAACGGCGCGGGCAAGACCAGCACCATGCGAATGATCTCGGCGGTATCCCAGCCCACGTCCGGGGAGATCTCGATCTTCGGCCTCGACCCGAGGACCGACGGACCAGAGATCCGCAGTCGCCTCGGCGTCGTGACACAAGAGGATTCGCTCGAACTCGAGCTCTCGGTTCGACACAACTTGGAGATGTTCGGTCGGTATTTCGACCTTCCCCGTCGCGTCGTGCGCGAACGCGTCGCCGAGCTACTCGAGTTCACCCAGCTCGCCGAACGTGGCAACGACAAGGTCGACGATCTGTCCGGTGGGATGAAGCGAAGACTGACCATAGCTCGCGGACTCATCAACCGTCCGGAGATCCTCATTCTCGACGAGCCGACGACCGGACTCGACCCACAGGCACGCCATCTTGTCTGGGACCGTCTCTATCGACTCAAACGTGAAGGCGTCACGCTTATCATCACGACGCACTACATGGATGAGGCGGAACAACTGTGTGATCGTTTGGTCGTCATGGATCAGGGATCGATCGTCGCAGAAGGAGCGCCTCGAGCCCTTATTGAGCGATTCTCCACCCGAGAGGTGGTGGAGCTGCGCTTCACGACCGACGACCACGAGGAGTACTGCGGTCGGTTGGCGCCGTTCGCCGAACGTGTCGAAGTCCTACCGGACCGCGTCTTGCTCTACGTCAACAACGGTGACGAAACGTTACGCGACGTGCACGCCGCCGGCATCGAGCCGTCGAGCACCCTCGTTCGACGCAGCTCACTCGAAGACGTCTTCTTGCACCTCACCGGCCGATCGTTGACGGAGTAGCCGTGATCCAGACGTCGAGAGCCGATGTCAGTCGTCCCCGGTGGCGTCGAAGTTGGGGCTTTCATGCCGAGTACTACGCCCAGACGTGGCGCGGTTCGGTCGCGAGCTCCGTGCTATTCCCGATTCTGTTTCTGGCGTCACTCGGCATCGGCGTCGGTCATCTCGTATCGCGCCACACGGGACTTGTCGATGGTCAGACGTATCTCCACTACATCGCACCGAGCCTGCTCGCGACCACCACCATGCAACTGGGCGAAGGCGAATCGCTCTGGCCGGTCCTCGCGTGTCTCAAATGGGTACGCACGTATCACGCCGCGGCGACGACGCCCTTGGAGCCGGAGGACATCTTGTTTGGCAAACTCGCGTGGGTCGCCACGCGGGCGTTTCTCACCTCCGTGTTCTACGTGATCGTCATCGCTTGTTTCGGCGCCCTGCAGTCGTGGTGGAGCCTCACGCTGCCCTTCATCGGAACCCTCGTCGCGTTGGCCTTCTCGGCGCCACTGGTCGCCTACGCCGCGCGCTCGGAGTCCGAAGCGTCGTTCATCACGATCTACCGATTCGCCTTCGTGCCGATGTTCCTCTTCTCGGCGACCTTCTATCCACTGTCGGCGTACCCCGGCTATCTGCGACCGGTGGTGCAGTTCTTCCCCCTCTATCACGGCGTGGCGCTCGCGCGGGCGGCGGCCTTCGGTCAGGGTACCGTCGCAGCGCAATTGGGCCACGTGGTGGTACTGCTCGCGATGACCGTCGTCGGCGTCGTCTGGGGACGACACACGATGCGGCGAAGGTTGACCTACTGATGCTCACGCGAACCTTCCCGATGGTCGGCTCACGCCGTTCCTTGCGCGTGCTCGAACGCAACGTGATGATCTACCGCACGCAGTGGGTCATGCTCATCTCGGGCTTCTTCGAGCCACTCTTCTATCTGCTCTCGATCACCATCGGACTCAACAAACTCGTCGGTAACCTGCACGTGAGCGGTGAGGTCGTCAGTTACGCCCTGTTCGTCGCGCCGGGCATGCTCGCCGCTTCGGCGATGAACGGCGCGATGATCGACTCGATCTTCAACACGTTCTTCAGGCTGAAGATCTCCCATTCGTATGACGCACTTTTGTCCACGCCCCTCGAGGTGACGGATATCGCCATGGGCGAAGTTCTGTGGGCGTTGACGCGCGCGACGATGTACTCGGCGTCGTTCATCGTCTGCATGGCCGCACTAGGTGACACGGGCAGCGCGTGGGTGATCCTCTGCTGGCCCGGAGCGATCCTCACGAGCCTCACCTTCAGTTGCATGGGGCTCGCCGCGTGCACGTTCATGCGAACGTGGCAGGACTTCGACTTGGTACTGCTCGTCCAACTCCCGCTCTTCTTGTTCTCGGGGACGTTCTTTCCGGTGACGTTGTACCCGCATTGGTTAGGTGCGATCGTCACCGTCTCACCCTTGTATCAGTCGGCCGCGCTGCTGCGGGGATTCTCGCTCGGGCGCTTCGACTGGATCATGGTCTTTCGCGCCGGTTATCTGCTCGCAATCGCGCTCCTCGGTCTCTCGATCGCCTCGCGTCGCTTCCAGAAGATCCTCGCTCCGTAGTCGCCACTTGATTTCGTGCGCCAACGGAGTTCGACATCTGCTAGGCCGAATGGATGGAAACACCCTCAGTGAGCGAGGCCGCACTGCTCATCCGAGCCGGCGAGCTCTCGGCCGAGGATCTCACTCGGCAGTGTCTCGACGCCGTGGATACGGAGAATACGTCGCTGAACGCGTTCATCTTCATCGACGAGGAGCACGCCATCACCTCAGCCCGCGAGGTTGACCGAACCGTCCTCGACGGTCGCGCCGATGAGTTGGGACCGCTCGCGGGAGTCCCGTTCGGCGTGAAGGACCTCGAAGACTGCGCGGGCATGCCGACGACCCGCGGATCACGGTGGTTCGCCGACGGACCAGTGAAGTCGGTGGATTCGATACATGTCGGTCGTCTGCGCCACGCTGGCGCGATTCCCATCGGCAAGACCGCAACGCCCGAGTTCGGCGCGTGGGCCTACACCGCGAGTCCGCTCCTCGGCGTCACGCGAAATCCCTGGGACCTCGCTCGAACACCCGGCGGCTCCAGCGGAGGGTCCGCCGCGGCCGTGTCGAACGGCATGGTCCCCTTCGCCACCGCCAGCGACGGCGGCGGCTCGATTCGCACGCCCGCGAGCTTCACCGGACTCGTCGGTCTCAAATGCACCTACGGCCGAATACCCACCTTCGGCGACACACACCTCGCGCAGAACTCGGTCGTCGGCAGCCTCACGACGAACGTCCTCGACTGCGCACTGTTGCTCGACGTCATGGCCGGACCGGACGACCGGGACCGCACGTCACTGCCGTCGCCGACGACGTCGTACGTCGAGGCGATCGACGCAGTCGGTCTCTCCGGGTGTCGCGTCGCGTGGTCGAACGACCTCGGCTTCGCCGTCGTCGACTCGCGAGTCGGCGCGCTCTGTCATGACGCCGCCAAGGATTTCGTGGCCTCCATCGGAGCGACGTTCGTCGAACGACCGATCGACCTTGATGACTACATCGGGACGTACGTGGCGATCGAGGGCGTCGACAAGTTCGTCGGCGTCGACCGCGACCTCTGGGAGAACCACCTCGACGAACTCGACCCGAGATCGGCGCCAGGCTGGGCGTCGCTGCGCGAACGAACACTCCCGTGGGCCGCCCACGTCGAATGGCAGCGGCGCCAACTCGTTCACGAGGTAGCCGCGATATTGCGTGACGTCGACCTCATCGTGACCCCGATGTCATCGATGCCCCCGTTCGCCGCCGAAGGTCCGATGCCCACCGAGATCGAAGGCGTCGAGGTTCACGGCGGGATGTCGGTCGTCCTCGCCATGCTCGCGAACCTGGCCAACCTGCCCGCGATCAGCCTCCCGGCGGGACTCGTCGACGGCGTTCCCGTCGGTCTGCAAGTGATCGCGCCGCGATTCCGCGAGGACCTCCTTCTCGCCGCGGCCGCTCGCTACGAGTTCCGTCGCCCCTGGCCCCGGCATCGCGCGCTCGAACACCGGAACTCCGGGAACCACTGAGATGACCAACGAGATCGACCTACGACTGGATCCACGCGTTCGCGCGTTCAACCTTGCCCACCCCGAGGTCGCGTACCCTGACGTCGTCAACCGGGAGGAGTTGCTCGCCGAGGCCTCGTCACCGGCGGGACGCGCGAGCATCGCCGCCGACGCCGCCTTCCGGGAGTCCGGTGACAGTGAGGAGGTCGCGCCGTCACGGGGGCTCCGCTTCGATTCACTCGACATCGTCTCGTCGCCCGACGACAACGTCATCACGTTGCACGTAGTCCGACCGGACGACGACGAGATCCGGCCGTGCGTCTACTACATCCACGGCGGCGGAATGGCCTCGCTCTCGTGCACCTACGGCACCTATCGCTCGTGGGGTCGACTCATTGCGGCGAGCGGCGTCGTCGTGGTGATGGTGGAATTCCGCAACGCCGTCTCCCCGTCGACGGTGAACGAGGTCGCGCCCTATCCGGCCGGACTCAACGACTGCGTCTCTGGGCTGCGCTACGTCCGCGACCACGCCGCGTCACTCGGCGTCGACCGCACGCGGATCGTCGTCTCCGGCGAGAGTGGCGGCGGCAACCTGACCCTCGCGACGGCCCTGCGACTCAAGCGCGACGGCGACCTCGACATCGTCAGGGGCCTCTACGCCTTCTGCCCGTTCATCAACGGCGCGTGGCCCGACGCGCGCTACCCCTCGTCCCGCACGTTCAGCGCACTGCTAAGCGACGTGCAGAACAACCGCGGACGCATCGGCTACGGCATCGAAGCCTTCGACGCGCGTGATCCGCTCGCCTGGCCGGGCTTCGCGAGCCGTGAGGACGTCGTCGGACTTCCGCCCACGGTCATCAGCGTGAACGAATGCGACCCCCTCCGTGACGAGGGCGTGGCGTTCTATCGTCTACTGCTCTCGGCCGGGGTCGCGGCCCGGGCCGTCGAAGTGTTGGGCACGATGCACGCGACCGAGATGTTCCCGACGATCTGTCCGGAGATCAGTCGCGAGAGCGCTCGCGCAGTGGCCGACTTCGCGACGACGTTGGCCCGCGAAGAATAGGTCCAGCAGCACGGACTATGTGGCGGGCGTTTCTGGAAATGTTGGACGGCCTACGGAGACGACTAGTCCCTTACCCTCGCACGATCTCGTCGACCGGCACCCATCGCCGCTCGACCGCCGAAAGCTCCATCGCCGCGCAGACCGCAGCGACGTTGGCGCCGACCGTGAAATCGGGACTCCACGCACGTGCCTCCCAGGTCGCCGCCAGGTCCGCGACTTGATTGATCAGACTGGCGTCGTAGCCAACGCCCTGGCCGATGGGCCACCATCCGGCCGTCTCGGGCTGCGTCCGGTGTTCGGCGCGGACGCGTCGCAGTCCGTAGAGGCGGGCGTCATCGTCGGTGCTGCCCACCCATAACTCGTTCAGCTGCGCGTAGGAGAACATCACGGTCCCCTTGCTCCCGTTCACCTCGATCGTGAAGTCACAGGGACGCCGCGGTGCGGCGCGCGCGACCTCCATCGTGCCGTGCGCGCCCGAGGAGAACCGTGCGAGCGCCGACGACGCGTCCTCGACCTCCACGGTTCGCGCGCTTCCGGCGTCGTCGCGACTCCCGATGAACGTCGAGGACATCGCCGTGACCTCTTCAATCGGTCCGAGCATCCACGTCGCCATGTCGATGAGATGACTCCCGAGGTCGCCGATGGTGCTGCCGCCCATGGAGGACTCGAAGCGCCAATCGAATGCGATGTCGGGATCGACAAACTCGTCCGAGAGCCAGGTGCCGCGCCACAGGTGGACCTCACCCAACTCGCCGTTCGCGATCATCTCGGCCATCAACGACACGGCCGGCAGTCGACGGTAGTTGAACCCGATGGCGTGACGGACCCCGGACGTCTCGGCGGCATCGAGCGCCGATCGGGCGTCGGCGTAGTTCGTCGCGAGGGGCTTCTCGCAGAAGACGTCCTTGCCGGCGCGCGCCGCGGCTTCGATGATCGCGGCGTGCGTGCCCGGCGGCGTGCAGACGTCGACGACGTCGACGTCGTCGCGTTCCACGAGCTGACACCAATCGGTCACCCACGCGTCGATGCCGCAGTCCCGTGCGACCTTCGCCACCGCGTGGGCGTTGCGCCCCGACATGACGACCGGCGTGAAGGTGACCGACGACGGTCGGATAAGCGGGGCCGCGCGGTAGGCGTAGGCGTGGGCCCGACCCATCACGCCGTACCCGACGATGCCGACGCGAAGATTCTTGGTCGACACGGTTCAGCGGCTCGCGGCCAATTGGCCGGCGGCGCGGGCGGCGGCCTCGAGCGCGGCGATCGCGTCCTCGACGCTCGCTCCCCGACACGGTCCACCCCTCGCGTACTCCGCGAAGGACTGCGCCTGGAGGACCAGCGCCTCGAGCTGCGCCCGTTCACCGTCGTCGGGATCCAAGAACACGGAGTGCATGTGGTCCTTTGATCCGAATACTTCGATGCTCGCCATGTCGCCGCCGTCGTAGTGACGACCGAGGGAGACGAACACGGTGGCGCCGGAGGTCGTCGCACAGAGGACCTGCGCGCTGTCCGGGTCGTCCGAGACGTCGGGATCACTGATGGCCGGTGAGGCGACGGCCGCCATCGAGGTGAAGTCGCTGCCGGTGAGCCAGCGGGCCTGATCGAATTCGTGGACGCCCATGTCGATGAACACGCCGCCACTACGCGATCGAAAGGCCGACGACGGAGGCGCGCCGTCCCACTGGAGACACGACAGCGACAACACGTCGCCGAAGTGTCCACTCTCGATCCCTTCGCGCAGCAGCTCGAGCGTGGGAACGAAGCGGCGCCAGTAACCGATCTGCAGCGCGACGCCCGCGTCGCGCACGATCTTCTGCGCGCGGCGAGTGTCGTCGGCCGACACGCCACACGGCTTCTCACAGAGGATCGGCAGACCGGCCGCGGCGACGAGCGCGATCACGTCGACGTGACTGTCACTCGGGGTCACGATCAAGACGCCGTCGATGCCGCCGGAGGCGAGCATGTCCGACAGCGACGAGTAGCCGGCGACGTCGAAGGCGGCGACCGCCTCCTCACGGAGGGCGTCGAGCGGTTCGGCGACCGCCACGATCCCCACGTCCGAAGATTCACGCAGCGCCCGCAGGTGTGTCCGGCCCATGCGCCCGGCGCCGACTAGCCCCAATCGGAACATCGCCTACACCTGGTGGTCGGCGAGGAATCGGCGGTTCTTCTTCTGGTCGTCGATCGCCTGGGCGAAACGCTCCGAGGTCTGCGGGAAGATGTCCTGCTCCACGACCAGCCAGCCCTCGTAGTCGACGTCCTTCAGGGCCGCGAGCACGCCGGCGACGTTCGCGTCACCGTCGCCGAAGGCGGGGAAGGCCTCACGCGTCCAGATGTTCATCGCCGGCACGTGATCGGCGACGATGCCGTCGATCACCGACTGCAGGGCGTCCTTCACGTGCACGTGATTGATGCGGTCGGACCATTCGTGGATCGCCACGACCGGGTCGCCCCCGCCGACGAAGAAGTGTCCGGTGTCCAGACAGAGCCCGACGTCCGAGATGTCCAACACGCGCTGGACCTCCCAGGGCGCTTCGACGTAGGTACCGGTCTCGAGGTGGAACGTCGGCTCGTAGCCTCGGGCGCGACAGCGCTCGACGACCGCCGCCAGTCCCACCTTCATGCGGTCCCACCCGTCGTCGTCCAGTCCCCACGAGCGATCCCCGTGACTGCGACCGGGGTTGTTTCGTCGACGCTCGCTGCCCGAGTCGGCGATTGTCGGATGCGGGACGGGACCGGGCACGACCGAGCGCACCGCGTCGAAGGTGTCGAGCATGGCGTCGAGCTCGGGGTAGAGCGCGGGCAGTGCGTCGTGGTCGGTGAAGGGGAACTCCAGGTAGGCCCCGGCCAGGCCGAGTTGACGGCTGGCGAGGCGCTCGGCCAACACCGGACCGTCCCCGAGGTACCCGACCGGTCCGAGGTCGATGCCGGCGTAGCCCGCGTCGCGGACCTCGTTGAGGATCGCTTCGCCGTCGGGGACGTTCGGGTCGATGCCCACGGTGAGCTCGAACGCCCCGTAGCTGATGGGCGCATTGGCCACTGTGATCTTCATTGCTGGTCTTCCTTCTTTTCCTTCGACGACGCGTCGATGACTGCGAAACTGGTGGTGGTCGCGCCGGTTGGGGCGGCGTCCATTATCCCTTGACACCCCCGCCGAGCACGAATCCTTCGCGGAAGAGCCGCGACGAGACGGCGTAGAGGATGAAGACGGGAAGACAGAACACCAATGAGTAGGCCGCGATGTTGCCGAACTCGGCCTTGGGCAACGTGAGGAACGTGTAGATGGCGATCGGCGCCGGTTGCTGGCTCGAGGGACTGATCAAGATCAGCGGGACGATGAAGGATCCCCACGCGTTGACGAATCCGAAGATCGACGCGGCCGCGATTCCCGGCATCGCGAGCGGGATGACCACTCGGCGCAGCACCTGGAACGTGCTGGCGCGCTCCATGCGCGCGGCCTCTTCGAGGTCGGTCGGCACGGCGTCGATGAAGTTCTTCATCAGGTACACCTCGAAGGGCAGCGAGGTCACCGACAAGAAGACCGCGGTCGGCAGGATCGAGAGGAACCCGAACCTCGAGAAGATCTCGTAGACCGGGATCACCATGATCGCCAACGGCACGCCCGAGGAGAAGATGATGAAGAGGAGCAGAGGACCCTTGAAGGGGATCTTTCGCCGAGAGAGCGAATAGGCGGCGAACACGCCGGTCACCGACGCGATCGTCGTCGAGATCACGGCCAGCACGACGCTGTTCCAGAGCGAGTGCAGGAGGCTTCCGGTGAGCACGTGTCGGAAGTTGATGAGCGAGAAGTGGGGCCACTCGATGCCCCACGACGCGTTCTTATCGATCGAGGCGAGGAAGAGCCAGAGCATCGGTGCCAGGAAGAGGACCCCGAGGGCGCCGAGGATCAAGTGGAGCGTCACGCTCCGGGCCTTCGTCCGCTGGGTCTCACGGTTCTCCGGCGGCATGACCGGGATCGCCGGGGTGGTGTCGTCCACCGTGATCACGGTCTCTTCGACGATCTCGCTCACAGCCGCCTCGCGGTGATGCGAACGTAGAAGACCCCGAAGATGGTGGCGATGACGACCATGACGTTGCCGATCAACGCGCCGTAGGCGAGGTTGTTGTAGGTGAAGGCCTGTTGATAGGAGTACAGCGGCAAGATGTTCGTCGCGTTGCCCGGTCCGCCCTGGGTCATGATGTAGATCAACGAGAAGTTCGCCAGTGCCAAGAGCCCGGTGAGCAGGACGATGGCGGTCATCGTGGGCCGCAACAACGGCAGGATGATCATCCGAAAGCGCTGCCACGTGGAGGCGTTCTCGACCGTGGCCGCCTCAATGGCCTCACTTGGGATGTTGCGAAGGGCGGCACCCATGACGAGCATCGAGAACCCCGTCATCGACCAGACACTCGCCAGGGTCACGATCAGTAGGGGATCGTTGTCGAGGAAGTTCGAGTTGGGCATCCCGATCAACGTCGAGAACGCACCCCCGCCGGTCGTCGAGGCGTACCACGTCATGCCGGCCGTGACCGCGGGCATCATCCACGCGACGACGACGATGCCGCCGACGATCATGCGCATCCACGGCCGCGCGCGCATCAGCAGTGACGCCAAGACGTAGCCCAGGACCACGACGCCGGCGATCGAACCCACGATGAAGATGCCGGTCACCCAGAGCGAACTCCAGAACGTCGTGTCGGCCTTCAACCGCTCGAGGTTCTGCATCCCGGTGAAGCCCCACTTCAGGGCCGTCGGGCCCACCAGCGTCAGATTGGTGAGTCCCAAATAGACCGCGAAGCCCATCGGGACGAGAAAGAGGATGATCAACAACCCGAAGGCCGGTGTCAACAGACCCAGGCTGCTCCACTGGAAGCGCGACTTGTCGTGTCGCGTCTTCCAGAGTTCGGACATGGAAGGTCCGGTGATGGTGTCTGCGATTGGGAGCGACGCCATCACCGGGCCTTTCTCACGTCTTGTAGTACCTTTCCGAGTTCTCCGCTATTTCAGCGTCGCTACTTCACTCGGGCCTAACTGGTTCGTAACGAAGGCCTTCATCGTGGCCATTGCCGTGGCGCCCGAGGTGGAGGGCGTCTGGGCGAGCGTGCCGCTGGCCTCTTCGATTCCCTGGACCCACACCGAGTAGTTGGCACTCGTCGGTAGTTCGGACGAGTACGGCAGCAACTTGCCGAACTCCTCGTTGAACGGAGCGGCGAACTGCGTGTACAGCGGAACGGTCCAGTCGGACTGGACGGGCGGTACCCATCCGGCCCAGTTACCGGCGTCGATGAGGTTCTTCTGTTCCTGCGCGACGTTCATGAAGTTGAATGCCGCGGTCGCTTGGGCGCTCGAGGCCCCCGAGGACATGCCGAAGTCCCAGCCGCTCAACGTCGAGGCGTAGCCGCCGCCGTTGATCTTCGGTAGACCGGCGACACCCATCGCCGTCGAGGCCTTCGACCAGTACGGGAAGCTCACCTGCTTGGTCCAGTTACCACCGATGAAGTTCGCGGCGACGGCGATTCCCAAGGTGCCCTTGAAGAAGTCCGCCGACGGAATGTTGGGTGAGTTGTTCGGACTGAACAGCTGTGACGTCGGCGCTCCGAGGCCGTCGGCGAAGACGGTGTGATAGAAGTCCAGCGTCTGGAGCAGTCCCGGGCTGTCGACCACCATCTTGCCCGACGACGTCTGGATCGTCGGAGTGGTCGAACCGGCCAACAGGTTCAAGATCCCGTACCCGGCGCCGTTCGGACCGGCGCTCGTGCCGGCGTCGACCCACAGGGGGATGACCTTCGGTTCGGCGGCCTTGATCTTCTTGGCGGCGGCGATGATCTGCGCCCAGTTCGTCGGCTGCCACGGCAGCGGAATCCCCGCCTTTTGCAGGATCGCCTTGTCGTAGTACAGACCGACGTTGTTCTCTCCCGTGCTGACGGCATAGATCTGGCCGTTGATCAGGCCTTCATCTTGGATGACCTTCGGGTACTGGGCGAACCAGGACGAGGTCTTCAAGAAGGGACTCAACGACTTCAGATAGCCCGTCGACTGGTACAACGCAATCTCGGTCGACGGGAACTGCGCCAATGTCGGGGCCGTCGATGTCGAGTGGTACAGCAGGGCCAACTTCGTCAGGAAGTCGGGCTCACCACCGTTCACCGCAATGAGGTTCACCTTGACGTTGGGATACTGCGTTTCGAACTCCTTCTTCACGCTCGTCCACCAGGTGAGACCCAGTGGCGTGGTGTCAAAGGTCGTGTTCGCGGCGTACGCCACCGAGATCGTGACCTTGGACGCCGCCCCCGCTTGCGACACGGCGCCCGTTGCCAGGGTCGTGATCGACATCGCGATGATGGCCGAACCGGCGATCACTCTCGGTAGTACACCCTTCCTAAATGCTCTCATTTCTCTCCCCTCATTTCCTTTCCTTAACTTTTAAGAACTCTGCGCCTCGACGACCGGCTCCGAACCAACCGAGATTCGCTCTCGTTGCCCCTCACGTCCGAGCAAACTCTCGTGCGAGGTGACGTCGAAGAGGTGAAGTCGCTCTTTGTTGAAGGAGACATCGATCGCCTGGCCGGCTTCGGGCATCGGTGAGCGCGGCAGTCGCGCGATCAGCTTCGTCGTACCCAACTCGACCGTCGCGAAGATCTCGGTTCCGGTGTGCTCACAGATGTCGATGAGGACTTGTACGGCCGGACCGTCGCTCGGGGCTTCGCCCTTCATATGAAGGTCGTGCGGTCGAATCCCTACCAAGACCGGTCCGTTGGTCGTCGACGGACCGAGTCGTCCGGCAAACTCGTTGCTCACGTCGCAGCGGACGCCGAGGCACTCGACGAATATCTGACCGCCCGACACCTCCAGCGTGCCCGGGACCACGTTCATCTTGGGTGAACCGATGAATTCGCCCACGAAGACCGACTCGGGGTACTCGTAGAGGTCATTGGCCGTGTCGACCTGCAGGAGAACACCGTCTTTCAGGACCGCCACGCGGTCCCCCATGGTGAGCGCCTCGACTTGGTCGTGCGTCACGTAGACCGTCGTCGTGCTCTCGAGCCGTTGGTGCAAGCGGATCAACTCCGCTCGCATCTGAACCCGCAACGCAGCGTCGAGGTTCGAGAGAGGCTCATCCATCAAGAAGACGTGCGGTTCGCGGATGAGCGCTCGTCCGAGGGCGACTCGCTGTCGCTGCCCGCCGGACAGAGCGGCGGGCGAACGGTCGAGGAGGTGACGGATCCCCAGCATGTCGGCCACTTCGTGAATGCGCTGCTGAAGCGTGGCGCGGGGCTCCTTGCGGACCTTTGGTCCGAAGGCGAGGTTCTTGTACACGTTCATATTCGGATAGAGCGCGTAGCTCTGGAAGACCATTGAAATGTCGCGCTGTCCGGTCGGAATGTCGGTCACGTCCTGATCGCCCATCCAGATCCGTCCGTGACTCGGGCGCTCCAGTCCGGCGAGCATCCTCAAGGAGGTGGTCTTGCCGCAACCGGAGGGACCGACGAGGACTAAGAACTCGCCCTCGCGAATCCCCAGGTTCAAATCGGAGACGACGGCGTTTCCCTCGAACATCTTCCAGACGTGTTCGAATCGGATTTCGTTCACGCGCGCGACCTCGTCGTCGTCGACGTCATGGACTCGTGGGACGTCACGTTCCGTTCGCGTGCTCCGGTGTTACTCAGCGCCCCCACTGTCCCCCAAACCCGCTGTGTTGAATTCGTCCCTGTCCGCACTGGTCTCGTGCACTCGATAGGTCAAATCTCTTGTTTCCGGCTGCTCTGCGAGCGACCGTAGTTCATATCCCTACGCTTGTCAATAACTACTATCAAATACGGTCAGACCCGCTGGTCGCCGGTCGCCTCCCCGATCGTGACCGAACTCATCAGTGCGTATCGAGAGGCACGGTACACGTGTTGCCCGAATTCGATGGCTCGACCACTGACGTCGTACGTGGTTCGCTCCATCGTCAAGAGTGCGGTACCGCGCGGCTCATCGAGGAGCGATGACTCGTTCGTGGTCGAGTTCTTGGCCGAGATCCGCTGGGTGGCGTGGTCGGGAAAGACGCCCGCCGCCCGCAAGAGCTCGTAGAAACCGTGCTGTTCCAGCATCTCGTTGCTCATCGTCACGAGTGACGTGGGGATGAAGTTGTGCATCAGGGCGATCGGTTCGCCGTCGCCGAACCGCAGGCGCTCTAGGTAGATCACGAACTGGTCATCGGCCAGCTCTAACGACCTCTTCACCAGGTCCGATGCTTTCACGACCTCGTTATGGAGCACCCGAGTCGTCGGGCTCTTCCCGGCCTCTGCGAGGTCGTCGAAGAGGCTGGTCAACTTCACCGAACGACTGACTTTGCCCTTCGTGACCACGGTTCCTTGGCCCCGTCGGCGCAGCACTAGACCTTTGTCCACCAAGTAGCTGAACGCCGCTCGAACCGTCGGACGAGAGAGACCGAGCTCGTCGGCGATCTTGACTTCGTTTTCGAGTCGATCGCCCGGGACCAGGTTGCCCGAACGGATTTCGTTCTCGATGTGTTGCGCCAACTGGAAGTAGAGCGGGACGGGGCTGGACCGATCGAGGACGATGGTCCTCAGGGGGTTGTAGGCCAGGACTGCTTGACGAGCCATTGGGATCCTTCGCGAGGTACGGTGGCGAAAGTCTAGGTCGCAAAACTGCTCGTAGTGCTATTGTCCTTACATATGGTCTCTTTGGGGTCTTTTCGTGCGCCGGCGCACGGATCGCCGATGATGCCTCTGCGTCCGAGTCGAAGGACAGCGTGACCCCGGCGATCGATTGCGCGCATCGGGGTTCACGCGGAGAGTCACGATGAGTGGCGCGTTCGACGTCATCACCATCGGACGCTGCGGCGTTGACTTCTACCCGACCGAAAACGGCAGCCTGGTCGACGTCAAGCACTTCGACAAGTTCCTGGGCGGTAGTCCCGCGAATGTCGCGGTCGCCGCGGCCCGGTTCGGCCGGCGAAGTGCCCTTATCAGTCGAACCGGTCCCGACCCCTTCGGGGCGTACGTGCACGAGGCACTTCGAAGTTTCGGCGTCGACGATCGCTACGTCACCGAGTGCGTCGGATTCCAGACGCCGGTCACGTTTTGCGAGACCTATCCGCCAGACCACTTTCCCATCTACTTCTATCGAGAGCCCAAGGCGCCGGACCTAGAGATCTACCCCGAGGAGTTGGACTACGCCGCGATCAAGACGGCACGACTGTTTTGGGCTTCGTTGGGTGGGTTGTCGAAGGAGCCGAGTCGCTCCGCGACGATCGCGGCGCTCGAAGCACGCGAACGTGTACACCCGACCGTCTTAGACCTCGACTACCGACCTTCGTTCTGGACGTCGCGCGACGAGGCACACCAGTGTGCGACCGAGGCACTCCCACTCGTCACCGTCGCCGTGGGCAACCTCGCTGAGGTCGAGGTGGCGGTCGGCGTCAGCGGCCCCGACGTGGCCGCCGACCGTCTGCTCGAGCTCGGATGCGAGATCGCGGTCGTGAAGCTCGGTCCCGACGGCGTCGTGGCCAAGACGCGCACCCAACGGTTCGAAGTACCGGCAATCCCGATCGAGGTCGTCAACGGCCTCGGCGCCGGCGACGGTTTTGGCGGCGCGCTGTGCCACGGAGTGTTATCGGACTGGACCCTGGACGAGACGCTTCGGTACGCGAGTGCCGCCGGCGCGATCGTCGCGTCACGTCTGTCGTGTTCCGAGGCCATGCCCACTGACGCCGAGGTACGAAAACTCTTGGAAGGGGAACACCCATGAACGATGCGTCACGGCAGCAACTCTTGGAGACCAGGTTCACGCGGCCTCACGCCATAGCGGCCGCGGCCAAGAATCGTCTCGGTCATGAGCCGACGAGCGACGAAGGTCGAATCTTGATCATCGCCGCGGACCACACCGCGCGCGGCATGCTCGACGTCGGTTCGAATCCGAGCGCGATGTCGAACCGTTACGACCTATTGGACCGACTCGTGACGGCACTCGCCATTCCCGGGGTCAGTGGCGTCCTGGGAACGCCTGACATCGTCGAGGACCTGTTCCTCCTGGGTGCCCTGGAACGCAAGTACGTGTTCGGCTCGATGAATCGAGGGGGACTGCCCGGCGCCGTCTTCGAGATGGACGACCGATTCACTTCGTACACCACCGAATCGATCGTGGAGCACCGCCTGGACGGCGGCAAGATGCTGCTGCGAATCAACTTGGACGATCCCGGGACCGCCAACGTGTTGGAATCGAGCGCGAAGGCGGTCTCCCAACTCGCGTCCAACGACAAGATCGCCATGATCGAACCGTTCATGAGCAGCCGCGTCGACGGCCGGATACAACACGACCTTTCGACGAACGGCGTCATGCAGTCGATGGCGATCGCCAGCGCGCTCGGTGCGACGTCGTCGCACACGTGGCTGAAGGTGCCGGTGGTGGACGACATGGAGCGCGTGGCCGAGGCGACGACCATGCCCGTCGTCCTCCTCGGAGGACCCCGAAACGACCGGCCGGACGAAATGTTCGAACGATGGGAGAAGACGCTGCGACTGCCGGGCGTACGCGGACTGGTCGTGGGACGAAACCTCCTCTACCCGTCCGACGACGACGTGACGTCGGCCGTCAAGACCGCCGTCAGTCTCCTATGAACCAACCGCATTACCTGCCGGCACGCGAGCCGGGGGCCGACGGGTACGGCATGACGATCTCCCCGGCCGACGCCGGTTGGCGCTACTCCTCGCTGCGCGTGCTCACGGTGAAGCCGGGCGAGCAGTCGACGTGGAACACCGGCGACTCGGAGTGGATCGTCCTGCCGCTCGCGGGGTCTTCTGTCGTGACCTGTGGCGACGCGTCCTTCGTCCTCGAAGGTCGTGCGAGCGTCTTTGATCGCGTCACCGATTTCGCCTACGTGCCACGCGACGCGACGGCGACGATATTCAGTTCGCTCGGTGGCCGCTTTGCCCTGCTCGGCGCGGTCTGCGACAACGTCCTGCCCGCCCGATACGGGAACGCCGATGACGTCGCGGTGGAGCTGCGAGGCGCCGGTGTGGCCAGTCGCCAGTGCAACAACTTCGCGTCACCTGAGGGGTTCGAGACCGATCGGCTCGTGGCCGTCGAGGTTCTCGTTCCCGGTGGGAACTGGGCCTCGTACCCTCCGCACAAGCACGACCAGGCGCGACCGGGCGAAGCGGTGCTGGAAGAGATCTACTACTTCGAGGTACGGGGCGGGGCGGGGGCGGGGCAACCCGGCCCCGGCGCCTACCAGCGCGTCTACAGTTCCGGCCCCGATCGCCAGATCGACGTGCTCGCCGAGGTGTCGACGGGTGACGCGATATTGATCCCGTACGGATACCACGGACCGACGATGGCGGCTCCCGGCTACGACCTGTACTTTGTCAACGTGCTCGCCGGACCGGCACCCGAGCGGACGATGGCCTTCTGCGACGATCCCACGCACGATTGGGTGCGGGGGTCGTGGCGCGATCAGGTCATGGATCCGCGACTGCCGATGACCACGTCGAAGGGGGTCCGATGAGGCTCACCGTGGCCCAGGCGCTCGTACGATTCTTGCGAGCGCAGTCCGTCCAATTGGACGACGAGCAGCACCGATTCTTCGCCGGATGCTTCGGCATCTTCGGCCACGGCAACGTGGCCGGCCTCGGCCAGGCACTCTTGGAGTCTGGTGACGAATTCCCGTATTACTTAGCGCGCAACGAACAGGCGATGGTGCACACGGCCGTGGGCTACGCCCGCATGTCGAATCGTCTGCGAACGTTCGCCTGTACGTCGTCGGTGGGCCCGGGCGCCACCAACATGGTCACCGGCGCGGCCGTCGCGACGACCAATCGGATCCCGGTGCTGCTCTTGCCGGGCGACGTCTTCGCCACGCGACGTGCCAATCCCGTCCTCCAAGAGCTCGAGGACCCAACCTCTCTCGACGTCTCGGTGAACGACGCACTGCGACCGGTGTCGAGGTACTTCGACCGGGTGTGGCGGCCGGCACAGCTGCCCGAGGCGATGTTGCACGCGATGCGAGTCCTCACCGACCCCGCCGAAACCGGAGCCGTGACTCTGGCCCTTCCCCAAGACGTGCAGACCGAAGCGTGGGACTTTCCGGAGTCGCTCTTCGAGCAACGCGTATGGAGGATTCGGCGACCACCACCGGAACCACAACTCATTGAACGTCTCGCGACGAAGGTGCGTTCGGCCACGCGTCCGCTCATCGTCGCGGGCGGCGGCGTCATCTACAGTGCGGCGACGAAGACGCTCGGTGACCTGGCCGCGGCGACCGGTATCCCCGTCGCCGAAACACAGGCGGGCAAGGGCTCACTACGATTCGATCACCCGCAGAGCGTCGGTGCGTTGGGTGCGACGGGCACGACCGCCGCCAACGAGGTCGCGCGTGGCGCCGACCTGGTGATCGGTATCGGCACGCGTTGGAGCGACTTCACCACCGCCTCACATTCGGCCTTCCAGAACCCCTCCGTCGAGTTCGTCAACATCAACGTGACGCCCGCGGACACGGCCAAGCTGTCGGCGCTCGCCGTCGTGGCCGACGCCCGAGTGGCCATCGACGCACTCAGCACCCACCTCGATGGCTGGCGTGCGTCGAAGGAGTACGAGGACGAGTACCACCTGCTCGCCACGCAGTGGAACGAATCCGTCGAGTCGGCGTATCACTCCAACCACTCGCCCGTGCCGTCACAGAGCGAGGTCGTCGGCGCCGTCGAGGAGTCGAGCGCGGACAGCGACGTCGTCGTCGGCGCCGCCGGCAGTCTGCCCGGTGACCTCCACAAGCTCTGGCGCACTCGTGATCCGAAGGGCTATCACGTCGAGTACGCGTTCTCGTGCATGGGATATGAGATCGCCGCGGGGATCGGCGTGAAGATGGCCGCCCCCGAGCGCGAGGTCTACGTCATGGTCGGCGACGGGTCGTACCTGATGCTCAACTCCGAACTGGTCACCGCGCTGCAAGAGGGCATCAAGATCATCGTGGTGCTCGTGGTCAACCATGGTTTTCAATCCATCGGCGCACTCTCGGAGTCGGTCGGTGTGGAGCGCTTCGGCACCAGCTATCGGCTCCGCGACGCTTCTGGACAACTGGCCGGTGCGAAACTGCCCATCGACCTCGCGGCGAACGCGGCCAGCCTCGGCGCCACCGTTCTGCGCGCCTCATCCATCGATGAACTTCGTGATGCGTTGAAGGTCGCGCGCGCGAACGCCAAGACGACCGTCGTCCACATCGAAACCGATCCGATGGTCGCCGCGCCGGACTCGGCGTCGTGGTGGGACGTGCCGGTAGCCGAAGTGGCGACCCGCGACTCGACGCGCAGCGCGCTGGAGCGCTACGAGTCCGAGCGAACGATCCAGCGCGAGTACTTTCGTCCAACGACGTGACGCCACCGAAGGCGTGATGATCCTTTGACGTCGGACTCCTCCAACGGTTCGGGTCCCGCGTCGACGGAGGTGACGTTCCGCACACTCGCCATCACCAGCGCGACGATCGACCTCCTCGTCTTCGGGATGATCACGTCGCTCTTCGGACCACTGCTGGTCACGTTGGCGCATCGATTCCATCTGTCACTCCCGGCGGCCGGCGTCGTGTTGAGCGTCTACTACGTGGGCGCGTTCCTGGGAGTCCCCATCGGCTGGATTGCGATGAGGCGATTCACCGGCGCCGCGGTGCTGTCGGCGACACTCGTGATCACCGCGCTCGGTGCGTGCGGCGCCGCGCTCGCGACGCAGTGGGCGCTGTTCCTCGCCTCGGTCTTCTTTCTCGGGTTGGGATTCGGTGGTGTCGATTTCTCGTTGATCTCACTACTCGTTCGAACGAGGACGACGGGTCGGGGCCGTCGCCTCAGCGTCACCAACGCCGGCTACGGTCTCGGCGCGGTCGTCGGACCACTGCTGGTCGTCGTTGTCCGTCCCCACGACTATCGCCTGCTCTACGTGGGAATCGCCATCGCGATCGTCGTGCTCACCCTGGGCAATCGTGGACTCATCGCGCCACCGCTGTCGCGCGAACATCGACATGACGATCTCGTCATGAATCGCGCCCGGCGCAAGTCCATCCTGGCCACGTTCATCGTCGCCTACATCTTCTACGTCGCGACCGAGACCACGACCGCCGAATGGATCGCGTCGAGTCTCCACCGCCTCGGTTACTCCACGTCGATCGGCAGCGTCGTCACGGCGGGATTCTGGCTCGGCCTCGCCTTCGGTCGGACGCTCGCCGGACCGGTCGGCCGTCGACATTCGGATCATCGACTCGTCCTCGCGGGACTCGCCGCGGCGACCGTCCTCTGTGCCCTGGCGCTGGTGAGCGCTGCGGCACCGTACGTCTATCCGTTGGTCGGGCTCTCCATCGCCCTGGTCTATCCATTCGCGCTCGTCTGGTACTCGACGCTCTGTCCCCACGACGACGACGGCGTCGCCCTCTTGATCTTGTGCATGATGGTCGGGGGCGTGATCGGACCGGCGATTCAGAGTCTGATGGTGTCGTCCTTCGGCATCCGCGCGGTACCGCTCGTCCTCGCCACCTTCGCCGCGATCGCCTTGGTGACCTTCGCCAGTGCTCTCCGTTTCTCCGAGCCCCCGCCCACCATCGATTGAGTAGCGTCTATGAAATCCCTGATAGAGGGCAGATTACGAGAAACTGAAATTACCCCTTGACAAACGTTCGCTAACGATATATCGTTATAGTCAGATTTACAACAAAGGAGAAATCAATGAATCACGAATTTCACGAACACAATCACGATGAGCGCTCCGAGCGCGACCGTGGTCCACGGGGAGCCGGTCGCAGTCGCGGTCGAAGCCCGGGTGGACACCGCGGCGGCCCGTTCGGCCGCGGCGACGAGATGTTCCGCGGTGGCTTTGGTCCCCGCGGCCGTCAGCGACTGCGTCGCGGCGACGTTCGAGCGGCCGTCTTGGTCCTGCTCGACGAGTCCCCGCGCAACGGTTACCAGATCATCCAAGAGTTGAGCGAGCGCTCCAACGGCGCCTGGCGTCCGAGCCCCGGATCGGTCTACCCGATCCTTCAACAGCTCGAAGACGAGGGTCTCGTCGAGATCTCCTCAACGGTGTCCGGTAAGACCTACGTCCTGACCGCCACGGGCAAGGCCCTGGTGGAGAAGGATCGCGCCACGCTCGGCAAGCCGTGGGAGACCGCGGCCGCCGACGTCGGTGACGCCACGGCCGAACTGTTCGGTACGTTGCGACAGGTCATGCACTCCGTTCGCCAAGTGGCGATGGCCGGATCCGACGCGCAGACCCAGAAGGCGACGACCATCCTGGCCGACGCCCGACGCTCCATCTACCGCCTGTTGGCCGAAGACGAGTCGTAAAGACCCCCACCCCCCGGCCCGCGTCCTCGACATCAACGTCGAGGGCGCGGGCTTTTTTGTCTCTGAGCCATACTTAATCGATGACTGAGCCTCAGAGATGGCACGCCGAAACCCTGGCCATCGTCGCCGGCCGAGCACCGAAACCCGGCGGACCCTTCAATGTGCCACCCACCTTCGCCTCGACCTACCGCGACGGTGGCGACGTCGGCTACGGGCGTTGGGGCAATCCCACGTGGAGCGCCTTCGAAGAGGCGCTGGGTGAACTCGAAGGCGGGTACTGCGTCTCCTTCGCGTCGGGACTCGCCGCGGTCGCCGCGTTACTCGCACCCCTCCCACTCGGGTCCACCGTGACCTATCCCCGTGACGGGTACAGCGGCACGCGCGGACTCCTCGAACGATTGGAGAAGGAGAGCCGTCTCCACACCCACGCCGTCGACGTGACCGACACGCACGAGGTACTCGAAGCGATGGGCGACACCGACGTGCTCTGGCTCGAGTCCCCGACCAACCCCACTCTCGGCATCGCCGACCTACCCGAGATACTCCGCGCGGCCCGAGACCTCGGCGTCGTCGCCGTCGTCGACAACACCTTCGCCACACCGATGCTGCAACAACCGCTCACCCTCGGAGCGAGCGCGGTGGTGCACTCGGCCACCAAGTACATTGGGGGCCACTCCGACCTGCTCATGGGCGCGGTCATCGTTGACAGTGAGAGTCAGCGCGACGAACTCGTCGAGTGGCGCACGTCGAACGGCGCGATACCCGGCGTGATGGAGGCGTACCTCGCGCTACGCGGACTGCGCACGCTCCCGGTTCGCTTCGCGCGCCAACAGCGCACGGCGGCAGAGCTCGCCGAGCGACTCGACGACCACCGTCACGTCGAGCGCGTTCGCTACCCCGGACTCGCCACCGATCCCGGTTTCGAACGCGCCAGTTCGCAGATGGGCGGCTTCGGTGCGATGCTCTCCTTCGAAGTGAAGGACGCCGAAAGTGCGGACCGCGTCGTCGCGTCGTTGCGACTCATCGTCGGCGGCACGAGTCTCGGCGGTGTGGAGACCACGATTGATCGGCGAACTCGATGGAGGGGCGAAGAGAACGTCCCGGGTGGACTGCTCCGGCTCAGCGTCGGACTCGAACACCCCATCGATCTGTGGTCCGATATCGATGACGCACTGAACCACGTCTTCAAGGGTTGATCGGGCGAACAAAAAACTCACGGCGCCCGCGAAGGGCGCCGTGAGTTATCTTTGAAACGAGTTAGCCGACGGAGACTAGTTCCGAAGTTTCTGCGGCGACTGGTGCAGCCTCAACTGGTACGGCGTTGCGACGACGCTGACGGAAGCCTGCGATGAGCCCATCGACACCGAACCACGACGACGTGCGCCACGTGGCGAGCACGATCAGTGCGCAGAGCGCGTAGAAGGCGCAAACGCTGGCCGTCCCCGACATGATGTACGTGAACAGGAGTAGCAGGCTGCAGACCGCTGCGGTGCGAGTCATGAAGCCGGCGACGAGACCAATACCGATCGCGAGTTCGCCGAAGGCGACAATGACGGCGATCCAACTGGCGTTGGGAACGACGAAGCTGTGCATGAGGCTGCCCCACCAGCTGTAGGCGGGGATGCCGTGTCCGGCGAATCCGGCGACGCCAGCTCCGTTGTGGTGGAGGAAGTACGGGTTCTCGGCACCGAATACCTTGGCCCAACCGGCCTGGAACCACATACAACCGACCCAGACACGAACGGCCAGCCACGCGATGGACGCGTACTTTGATTGACGAAGCCACGTGAGCACGCCGGGAACAGTGCGCTCGCTCGGTTCGCCGAATATTGTTTCGACCTTGTTCATTTGATGCCCCACTTTCGTTTTCGGTCTTTTCTGGTGATCTCACGGCTGTCGAGACTTCACATTTACAACGACCAACCGAATGACCTTCGTTCTCAAACTACGGGCGGCAGCCGGTGAAATTCCCGTGAATTCCCAGGTCTAAAGTCATATTCTCTGTTCATTGACGCGCCAGGTCACCACGAAATACGGACCTTCACGTTCCCTCAATTGCGGAACGACGCCACACAGTCCGACAGCGCCTGCGACTCCGATGTCGCGTGGAAGTACTCCGGTACTCCATCGGCGAAGACCTCGACGTACGCGGGCAGCGTGGCGAGCGCCATCTCTTCCGCGGTGACGGCCTTCACCTCTGCGTCGTCGCGTCGGCGCCAGACCAGCGTTTGCGGGTTGCCGTCGTCAATGATCGTTCGCCACTCCAACTCCGGATGGTGTCGTTCGAGGATCATCACGACTCGCCACACGTCGCCGTGCCACGGTCGTCCTTCGAGTCCCGCTGCTTCGCGAGCGCGATACGATTCGTCTTGGTCGGGGATTGCCGAGTACTCGTCGCTCGGTACCGTGTCGTCAATCAACACCACGCCACGACGAAGATGCGCGAAGGTGTTGATCAGGTCGCGGTAGGTCTGCTCGACCGTGTGCAGACCGTCGATGAACGCGACATCGAATCTCTTCGATGGTCGAATCTTGGCGAAGAAGTCGTCGCTCGTCATCACCGCGAATCTTGATCCCCGCGGCAATAGCACCGCGTCGAACAACGGCACGGGATCGACACCGTATCGTCGGCGAGCGAGAACGTTGGCGAACGTCTCACCCTCGAGCACCCCGATCTCGAGATACGACGTCAGGTGAAGTTGGCCGATGAGTGCGTTGACACGCCGCGGCGTCCAAAGTTCATCGGGCACGGATCCGGGCCGGTACTTCAGCAAGAGCGGAAGCCCGGCAATCGAGCGGAGTCGGTTGATCCCGTCTTCGCGGTCTTCGCGGAAGAGCCCCCACCGGTCGAGGAACGGACGAGCAAATCCGTTGGCGATCACTTTCCAGAGATGACGTTGTCGAAATCTGATCCACTCATCGGCCACTCGTCGTGGTGTATGAAGAACTCTTCGCAGAGGACTGTTGCGAGGCGACGACACTGAAGTCGAGACTACTGTCGCGTATTCGTCCACTGGCTTTATGGGACTGACGTCGTGTTCGACTGCGCCACGATCGCACGAGAAGGTATAACCTGCCCAGGATGACGAGCATCCTGGCCCTCGATCCCGCGTGGACCGCAACAGAACCGAGCGGTGTGGCGCTACTGCAACAGGTGAAGGAACGGTGGCGCTGCGTCGCGCTCAGCCCGAGCTACAGCCAGTTCGTGGAGCTCGCGAACGGCACGCCCGTCGACTGGTCGAAGACGCCCGGCGCCGGCCGGCCCAACGTCGACGCGTTGATGGGCGCCGCGCGCACCTTGCTGGACGGCGAGGCGGTCGAACTCGTCACGATCGACATGCCGGTCGCGCTCACCCCGATCCGCAAGCGCCGAGAGGCCGATGCCGCCGTCTCCCAGAAGTTCGGCTCCAAGGGTTGCAGCACCCACTCGCCTAGTGAGGTCCGCCCCGGCGAAATCGGAAGTGCGTTGACCGAGCGCTTCCGAGAGCTCGGCTACCCGGTCGCCACGGTCGAGACGCCCGTGGGCAGCACCTTCGTGTTGGCCGAGATCTATCCGCACCCCGCCCTCTTGCATCTCCTAAACAAGGACTTTCGCTACAAGTACAAGATCGGGCGAGCGAGCGAGTACTGGCCCGACAAGACGCCAGCCGAGCGTCGGCGTCGCATCGTCAAGAACTGGCGCAAGATCCTCGACCAACTCGAACCGACGATCGCCAAAATCGATCTACCGCTCCCAGCCAAGACCGATCTCGAGAACTTCCCTTCGACGGCGCTCAAGCGCTTCGAAGACGCCCTCGACGCGCTCATCGGGGGATGGGTCGGGATCAGATACCTGGAGGGCGACTGCACCGCTTACGGCGACGAGTCGGCCGCCATTTGGATCCCGCCGAAGTCCTCGTAACGCCCGGGTCGACCGCCTCGTTCGGCGCCGTCAAACCGTCGAAAGTGCAGTAATCTCCCAGAAAATAAGCTCCTGCACCCACTATGATTTTCCTAATCTGATCCCCACCACCCCCGGGGGTTTGAGCGGCGTGAGGCGAAGGGCAGTCGATGGCGCAAATCAGCTTGGAGAAGATCACCAAGGTCTATCCGAACGGGTTCGAAGCGGTCCACGCGCTCGACCTGGAGGTGAACGAGGGCGAGTTCATGGTGCTGGTCGGGCCCTCCGGCTGCGGCAAGACGACCGCGCTGCGCATGGTCGCCGGTCTCGAGGTGATCAGTCGCGGAACATTGCGTTTCGGGGAGCGCGTCGTGAACAACGTGTCGGCGAAGAACCGCGATATCGCCATGGTGTTCCAGAACTACGCCCTCTACCCGCATATGACCGTGGGCGAGAACATCGGTTTCGCGCTGCGAACGAAGAAGTTGCCGAAGGCCCTAATCAAGGAGAAGGTCACGACCGCCGCGGGCATCCTGGGGCTCACCGAACTGATCGACTCCAAGCCGGGGCAGCTGTCCGGCGGCCAGCGCCAGCGCGTCGCGATGGGTCGGGCCATCGTGCGTGAGCCCAGTGTCTTCTTGATGGATGAGCCCTTGTCGAATCTCGACGCCAAGCTGCGCGTCCAGATGCGCGCCGAAGTGACGCGGATCCAACGACGGCTCGGCGTCGCGACGCTGTACGTCACGCACGACCAGGTCGAGGCGATGACGATGGGTGACCGGGTCGCGGTCTTGCGCGCCGGCGTCCTCCAGCAGTGCGACAGACCCCAGGCCCTGTACGACAATCCAAACAATCTCTTCGTCGCGGCCTTCATCGGATCGCCGGCGATGAACCTCTTCGAAGCCCAGATCACCGAGGGCGCGAGCACCGTCATCATCGGTAGTCAGCGGATCGAACTCGGCGAGGCCGTCCTCGCCCACCGGCCGGCGGTCCGCGCCTACGCCAATCGCCGGGTCGTGCTCGGAATCCGCCCCGAAGACCTGCCGATGGCGAGTTCCGACGAGGGATCCGCCCTGGTGGGCGAGGTGGAACTCGTCGAGGCACTCGGATCGGACCTGCTCATCCACTTCGCCATCGACGCCAATCGGGTCGAGGTCGAGGGCGCCCTGGAAGACGACGACGCCTCGCTCTCACCGGTCATGCTCCAACGGGCCCAGGGTGTCGCCCGGATCGCGCCACGTTCCCCGGTCGAGGCCGGTGACCGGGTTCGTCTCTCGGTCAACCCGATTCGACTCCACTTCTTCGATCCCGAGAGCGGCGTCGCCATCGTCGACTGAGACGATCTCCGGTATCGATCACGGAGGCCAATCGCTGGTTACAATAAGGGCTGTAGCGGATTTTCCGCAACGATTCAGGTGAGAGGACGTCCCCCAGATGGCGCGTCATTCGAGGGTTCGACTCGCCGACGTCGCCCAGCTCGTCGGCGTCTCCACGACGACGGCCTCGCGGGCGCTCAACGGGCGAGGCGAGATCTCGGACGTCACGCGCGCGGCCGTCCTCGAAGCCGCCGATCGCCTGGGATTTCGACCCTCGCCTTTTGCCCAGTCGCTGCAGTCGCGACGCTCCAACACCGTCGGACTGATCGTCCCGAACGTCGCCCACCACTTCTACGCCACGATCGTCCAGGGCGCTCAGGCGTACCTGAAAGAGGCCGGCTACCAGTTGGTCCTCATCGACTCCGGCGAAGACGCCGAAGGCGTCGCCGACGCGATCGACACTCTGATCGGCCACTGGGTCGACGGCATCATGATCACCACCACGCCCTTCACCGCCGTCGGATTCTCCGACCTGCTCCACGGCACGCCGTGCGTCTTCATCGACGAGACGGTCGAGGGCGTGGGCGCCGGCAGCATCACCCTGGAGAATCGCGACGGCATCGCACTACTGGTCGATCACCTCGCCGAGACGCACGGCCACGAGCGAATCGCGTTTCTCGGCGGCCGACCGGATCGCACCGACGGGCGAGAACGTCGCGAGGGCTTCTTGACCGCGATGGCGCGCCGGGGTCTCCTGGTCGCGCCGGAGCACGTGAGCGAGGGTGAGTGGAGCGTCCGCAGTGGTGTCGAGCAGACGCTGCACCAGATCGATCTCGAAGGTCCCCCCACCGCCCTCATCGCCGCGAGCGCCGAACTCGCGCTCGGCGCGCTCGCCGCCGCGCGAAGCCGCGGACTGAACCTCCCCGAGGACATGGCCATCGTCTCCTTCGACGATCCCGAGGTCGGCGCGTTGCTCGAACCGGCGTTGACCGCGATTACGTACGACACACTGGCCTTGGGCGAACGCAGTGCCCGTCTGCTGGTCGCCGCGTTCGAGAACGACAACGCCACCTTCAGCGACGTTCGACTGCCGGTCGCACTCGTGACACGACGTTCCTGCGGCTGTGCCTTCGACACGCTCCACGCACTGAAGCACGCGGGATTCGACGATCCCCGTGGTCGTATTACTTACCCATCCCCATCGTGATGCCGCGCACCAGATACTTCTGGAAGAGTATGTAGACCACGATCGGTGGAATGACGCTCATCACCGCGCCCGCCATCAACACCGGAACGCTGGCCACCCGACCGGAGGAGAGCAGCGCGAGTCCGACGGTGACCGTTCGGTCGTCGGTGTTCTCCAAGAAGAGAAGTCCCACGAGCAGGTCGTTCCAGATCTGGATGAACTGCAGGACCGCGACCGTGAAGATCGCCGGCCGCGCGAGCGGGATACCGAGCGTCCACCACATCTTGGTGAACGGGACTCCGTCGACCGACGCCGCTTCGATCAGTTCGTCGGGGATACCTCGGAAGTACGTGGTCATCAAAAATATCGAGAACGGCAGACCGAGCGCGGCGTAGACGATGATCGCGCCCCAGTAGGTCTGCAACAGCCCGAGCTTGGCGACGTTGATGAACTCCGGGATGATGATCGACGGCAGGGGCACGAACATGCAGGACACGATTGCCAAGAAGACCAGCGTGCGGAATCGAAAGCGAATCTTCGCCAGCGCGAATCCGGCGGCGGTGCTGACGACGACGACGCACAACACGGCACCCGACGAGACGATGAGCGAGTTCAGCAACTCGCGCAGGATCGGTTCGGAGCTGAAGAGCAGGTGCCAACTCGAGAGCGAGAAGCCGTGACGCGATCCGTCGTACTGCGCTTGGGTCTTCAACGAGTTGTCGATCATGTAGAAGAACGGGTAGAGCATCACGACCGCCACGCCGGCCATGATCAAAAAGAGGATGACCCGCGCCGGACGGATTCGACGCTGGTGGACCTCGGCGACGTCGTCGTCGTGATTCGAACTCGGTCGCTCGCTCAGCGTCGTCGTCACGTCTTCACCCGCAGCAGTCGGATCTGGATGATGCTGACCGTCGCCACCAGGACGAAGAGCAGCACACCGAGGAGGGCCCCGGTACCGAAGTCACCTTGATTGAATGCCTGTTGGTACACGTAGAACTCCAACGTCGTCGAACCGTAGTTCGGTCCACCGCCGGTCATGACGAAGATGAGACTGAAGATCGCGGTGAAGGCGGTGAGGACGGTGATGACGAAGGCGAACTGGATGAAGCGCATCATCTGGGGAATGATGATCTTGCGGTAGATGCGGAACGAACTCGCGCCGTCGACGCGCCCGGCCTCGGCGAGCGTCGGGTCGAGCGCCGCCAGACCGGTGATGAAGATGATGGTGTTCGTGCCGAGCTGACTCCAGATCAGCGTGATGGCGATGGCGAAGATGGCTTGATTGGTGCTGCCCAACATGTCGGTCTTGATGAAACCAAGCCCGACCGAGGCGAGCATGCCGTTCAAGATCCCCTTGACGGCGTAGAACTGAGCCGCCACGAGTCCGATGATCACCCACGAAATCGCCGTCGGAATGAAGACGACCGAACGGAAGAACTTCCAACCCCAGATCTCCTCGTGGAGTAGGAACGCGATGGCGAGCGGCACGATGATCGCGAAGGGCATCGCGAGTAACAGCAGTCCGTTGTTCTCCAGAACTCGAAGAAACGTCGGATCCTCGAAGAGATTCAGGTAGGCGCGCGGCCCGATCCACGTCGCCGTCTGGCCGTTCCAGTTGGTCATGCTGTAGTACACGGCCTGTCCGATGGGGAGAATAAGTAGTCCGGCCACCGCCAACAGCGCGGGTAACGAGAGAATCCACCCGGCGCCGCCGGCGCCGAGTGGACCCCTCTTGGACGGACGCCGGGCTACGTCGATGAGAGCCACGGCGTCCTTCCTAGTTCAACTACGAACGACTATTTGAAATACTCTCCGTACGATCCGCGCTGATTCGCCGGCAGTTGGTTGTGCTGGGCCGCCAACTCCTTCGTCCCTTGCGAAACCGAGGCTTGACCAACGAGTACCGCGGGCAGGGCCTGGTAGCCGACGTTGACGATGTTCGGCTGGGTGACGTTGTCCAACATCGGGTACACGGTGTAGTGGTCCTTGCTCACGAAGGCGAGCATCTCGTCGTTCAAAGCGTTGGTCGAGTGGTAGCCCGTGATGTCGGGGATGAGTCCGGCCTTGGCGATCTGCACCGCGCCGGCGGGGGAGTCCATGAACGCGAGGAAGGCCGCGGCGGCCGGAACGTTCTTCGAACCCTTCAAGACAGAGATCGCGTCACCTGGGAAGAAGACGACGCTGCTGATCGGCTTGGTCGAGAACGGCGGTACCATCGCGCCGACGTTCGAGCCCATCTGCTGGGTGTACTGCGCGACGTCCCAGCTACCGTCGTCCGGCGCCATCGCGGCCTTGCCGTCCACGAACTGTCCGACGTTGTTGCGGTCGGTCAGGGCGTCGGAGTTGACGCAGCCCTTGGTGTACATCTCGTGCCACATCGACAACTGCGACTGCACGACCGAGGACGTCCACGGGATCTGACCGCTGTAGAGGCTGTGCCACTGGGTGGGCGGAAGGGCCATCATCATGTAGCTGAAGGAGTACCACGGGTTGAACTCACCCGAGTACGACGCGGAGCCCGTGCCATAGGCCATGGGGGTGATGCCGACCTTTTTTAGCGCGGTGCACGCGTTCAGCAGCTGGCTCCAGTCACGAGGCACCTGGGTGATTCCCGCCTTAGCGAAGTCCTTCTTGTTGTAGAAGCCCATATAGAACTGTGCGTCCACCGGGGCGGCGAGGATGGCGGAGTTCGCGTTGAAGTCGTCCGCGCCCCACTTGAGACCCTCGATGTTGGCGATCTCGGACTTCGGGAAGTACGGACGAAGGTTCGCGAGCAGGTTCGCGTAGGGCGGCAGGTACAGACCCGTCCACATCACCGCGAGGTCCGGACCGCTCCCGGCGATCGCGGCCGTCTGGAGCTGCGCGAAGTAGTTATCGGCGGGCTGGCTGACCATCTTGATCGTGACGTTCGGGTGCAACTTCTCGTAGGCCGAGATGAGGTTCTTCGCCGTGCCGAGCAGCGTCTGTTGGGTGCCGTAGTTCTCCCAGAACGTGAGCGTCACTTTGGACGACGCACCGGCCGAACCGGCGGTGACGGCGACCAATCCGGTCGTGAGCATCAGGCCGGCGGCGGCGAATACCCCAACCTTTCTTTTGAAACCGAGATTGAGACTATTTCGCATGTTGCCCCCCAATAATGAACTGCGACCCATCGGTCGATCCTGAGACGGATCGGCCGATAACGATAGCGCAATCGTTTCCGTGGTTGGACCGTATCACCAACTTCTCACGCTGTCAAGGCACACAGGGGGTATACTTCCGATGCAAACGTTGACAATCGCGGGCGAGAATGACATACTGCCGGAGCACTGGAAACGATTGCGGAAACGATGACGGAACCGGGATAAGTTCCGGCTGGGAGGATCGGACATGACGAAGCGGCTCACGGTTGGTGTGGTCGGCTGTGGCGTCATCGCCCAGGTCATGCACCTCCCCCACCTGGCCGACCTCCGGGACCGCTACGAATTGGTTGCGGTGTGCGACATTTCGGAGCCCACGGCCCGGGCCTGCGCCGAAATGTACGGCGTCGACAAGGTCTTCACCTCGTGGCAGGACCTCGTGGACGAGAAACTCGACGTCGTCATGGTGCTCACCTCGGGTAGCCACGCGCCGATCGCCGTGGCGGCGGCCCGGACCGGATCGAACGTCTTCGTCGAAAAGCCCCTCTGCCTCTCCCTCGCCGAGGGTCAGGAACTCTTCGAGGCCGTTCGCAATTCCGGCGTTCGCTTCATGGTCGGCACGATGAAGCGCTACGACCCCGCCTACGAGCGACTCCTCGAGTACTTGCCCTTGGACGATCTCCGCCTGGTCTCGGTCACGACGTTGGAGTCGCCGTTCCAGCCCTACGTGCAGGCCTACCCCCTGACCCCGATGACGCCCCCGGCGCCCGACGTGCTCGCGGCCCTGAGGGCCGACGACGCGCAACGACTGCTGGCCGCACTGCCCGAGGGCGACGACGACGCGCGCTTTTGCTACCGGTGGATGCTGCTCGACAACCTCGTGCACGAACTCAACATGCTGCGCGGCGCCCTGGGCGAGCCCGACATCGTGCATCACGCGCGCCTCGGTCGCACGGTCTGTGAGATCGGTCTGGGCTTCGGTCCGACCGAGGTGCACATGTCCTGGGTCGACCTGCCGGGCATGGCCCACTACAAGCAGCAGCTCGCCTTCTACGCACTCGACAAGCGGGTCACGCTCACGCTGCCCTCGCCCTACCTGCGCGCGATGCCAAGTCTCTTGACGATCGAAGGTGGCGAAGATGGTTCACCGCATTCCTGGCGCACCAACGAGACGCTCTCGTACGAGGAGGCCTTCAAGCGCGAGCTGGTGGAGTTCGAATCGGCGATCCGTGCCGGTCACGATCCCCGAACCGACATCATCGACGGCCTGCACGACATCGCGCTGTGCCACGCCATCGCGACCTCGCACATCACGCGCCAACCGGTCACGATGCCGAGCACGTTACCCGCGTGGGCGACGGGGGGTTGAAATGGACATCGGACTACTCACCGACAGCGTCGAGGATCTCACGTTCGACCAGACGCTGGACCTCGCGAACGAAGTGGGACTTTCCTGCGTCGAGTTCGCCGCGGGCAACTGGTCGACGTCGCCGCACATCGACGTACCGGCGCTTCTGGAGAACCGTCGGGGCCGGGCGGAGTTTCTCCGGTCCGTCGAATCGCGGGGACTGCGAATCTCGGCGCTCAACGCGAGCGGGAATCAACTCCATCCGCGCGACGGCAAACGCAACGACAAGATGGTGCGCGACATCATCCGCTTGGCCGGCGAGTTCGGCGTCACGACCATCGTCCTCATGTCGGGTCTCCCCGGCGGTACGCCGAACGACCAGATGCCGAACTGGATCACGACCTCGTGGCCGCCGGAGACCACCGAGATGCTCGACTACCAGTGGAACGACGTCGCCATCCCGTACTGGCACGACCTGGCGGCCTTCGCGTCGGCGAACGGCATCACGCGAATGGCGATCGAGATGCACGGCAACCAAATCGTCTTCAGCGTGCCGGGCGTCCTGCGACTTAGGTCCGAGATCGGCGACATCGTGGGAGCGAACCTGGACCCCAGTCACCTGATCTGGATGGGCGCCGATCCTCTGCGGGCGGTGACGGCCCTCGGATCGGCGATCTACTACGTCCATGCGAAGGACACGCGCGTCGAAGACGCGTCCGCCGTGCGTTCCCGCCTCGAGCCGCTGACATTGCCGTTCGTCGACGAACGGGCGTGGAACTTCGTGACGGTCGGTCGCGGTCACGACTTCGAGTGGTGGACCACGTTCGTGGACACGCTCGCGAGCGTTGGCTACGACGGCACGTTGAGCATCGAGCACGAGGACGCGAGCGTCTCCGGGGTGGATGGCGTACGCGAAGCGGCCGCGCTGTTGCATCGCGTTCTCGCGCAGCGCTCGGCGGTCAAGTCGTCCTCCGTGTCGGCCTGATCCGACCTCCGCAGCTCCGTATTTTCGCTTCGAATCTTTGAGCTCTGTTCAGTAACGTGTGGCGGTGAAAACAAACTCGATCGTCGTCTGCGAGGGCGACCAGACCGGTCAGGAACTACTCGACGAGGCGCTACGGGTCCTCGATCCGAGCGTGTTGGGATTCGACATCGACCTCGTGCGCTTCGACCTCTCCTTGGAGAATCGCCGCGCGACCAACAACGGGGTCGTCCACGACGCGGCCGCGGCGATCGTCGAAACGGGTCTGGGTCTGAAGGCCGCCACGATCACCCCGACCGAGATCGGGAGTGTCGGTTCGCCGAATCGGATACTGCGCGAAGGAATCAGCGGCAAGGTCATCGTGCGCACCGGTCGTCGGATTCCGGGCGTTGCCCCCGTCGTATCGCTGTCGCATCCGGTCGTGGTCGTTCGCATGGCCGTCGGCGACGCCTACGGCGCGGCCGAAGGGCGTGACGGCGAAGCGGGCACGCGCGACGAATCGGCCTGGCGCATGGAACGGATCGACCGCGGCGTCTGCCAGTCGGTCGCGGAGTTCGCGTTCGTGACGGCGGCATCGATGGACGGGCTCGTCTACGGCGGACCGAAGTGGACGGTCTCGGCGATCTACGAGGGGATGCTCAAAGAGGAGATGGACCGCGCCGCCGCTCGACACCCTGACGTGACCTACCATCCGATGCTCATCGACGCGGCCTACGCCGGATTGATGACCGAGCAGTGGGACAGCACTGTCGTGATCCCCACGTTGAACCGTGACGGCGACTGCATGAGTGACCTGGTGCTCGCCATGTTCGGTTCGATCGCCGGCGCCGAGTCGGTTCTCCTGGCGCTGGACGACGAGATGCATCCGACGACCGCGATGGCCGAAGCGCCGCACGGCACCGCGCCGTCGCTGGAGGGGAAGAACGTGGCCAACCCCATGGCGATGCTGTTGGCCTGTGCCGCCGTGTTGGACCACGCGGGGATCCACGGCGACGAGCGGGCGGCGGAGGCCTCGCGGGCACTGCGCGGTGCGACGCTCGCCACGGCGATGGACGGCATTCGCTGCTTCGATCTCGGCGGTTCGGCCTCGACGTCTGAGGTCGTCGACGAGGTCGTGTCCCGCATGCGAAATCGCTAGGCCCACCGACTACGCCTGCGAACCGCCGTCTACGGTTGGGGAATCGAAACTGTGGTGATGCGTAGGACGTGGTCGATGAAGAAGGACGACGACTCCTTCAAATCGAAGGGACAACGATGTCCCTGATCCCCACTGACCCGTCGATCGACTCACTGGCCGATTCGGCGGTCGAGAACGCGCGCACGCTCATCCACGATGCCGATCGAATGCGCGGTCACGCGGAGGTCGCCAATCGCCGACGATTCTCGCGACTCTTCCGCGACCCCAAGGCCATCGAGGTCACGATCACGCTGACCGACGAAGTCATGCGGATCCATTCTGTCAAGAGTTCGATCAACATCTTTCGTCGAGCAGCCGCGAAGGCCTCGACCGAGGGCTTCGGCCGCTTCAACGCCTTCGGTCTCAAGATCCTCGCCGCCGGTTCGCGTCTCGCTCCGGCACCGGTGATCAACGTCGTCACCAAACAGATCCGCCATCTCTCCCGGGCCCTGATCCTTCCATCCGAAGAGGCACCGTTGAGAAAGCACCTCGAGCGACGCCGGCGTGACGATATTGCGTTAAACATCAACGTCCTGGGCGAGGCCGTGCTCGGGGAGCGCGAGGCCGATGAGCGATTCGATCGCGTACTCGAGATGATTCGGCGACCGGAGATCAATTACGTCTCGGTGAAGCTCTCGTCAGTCGTGAGTCAGATCATCACGATCGACCGCGTGGGATCACTCGATCGCGTCGCCACGAAGATGCGACGTCTCTATCGTGAGGCCGAGTCCCACGGAGCGTTCGTCAACCTGGACATGGAGGAGTTCCGGGACCTCGAGCTGACCGTGACGGCGTTCAAGCACGTCCTCAGCGAAGACGAGTTCTCCGGCATCGCCGCCGGCATCGTGCTCCAGGCCTACCTGCCCGAGTCCCACGCCGCCTTCGCCGATCTGGTCGAGTGGTCGAAGAGTCGTCACCGACGATCCGGCGGCTCGATCAAGGTCCGGCTGGTAAAGGGTGCCAACCTGGCGATGGAGACGACCGAGGCCGAACTCCACGGCTGGAGCGCGGCGCCCTATCGCACGAAGTCCGACGTCGACGCCAGTTACGCACGCCTCATCGACGCGGCCCTTCGTCCCGAGCACGCCCGGGCCGTGCGCATCGGCATCGCGAGCCACAACCTCTTCCATCTCTCCTGGGCACTCGAGGTGGCTCGTGCGCGCGGCGTCGAATCGCAAGTCGACGTGGAGATGCTCGAAGGGATGGCCAACTCCGAGTCACTCGCCATAGCCCGGACCGGTCAGCGCGTCCTGCTCTACGCGCCGGTCACACGCCACGACGACTTCGCCTCCGCGGTCGCGTACCTCGTTCGTCGCCTCGACGAGAACACGTCGGACGAGAACTACCTGAAGGCGGCCTTCGACATCGGGACGGACGTACAGCGCTTCGATGAGCAGAGCGACCGATTCACGGCGTCGGTGCGAGAGCGACACGCGATCTCGACGACGTCACTTCGCCACGCGCCGCACGATTCGCCAGACGCGACGGGCTTCACCAACGTCGCGAACTTCGATTCGACGTCGACGAGCGCCTACGACGAGATCTCGCGAGCGTTCGACGCGGTGCGCGCCGCTCCGGAACTACGCGTTCCACTCGTCATCGGCGGCGAGGAGATCATCACGAGTGAGTTCGAACTCGGCCACGACCCGAGCGCCGACGCTCAGGCGTGGTATCGGTACTGCGTCGCCGACGTCCGACAGGTCGACGAGGCAGTTCGGTGCGCCGCGCTCGCCCGCGAGCACTGGTCGAATCTCACGATCGAAGAGCGTCGACGGATCCTCTTCGCGGGCGCGCTCGCCATGGAGGATCAGCGAATCGAGACGGCCGCGGTGATGGCCCGTGACGCCGGCAAGACCGAAGCCGAGGCCGACCCCGAGGTGAGCGAGGGTATCGACTTCGCGCGCTTCTACGCGACGACGGCCAGCGACTTCGAGGGCTCCACGCCGCTCGGCACGGTGGTGGTAGTGCCGCCATGGAACTTCCCCTACGCGATTCCGGCCGGGGGCGTCTGCGCCGCGTTGGCCGCGGGCAACGCCGTCATCTTGAAACCGGCGCCGGAGACCGTCGCGACGGCGTGGCAGTTGGTGCAGCAACTCTGGGCGGGTGGCGTCCCCCGCGACGTCCTGCAGTTCGTGGCGACCAGAGACGACGACACCGGACGCCACCTCATTACCCACCAGGACGTCGACGCCGTCATTCTCACCGGATCGTTCGAGACCGCGCTGATGTTCACGACCTGGCGCCCCGACATAAACCTCCTCGCCGAGACCAGTGGCAAGAACGCCATACTGATCAGCGCGTGCGCCGACATCGACGTCGCCGTGAAGGACCTCGTGCAGTCGGCGTTCGGCCACGCCGGTCAGAAGTGCAGCGCCGCCAGTTTGGCCATCGTGGTGCGCGACGTCTACGAGGACCCCGCGTTCCTTCGTCAGTTGGGCGACGCCGTGCAGAGCCTTCGCGTGGGTCCGAGTTGGCAACTGTCGACCAGCGTGGGACCGATCATCCGCAGCGCTGAACCAGCACTCGAACGAGCGCTCCACCATCTGGACCCGGGCGAGAGTTGGCTCCTCCAGCCGCGAGCGCTCGACGCCGCTGGACTGCAGTGGAGTCCCGGCGTGAAGCTCGGCGTGCGATCCGGCTCGTGGAGTCATCAACACGAATGGTTCGGACCGGTCCTCGGCGTCATGGTGGCACCGGACTTCCACACGGCCATCACGTGGCAGAACCGGACGGACTTCGGTCTCACGGCGGGCATCCAGTCACTCGACGAGGCCGAGTGCGAACTGTGGATGGACCGGATCCAGGCCGGCAACCTCTACGTCAACCGCGGGGTCACGGGGGCGATCGTCAATCGACAGCCCTTCGGTGGATGGCGCCGCAGTAGCGTCGGCCCGACCGCCAAGGCCGGGGGCCACCACTACGTCAACTCGCTGCGACGTTGGGCGTCACTCTCGGACGCGCCGAGCGCGATCGAACAGGCCCGTGCGTGGTGGCGTTCGACGGGCAGCCAATCGATCGATCGGACCGGACTGCGCGTCGAGAAGAACTTCCAGCGGTACCGCCATCACCCCAAAGCGATGGTCGTTCGAATCGACGGCGCCTTCGACGATGCGCAACGTTCGTTCATCGACGCCGCCGTGCGCGAGGCCGGGGTGCACGTCACCTACAGCGCACTCGAACCGGTGGCCGCGGCGCCGGAGGCGCTCGTCGAGACACCGGCCGAACTCGTCGCGCGCGCCACCACGATCGATCGGGTTCGTTGGCTCTCGAGCGAAGCCACGCAGAGCGCCGCTCTGTTGGCGCACGGGGTGAGCGTCGATCCCCGAGCGCTCGCCCAGCGTGGGGACGTCGAGATGGCGCGCTGGCTTCTCGAACAGAGCGTCTCGATCACCCATCACCGCTACGGCAACGTGAACGCCGGACCGAAACCGAACTGCGTGGGTCTCGGCGACTCAATGCTCGAGGGCTAGGTCCTCGATCCGACGGTGTCGAACCTTCGCCACGATCGCCGGATGTTCGCTCGTGGTCATGGCCTCGAGTAGTTCGGCGATACTGGCGGTCGCGAAGTTGATCCGGTTGTCGGCCACACCGTAGGGGATGACGAGGAGGTCGCCGTGCGCCATGGCCCCGCAGGTGTAGACGACGTTGGGCACGTACCCGTCCTGTTCCTCGGCCGACGCCGTGAGCAGCGGCTCTCGCAGCGCGGCGATCATCTTGGTCGGGTCCTCGAGGTCGAGCAACACGGCCCCGATGCTGTAGGTGCGCATCGGCCCGACGGCGTGGGTGAGCACCAGCCACCCGGCGCTCGTCTCGATGGGTGATCCGCAGTTGCCGAGCTGCAGGACCTCCCAGTCCCACTCCGGCATCTGGAACGTGACGGCCCGCCCCCAGTGTCCGAGCGTGTCTGAGAAGCAGACCGCGTTCGTCTCGCGGTCGTAGCGCGTCAGGGCCGCGTACTTCCCGTTGATGCGACGCGGGAAGAGGGCCAATCCCTTGTTCGGCGCCGCGGCGCCGACGACCGGCGAGGCGTCGAAGGAGAGGAAGTCGTCGGTGCGCAGTAGTTGCTGGGAGATGTGCACGCCGTCGTAGGCGGTGTAGGTCGCGAGGTAGGTCGTCGTGGCGTCGTCTTCGGTGAAGAGCACGAAGCGCGCGTCTTCCATTCCCTGGGTCTCGGCCAACATGACCGGCCAGAGCACCCGCTCGGAGAGGTCGACGTCGGCGTCGAAGTGGACACCGTAACTGCACGCCGCGATCGAACGGTGGTGACGAGCGATCGTGTGCGCGTCTTGACGGGTGTCGAACTCCGAGATCAAGATCTCTAGTCGCGCTTCGAGCTCTTCGATCGAGAACACCACCGGTAGCTCGTCCAAGACGTAGGCCGCGCTCTCGCCGTCTTGTCCCATCGCCTTAAGACGCGCGTGGAAGACGTCGCGGTGGAAGAGCCCGTCGCGCGCCGTGCCGATGATCGGAAAGGGCTCGCGCGGCTCGAGGGTGATCTCTCCGTCGGCGCTCACCACACCGGTGCGGAAGCTGATGCTCGAACGATGGCCCTCGCCGATCCCGCGAAAGCTCATCACGAATCGTACGGCACCCTCCGGCACCTCCGACTGATCGGGGTGCATGACCATGCTCGGGTTGCAGACCGCGGAGGCCTCGAGTGAGTACTCGTGCGTGAACGACGCACCAAGAAGGAGCCAGCGCTCCTCGCTCAGGTCCGCCTTGGGATCCAACCGGTTGCTGACGCGCTCGGCGTGTTGGCTGAACGTGGCCACGATGTCGCGGTGTCGCCGGGCGAATCGCTGGATGACGTCCTTCAGTCGTTTACGCACGTCGGCTTCGGGCAACGCGACGATTCGCTTCACCACGCTCGATGCGCGCGACTCGGCGCCGCCCAGTTCTTGTCCGGCCACGAAGAGCAACGCCACGACGCGTGACGGGTCCGGAACGATATGGACATCGGAGCGTGACGCCAGGGGGTTTTCTTTCATGTAGAGATAGTTTGGTGCGCGAAGGCCTGCTGGCGGGTTGATACCAGCGCCAATGTTGACTCCGCCCCCTGATTCTGGTTGGCGACGTCGGCGTGCAGGCCGTCGAATCCCCCGCCCGTGACCGGGTCCCACATCATCACTTTCGCGTCATTGTCGGCGTCGAACCACGCATTCGCCATCCGTATTCCCTCGAGCCACTTCGGGGAGTCGTCGACGCTCAGCGCCCGCGCGCAGGCGTCGGCCATCGTGGAGACCTCAATGGGCTGTTGATCGAAACTCGGGCCGACGTCGCCCGGTCCCGATCCGTTCGCGGGTGTGACCGAGAGGTGTCCGTCGCGTGTCTCTCGCTCGAGGAGCCACCCGAGGAGCGAAAGCCCCCGCGCGACCAGCTCCGGCCGATCCAACGCATCGCCGACCGCGATCATCGCGTCCGGCAGGGCGGCATTGGCGTAGTAGAGCCGGGGTTCGGGCCACGGCCACTGTGGGTCGTCGCCCGATTCGAGCATCGAATCGGCGGCGTCGCGAAGAAGAGAAAGGGCCGCCGCGTTCGTGGGGTCCACGGTGATGACCGCGGCGGCGCCCAGCGCGGCGAACGCCATCGCGCGCGGGTACTGGGACCGTTTCTCGGCGCCGCGTTCGAAGAGCGAGCGCGCCGGTCCGGCGATCGAGAACTGCATACTGGCGGCGGCCGTTCCAAGTCCCCACAGACTCCGTCCCCAGCAGTCCTCGGTAGATCCCTCGCTCGTCCACGTCCCGTCGGCCGATCGGCGATTGCGACACTCGCCGTGTGGTCCCATGGCGTCGCCCACGAAGGCGAGCGAACCCTGGGCCAGGGAGCGGACCGCCGCGTTCGGATTCGGCTCACGAGCGCTGACGACGAGGACGCGCGCGACGTCGTCGACGCAGTAGCCGTGCTCACGGCGCGGGGTGGCGTGCTCGGCGTGCTCGAACGTGCCGAATCGATCGGTCAGCGCGACGAGGTGGTCGAACCGCGGACGCTCGGTCATCGATTCGCCGACAGTGGTGCGCGATTGTCGAGCAGCTCCTCGCCAAGCGCGGCGTAGCGCGAGGCGATGACCGGCCACGCCAGGTCCGGCGCGAGTCGTCGGGCCTCGCTCGCCATCTCCTCGACCAGGCCCGGCGTCGTGAGGACTTCGCGGATAGCGTCGGCCAACGCTTCGGGGTCGCGACGCGGCACCACGAGGCCGGCACCACTGGAGAGCAGTTCGACCGCGTGGGGGAAGGCCGTCGCGATCACGGGCCGGCCGGCGGCGATCGCGTCGACCAAAACGCCCGAGGTGACCTGGTCCGGTGAGTCGTACGGCAGTATGACCATGGTCGACTCGCTGATCAGCTGGGCCAGGGAGGCCAATGACCGATACTCGGGGTCGAAGACCACGTCGACGTGGCGATCCTTCGCGCGCTGCATCAGCATGTCGCGGTAGACGTCACCCTCGTACTCGTGCACCTTCGGGTGGGTGTTGCCCGCGACGACGTAGATCGGCTTGGGTCGGAGGTCATTGACGAGCGCGAGCGCGTCGATCATCCACTCGATGCCCTTGCCCGGTCCGAGGAGTCCCCAGGTGAGGAGTCGCGGCCGCTCCTTCGAGTCCTTCAGCCGTACGGCGCTCGACACCGCCGCCCCGTGGGGGATGACCGAGATCTTTCGGGCGTCCACGTCGAAGTTCGAGCAGAGTCGCACCCGGCCCGCCTCGGTCATGACGACCACGGCGTCGGCCGCGCGCACGACGGCTTCGAGCACCGAGCGTTGATGGGGCGTCGGGTGTTCCAACACGGTGTGCGCCACGACGATCGTCGGCCGCTCGATTCCTTCGAGGACCCCGACGATCGAATCGCCGTCGGGTCCGTCGTAGATCCCGTACTCGTGTTGGACGATCACCACGTCGGCCCGATTGAGCGCGTCGCGGGCGTCGATCGTCTCCACGCCGTTGGCATCGTCCAACTCGGCGATCACGATCCTGGCCGGCGGGTCACCGTCGGCGCCGACTCGAACGATCCCGACGTCGTCCCCGTACTCGTAGAGCCCGCCCGAGAGCGCCGCGGCGAAGGTGGCGATGCCGCACTGCGTCGGTGGGTAGGTCGAAATCATGGCGTAGCGACGCGTCTGGTGATCGGTCACGGGTGTGTCTTCAAACACGCGTGACTCCCACGCTGGAGTGATCGTCAACCCGTGCGCCATCCGAAATGCTCTGAAGGCTTCGGAATCGTGTCATCGGTCTCCTCTCATCTGCCGTCGTCAACTCACCATCGATGTCGCACCTACCGTCGTCACTGACGATGATGCGATTCGGCGGTTCGAATGACCGTCGAACCCGAGATCGGCGCCCCTGAGCCGGCGGCCTGTTTGACTTCCGGACCCAACCTACCGGGATTCTGGGAGGTCTCGTCCGAACTCGATAGGTGCGTGAACGCTCGGTTAACAACGCGCGCAGAGCGTGCAGCGCTGGCTTATACGCCGTGCGGTGTCCGTCCGGTACGCTCCGAGGGGCGCCGGAACTACGCGTACGGAGGTCAACGATGACGAAGGTTGATGCGTTTCACACCACGGGTATCGAAGACGTGGACGAGCTCGTCTTCCACAATCAGTCAGAGTGTCCGATTGGTCAAGAGATCATGAAGAAGGGCACCGCGGCACCGGGCCAGGGCTACTTCCGGACCCTCTGTCTCAAGTGCAAGGCCATCGAAGAGGGTTGGGAAGGTAATCGGCCCCTCTAAAGAAAAGACAAATCAACATCAATCTTTCGCGACGCCCATTTCACTCGTCTCCCTTTGAGAATCGCTCCCACGCCGACTGTCGGGTCATTCCCAGGGAGGTCCCGATGACGGACCACGTCGCGCCAAGGTCCCTCGCCTTCTGCACGAAGCGCGAAAGGTTCCTTTCCGCCTGCGCACCGACTCTCGCCATAGGAGGAAGGCTCGTAAGTACGCGCTCTAGGTCCAGGTCGTCTTCCCAAGAACTCGCCGCCGGCGCCAGCGTCGGTGGGTTCGCGATGATCTCGCTGCACAGGTCGACGCATTCATCGCAGATAAATACGCCAGGTCCGGCGATCAACTTCATCACCTCGTAGTTCGGCTTCAGACAGAAAGAACACATCGTGACGTCGCTGCTCCGCTTGGTCATTTGCTCTCCTGGACTCGGTCCGGTGTCAGGAGTTACCTTACAGGAATCGCATGACGAGCGATGTCAGGACTCTGATGAGGCGGACACGCGGAAATCGCACGAACTACGCGATTCGTTCCGTGCCTCGATCCCGTGATCGTTCGTCCCCTTCACCTGAGATCTCCTCGAGGGATCGCCCAGCCGTTTCGGGAAGCACCTTCGTGAGAAGGAAGCCGAGCACCGCCGCTCCTCCTGCGACATAGAGCAGACCGCGGAGTCCGATGTGCTCAGCGAGTTGCGGGACGAGGAAAACACCTACGAAGGCACCGAGCTTCCCAATCCCGGCGGCCACGCCATGACCGGTGGTTCGCATGTTCACGGGGAAAACCTCCGAGGGCAGGACGAAGGTTGTCATGTTGGGTCCAAACTCCGTGAAGAGGTAGCTGAGGCCGAAAATGGCGATGAACGGCGCTACCGACGTCGTGAGTGACGGCACGGCCGCGAGGAGGACGAAGCACCCGGCCATCACGCCGAATCCGATGAATTGCAGTCGACGGTGACCGATCTTGTCCATCTTCCAGACCGCTAAGGCGTAACCCGGCAACGCGAACACGACGAACAACGCGAGCGACAACAGAAGTTTCAACTCGATGCTCGCGTTGGGAGAGACCTCGCTGAGAATGCTCGGCAGCGACAGGGTGTTCCCGTAGTACGCGTAATCGAAGAGAAACCAACATCCCGCGGTCCCCACGAGCATCAAGATCAATCGCGGATTGGACAGGAACTGGCGTAGGCCCATCAGGTGTTTCCCGTCGTCGGACACCGACGTCGCGTCGAGCGCCCCGCCAGCAAATTGGTGGAGCTCTTGCGCCGCCTGATCGGCTCGACCCTGGACGAGTGCGGTAAAACGCGGCGACTCCGGCATTTTCGCGCGGAAATAGATGACCCCCGCGGCGGGTACTGCACCGAGACCAAGCAAAATCCTCCAGGCCAACGGGTCGCCCACGCCCGACGACAGCAGCACGATCCCGACCAAGGGACCGACGATGAGGCCGAGCGCCTGCATCGAGAAGACGAGTCCCACGAGGCGTCCCCGGTCGGTCCGGTTCGAGTACTCGCTCATCAGAACGGCCGACACCGGATAGTCGCCCCCGATGCCCAGACCTAGGACCAGACGCGCAGCCACGAGAAGCAGGAAGTTGGGCGCGAAGGCCGAGGCCACGGCGCCGAAGATCATGATCGCAGCCACTGCGATATAGACGACCTTTCGTCCAAAAATATCGGCGATCCGCCCGAAGATGAACGCTCCGACGAACGCTCCGAGTATCGCTGCACCGGTCACCCAGCTGGTCTGAATCGTTGACAGGTTCCATTGAATCTTGACGATGGCCGCCACCGTCCCGATCACGAAGAGGTCGTAGGCGTCGGTAAAGAAGCCCATCCCGGAGATGAGGACCGCTCGATGGTGGAAGCGACTCGTCGGAGCGTCGTCCAGCAATTGGCTAACCGTTCGAGGTACCGACGTCAAATCAGCGACTTGAGGTTCGGGGGCCTCGCCCCCGTCGTTCTGGCGCGTCTCAACACTTGACGACGCGCTCGCCTTCAAGTCAGTCATTCACATCCTCGTCAAGGTCTCGCACTCCGAATTCCATACTTGCAAACCAGGTTGAACGCCTCACCAAGCCAGGGTTACCCAAAGGTGAAGTCTTTGTGAACGTCTGGTGTGTACGGGCACCTACCCCGGATGCCTCAGAATCACTTCGATCACCGTTCGGTAAGAATTCACTAAGGGCCAGACGTTCTTTCGGCCCCGATAAGCCGGCACTTCGGCGCCTATTTATACTGAACACAACTCGTGGTTCATCCCCGCGGTGTTCGGGTAAACGCCCGACTCGTGGGTTGCGTCCAAGACCTAGATAGTGGAGTCCCCCCGTGAAGTTGAGACGTACCGCACTCCTAATGGCGCCGCTCAGTCTCTGTCTGCTCGCTCTGCCGGCCGGTGCGGTGAGTACGGCCCCCCAGTGGCACGCGGCGAAGCCGATCACGCTGCCCACGGGCGCGACCGGACTTCCGGACGGGTTCTTGCCCGCGCTCTCGTGTCCGTCGGCCGGGAACTGCAGCGCCGGCGGCGCCTACAACACGAGTGGGGGCGACGTCGAGGGTCTCGTATTGAGCGAGGTGAAGGGCGTGTGGAGGGCACCGATTCGGTTGACGCCCCCGTCACAGGCCGACACCAATCCCTCGCTGACGATCAACTCGCTGTCGTGCGCGACGCCCGGCAACTGCGCGGCCGTCGGCAGCTTCGAGGACCCGAAGAGCAACGGCCAGAGTTTCGTCGCCAATGAGGTGAAGGGCGTGTGGCAACGCGCGCAGGAGGTGGTCCTGCCGACCAGCCCACCGGCGACGGTCCAGAACAGCGAGATCCACTCCGTCGACTGCTGGTCACCGGGCAATTGCAGCGCGATCGGCAGCTACCTCGACGACAATGAGCCCACGGGTCACGCCCAGGGCCTCGAAGTCAATGAAGTGGCAGGAGTCTGGCAGCGAGCGCTCGAAACGAAAGTACCGTCGAACGCCAACGTCAATCCCTACGTGGACATCAACCAAGTGGCGTGCACCCACGGCGGCAACTGCACCGCCGTGGGCTCGTATATCGACCAGAACAACGCGACCGAGGGTCTCGTGATCCCCGAAGTCAACGGTGTCTGGGGGGCTGCCGCCGCGGCCGTGCTGCCCGGCGACGCGAGCGCGTTCCCGAGTGCCGACGTGAGTGAGGTGACGTGCGTCTCGACGGCCAACTGCACGGCCCTCGGCACCTTCACCGACGCCGCGGGCGACATCGAGGGAATGACCCTGACCGAGACGCACGGTGTCTGGGCGAGGGCGCTCACGATGGCGATGCCCGCGAGCGCGGCGCCCAATCCGCACACGTTCTTCTATGGCTACGGCGGACTGTCGTGCGCCTCGACGGGCAACTGCAGCGCCGGCGGGCAGTACCTCGTGGGCACCAGCTCCTACGAAGGCTTCTTCATCAACGAGGTCGACGGCACGTGGCAGACGGCCACGGAGATGGCGATGCCCGCGGGCGCGGAGATGGCTGGCCGCAACGGCGGTGTCGTCGCGGTGTCGTGCCGCTCGGCGGGCAACTGCAGCGCCGGTGCCGCCTACCTCGACGGCTCGAGCGCCTACCAGGCGCTCGTCCTCAACGAGATCGCGGGCCACTGGCGCGCCGGCCAGAAGATCACCTTGCCGACCGGCAACAACACGGTCGGCGTCGACGGCGGCGTCTACGGATTGATCTGCCACGCGACCGGACCGTGCACCGCGACCGGCAGCTACTTGAAGACGCTGACCAACTATGAGGGCTTCACCGTCACCACGAGCTAGTTACGACCGAAACGGGCCGGGGTTGCTCGCCAACTTGGGAACCCTCATTCGAGCGATGACACTCCCCGGCGACGGGTGACAGTACTGGGCGACGCCGAGGTCACCGGCGACCGACAGGAACATGAACGCGTCCTCGCACGAGAAGCCCCACTCGTCGACGAGGATCTTCGACGCCTCCTCGCACGCGTGCTGCAACGCTTCGGTCAGGTCACCGGACGACGTCCCGTGGGTGTAGAACGCGTCGGGCGTCTCGGTGATCGGCCAACCACCGCTCTTGTTCTTGATCACGTCGACCCGGATGATGCCGACGCCACCGATCTCCACCCCAGTCCCCGAGATCTCCCCGTCGCCCATCGACGCGTGCATGTCACCGATGGCCAACTGACCTCCGCTCTGGAAGACCGGTAGGTGGATCGTCGCGCCGATCCCGTTCACGTGGTCATCCATGTTGCCGCCGTGTCGGTCGGCGTAGAAGGTCGAGACGTCGCCCGTCGCCGGTGAGACGCCGACGACGCCGAACATCGGGCGTGCAGGGAACGACACCGCGTCGTTCATCGTGACGGTCCCGTCCACGACCTTGAAGATCCGCGTCGTCGGCGAGTGCACCGCGTCGATGAGCTGTCCCCACTCGGGGATGCACATCGCGGCGCCCTGTTCATTCGGACGGATGTCGAGCAACGTCACCGAGAGCGTGTCGCCGGCTTCGGCGCCACGCACGGCGATCGGTCCCGTCGCGCTGTTCACTCGAGAGAGGTCCAGTTTCTCGAGTGTGTCCTCTTCACTATGCACCTGCCCGGTGAAGCAGTCCCAGGTCTCGATCTCAATCACCGTGCCGGGTTCGACGCTAACCACCGGTTCTCGATCGGCACTGAATGACCAGACGTGTTCGTCGCGACCAATTCTCACTGTGGGGCTGTGCATCTCATCTCCGTCCGTTCGCACTCCGTAGATTAAGTCAGTCAGTACCGACCGGTAGGCGCCTGTACATGAACGGCGTCGTGAAGGTTTCATCGGATGAACACCTCGCGATAGCGCGTGGTTCACCTTGCGGTAACCCAACCTACTTACGTTGAGTACGTGGCACGTCGGCGATCACCAAATCCCCCTTTGACATCGAGCCGTGCCGCTTCTCGCCACGAACCGCTCTCGAGACGGGGACGATGACTGACGTCGAAAGCCGCAGCGTCATCCTCGTCGTCGAGGACGAGGAGAGCTACCAGGACGCCCTCAACATCGGTCTGACGGTCGAGGGCTTCGTGGTCGTCGGCGCGACGAACATCGCCCAGGCCCGTCAGCTCATGGTGTCGGCGAAACCGGACCTGGTGTTGCTCGACATCATGCTCCCCGACGGATCGGGCATCGACTACTGCCGAGAGCTCTACGACTCGACGCGAACGCCCGTCATCATGGTGACGGCTCGCTCCAGCGAGGTCGACGTCGTGCTCGGCCTGGAGATCGGTGCCGCCGACTACGTCACCAAGCCCTTCCGGCTTCGCGAACTGATCGCGCGCATTCGCGCGGTCCTGCGCCGACCTCTCACGAACACCGACGAGGAGATCGTCACCTTCGGGGACCTGCGCATCGACTTCGTTCGACGCACCGTCGTCCGACGCGGCGAGGAGATCGAACTCAGTCGCAAGGAGTTCGACCTACTGGCGCTCTTCGCGTCGAGACTCGGCCAGGTCGTCACGCGCGAGGTCTGTCTCGACACGTTGTGGTGGGGACTCGAACTCTCGGACACCCGAACGCTGGACACGCACGTCAAGCGTCTGCGCCAGAAGATCGAGAACGACCCCGCGAACCCCCGTCATCTCATCACCATCCGTGGAGTGGGTTTCCGACTCGACCCGTAGTCTGCCTTCATGCAAAAAGGTGACCTGGCCCCGGACTTCAAACTCAACGACCAAGACGGAAACGAGCGAACCCTCTCGACGATGTTGCTGAACGGTCCGGTCGTCTTGTTCTTCTACCCCGCCGCGATGACGAAGGGCTGCACGAAGGAGTCCTGCCACTTCCGCGACCTGGCTTCGGAGTTCGCGGCGCTCGGCGCACAACGACTCGGCATCTCTATGGACAGCGTGGAGAAACAGTCCGAGTTCACGACCAAGAACTCATTGGATTACCCACTCCTCGCCGACGTGAACGGCGACGTCGCCAAGCTCTACGGCGTCAAGCGCTCGCTCGATCTCTTGAAGGTGAAGCGCACGACGTTCGTCATCGGTCAAGACCGTCACGTCGCCGAAGTCATCAATAGTGAGATCAGCATGAACGCCCACGCCGACAAGTCGCTCGACGTACTGCGCGCGCTGAGGGCCTAACCGGCGATTATCGCTGCGGCCGGGTCGTGCAAGAAGCGACCGATGTGCGCGAGCACGGCGGACGCCATCGCGCCATCCACCTGGCGGTGGTCGAAGGCCATCGCCAACTCGACGACCTGGCGCACGACGACCTCGTCGTCGACGACCCACGGCGCCTTGGCGATCTGGCCCACGGCGAGGATCGCGCCGGTACCCGGTGGCAGGATCGGAATCGCGGCGTCGACGCCGAAGGGACCGACGTTGGTGATGCTCAGCGTCGTGCCGATCATCTCGTTCGGCGTCGTCGTTCCGTCGCGCGCCTTGTCGACCAGCACCGTCAGCGCTGCGGCCATTCCGATGAGGTCGAGTTGATCGGCGCCTTTGATGTTCGGCACGATCAGACCGCGCGGCGTGTTGGCGGCGATCCCCAAGTTCACGCTGCGTCGGACGATGACTTCGTTCGCGTCGGCGTCAAAGCTGGAGTTGATGCCTGGGTAGTTTCGAGCGGCGTCGCACACGGCCAGCGAGATGATCGCCAACGGCGAGAGACGCACGCCGGAGAGATTGGGCTGCTCTTTCAGAGAGGCCACGAGTTCCATAGTGCGCGTCGCGTCCACACGCACCCACACCGCCGCGCGCGGTTGAGTGAAGGCACTCTGCACCATCGCCTCGGCCATGGAACGCAGCACGCCCTTGACCGGGATGCGCTCCTCCTTGGGTCCGGTCGCCCACGATTCGAGGTCTCGACCGACGAAGCGTGACGTCGTGTTCGGTCCGGTGATCGGTCTGCTCACGCGAGGACTCGACGCCGGCGCGCCACTGAGGGCCTGCTCGACGTCACCGCGGGTGATGAGTCCATCTCGCCCCGTGCCCGTCAACGACGCGATGTCCACGCCGTTCTGTTTGGCGTAGAGACGAACAGGGGGCGTCGAGCGCGGCGCCAACGACGGTGCGGACGTCGCGGGCGCGACCGGAGCGGCCACCGGGGCGGGCGCGACCGGTGTCGGGGCGGCCGATGCACTCTGGCGACGGTGCTTACGTGTGACGACGCCGTCTTCGTTGGCGACGCCGTAGCCAATGAGGACCGCTTCGCGTCCTTCGCCGACCGAACCCTCTTGTTTGTCCGTGGTCTCCTTCGCCGGAGCCGGCTCGCTTGTCGTGGTCGCGGTCGCCGCGCCTCCACCGCCGGTCTCGAACGTGATGAGCGGCTTGTGGACTTCCAGGACGTCACCGACATTGCCGTGAAGCGCGACCACGGTTCCCGCGTACGGGCTCGGCAGCTCCACCGTGGCCTTGGCCGTTTCGATGTCGACCAGCGGTTGGTTCAGGACGACGACGTCGCCGACGTTGACCTTCCAGGTCACGATCTCGGCTTCGGTCAATCCTTCACCGACGTCGGGCAACAAGAAGACTTCTTCGCTCAACTTTCGAATCCCATCACTCGGTCGACGGCGTCAAGGATTCGATCGACCGTCGGTCGGTAGTCCTCTTCGATTCGCGTCGGGGGGTAGGGCACGTGGTAACCGCTCACGCGAAGACCGGGTGCCTTCAACGAGTAGAAGCAGCGCTGGGTCAGTTCCGAGATGACCTCGGATCCGACCGACGCGGTGTGCGGCGACTCCTGGACGACCACCACGCGACCGGTCTTCTCAACTGACTTCGCCATGAGCCCGATGTCCAACGGCGCAACGGAGCGCGCGTCAATCACTTCGATCGACGTCCCCTCGACCGCGGCGGTCTCGGCGGCGCGCAGCGCCGTCTTCATCGACGCGCCGTAGCCGATGAGCGTGACGTCGGTGCCCTCGCGTCGCACGAGTGCGTCGAAGAGTCCGGCCGGCGGCGTGTCGAGGTCGACCTCGCCCTTCTCCCAGTAGCGGCACTTCGGCTCGCAGAAGATGATGGGGTCGTCGTGTTCGATCGACTGTTGGATCATCCAGTACGCGTCGTTCGGTGTCGAGCACGACACGACGCGCAGACCCGCGGTCTGGGCGAAGTACGGCTCGGGGCTCTCCGAGTGGTGTTCGATGGCGCCGATGCCGCCCTGGAAGGGGATGCGGATGACCATCGCCATGTTGTACGCGCCGTCCGAACGCTTGTGCAGCTTGGCGACCTGGGAGACGATCTGGTCGAACGCGGGGTAGACGAAGCCGTCGAACTGGATCTCGCAGACCGCGCGGTATCCGCGGATCGCGAGGCCGACCGCGGTACCGACGATCGCCGACTCGGCCAGCGGTGAGTCGATGACGCGGTCCTCGCCGAAGTCCTTCTGCAGACCGTCGGTGATGCGAAAGACGCCGCCGAGGCGACCGATGTCTTCGCCCATCAAGAGGACCTTGGGGTTCTTCTCCATGGCGCGGCGCAGTCCCTCGTTGAGGGCCTTGGCCATGGTCATCGTGGTCGTGGCCATTACAGCTCCCCTCCCGAGATCCCGAGGTCGATCATCTCGCGGCGACCCTCCTCGATCAGTGGGTGCGGGGCCGAGTAGGCGTTGTCGAACATCGTGATCGGGTCCGGTCGGCTCATGGCGAGCACGTCCTCGCGCAACTTGAGCGCCATCGTCTCGGCCTCGGCGGCGACGTCGTCGAAGTCGGAGTTCTTCACCTTGTACTCGCGCGCCAACAGGGCCTTCACGCGTTCCACGGGGTCGCGGTGCTTCCACACCTCGACCTCGGCGTCGATCCGGTAGCGCGTCGGGTCGTCCGACGTCGTGTGGGCGCCGATCCGGTAGGTGTAGGCCTCGATCAACGTCGGCCCGCCGCCCACGCGTGCGGAGTCCAGCGCGCGCTTGGAGACTTCGTAGACCGCGAGCACGTCGTTCCCGTCGACGCGCACGCCCGGGAAGCCGAAGCCGTGCGCGCGGTGATAGAGCGGGATCTTCGACTGCACCGTCGACGGCGTCGAGATGCCCCACTGGTTGTTCTGACAGAAGAACACGACCGGCGCGTTGAAGGACGCGGCCCAGACGAAGGCCTCGAGCACGTCACCCTGACTCGAGGCGCCGTCACCGAAGAAGGCCATCGCGGCCTCCTCGGCGCCGTCGCGCTGGATGCCCATGGCGTAGCCGACGGCGTGGAGGGTCTGGCTGCCGAGCACGACGGTGGGGACCGAATGGCGGTACTTCTGCGGGTCCCAGCCACCGTTGCTCACCGCGCGAAAGAGTCGCAGCATGTTCTCCGGCGGCACCCCGCGGCACCAGGCGATGCCGTGTTCGCGGTACGTCGGGAACGTGAAGTCCATGGGGGCCAACGCGCGTCCGGCGCCGATCTGGGCGGCCTCTTGGCCCTGGATCGGAGCCCACAGGGCCAACTGTCCCTGACGTTGCAGCGAGGTCGACTCGTTACACAGTCGACGGATAATCACCATGTCGCGATAGAAGCTGAAGATCTCGTCGCCGTTGAGCGTCGACTCGTACTCGGAGTTCTCGACGCGCTCGCCTTCGGGCGTCAGCAATTGAACAAGTTCCTCGTCGATCATCGACACTCCTTCGGCACTACCTCCGGGAATCACACTACCCCCGTACAGTGATTGGGTGCCCCGGCTGCTCGTCGACATACGCCCGCTGCGCACCAACCGGGAGTTCCGATTCCTCTACTCCGGACAGATGATCTCACTACTCGGCAGCAACCTCACGGTTGTCGCCGTTCCCTATCAGGTCTACGCCCAGACGCACTCGAGTCTCTGGGTCGGATTGGCGAGTCTCATCCAGCTGCCCTTCCTCATCACCGGTGCACTCTGGGGCGGCGCGATGGGCGACCGCGTCGACAAACGCGTGCTCATGATCGTGAGCGCCCTCGTCCTCGGAGCGACGAGTGCCGGTCTGGCGATCAACGCGCACGTCCACGACCACCACTTGGTGGTGCTCTTGCTGCTCGCCGCGCTCTCGGCCGGATTCGCCGGGTTCTCCGGTCCGCTTCGCACCGCGGCGATTCCCAAACTGGTGGCGCCGGACCAACTCGTCGCCGCCTACTCGCTCAATCAGGTGGCGTTCAACTCAGCGGTCGTCATCGGACCGGCGCTCGCCGGCGTCCTCATCGCGAGCGTCGGACTGTACTCCTGCTACGCCATCGACGCGACGACCTTTGGCGTGTTGACGGTGTTGACGTGGTTCCTCTCGGCGATGCCGGCCGGTGTCGAACACGCGGGCACCGCGATGTTTCGCGCCATCGCCGACGGATTTCGCTACGTCCGCGCCCACGCCGTCGTCCAGGCCGTCTATCTCGTGGACCTCAACGCGATGGTCTTCGGACTGCCCCGCGCGCTCTTCCCGGCGGTCGCCCTGACGCTGTACCACGGCGGTCCCAAGACCCTCGGCCTGCTCTACGCGGCGCCCGGCGCCGGGGCGCTCCTCATGGCGGTCGTTACCGGATGGATCGCGCACGTGCGCCGTCAGGGTCGACTGGTCGCGCTCGTCGTCATCGCTTGGGGCGCGGCGATGGCGCTCTTCGGGTTGGTCCACATCGTCATCGTCGGTCTGGTCTGTCTCGCCGTCGCCGGCGCAATGGACGTCATCTCGACGGTGTTGCGTAACACCATCTTGCAGAACGCCATCACCGATGAGTTCCGGAGTCGGATCTCGTCGATCCAGATGGCGGTCGTCACCGGCGGCCCTCGTCTCGGCGACGTCGAGTCCGGCGTCGTCGCCAACTTCACCTCGACGGAGTTCTCGATCGTCTCCGGCGGCATCGCCTGCATCGTCGGCGTGATGGTGTTGATGCGCTGGCGCCCGACGTTCTGGAACAGCGAGATGCTCTAGCGCGAGCGCACCGGGATCACCTTGTGCCGCGCGTTCGTGACCGCCGCGAGTTGGCCGCAGGCCGCGTCGATCGATCGTCCGCGCGTGTTGCGCACCGTGGCGTTGACGCCGCGCGCGATCAGGCCCTCGCGGAAGTCGTGGACGCGCTGTCCCGAGGAACCGCGCACGAGATAGCCCGGCGTCGGGTTCAGGGGGATCAAGTTCACGTGCGCGCGAAGTGACGAGGCGTAGCGCGACAGTTCTTCGATGTCGCTGTCGCGATCGTTGACGCCGTCGATCAGGGCCCACTCGAAAGAGAGTCGACGACCGGTCGTGTTCATCCAGTAGCGGCACGCCTCGTGGAGACGTTCCAACGGATAACGGCGATTCAGCGGCACCAACTCGCTGCGTGACTCGTCGTTCGCCGAGTGGAGGCTGACGGCCAAGGTGAGGGGAAGACCGGTCCGCGCCATGCGCTCGATGGCCGGCGCCACGCCGACCGTCGATACGGTGATGTGACGCGCCGACAGTCCGCGGTACTCGTGCAGGCGCTTGACTACGTCGATCGTGACCAGATAGTTGGCCAGTGGCTCGCCCATCCCCATGAAGACCACGTTCGAGAGTCGGCGAGGCGCGGCGGCGCGCGCCGCGAACATCACCTGTTCGAGGACCTCTCCGGCACTCAGGTGCCGGGTGAATCCGGCCTGACCCGTGGCGCAGAACGTGCAGCCCATCGCGCATCCCGCCTGGGACGAGACGCACACGGTGACGCGGTCCTCATAACCCATGAGGACGGTCTCTATCGTCGCGCCGTCGTTGAGGCGAAAGACCCACTTGCGCGTGGCCCCGAGGTCGCTCGACACGTCGTTCACGACTTCGAGGCTCGGCGGAAATCGATCGGCCAACTGAGCGCGCAGCACCTTGGGAATGGTCGTGATCCCTTGGAGAGACTGGCCCTCGCTCCACAGCCCGTGCCAGACCTGGTCGACGCGGTACCGGGGTTCGTCGACCAAGAGTTCGGCCAGCTCTTCCTTGGCGTACTCGTAGACCGACGGCATCTCCCAACGCTACGCCGACCATTCCGGGTGCCGTTCAACTCATGGGAAAACCCCGGCACGTCAGTGCCATCGAAATCTCTGCTTGACTCGTAAGCGGTCCAGCCACGGGCTGTCAGAACTCAGGAGCATCCATGGAACTCAAGAACACTTCGTCCGTCGTCACCGGCGGTGCGTCCGGACTCGGCGAGGCGACCGCCCGCGAGCTCAGCGCGCGCGGCGTCAAAGTCGTGCTCGCCGACCTCAATGACGAGCGCGGCGCGGCACTCGCCAAGGAGATCGGTGGTGCCTACGTGCACTGCGACGTGACGAACACCGAGCAGGTCATCGAAGCCATCGAAGCGGCGAAGGCGATGGCACCGTTGTGGAGCGCCGTCAACTGTGCGGGCATCGGCTGGGCGACGCGCACGGTAGGCAAGGACGGCGAGTACGCCTCGGCTCACGATCTCGATCTCTATCGCAAAGTCATCGAGATCAACCTGATCGGCACGTTCAACGTCTGTCGACTCGCGGCGACCGCCATGAGCGCCAACGCACCCGACGTCGACAGCATGCGCGGCGCGATCGTCAACACCGCATCGGTGGCCGCCGAAGACGGTCAGATCGGACAGGTCGCGTACTCGTCCTCCAAGGGCGGCGTCGTCGGACTCACGTTGCCGTTGGCCCGCGACCTGGCGGTCGTCGGGGTGCGGGCGAACTGCATCCTTCCCGGCCTCATCGACACCCCGATCTACGGAACCGGTCCCCAGTCCGACGAGTTCAAGGCTCGCCTCGGCGCGGGCGTCCTCTTCCCCAAGCGTCTCGGGTACGCCTCGGAGTTCGCGACGCTCGCGGTCGAACTGCTCTCGAACAGTTACATGAACGCCGAGTCGATCCGCCTCGACGCGGGAATTCGGATGCAGCCGAAATAGCGCACGGCCGGCGCGCTCGCGCCCAGCACCATTAGTGAGGCATCACCATAAGGTCGACAGTGCCCGAGATACCGGCGAAGGAGTTCACGTGAGATTGTGGTCGTTCTGGTCGGACCCGATTTGGCACGGAATGCGCATCGTCTCGTTCGTCTCCGCGTCCGCCACCGTGATACTCCTCGCTATCTTCCTTGCCGGAGTCCGAGGATCGCGGATCCCGTTCGAGGCCGCCGTCGTGACCAATCTGGGGATCATGGTGGCCCTGGTCATTCGCACCTTCGTGCTCCGCGCCAAAGTGCGTCATTCGACGAGTTCGCGCCAGACGTAGCTCCCCGAACTTCCGCCATCGCATCGAGATTCTTCAGTCCTCCGGCAGGCGAGCGAAGTCGCTCTTCGCCTTCTTGTACCATCCCATGCCTTTGATGGGGTTCTTCCAACGGCCCTTCATCTCCTTGGCGGCTTGTTCGTGCGCCGTGTCACTCTTCGCGGTCATCTCCTTGAGGTGACGATCTTGAGCCTCAATCACGTCATCGGCGCTCTCTCCGTGATGGATCAGATCACACGGGCCCCTAACTGGTGGACTGGCAGCTTCGCTTGCGATAATCGCGGCAACGTTCCCTCTCATTGACCGAATCACTGGACCCGAGGTCGCCCGCAACGAGTGAGCGTGGTGGCGTTGACATCGGTCCCTGAAGGCATGGCGAGCGTAGTGAGAGATGAACTGAATGAGCGCAACGCACGAGGTTAGATCTCGCGAGCCTCGGCCACGTTCTCGAATCGAGCGAACTCCCCCCGCCATGTCAAGTGGGAAGTGCGCGTGGGGCCGTTACGGTTCTTGCCGACGATGATCTCGGCCTCGGCCTTCTTGTCGTTCGCGACTTCGCCGTACTGCTCGGGACGAAAGATGAAGAGCACGACGTCCGCGTCTTGCTCGAGTGAGCCGGACTCGCGTAGGTCTGACATCATCGGGCGTTTGTCGGCACGGTCTTCGAGCTTGCGCGACAACTGCGACAGTGCGATGACCGGGCACTGGAGTTCGCGCGCCAGGATCTTCAGCGATCGGCTCATCTCCGAGACCTCGACCTGACGGTTCTCCGCCCGGCCGCGCGAACTCATCAACTGCAGGTAGTCGATGATGACGACGCCGAGGTCGCCGTTCTGTTGGCGGATCCGGCGCGCGCGGGCCCGCACGTCCATTACGGTCAACGCCGGGTTGTCGTCGATGAAGACCTTGGCCGACTGCAAGTAGCCGAAGGCCTCGTGGGCGCGGTTCCAGTCGGCGTCGCTCAGGTCACCGGTTCGCAGCTTCGACGAGTCGATGCGCGCCGTCGAGGCCAGGATCCGCTCGGCCAACTCCTGACGGCTCATCTCGAGTGAGAAGAACAGCGCCGGTCGCTTCACCACCGCACCGACGTGGATCAGGATGCCGAGCGCGAAGGCCGTCTTACCGGTGCCAGGACGGGCGCCGACGATGGTCATGCTGCTCGGCTGCAGGCCCTGGAGGATCTGGTCGAGCGACTTGTAACCCGTCTCGAGACCGTTGATCCGACCGCGGGTCTCGCCGCGCTCTTCGAGGATGTCGGCCTCGCTCAGCAACAGTCGCTGCAGCGGCGAGACCGTGTCGGTCCGGCCGGCGTCACCGATGGCGTTGATCTTGCGTTCGGCCTCGTCGATCAGCCCGACGACGTCCTCGGTCGCGATGTAGGCGTCATCGACGATCTCGCCGGCGACCGAGATGAGGCGGCGCTGCTGGGCCTTCTCGCGGACCAGTTCGGCGTAGTGCTGGGCGTTCGCGGCCGACGGCGTGTTCATCTGGAGCGAGGAGAGCAGGGCCAGTTCGACGGCGATCGCGCCGCGCTCTTGCAGCTTGGCCTGCACGGTCACGTAGTCGACCGGCTCACCGGCGTTCGCCAGCGCGATGATCGAACTGAAGATCTGACCGTGCAACGGGCGGTAGAAGTCCTCGGCCTGCACCGTCTCGTACGCGATGCTCACGGCCTCTTGCGAGAGCAGCATCGCGCCGATCAAACTCTCCTCGGCTTCGATTGCACTCGGAGGAATGCGGCCGCCGTTCGGCGCCTGTCGCGTTCGCTCCGATTCAATCTGCGTCATAAGACCTCAATGGTCGCGTCTTTCGGTTGTTTGCAACAAGAACAACAACGTGGGGAAATGTCTGTGTACAAATCACAACAATCTGATGATTTCATCGTGGTGTTACATACGCCGCATTACGCAGCACACGCCGAGACGAACGTCTCGGCGTGCGGGCGTTTCAACAGTCGTGTGCTACTTGGCGGTGATCTCCATGCTGATGGTGGCGGTGACGTCGTCGAACAACGCCGCGGTCACGGTCGCCGTGCCGACCTCTTTAAGGTGCTCGGTCATGGCGATGGCGTGACGATCGAGCGAGATGCCCGTCGCCGTTCGTAGCGCGTTCACGACGTCGGCCTCGGTGACCGACCCGAACAGTCGGCCGTTCGCGCTGGCGCGCGCGGCGATCGACAACGTCTGCGCTTCGATGATCGTGCGCTGCGCCTCGGCGGCTTCGCGACTCGCGGCGTCGCGCAGGTCACGGCTTCGGCGCATCGACGTCGCCTGCGTCTCTGTGCTGTCACTGGCCTTCATCGCGGCACCCGACGGCAACAAGAAGTTGCGGGCATAACCGGACTTCACCTCGACGATGTCCCCGCGACGACCGACGCCGCGGATGTCACTGCGCAGGAGGACTTTCATTCCGCGACCTCCTCGACCAGCTCGACCTCGGCGACGGGTGTGGCGTCGACGTACTCGAGGATCTCTTCGGCTTCGACGTCGGGGGCCTCGGCGTTCACCTCGGCGGCGGGGGCTGGGCGATCAGAGTCGGACCTGGGTGCGCGCGGTCCACGGTCGTCGCGGTTCCCACGACCACCACGTCGTTCGGTCACCGTGCGTTGCGTGTAGGGCAACAGGGCCAGCTCGCGGGCGGTCTTGATGGCGTCGGTCACGTCGCGCTGGTGCTGCTGGCAGTTGCCCGAGACCTTGCGGCCGCGGATCTTGCCGCGGTCCGAGATGTACTTGCGCAGTTGCGCGAGGTCCTTGTAGTCCACCGTGTCGACGCCGTGCTGGCAGAACGAACACGGCTTCTTCTTCGCGCCGCGACGGGTGTCGATCTTTGGGGCCCGCTTCGGTGGTTTGGGATTGTTAATACGGGGCATTAGAAGGGCTCCTCATCGAAGGCGTAACCACTGGGTTCGTTCGGGCGCGGGGCCGCGGCCGGTCGGTCGCTGGACTGGAAGTTGCTGCCCTCGGCGCGCGGGGTGCGGGTCACCACGGCGGTCGCCCACTTGAGGCTGGGTCCGATCTCGTCGGCGTTGATCTCGACGATCGAGCGCTTGTCGCCGTTCTCGGTCTCCCAGGATCGCTGCTCGAGTCGGCCGCTCACGATGACGCGCGCGCCCTTGGTGAGAGAGTTCGCGGCGTTCTCGGCCATGGCGCCATAGCCCACGACCTCGAAGTACGACACTCGCTCCTCCCACTCCTGGGTCTGGCGGTTCTGCCAGCGGCGGTTGACGGCGATGGACAGCTTGAGCGCCGCCTGCCCTGAGTTGAGGAACTTGAGTTCCGGGTCGCGGGTGACGTTCCCTACGACGGTGACTGCGTTATCGGCCATTTCTCTCTCCTTGGATTCTCGAGCGTCCGAACTTACGCCTGCGCCGTGACACGGGCGCTCGGGCGTTCATGGCGGCGAAGGATCTTGTAGCGCAGGACCTCGTCCGACAGGGTCAGGATCCGGTTGAGCTCGTCGACGGTCGACGACTCACCGCTGAACTCCACCAAGACGTAGTAACCCTCTTTGCGCTTGTTGATCTCGTAGGCCAAGGGACGCTTACCCCAACGGTCGATGGCGCCGGGCGTTCCGTCGTGGGTTCGGATGGTTTCGAGTGCGCGGTCGAGCGCGATCTGGATCGTCTGGGCGTCGACAGCCGTGTCGAACACGATCATGGTTTCATAGGGCCGCATGGCCGGTTTCCTTTCCCTCTGGTCCGGCTAGGCCGGGCTCTGCGGAAAACAGAGCAGGGTATGTGGCACTTCCCCACGCTTGTGGGAACGACAATCCTACTGCACGGCGCCGAAAATGGCTACTCGAGGAGGCCGTCGGGATTCGGATAGGCCTCGTCCTCGCTCGGGAACGCACCGCTACGGACGTCCTCGGCGAAGTGGCGCAGCGCCTCGGTGATCACCGGTCCGAGATCGGCGTACTGGCGCACGAATTTGGCCGGTTTGCGACTCGTGAGGCCGAGCAGGTCGTGAAAGACCAGGACCTGGCCGTCGGTGTCCGGTCCGGCGCCAATCCCAATGGTCGGGACGTCGAGCGATTCGGTGACCGTCTTTCCGACCACGCTGGGCACGCCCTCGATCACGATCGCGTAGACGCCCTCGTCCTGGAGGAGTTGCGCGTCCTCGATGAGCAACTTGGCGCTCTCCATCGTCTTGGCCTGGACCTTGAAGCCGCCAAAGGCCATCACGCTCTGCGGTGTGAGGCCCAGGTGACCCATCACCGGGATCTGCGCGTCCAGCAACGCGCGCACCACGGCCTGGCGCACCCGACCACCCTCGAGCTTGACGCTGTCGGCGCCGGCGCGAATGAGCTTGGCGGCGTTGCGGACGCTCTCACCGAGGTCGACGTGGTAACTCAACCACGGCATGTCCGCGACGACGTGGGCCTCGGGCTCGGCCGCGGCGACGGCGCGCACGTGATGACACATCTCGTCGATCGTGATGTGCAGGGTGTTCTCCTGGCCCAGCACGACGTTGGCCATCGAGTCGCCCACGAGGATCAGGTCGACGCCGGCCGCCGAGGCCAATCGCGACCCCGGCTCGTCGTAGGCGGTCACCATGACCAGGGGAATCGCGCCGTTTCGACGTTTTCGAGCCCGGATGGCCGGGGCGCTCAGGGTCACTCACCCACCTCTTGGCGCAGCACCGCGTTGGCGCGACGCGCCGGGCGCCCACCGGCCGACCACTTTCGCACGAGGTGGTGGAACGAACATCCGACGCAGACCTCGACGGCGTAACACTGCACCGGCTCTTCGCGACGCTCGAGCTTCAACAGCTCAGCGCGCGAGCTGGGACACGTGCCGCCCGAGGGAAGTCGCGCGCCGAAGACGTAGGTGACCTCGACGAGCTCGACGTCGCTGCAGACCGGACAGGTCTCGCCGGTCTTTCGTCCGAGGTTCTTCGCCGCGCGAAGGAGTTCGGGGTGCGCGTCGCAGACGTCCTCGTAGCGGATGAGGCCCGCGGCGACCTTGGCCAAGAGGGCGTGACGCACGAGTCCGAACTCGACCACCGCTCCGTTCGCGGTACTCGTGCGGAATCGCTTATCCATTAGAGGTGACCTTAGTCACCGTGCAATCATTGGTAAATGACACCACTGCACGTTCGATATATCGAAGTGATACTATGTTTCGCGTGTTAGACATTGCCATCCTGGGTCTCCTCATGGACCGTGACCACCACGGCTACGAGATCCGCACACAACTGCGAGACCGACTCGGTGTGTGGGCGAACGTTTCCTTCGGTTCGATCTACCCCGCCCTCGCGCGCTTGGAGCGCCAGGGCTGCGTCGAAGCGGTCACCTCGAGTGACGCTCGACTGAGTGCACTCTCTACCGGATCGTTGTCGGGTGAGCGTGCGTCGTTGCGCTCACTGCGCACGACCTCGGGCATCGGGCGCCGCGGTCGCAAGGTCTATCGGATCACCGAGCGCGGTCGACGCGACTTCGCCTCGATGCTGGCCGACCCGGCGACGCTGGATGACGGCAAGAACTTCTCGTTGCGCATGGCCCTCGCCAAGTACCTGACCCCGAACGCGCGGGTCGGGTTGCTCGAGCGTCGCCGTGGTGACCTCATCGCCCGCCTGGCTGAAGTCCGAGCCGGCGCGAACAACGAACAGCTCGACCCCTACGCACGCGGTGTGATGGAGCACGCGGCACAGGGCGTCGAGTTGGACCTCGCGTGGATTGACGGAATGTTGTCCACCGAACGAAGTAATCAAGAGTCCTTCGCGCACGACGCGAAGTAAGAAAGGGGAGCCATGGAGAAGATTCGCGTGGCCATCGCGGGCGTCGGCAACTGCGCCAGTTCACTTATCCAGGGCGTCACGTACTACCGCGACGCCAATCCGGCCGACGACGTACCCGGTCTGATGCACGTCGTGCTCGGGGGCTATCACGTCAGTGACCTCGAGTTCGTCGCCGCCTTCGACGTCGACGCCTCCAAGGTCGGCAGCGACCTCGGCAAGGCCATCGACGGAGGCCAGAACAACACGATCAAGTTCGCCGACGTCCCCTCCTTGGGTGTCACGGTCCAGCGTGGACCGACCATGGACGGACTCAACAAGTACTACCGCGCCATGATCGAGGAGTCACCCGTCGAACCGGTCGACGTGACGCAGGTCCTTCGCGACTCGCGCGCCCAGGTCTTCGTGTCGTACCTGCCGGTCGGCTCGGAGGACGCGCAGCGCTACTACGCGCAGTGCGCGCTCGACGCGGGCGTCGCCTTCGTCAACGCCATCCCGGTCTTCATCGCCTCGGACCCGGAGTGGGCCAAGAAGTTCGCGGACGCCAAGGTGCCGATCATCGGCGACGACATCAAGAGCCAGCTCGGTGCGACGATCGTGCACCGCGTACTCGCGCGCCTGTTCGAGGACCGCGGCCTGACCCTGGACCGCACCTACCAGCTCAATGTCGGTGGCAACATGGACTTCAAGAACATGCTCGAGCGCGAACGTCTCGAATCTAAGAAGGTCTCCAAGACCCAGGCCGTCACCTCGCAACTCGAGATCTCCAACATGGACCCCGACGACGTGCACATCGGACCGAGCGACCACGTCCCGTGGCTGCACGACCGCAAGTGGGCCTACATCCGCATGGAGGGTCGCAACTTCGGTGACGTGCCCCTCAACGTGGAGCTCAAGCTCGAGGTCTGGGACTCGCCCAACTCGGCCGGCGTCATCATCGACGCCGTGCGTTGCGCGAAGGTCGCCCTGGACCGCGGCATCGGTGGCCCGATCATCGGACCGTCGGCCTACTTCATGAAGTCACCGCCCATCCAGTTCCACGACGACACGGCGCACGACATGGTCGAGTCCTTCGCCGAGGGCGCCGAGAACCCGGTGTGGCCGTAGTCTTCGACCACAGTTCGACTCAGGACTCGTTGAACATAACCCAGCGGCAAACAGAACTCGTATTACGCCTGTTCAGCCCACCATTCGCGTAGGCGAACCGCCGCTTCTTGCGGCGTGATCTCCCCCTCGTCGAGGCGAATCTCCATGAGGAACTCCAGCGCGCGTCCAACCGCCGGGCCGGGCGCGATGTCCAACAGCTCCATCACGGCCACGCCGTCGAGCGCCGGACGGAGCCGCTCGAGATCCTCGCGTTCGCGCAAGTCAGCGATACGAAGCTCCAGCTCGTCCATCCGCTCGGCGAGGTCCGCGGCTTTGCGCGCGTTGCGCGTCGTGCAGTCGCACCTCGTCAGTTCGTTCAACTCCTCAAGTAACGGGCCGGCGTCGCGGACGTAGCGTCGCACGGCCTTGTCGGACCACCCGAGTTTGTAAGTGTGGAAACGCAGGTGCAGTTCGACGAGCGCGCTGACGTCGTCGATCATCTCCTGGGGGTAGCGCAGGGCCGTCATACGCTTGTTCGTCATCTTGGCGCCCACGACCTCGTGGAACCGGAACGTCACGCCCTCGTCCGATATCGCTCGCGTCGCCGGTTTGCCGATGTCATGGAACAGAGCGGCCAGACGCAGCACCAGTTCGGGCGACGTCTTGTCGACGACCGCCCACGTGTGGGTGAGGACGTCTTTATGACGATGGATCGGGTCCTGCTCGAGCTGCAGTTTCGGCAGCTCCGGCAAGAAGTACTCGGCGAGACCGGTCCGCACGATGAAGTCGAGTCCGACCGACGGCGCCGGACTCACCATCAAGAGGTCCAGTTCGCCCCGTATTCGCTCGGCCGACACCTTGGTCAGTCGATCGGCCATCTTGATCGTCGCCGCCTCGATTGCCGGATCGATGGTCAGTGAGAATCGTGCGGCGAATCGTGCGGCGCGCAACATCCGCAAGGGATCGTCACTGAAGAGGATCTCAGGATCGATCGGCGTGCGCAGTGCTCGATCGTGCAGGTCACTGAAGCCGTCGTAGAAGTCGAAGAGGGTCTGCACGTCCGGTGTCGCGGCGTCGAGGGCGACGACGTCGAGGGCGAGCGCGTTGATTGTGAAATCTCGTCGGCTGAGATCGGCCTCGAGCGAGTCGCCCCATTCGACAGAGGGCTTGCGCGAATGGTCGACGTACGCCTCGGACCGGAACGTCGTGACCTCCACCTTCACGTCGCTGCCGCGAAGGATCCCACCGATCGTGCCGAAGGCCCGTCCCTGTTCCCACAACGACGAGCACAGCGGCTCCAATAGCTTGACGATGTCGTCTGGGCGGGCGTTCGTGGTGAAGTCGATCTCGAAGTCGTCGCCGCGCTCCTCGCCGAGGACGGCGTCGCGCACCGAGCCCCCGACGGCGTAGAGGGAGAAGCCCGCGTCGGCGAACGCGCGGGCCACGGGACTCGACAAATGTGCCAGATCACTGAGTCGGTCGTGGACTTGATCGAAGGAAGTCACTGCGAACGAGGGTAGTTCGGCCTGAGTTCACATCCGCACGGAGGTAGCGTGTGAACGAATGTTCCACCGATTTTCACCCTGGTGGCGGGCACTCAGCGTCGTACTCCTCTGCCTCGCAACGATGGCGTGGCCCACGGCCGCGCGAGCAGGCGCGACGCCCTCCTTCACGATCGTGCACCAGGACCCCGTGGCGACCGTCTCGGCCAAGGGCACCGCGCACTTCCACCTCACGATCAAGACCTCGCCCAAGGGACAGGCGTCTCGAGCGCGCGTGACGATCTATCCACGCGTCATCGACCGCAGTCAGCTTGCCCCGATCGTCGCCGGGACCGGCACGACGCTAAAGGCACTGGGTACGACCAGCACTTTTACGCTCAAATGCGAGATCCGCGGCACCTTCAAGTTCTCGGTCAATCTCTATTCGAGGCGACTGATCTCTCCGCATCGCAGTTGCGCGCCGGCGCCGCGCCTGCACTTCCCGTGCCCGGCGCAACGCTGCGATGGGGTCTACCCGATCCGCATCGAGGTGACGACCGACGGCGCGACGTCGACGCAGTGGTCGCTGCTCGCGGTTCAGTCCACGGAGGTCGACCAACAGCTTCGTGTTGACCTCGTCGAGACGATGGACCCGAGCTCGTGGACGCGCGCGAAACGCTCGATCGCCGTGCTACACCTTCTCGTCCACCACCCCTCATCGGCGATCACGCTGTCGGCCGACTACCGCACGCTCGATACCGTGACGCACTCGGGTTCGCAAGAGACGCTCTTTCACACCGCGCTTCGACTCGAGTCCGTGAGTCCACTGCACGAGGCGATCAGCGCACCGCCGGCGAATATCGATTTCGGCGGTCTCGCCGTGCACGGCTTCGGCGACGAGGTCCGTCACCAACTCGCGCTGTCGGCCGCGCTCTTCAAGGGCCTGACCGACCGCGACGTCGACGCTCCGATCCTCCTCAACGGCACACCCTCGCTGCAAAGCCTTCGAGCCCTGAGGCGCGCCGGAGTCCGCGACGTGGTGCTGCCCGAGGCTGACCTGACGGTCCCACCGTCGTCGACCCTCAACTGGGGGGCGCCGTTCCACATCGACGGCGCCGGCGGCCTCACCGCGCTGAGCACCGACGGTCCGCTCTCGACGCTCTTCGCCGACACCTCTATCAGTACGGGTCGTCGAGCGGCGCTCACGTTGGGCACGTTGGCGTTCTTGCACTTCGAAGCACCCGACGCGCCGGCCCCGCGCACCGTCGTCATCGTCGTGCCGATCTCGAAGAGTCCCGTCGCGTATTTGAAGGACGTCCTCAACGGTTTCGCGAGTAATCCCTTCATCACGCTCGCGACCTTCGCGCCCTCCTTCGACGCCTCACTCGTCGCCACGAACGGGGCGCCGGCGACCCGGTCCCTGCTCAATCCACTCGTGGACACGAGGTGGTCGACGCACAACGTCACGTCACTCAGTGACCTCGTCGTCGGCGTGAACTCCTACGCACCGGCGCTGCGTTCCACCACCATCGGCACCGACTTGGAGGTCGCGATGGAGGCGTCCGAGATCACCGGTCCGCCGAACGTACGTCAGGACGCCATCAACGCCGCGGCCGCGGCTCTCAAGGGCCAACTCAGCAACTTCTCGGTCGATCCGAGCACGATCACGTTGGCCGGCTCCGGTTCGATACCCATCACCTTGACGAATCACGCTCCCTACACCGTGATGGCCACGGTCCATCTCCTCACCGACCAGCTCACGTTCCCCAGGGGCGACGACGTCCCCGTGTCGTTGAACGCGCCGACGAAGTCGGTGCGCGTGGCGACCTCGAACCACACGGGCAGCAGTCTGACCCTGCAGGTCATCGTCACCACGCCCAACAACCGTCTGGTGCTCGCGCGCGCCGCCATACAGGTGCGCATCGCGGGCACCTCGATCGTCGGGTACTTCTTGACGATCGCGTCGCTGCTGGTGCTCGCGTACTGGTGGCTGCGCACGTATCGCAAACGTCCCAAGGGCCGTCACGCCCGATGAGTTCGACGTCGACGCACTCCTCGCGCGTCGCCTCCATGGCGAGCGGCACGATGGTCTCGCGCCTCACGGGACTGTTTCGCGTACTGGTGCTCGCGTGGGTACTCGGATTCACGCCGATCGCCGACTCCTTCAACCTCGCCAACACGGTGCCGAACATGCTCTTCGACCTCGTCCTCGGCGGTGTCGCGGGCGCCACGTTCATACCGGTCTTCGTCGAACGTCTCGCCCTGGACGGAGAGCGTCGCGCGTGGCGGTCGATCTCGAGCGTGGTGACCGGCGCCGTCGTCGTCCTCACTTCCGCGTCGGTGATCGCGTGGTTCTGCGCCCCGTGGATCATCGACGGCTTCACGGCGTTTCGACACTCGACGACCACGGAATCGATCACCGTGTTGAATCAACAGCGCGCCGTCGCCACCGATCTGCTGCGCTGGTTCGTCCCGCAGATCTTCTTCTACGGCGTCATCGGTATCGCAACATCGCTGCTCAACATCCGTCATCGCTTCGGCGTGGCGGCGTGGGTCCCGCTCGCCAACAACGTCGTCTGCATCGGCGTGTTGATCTGGTTCCACCTCGTCGATCCGACACCGATGCTCGCGACCCTGGGTGGCTCGCACGATCTCATGTGGCTGGGTCTCGGCACAACGGCCGGCGTCGCGGTGCAGTTCCTCTGTCTGATTCCGTCGCTCTTGCGCAGCGACCTCTGGCGACTCTCGTTCCGTTTCAACCTGAAGGACCCGGCGCTGCGTGCCGTGAGCCGCCTCGGCAGCTGGACATTGCTCGTCGTCTTGCTCAATCAGCTCTCACTGTTCGTGGTGCTGGCCTTCGCCTTCGGCATCGGCGGCGACGGGCCGGTCAGCGCCTACACCTACGGTTGGTCGTTCATGCAGATGCCCTACGCCGTCGTGGTCGTCTCGGTGATGGGCGTATTGACGCCGCAACTCGCCGGATTGTCCACCGCGGCGAACTTCGAGGGACTGAGCGAGCGACTGCGCTTCGGACTGCGACAGTCACTGGTCATCATCATCCCGTGCACGCTCGTGCTCTTGGTGCTGGCTCAACCGATCGTGGCGATTCTGCTCAAGCACGTGAACGCGACACACAACTGGGACGTGGGCACCGTACTCGCCGTGCTCGCCGCCGGACTGCCCGGCTTCACGGTCTTCCAGCTGTGCGTGCGCGGTCTGCAGTCGATGCAGCGCGCGCGCGAGGTCTTCTACCTCTACGCGTTGCAGAACGCACTCACCGTCGTGTTGTGCGTCGCCATCGGTCGACACTCGTTGGCCGGACTGACCGCGAGCGTCTCGATCGCGTACAGCGCCGCGGCCGTCGTGGCCCTCGCCGCCCTCGCGCGTCACCGCGTCTCGATCGCCTCGGTCATATGGTCACGCCACGTGCGCCGGAGTCTCGGCGCGTCACTCGTCTCGGCGCTGGTGATGGCCCTGGTGTACGCCGCACCGACGTGGAACCGCGGCGCCGGATTGGTGGCACGCTTCTCCTTCGCCTTCCTGGCCGGCCTCGGCGCGTACGCACTGGTCGTCGTTCTCCTCCAGCACCGCGTCACGCGCGTCGGGGCGAAAGATGCAAGGCTGAACTAGTTCAAAGGGGGGCCATGGCTCGGATTCGTGTCGTAACCGACAGTGCGTGTGACATTCCCGACGAGATCGCGCGTCGCCTCGACATCGACATCGTCTCGCTCAGCATCCGATTCGGCGACGAGGAGTTCACCGATCGCGTCGACCTCTCCCCCGAGGAGTTCTGGGCCAAGTGCAAGGCGAGCAAGACGCTGCCCGAGACGGCGGCGCCGTCACACGGTGCGTTCCACACCGCGTACGAACGGGCGCAGGCCGACGGCTGTGACGGCGTCATCGTGCTCACCCTCTCGGCGTTGCTCTCGACCACGCATCAGTCAGCCGTTTTAGGGGCCCAGGAGTTCTCGGATGCCTTCCCGGTGAGAGTCATCGACACGAAGGCCGTGTCGATGGCCGAGGGACTACTCGTGATCGACGTGGCCGAACTGGCCGCGACCGGCGCCGACCTCGACCAACTGGTCGCACACGCCGAGTCACTGGTCGCCAAGGTAGGCGTCGTGGCGATGCTCGACACCCTCGATCACCTCATCAAGGGCGGTCGCGTCGGGGGCGCGCGTGCACTGCTCGGACAGGTGCTCTCCATCAAACCACTCCTCGAGCTCAAGGACGGCGTCGTCGCCGAGGCGGGTCGTCAACGCACCCGTTCCAAGGCGTTGGTGGCGATCGCCGAAGTCGCCAAGTCCCACGCGCCCTTGAAACGCCTGGCGCTCGTGCACGGAGCCTCGAGCGAGGTCCCCGCGTTGGAGGCTCTGGTGGCCGACATCGCGACCGAGAACCCGATCATCGTCACCGACATGGGTCCGGTCGTGGGCACGCACGGTGGCCCGGGGATCATCGGCATCTGCTGGATCGAAGCCGAGTAGCGCCCTCTACCGGTAGGTTGTTCGCGTGAACGAAGCGAAGAAACCCAGCGACGGCGACTTCGTCGACAAGGCGCTCTTTCAGTTCGACCACGTGCTCGACGTCGTGCACGACAAGGTGCTGCGCCCGATCCTCTTGGCCGGCCGCGCCCTCGCCTTCGGACTGATCATCTTCTTCGCGGCGATCTTTCTCATCGGCGCGCTGCTCATCGGACTCATCCGCTTCATCGACGTGTACTGCTTCGCCGGACGCGAGTACCTCAGCTACGTCTCGGTCGGCGCGATCTCGCTTCTCGCGGGACTCATCATTTGGCGCAAGCGTCGCCCGCTCAACCTGAGGAAGTAATGCCCGAACACACTCGTGTCTTGATCGTCGGCTCGGGACCCGCTGGACTCACGGCCGCCATCTACACCGCGCGCGCCCAACTGAATCCCATCGTGATCGAGGGTGAACCGTCCTCGAACTCCGATCAGCCCGGCGGACAGTTGATGCTCACGACCGACGTCGAGAACTATCCCGGCTTCCCCGAAGCGGTGACCGGCCCCGAACTCATGGCCAACATGCGCGCGCAGGCGCTGCGCTTCGGCGCCGACCTGCGGGTCAACAAAGTGCAAGTGCTTGACACCATGACCCGTCCCTTTCGCGCGTGGCTCACCGACGATGACGAACCGAGTATCACCGCGGACACGGTGATCCTTGCGACCGGCGCACGCTCGATGATGATGGAAGTCCCCGGTGAAGAACGTCTGCTCAGCCACGGTCTCTCGACGTGCGCGACGTGTGATGGATTCTTCTTCCGCGGTCAGGACATCGCCGTCGTCGGAGGCGGCGACTCCGCGATGGAAGAGGCACTCTTCCTGACGCGCTTCGCCTCCAGTGTCACCGTCGTCGTTCGTCGCGACGTACTGCGCGCGTCCAAGATCATGCAGGAGCGTGCTCTCGCGCACGAGAAGATCCGTTTCGCGTGGAACACCAGGGTGACCGAAGTCCTCGGTGACGATCGCGTCTCGGGGCTCGCGGTGCGCGACACCGTGACCGGCGAGGACCGTGTGCTCGACGTCACCGGTGTCTTCGTCGCCATCGGACACATCCCGAACACGACGCTGGTCGTGGGACAGGTCGACCTCGAGGAGAACGGCTACGTGCGCACCGGACTCGGTTCGTACACGAACATCGACGGCCTCTTCGCCGCCGGTGACGTCCAGGACCACGTCTATCGCCAGGCCGTCACGTCGGCCGGATCGGGCTGTGTCGCCGCGATCGACGCTGAGCGATGGCTTGAGGCGCAGGGTCACTAACGCGGTTTCAATCGCTAAAGTGGTTCTCTGGCGCACGAAGGCGCCACCTCTGGAGGTGTGTATGAGCGAGCAGATCACGACCCTGACCGACGCCACGTTTGACGAAGTCGTGGGTGCGTCGGACAAGCCGATCCTGGTCGACTTCTGGGCCGAGTGGTGTGGTCCGTGCAAGATGATCGCTCCGATTCTCGAGGAGTTGGCGACCGAACAGTCGGACAACTTCGTGATCGGCAAGCTCGACGTCGACCTCAACGTCGCGACCGCGACCAAGTTCTCCGTGATGAGTATTCCGACGCTGTTGCTGTTCAAGGACGGCGAGGTCGTCGCCCGCCTCGTAGGTGCCAAGCCCAAGGGCGCCATGCTCCAAGAGATCACCGCGAACCTGTAGTCACGCTGTCGAACTTCGACTCGCTCCAACTCGGTGACTCGGGTCCCCGCGTTCGTGAACTGCACGAGCGCCTCGCTTCCCTCGGACATCTCTCGACCAACAACGAGGTCGAGGACTTCGGTGACGGCACGGTCGCCCTTGTCGAGGCCTTTCAGCGCTCGCGCGGCCTTCCGATCACGGGCCAGGTCGACGCCACGACGTGGGAGCGTTTGGTCGAAGCCGGTTGGCGACTCGGACATCGGCTGTTGTACCTCACGACGCCCAATCTGCGCGGCGATGACATCGCAGAACTCCAGGTGCGCCTCGCACAGTTCGGATTCAACCCCGGTCGCATCGACGGCATATTCGGCGCTCTCACCGAAGAGGCGCTGAACGACTTCCAGCGCAACTGCGCGCTCGACGTGAGCGGCGAGCTCACGCGAGCGACGCTCGTCGAACTCACGCGCATGACGTCGACGCACACGGCGCGAAGCCTGGTGACCGAGGCGCGTGAACGTGCCGACTTTCACGACGTGCCAACCGGACCCTTGGTCATCTGCGGCCGCAGTCCACTCGCTCCCCTGCTGGCCCGAACGTGCGGGCGGGTCTTGAAGGTTGAGGTCCTCGGTGACGACACTCCCGAAGCCGTCGCGAGCTTCGCCAACGCCAACGCCGCAGCGTTCGTCATCTCCCTCCAAACCCTCAAGCACGTTGAAGGTGTGCACCTGCACTATTGGGCGAGCTACCGTTCGCACTCGCGCCGTGGTGAGCAACTCGCGAGTCAGATCGCGTCTGCGTTCTCTCAAGCGGCGGACCTGCCGAGGGTTGAGGTGACCGGAATGGCGTTGCCGATATTGCGCGAGACCAAGATGATCACGTTGCACATCGAACACGGAATTGACGATGTTGAAACCCTCAACGAGCTAGCGGAGGTCATTTCGACTGTCCTGGAGGAAGTTATCCACAGGCAAGGGTGAATTCGGACCTCGAAATTGGGTATTTGGACCGCCAAAACCCTTTGTTTAAAGCAAAACCTGAGAAACCCACAACTTCATCCACAAGTTGGGGATAACTTCAACTTGAGGTTTAGATTTAGGGTTTAAGGTTATTTCGGGTTCGAGATCGCGATGTAGATCCGTTCCAGGTCGTCGAGGTCCGCGAAGTCAATGATTATGCGGCCGTTGCGCCCTTTTAGGTCGACGTGGACGCGGGTATCCAAGTAATCCTCCAGCAGATGTTCGAGTTCGGCGACACTCGCATCCGGCACCGGCCGCAAACGCGCCGCGCCCAGACCGGGCTTAACCGTGGGCTCAGCATCCACGACGACCTTGGGCTCGAGGAAGGTTTTCACGGCCTCTTCAGTCGCGCGAACGGACATCTCGTTCTTAATGACCCTGGCGACCATCGTCGCCTGCGCGTTGGAATCCGTGATCGCCAGCAGCGATCGGGCGTGGCCCGCTGTGATCAGGGATGATGCGAGCGCAGATTGAGCAGCTTCACCTAATTGCAAAAGTCGTAACGTGTTCGTAATATTTGCTCGACTCTTGCCGACGCGCTGTGCCACCTGTTCGTGGGTGAGGTCGAACTCATCGATGAGTTGTTGGTAGGCCGCCGCCTCTTCCAACGGATGGAGGTCGACGCGGTGGAGGTTCTCGACCACGGCCTGCTCCAGGGAGAGTCGATCATTGACGTCAATCTGAACGAGCACGGGCATGAATTCCAATTCAGCGAGGATGGCGGCGCGCCAGCGACGCTCACCAGCGATCAACTCATACTGACCCTCCTCCCCCTCGACCGGACGCACGATGATCGGCTGGAGGACGCCAAGCTCTTTCACCGATGAGGCGAGAGCCACCAGACTGTCATCGTTGATCGCCTTGCGAGGCTGGTAGGGATTCGGTCGGATCGACTGTAGGGGGACGCGTCGAAGTGGACCTTCAGACTGGGTGGTGGTTGGGGCGACGGCGCTCGGCGTTTCGTTCTCGGGGATTAGGGCGCCGAGTCCCTTGCCCAGACCTGGTTTCCTAGCCATTCATGATCTCCTCTGCTAGAGCGCGATACGCCTGTGCGCCTTTTGATGTTGGGTCGAATACGGTGATCGGCTGACCGAACGACGGAGCCTCGGCCAACCGGACGGTTCGTGGAATTACGGTTCGGCACAGTTCATTTTCGAAGTGCCGCTTTACTTCCTTGGCGACGTCCCCGGAGAGCGTGATCCGCGAGTCGTACATGGTGAGTATCACCTTCGAAATCCTCAAAGTCGGGTTGAGGTTCTTCTGGACGAGGTCCACAATTCGTTGAAGCTGCGTTAATCCCTCAAGTGCGTAGAACTCGGTCTGAACGGGGACCATGATCTCCGTGGCCGCCGCGAAGGCATTGATGGTTATGAGACCTAGCGAAGGGGGACAGTCGATGAAAATATAGTCAAAGTCGCCTTCAACCGATGTCAAAGCCCTCTTCAGACGAAGTTCGCGCGAAATCACCGAAGTTAGTTCCTGCTCCACACCGGCCAGATCCAGCGTGGCCGGCGCGACGAACAGGTTGTTGTAGCCCGTGGGTTCCACGATGTCGACCATTGGCACGTCATTTAGGAGAACGTCGTACACCGAGCGTTCGAACTGTCGGCCGTCAACTCCCAATCCCGTCGTGGCATTTCCTTGGGGATCTAGGTCCACGATGAGGACTCGCCTGTCTCGTTCGGCCAATGCCGCTCCCAATGAGGTTGTGGTTGTGGTCTTGCCGACGCCGCCCTTTTGGTTGGCTACAGCAAAAATCCTCATTGTGTTGGCATCCGCCATGAGCCTCTTCCCGACTTAAGGAATCCCGACACGACGTCGAACTCCTGCCATTCAACTCGCTTTTCAGTATTCCGTCAAGTACCAATGTTTCACGTGAAACATTGGAACCCGAATCCGTCAAATTGTTTCACGTGAAACAATCCTCAAATCATAAACACGTACAGCACAAGTGTTTCCGGAGAAACCAGTCGTCGAACCAGCGTACGTCAGCTCGCGATGTTTCACGTGAAACATCAGAACAGCGGTCTCTTCCGTGGCGTCCCTATAGACCTAGGGTACTCGCTCGGAGTCGAGTGGGTCTTCACGAGAACCTGGAACGCAGCGCCTCGACGTACTCGACCTTCAGCGACTAGCCCCAAGAGCTCCAATTTTGATGGATTCCACCGCTTTACATCCGAATCATCGGGCGGTTCAGACACGATCATCACTCCCCCAACTTTCATAAACTGTGCCCCGCACTCCGCCGTCACGGCCGGCGGACCGAACGAGCGTGCTGTCACTAGGTCAAATGCCTCAACTAACGCTGGAATCCTCGCGATTACCTCAACTCTCGCCATGATGACAGTCCCGTTGTCCGGTGCTCCCTCCGATTCCAGCGCTTCTTCAAGGAATCTGGCGCGCTTGACCATCGAGTCGGTGAACACCGCTCGGCACCGCCAGCGATCGAGTAGGAACAGTCCCGGCAGTCCTCCGCCACTGCCCAGGTCCAGAAAAGCTTCAGGCGCGCCCGCTTCGCGATCTTCCCAGCAGAGTGCGAAGCCCAATGAGTGGGTGAAATGGGGTTCGATCGCGTTGGGGCCTAAAAAACCCCGCGCCCTCGATTCCTCGAGGACGCGGGGCAGCCAGTCTCTACTCACCATCAAATTACGCCGGTGCCACCACTACGAAACGCCGAGGGTCGTCACCTTCAGATCTCGTGACGACATCCGGGTTCTCGGATAGTGCGTCGTGCACCGCTTTGCGATCAGCTGCCGACATTGGCTCGAGCGCACGTTCCTCGCCCGTGTCGATGACTTCAAGTGCCACCTGCTGAGCGAAGCGTCCCAGGGCCGCGACCCGACGTTCGCGGTATTGGGCCACGTCGACAAGGATGCGATCCGTTCGACTCGGGCTCTTCGCCTGAACCACCGTTCGCGTCACCTCTTGCAGTGCTTGAAGGGTCGTGCCGCGTGGTCCAACGAGGACGCCCAGCTCCGTCGGCGGACTCGCGTTGACCGAAAGCTCGACGGTGTCTTCATCGAGCTCCTTGACCGTGATCTCCGCTTGAATGTTCATCGACGCCAACAGGCCCTCGAGGAACTCCTTCGCTATCGATCCTTGTTCGGCCAGCGAAATTCCTTCGGCCATATTGTCCTCCTTTAATGGACTCTTTGTAGATCGTGGGGCGGTCTTGACGGCGCCCTCGCTTTGACGACGAGTGCCGCTCTTCTCGCGCTCTCGTCGCGGTTCGGCCTCGACCTTTGGAGCCCGGGGCCGTTCGGTGCGTGGGGGGCCTGAGCGCGGACGCTCCTCGCGTCCGCCGGAGCGACGTGAACGCTTCGGTCGAGGTCCGCTGGGACGAACCCGAGCTCGTACACGCGCCTCGCCGCGAACTCGTCCGAACAGTCCGGCCTTGGGCTCTTCTATGACTTCGACTTCCGCGTCATCGCGGTGAACGCCCAAGTGGGCGAGGGCTCGGTCGGTCGCCTCTTCGATTGATTTTCCTGTGGTTTCTACCCAGTCCATGGGTTAACGCGCCTTTCTTTTACGCTTCGCTTTAGAGCGAGACTGTGCTTGCGGCTTGGGGGTTGAGGGTTTGTTGGCGGGCCGCTTTTGTGGTTGAGGCTTACTGGGATCCTGTTTCGGCAGTTGAGGCTTTGGCTTGGTGCCGTTCGACGGTTGCGCGCCCGGGATCTCTTCCACGTGCGGTCGATTCGCCCCGTCCTTGTGCTCCTCTTCGATCTCCGCACGATGCGTGGATGCCTTGACGCCGTTCTTCGTGGGATCCGAGAGGCCCGTCCGGAACATCAGGTACTGAGTTAATATACGAATAGATGTTGAAATAATCATATACAACACCACAGCGGCAGGGATGACCATGTAGAAGTATGCGAAAATGAGCGGCAGGAACCGTTGCATCATCTGCTGCTGGGCCGGCATGGCCTGACCGGTTTTGCGGCTTCTGTTGTTGATCTGCGCCATCTGGAAGTACTGCAACCCGACCGCCGCCAACACGAAGACCAGGAACGGAATCTGGGCCAGGAACGAACTGTGAACGCTGAAGAGCTTCAGGTTGAGGTCCATGCCGAAGGCCTTGATCTGACCACCCGACTTCACGAGGTTGTGGTACATCGCTGACGAAGTGGGGATATAGCGCGGGTGCGACACCAGCTTCCCGTGACTCATCACCTGGTTGGCGAGGCCCTTGATGACGCCGTAAAGCATGATGAGGAAGGGCGTCTGGAGCAGCATCGGCAGGCATCCGCCTAGGGGGTTGACACCCTCCTCCTTGTAGAGGCGCATCATCTCTTCGTTCAGGAGCGCACGGTTTTCCGGTCCCTTGTACTTCTGCTGGAGCTTCTTCAACTCCGGCTGGAGTTTCTGCATCGCCGCCATGGACTTGGTGCTCTTGATCGTGAACGGTGTCAAAACCGCCATGATCACGACCGTCAAAAGGGCGATCGCGACGGCGTAGTTCGGGATGATGCCGTAGAAGAAGGCGAGGATACGCCCCAAGAGGTCGTAAATCGGTTGAAAGATCGAACCGACGTCGTGGGCGAAGGACTTCATCGCGAATTACTCCTCGTTCGGGAAGGGTGGGGGACCAAGTCAACGCCGTGGGGACCGAAGGGGCGACAGCGCGCGATTCGTCGAAGCGCCAGAGCACCGCCGCGCCACGCGCCGTGGACCTCGACCGCCTCCTCGGCGTAGCTCGAACACGACGGGTAGAAGCGACAGGCCGAGACTCGGCCCGCCGTCAGACTTTGATAAGTCCTGATCGCACCGGCGAACATGCGAGCCAGTGGCGAGATTTCAGCGCGCGCCGGCCCGTCTAAGTGATTCGATAAGGTGGTGCTGGAGTTCTTCATACGAGAGTTTTCCTGTCTCATTACCACACCTGATCAGGTATTTACCAGGTACGGGTTGGGGGTCGAGTCCGTCGATGAGCGCTCGCAGGCGCCGCCGGATCCGATTGCGAACGACTGCGTTGCCGACCTTTCGCCCGATCGCGTAGGCCACGGCGACCGACTCGGCGTCAGGGGACCCGGCGACGTAACTAATTCGAAGTGAGCCACTCTGTCCCCGTCCTGTCGGTGAGGCGAACAAGGCGAACTGCCGTCGGGTTCGAACCCGATCGGGCACGTTGCGCCTAGACCGTCAGCTGATGACGGCCCTTGTTGCGGCGGGCTTTCAGGACGGCACGTCCGGCGCGGGTTCGCATGCGCGCACGAAATCCGTGCGTTTTAGCCCTTTTGCGCTGGTTGGGCTGATAGGTACGCTTCACAAAATCCTCTTCTCAAATGTCTCGATACGCTTCGCGGTACCCCCTGGGGGTCGCTGGCGCGCTACTGGGAAC